>JBAZUL010000001.1:0-191305 GCA_041661405.1 Patescibacteria group bacterium
ATTCACGACCCCAAGGTAAGTTACCAATGTGTTACGCTCCCGTTTGCCGTGGGTCTAACCCACTCGACTTGCATGCCTTAGACACGCCGCCAGCGTTCGTCCTGAGCCAGGATCAAACTCTCAAAAAGTTTTGAGTAATTATGATTAGCTCAATTTATGTTTTGTTTTTGGTTTGTCCTCGTCCTCGCAAAATGCGGGACGGGACGGAATAGTACGATAATTGGCGCCTGTTAGCACCAAAATTTTCTGAACCTTGGCCTTTTGTCGACCGGCCAAAATCCAGGACCACTATAATTTGTTCCCCGCGTTTTGCGGGGTCCTTTACCTACTTAGTTGTTATCTGAAAAAGGCTTTCTAAAATCATTAAAGACTTTTTATTTGTTAAAGTGCGAAAGACAGTTAAAAAACAGGGATATCATTTTTTTAATATCACTGTCCGTTGCTTCAACTGAATTTTATCAAATCTTACTTAATAATAATCCAATCTGTTCCCCTTGTCAAGAGGGGACTTTTCATTTAATATAAAGCACATACAGCTTAAATATTTGAGCAATAAATTTATGCATTGCCTTATACTCTGCGGCGGCTCGGGAACCCGGCTCTGGCCATTATCGCGAAAAAATTACCCAAAGCAATTTTTAAATCTCTGCGGCGACTATTCCCTTCTTCAGGAAACTTATTTAAGAATGAAAAAAATCATTCCAACGGAAAATATTTATCTTATCACTAACTGGGAAAATTATTTTAACGCCTTAAACCAGATAAAAGAAATAGAAACCGATTTCAAGGAAACCCGGATAATCGTGGAGCCAAAAAGCCTGGACACCGCTCCGGCCATCGCGCTGGCGGTAAAATATCTTGTTGAGAAAGAGGGTATTAATTTAGACGAACCCATAATTGAAGTCCACTCGGACCATTATATTACTGAAGAAAAAAAATTCCTGGCGCTCGCCGAATTGGCTTTAAAAGAAACCGGCGATAAAGTCGGCGCTATCGGCATCACCCCGACAAAGGTTGAAACCGGATATGGCTATATTATGAAAGGCGGGAAAGAAGGCAATCATTTTTTAGTTTCCAGCTTCGTGGAAAAACCGGATTACAAAACCGCTTCCGAATACGTCGCTTCAGGAGATTATCTTTGGAACGCCGGCATGTATCTTTTTACCCCGAAAACCCTGGCGCGCGAGCTTAAACTCCATGCTCCGGAAATATATTCCATTTACAAAGAAAATTATGAAAATTTTTTAAAAAAATTTACCGGGCTGAGCCCAATAAGTTTTGACGTGGCCGTCTCGGAAAAATCAAACAAGGTTATCGTTTTTGAAGGTGATTTTGGCTGGAATGATATCGGTTCATTTGACTCTTTGGCGGAATTAAACCTCTCTGGCGCTAATCCGCGCCATGTAAATATTGATTCAAAAAATGTTTTTATCCAAAGCCCGGGAGATCGGCTAGTAGCGACCGTCGGCGTGGAAAACCTCATTATCGTTGATTCAAGTGACAGCCTCCTGATCCAAAAAAAAGGCCGGGGTCAGGAAGTAAAAAAAGTCGTGAAGCTTCTGAAAGAAAAGGGGATGAAGGAAATCGAACACAACCTGATCGGCTACCGGCCCTGGGGAAAATACGAAGTCTTAATTGACCGGCCGGACCACAAAGTAAAAAAAATAACCGTTTATCCGGGCGCCTCCTTAAGCCTCCAGTCGCATGAACGCCGAGCCGAGCACTGGGTGGTAATAAAGGGTCTGGCCAAAATCGTGAATGATGACAGAGAAATCTTCTTAAAAAGAAACGAGAGCGCTTACATTCCAATAAAAACAAAACACCGGCTTTCAAACCCGGGGAAATCCGACCTGGAAATAATTGAAGTTCAGACCGGCGATTATCTTGAAGAAGATGATATAAAAAGATACGATGACGTTTATAATAGGATAGAAAAATAATCCCGCTTAAAAAAGCGTCCTCCAAAATAAACGGCCGATTCAATTCCATGGCCGTTTTTTATTCCGGTCATTAAACAGATAATTTAATCCCCGCCCAGTTCTTTTTTAAACCAATTCACCCATTTTACATATCTCGGGTCAACTCCGTTCAAAAGGCCGAGATAATAGCTTATCCATAACCCGGATTGGTAAATTTCAAAAGCTTGCGCGAGCTTTGTTTTGCCCGTTAATCCGATTTCCAAAAACCTGATGCCATTTTTCTTTACGATTCTTTTCGTCAACTCGAGCCTTTTTGAAATTCTCGGATGATAGAGTTTTGAATCAAAAAATAAAAACAGTAAATCTTTTTTATTGCCCCTGGGAAAGCGGAGTCCCTCCATGGCGTGATGGTTCAGTTCCGGAACAGTAAGATAGGCGCAGAAATTCTTAGCGCTTTCGTTTATCTGGTTCCTTAAGATGTGTAAATTGCCTTCAAATTGGTCTCCGGCGACAAGAACCGGAATCGTATTAAGCATCTTTTTCGCGATCTGCTTTGCCTTATTGTCCGCCAAGGCAGAGGCTGGCTCAAATTTAACGTTATTTTTCTTAAGCTCACGCGCGATCGCCCTTATCTCCTCTAAATTGATTTTCAGCGCGCCTATTTTATTGAATAATACCAAAGTTCCGGCTACCAAATATCCGAGCCCCATTCTCGGCTCTAATGACGGGTTGTACTTAGGATCAAAAACGTAATGGGTTAAATTATGTTTTTTGATCAGGTCCAAAAGAATATTTTTTTTGTCTTTCCCCTCTTTGGCGGTGATGGCAATAATTTTTGCCCCATTTTTCATTGCCGCGGAAAGGGTGGAAAGCGGCTCTTCGGTTGTTCCGGAATATGAACAAAGAATATACAATGTTTTCTTGTCAATAAATTCCGGCAGAACATAGCCCGGCTCAATTATTAAAGGGAATTTTAGCTCCCCGGCGAAAAGAGATTTTATCATCCTCGCCCCCAAATTTGACCCACCCATCCCGTTAAGGACAATTTTATTAATCTGGCCGTAATTTTCAGGGATCCGGATGGCATCAATTTCATTTAAAACCTGCTTAATCTGATCGGGCAAGGCCGCGATAGACTCGGCCACAAAGCCGGTATCCAGTTTTTTCATGGCTTTAATACTGTCTAAATCCATATTATTACTAACGGTAAAATTAGCGCTTACCAATTTTCGCGTTTTTTTAAATCTATCCCAATAAAGGGCGGAACTGGATTAATATAATTATACTAGCATCTTTCAACTAAGTAAACATTGATTTTAGCTTAAAATCATGTTAATTTTATTGTAGTAAATTGTGATTGGTGATTGGTTAATTTAAATTGAACCTTAAATCGCCAATCCCAAATCACCAATTAACCAATCAACTAATCACTAAAACATGTCCGGACATTCCAAGTGGGCCACAACTAAAAGGCAAAAAGCCGTGGTAGACGCGAAAAAAGGCGCGATTTTTACGAAACTGGGAAATCTCATTACCATAGCGGCAAGGGAAAAAGGCGGCGACCCGGGCGTTAATTTTTCTTTGCGCATCGCCATAGAAAAGGCCAAAGCCGCCAATATGCCCAAAGAAAATATTGAGCGGGCGGTTAAGCGCGGCACCGGCGAACTCTCCGGCGCTGAGATTGCCGAAATCTATTACGAGGCGATCGGCCCGGCCAATTCGCAATTCATCGTAAAGTCCTTAACCGACAACCGCAACCGTTCCGCTTCAAACATCCGCCATATTTTTACTAAACACGGCGGCAGTTTCGGGAGCGTGGGCTGGAATTTTTCTAAAAAAGGCGTTATCCGCGTTGAAGCCGGCGTTCTAAGCGGACTTAAAGCCAACCTGGATGAATTGGAACTGGAACTCATTGACCTGGGTATTGAAGAATTTCTGAAAGAAGACGAGGGCGTTATGATTTACATGGCGCCGGAGAGCCTGCCGAAAGTCAAAGAATTTCTGGAAGGAAAAAACATCGCCGCGGCCTCGGCCGAAATTGAGTTTGTCCCTAAGGACAGCCTTCAGGTCAGTAGCGAAGACCGGGAAAAGCTGGAAAAGATTATTGAAGAACTGGAGGATAATGAAGATGTTTCCGATTATTACACAAACGTAGAAGTGTAGCCAAAAAATTCAGCTGTTTTGTTTCACGAGATAACCGCAAAACTCCTTTGGACGCGATTCGCTCTTTTCGCTTAAAAACAATTTTGCGGCCGTCTCAATTAACTTATGCAAATATTTTTATCATTCGCGGGACTGGTCATTTTCCTGGAGATTATTTTTGTCATTATCGCCTTTTGGACGGCCTTTACCATCTTTTTTACCCGCGTTCCTTTCGCGCCAACGCCAAAAAAGAACTTTAAAAAGATTTTTGACGAACTGAATCTTCGCGCCAACGCTGAAGTATACGATTTAGGCTGCGGCGACGGCAGTTTTCTGTTTGAGGCGGAAAAACTCGGGTTTCAAGCTATCGGCTTTGAACTCTCACCTTACCCATACTTTCTTTCCCTAATAAAAAAATTCCGGCTTAATAGCCGGGTAAAAATTTCCAGAAAAAACTTTTTTAAAGAAAACATAAGCCGGGCGGACGCGGTTTTCCTTTTTTTAATCGCCAGCATAATGCCGAGGGTCGGACTAAAACTAAAAAAAGAATTAAAGCCGGGCACTCCGGTCGTTTCTTACGGATTCCGGATTCCGGATTGGAAAGCCATAAAAATTTTAGATACAAAACCGAGTAAGACTTTTATTTATCGCGCATGAAAACCCGCTCCTTCATCATCCTCGGCATTGATCCCGGCATCGCCGATACCGGCTGGGGCGTTATTCGCCGGGAAGACAATAATTTAGCCTGCCGGGACTATGGCTCAATCAAAACTCATGCTAAAATGGAATTAGCCGGGCGGCTTTGGATTATCCACGAAGAACTCGGGAAAATCATGAAAAAATACCGGCCTGATCTTGTCGCCGTGGAACAATTATTTTTTTGTAAAAACGTAAAGACCGCCCTGATAGTCGGCCAAGCCCGCGGAGTAATCCTCTTAACCGCCAAGGAACACGGACTCCCGCTAACCGAATTCACGCCCTTGCAGGTTAAGCAGGCGGTTTCCTCCTACGGCGCGGCTTCCAAGATGCAGGTGCAAAAAATGGTCAAACTGATTTTAAATCTAAAGGAAATTCCCCAGCCCGACGACGCGGCCGACGCGTTAGCCATCGCGATCTGCGCGAGTAATTCGCGTTACGCATAATGCGAAACTGAACTCTTGCAAAGCGGTGCCAGTTTAAAATTCGTTATGCGTTACGCGCCTGCCTGCCGGCGAGGCAGGTTCCACGTTACGCGTTGTAAATCCCATGCTCAAAAACCCTTTAAAAATCTTCATTATTTCAAATTTCCTGCTTTTTATTTTTTGTTTCTTTTTTTTCCCTTTAATTGCTAAAGCGGATGTCTATTATTGTTGTTGTCCCGGCAGTAACTCTTATGTCGGTTACTCTGATAGTAATGGATTTTGCGGTGCCTCTGATTCTAACTGCGACGGATCTGCTGTAAGATGCGGGCTGGTTTCGCAGAACCCGCAAACTCCGCAAAATCCCAGCCAGCCCTCCGGCCCGGTCAATTTCACTCCTCAGATCGGCATCCCCGGCTCGCAGTTCCAGCCGGGCGCGTCAATCGCCGTTTCAAATAATACAGCCACCATCGCCGAATACGTTAAAGCGATTTATAAATATCTAATCGGCATTGTCGGCATAACCGCCGCCATAATGCTCATGGTCGGCGGAATCGTCTGGCTTACCGCCGGCGGCTCGCCGGAGCGGGTCAAACAGGCTCAGGACTATATTGTCGGCTCTCTCACCGGATTAGCCTTGGCTTTAGGATCTTTTTTAATTTTGGGCATGATAAATCCGGCTCTGGTTAATTTCAGGATTTCGGGGATCGGGACGGTAACCAGCCCTCCGCCAAATGGAAATAGCCAATATAATGGTGATGAATGCAGCCTTAAAGGTGGCACTTGTTTCCCTAATAGCTGTACTGATAATAACATGGACTCTGTTTCAGGATATTGCCCGAGTAGCGGCAATTGTTGCAAGCCAAAAACCGACCAACCGCCAGTGGAAGATTGCCTTCCACCTAATTCTTGTACAGTTATCTGTATGCCAGCCAATCGGATTCCCGGAAAAAAATGTAGCGGTGGACCAACTTTGATCTGTTGCAAAGACTAATTAACAACCACGCCCCGCTCAAAGAAAAACAATTCTATAAATCCCCATGCCGAAAAACTTTTTCACGTCTGGCGGGAGTCTCCGCCAGGGACTCCCGCTTAAAATCACTAAGATCCGCATGGCCGCGATGCGCGAAAAATCATGCTGATTGACAAAATTTATGGTATAACAGAAAAATGGCTTAATTTTTTTACGTTGCGCCATAAAAATCTCATAGTCGCAATAAATAATATTAGCATTAGCAAGTACAAAATAATCTGATAATTTTCTATATGTTAAATTTGTAAGTTAATAATTGACAAAATTGTATAGATTTTGTAAGCTACGAGTATAGAATAAATTATGTATTTTCCCAGAAAAATAGAAAAAGAGCTTAAGAAAGAGCTTGATTCAAAAAAAATAATAGTATTAACCGGAATGCGGCGAACCGGCAAAACTTCTCTCATGAAGCATATTTTTGATTCCGTAAAAAGCTCCAATAAAGTTTATCTGGATCTGGAAAATCCCTTGAATCAAAAAATTTTTGAAGAGGAAAATTACGACAATATCTTAAAAAACCTGTCCCCCTTGGGCATTGTCCAAAATCAAAAAAGCTACATCTTTCTCGACGAGGTCCAAAACATGAAAAACATCCCCTCCGCCGTAAAATACCTGTCGGATCATTATGATGCCAAATTTTTCCTTACCGGATCTTCCAGCTATTACCTTAAAAATCTTTTTTCCGAATCCATGTCCGGGCGCAAGTTTATCTTTGAGATTTTTCCTCTGGATTTTGAAGAATATCTCTCGTTTCGCGGAAAAAATAAAGAATTTCCAGCTGATTTTTTTGCCAAAGAAAAAGCTAAAAATAAAATATACCACGAGCTTTATAAGAAAGATTATGATGAATACCTTGAATTCGGAGGATTCCCTTCAGTCGTACTTGAAGAAAATCGCGAACGCAAGAGAATGGAACTCAATGAAATTTTTACCTCGTATTTTGAGCTGGACGTAAAAACGCTGGCGGATTTCAGAAATATAGGAAAGTTCAGAGATTTAATCATTCTCCTCTCGGCCAGATGCGGATCAAAACTGGACATATCAAAACTTTCCCGGGAGCTCCAGTCCGCCCGCGAGACAGTCTATAACTATCTGGCTTTTTTGGAACATACCTATTTTATAACTTTAATCGGCCCTTTTTCAAAAAATTCCGACCGGGAAATTTCCGGCGCTAAAAAAATTTACTTTTGCGATACCGGCATGGCCAATCTTCTTGGCGGAGCGGATTCGGGAGCGATTTTTGAAAACTCCGCGTTTAACAACCTGAAAAAAACCGGCGCGATACGCTATTACCAGAAAAGAACCGGAGCCGAAATTGATTTTATTGTTAATAAAACCACAGCTATTGAAATAAAAAACCGGGCCAGCCGGTTTGATTTTGAAAAGACGAAAAAGCTTGCCGACCGGATCGGAATCAGGGAGGTTTACGTGGCGAGCAAGGAATACAGCGAAGACAAAGGAATAATATTGGCGATGGATTTATAAATAATATCTATTCTTATTTTTTCATGCTAAAAAACATTTTAAAACGGCTATTATTTTTCTGTTATCTGTTTTCTGTTATCTGTTTTCTGGCAATTCCCGCCCAGGCGGTAGATCAAAGTTCGCCTTATTGGGGCAGTTTTGTTGCCCCGAATATCCAGATTGCCATTCCCGGAGTAAACATTTCCAAAGATTCAGTTTCCTGCTCAGGCGATTATTGCGATATTCCCTGGATCGGGGAGTATGTTGCCGGAATCTATAAATACGCGATCGGCGTAGTAGGAATTTTAGCGGCTATCATGCTCATGGTCGGCGGCGTCCGCTGGCTAACGGCCGGCGGCAACGCCTCGGCCGTAACCGACGCTCAAAGCTACATAACCGGCAGTCTTACCGGACTGGTCTTAGCGCTCTTATCTTACACTATTCTTTATACCATTAACCCGGCTCTCGTATCATTTAAGCCGATCAGGGTAAAGATGGTGGAGAATATACCGATAACGAGCAATACCGGCGGTTTAAGCTGTAATAAAATTAATAATGAAAGTGAATGTAGCGCGGACAAACAAGAATTAGGTTATGAATTTTATAAAGGCGCTTCGTGTCCCGGCGCTGATGTCTCCTGCAAAGACACCCCTGATCCAACTGCTTGCTACAGTGGAATAATGTGTTGTTGCGCGCGAAGCGCGCAAACCGGATGTTCGTGGGGTTCTGACGCGACCTGCGGCAACAACGCCCGGCAGGTTTCCGAATACAGTAAATGCGGAACCAATACCGGCGGCATGTCCACTTGTTGTTGCGATTGGGCGGGAGGGGGGGATGGAAAATTGGCCTCGCCCCAGTTAACCGCCCTGATAAATTGCATCAGAGGAGCAACATCGCTCGGTTCTTACGGAGGAGTTTCCGATAAAGGTGACGTTGCTGGGAACAAACAATGTTGTACCAGTGGTGATTGTAAAAGTATAGGCTGTATACACAAATGCAATTCATGCCACTATGGCTGCGATTCCGGATTAAATTATCAGTCCAACGCGGTTGACTGGAGTATAAGTCCAAGCGATGTTTGCGCGTTCATGGATCAAATCGACGCGAAAGGCTGCAGTCATGGCATGGTTTTAGGTTACGCCAACACGTGCAATGGCAAGGTTAGATTCCAAACTAACCACGGCACGCATCTGCATATCAGCACCTCCCAATGTAATCATTAATCTTTGAATTATGCTTACCAAGAAAAAAATCATTATTTTTTCCGCTTTAATAGTAATATTAGTTTCGGCATCTTTATTTTTCTACTATTACAAAAAAGATGTCCGGGACTGCCAAAAAATAACCGATAAAAATTCAAGGCATTGGTGCTTATTTGATGTTGCGAAAAACAAGAAAAATATAAAAATATGCGAACTTTTGGCTGAGCCTGATTACTGCTACAGCGCGCTGGCGGAAATTATGAAGAGCCAATCGGTCTGCGATAAAATTAATGACGCGGAATTTAAAAATACTTGCGTTGCAAATTCCAATCCGGCTTGTGTCTTAAAGGAACAAAGCGTAAATTTACTGGACGAAAGTTTTGATTGCAATAACAATAAATTAAAATCTAAATGCATTTCCGACCCTAATTGCGGATGGGATCGTTATTACCAAAATAACAGCTCATCAATTTGCACTTGTTGCCCCAATAACACAAAACATCTTCCGGGAAGATGCCTGCCGATGGGCGATTAGTTTTATGAAAATAAATAAGAAATATTTATTACTATTTTTCGGCTTATTATTATTGACGGTTGTTCCTAATACTGCCCTTGCCGCCGATAAATGGATTCCGCCGACTTTGCAGATTCCCATTCCGACGCTGGCCGGATTCAGCGCACCGGAGCAGTGCGATACGGCGCCGGACGGCCAGCCGATTTATTGCGTCGGCTGGATCGGCGAATATATCGGCGCGATTTATAAATACGCGATCGGCATTATCGGCATTGTCGCGGCTATCGCCCTGATGATCGGCGGCGTTAGATGGCTTACGGCCGGAGGAAATCCTTCGGCCGTCAAAGACGCACAAAGCTGGATCACCGGCGCGATTACCGGTTTAATCATCGGACTAACTTCTTACCTTATACTTTATCAAATCAACCCGAATCTCGTTATTTTTAAGCCGCTGAAGATTAAAATGGTTAAGGAAGTGGCGATTTCAACCGGCTCAAATGACAGATTAATAAATTGCTCGTGGCAGACATCCTGCCAAACCGGTCCCAATGGAATGAAAATAGATGAATCCGGAAAGTGTGGAGAAAAGGTAGGCGATATTTCCGATCCCAATGTCGCCGCCCAAGTCTGTTGCTGTCATGAAAAACCTTTACCTAATTGCCAATGGGAAGCTGACTGTTCCGCTGGCCGCGAACCGGCCGATGGCGCCGGTTGCGGAACTTTTTACGGCGGTTTAGCTGAAAAATGCTGTTGTTCTAAGACCGGGACAACCGATTGCGGGAAGACATGCGCCCCATTGAGTGATGGCGGCTTATGCGATCCCAGTAATTTAGGAGTGTTTGGAAATGCGGCCAGCCAAGCTTCGGCCATTTGCAAGCTTGAGAGCGGCGGAAATCCAAAATCCTCCAATACAAATAAAAATGGTTCCATTGACACGGGAATCTTCCAGATCAATGATTCTCATTGCGGTAAAATAGTTTATGGCACAAACCTTTTAAAAAATTTTAACAGTAAAGAGGAGTGCAGGAAAGCGTTGGAAAACCCGGAATTTAACGCCAAAGTCGCTCTTGCTTTCTTTAAAAGCGCGGGGTGGAGCCCGTGGACAGTTTATAATTCCCCCAATGGTTGTAAAAATTGCTGGTAAATTTATCAATTATGTTTAATAAGAACAAAAGAAAACTAACTATTATAATATTAATTATTAGCTTTTTTGCTCTCTTATTTACGTTAAGCGGCGGATTATTTAGTCGGCAATTCGGCAAAAAATTTGAAATTCCGGCCAAAGAAGGAGAGGATGGCATGATAAAGGTAAACGATTTTAGAAAAGGGTCTGAGAAACTATTGTATGGCATGTATTTTTTAGACGAAAATCAGAATTATACAATTACCTACTACGTCCCTGGAAATTTATTCGGTATAACCATAAATAACAGCGAAGTAAAAAAGACCAGGTCGCGACTGGAAAAAGATTTGCTAAAGATTCTTGGGATCACAAAATCAGACGCGTGCAAATTAAAAGTATCAATGTTTGTTCCGGCATATGTAAATGAGCAATATGCCGGAACAAACTACGGCCTTAGCTTCTGCCCGGACGGTATTCCCTTTGACCAAACGGTATCCGGAGGGCAGGCCGAAAATTCAAGCGCTTCGCAGTCCCTTTCCCTTCTGCAAAAACTCATTAACATTTTTAAAAATCCCCTTACCGTCGCCTTAGGAGCCGCGCTTATTATCGTCGCCGGAATCGTTTTGTTCGCGAGAAGATAATCGGCCAGTACCAATTTTATGATTTACTATACCAAATACGCCGAAAAAAAATTTGAAATCCTTAACCGGCATAAAGTTTTTATTACCCGCGAGCAGGT
Organism: Patescibacteria group bacterium; assembly: GCA_041661405.1. Classification (GTDB taxonomy): domain Bacteria; phylum Patescibacteriota; class Patescibacteriia; order Patescibacteriales; family JBAZCA01; genus JBAZCA01. The sequence goes on from JBAZUL010000001.1 coordinate 11,255, forward strand.
TGAGGAGGCCGTAAAATTGCCGGACAAGGTTGAAAAAAAAGGCCGGCTAACTTCAGCTTGCCGGGACGGCGTCGGCGTGGTATACAAGAAAGAGGGTGACGTAGTCAGGGTGCTGACGTTTTATCCGATAAAATGCTAAAAATACGCGCAACCCGAACATAGCGCTACTTCTGCCGCGCGTTATGAGTTCCATGTTATAGAAATATGCTTTATGACGCTGAATCCAACATCTTAAGCTGGGAGCTTACAAAAGGGCAAATAAGCCATGCCCGGTCTTTTGGCAATTTTATTATCCATCTTTCCAAAGCCGGCCAGCCGGTTTTAATTGAAGTCTTAAACGCTTCATCGTTCATCGGCCAGTTTGATAAAATCAAAGAACTGGGAAAATTAAAAACAATGCAATATGACAACCAATCCCGTCCAAGTCAAACCTAAATCAAAACAACTTCTGTCGCCCGGGCACCGGGCTTGCGCCGGTTGCGCGCAGTTAATTGCCGCCCGGACCGTGGCCGAAGCGCTCGGGCCGAACGTCATTATCGCCAATGCCACCGGCTGTCTTGAAGTTACGACCACCCCTTACCCTGAGTCAGCCTGGGGAATGCCCTGGATGCATTCTTTGTTTGAGAACGCGGCGTCAATCGCATCAGGTATCCAGGCGGCGCTAATTCATAAATACAGAGTCCAGGAGTTAAAAAGTTCAAAGTCAAATAACGGCCAGACCCGGAATCAGGGATCAGCGACCATGCCCAAGGTGGTCGCTCAAGGCGGGGACGGTTCAACCTTTGATATCGGTTTTGGAAATATTTCCGGCATGTGGGAACGGGGCGAGGATATATTATATATCTGCTACGACAACGAGGCTTACGCCAATACCGGCGTCCAGGCTTCCGGCGCTACGCCTCCGGGCGCCAACACAACGACTTCCCCTTCGGGCCGGCAGTCAATCGGTTCTGATTTAAGGAAAAAAGATATGGTCGCCATAGCGCTCGCCCATGGCCTTAAGTACGTCGCGCAGACTACTGCCGGTTTCCCTTTGGACATAACCGCCAAAGTAAAAAAAGCCATCGCCACCCCGGGTCCAAGCTATATCCAGATTATGGTTCCCTGTATTCCCGGCTGGGGAATTGAACCGGCTGATTCAATCCGGCTAGGAAAGTTGGGCGCTCAAACCGGACTTTATCCGGCTATAGAATATACGGACGGCGCGCTTTCCAGCTCAATGAAAGTCCCGAAACCAACGCCGAAAGTTGAAGAATATTTAAAGGCGCAAAAACGGTTTGCCCATTTATTTAAGTCGGAAGAAGGGAAAAAGCGGATTGAATTTTTGCAAATAATCGCTGATGAGAATATTAGGAAATATGCTTTATAATTATTTTTAGCTTGCGAGCATTGAAAAATTTCGGCGATAATCATGAGTGTACCCACCACACAAAAAAACAGCCGTTTCGCAGGCTGTTTTTTTTATTCTAATATTCGCTATAAATTGGAATATTAAAGATGCCGAAATTTCTTATTCGGATTAAATCCGGTGCCTGATGGAATCAACCGGCCGATGATTACGTTTTCTTTGAGGCCCTCAAGATAATCAATTTTCCCGTTAATGGCGGCTTCTATCAAAACGCTTGAAGTGTTCTGGAACGAGGCGGCCGAGAGGAAACTGTTCGTGGTGAGCGATGATTTGGTAATGCCAAGGAGTAATATTTCCCCTTCGGCTTCTCTTAATTTTTTTGATTTGGCTTCAATATTAGCCCGTTCAAAAACCGCTTTTTCAACGATTTCGCCGGACAAAAGATCGGTATCGCCGGCCGTCTGGACATAAACCCGGGAGAACATCTGCTTGGCGATTATTTCAATATGCTTTTCGTTTAAAGGCTGGCCCTGGGAAGAATACACAAACTGGATTTCTTTGATAATGTTTTTCTGGGCTTCAAACTTTCCTTTTAACCGGTATAGTTGCTGGAGATCCAATGATCCTTCGGTGAGCTGATCGCCTTTATTAACCATATCATTGTCCTTGACCCAGACAGCAAATCCTTTGGGAATCAAAAACTCTTTCACCTTTTCGGCGCTCACTTTTACTTTTACACATTTTTTGTCCAGCTGGACCAAACCTCCGTTTTTCGCTTTTATCTCCTTCGCGCCGATTTTGAAAAGCGTATCATTAACCTTAACTTCGTCGCCGTCCGCGACGAGAATTTCAGGTTTTAGCGCTTTCACCCTTTTCGGTTTTCCCGTCAGACCGCTTTTCTTTTCCGATTTTTCCTGCGCTCCCTGCGCTTCCTTAATCGCTTCGGCAAAATAATATTTTTCCGAATCAGTTCCTTCGTAATGAATTTTCAAAATTTTAACATGGGAATTATTGACGATCATTTTTCCCCGCTCGTCTTCAATTGTTCTCTCCGCCGTTTCAATCTCCACCCGGCCGGAAACATCGGCCATATAGGCCTTTCTTTTCGGCGGACGAGCCTCAAAAATTTCCTCAACCCGGGGAAGACCCTGGGTAATATCGTCCTGCCCGGCCACGCCTCCGGTATGGAAAGTTCTCATGGTAAGCTGGGTGCCGGGTTCGCCGATGGACTGGGCGGCGATAATGCCGACCGCGGTTCCCATCTTTACCAATTTATTGTACCCAAGGTCAAAGCCGTAGCATTTGGCGCATACGCCGCGGTTTAAATGACAGCTTAAAACCGACCGGACGCTGGCCTCGTTGATGTTTTCTTTTGAAAATTCTTCGGCTATCTTCTCCGAAATAAGTTCGCCGGCTTTAACCAAAGTTTTTCCTTTGGCGTTTTTTAAGTCCTTGGCCATTACCCGGCCGATAAGTCTCCGGAAAAGGGGGACGTTCATCTCCTCGCTCTCGGTTAAGGTAATTAATATGCCTTCATCATCTCCGCAATCATCCTGGGTGATTATGACATCCTGGGCCACGTCAATAAGCCGCCGGGTAAGATACCCCGCGTTCGCGGTCCTTAAGGCCGTATCCGAAAGACCTTTGCGGACGCCGTGAGTGGAAATAAAATATTCAAGCACTTCAAATCCGGTTTTAAAATTACCTTTGACCGGCAATTCAATAATATCCCCGGTCGGCGAGGTTACGAGACCTTTCATCCCAAGAATCTGCGTCAGCTGGGCCCATGATCCGCGCGCCCCTGACTCAATCATGGAATAAATCGGTCCGTCTACTGGCAGGCTGCTTTTGCATATTTCAGTTACCCGGTCTTTCACTCCGGTCCAAAGCTCAATAACTTTGCTGTAACGCTCGGAATCGGTTAAAAGCCCTTCTTCGTACTGTTCCTGAATAATATCCACCTGCTTTTCGGCGTCACCCACCAAAGCGTCCCGCTCCGGCAAGTCCGGAAGGTCGCCAATGCCCCATGATAATCCGCTTTTGGTTATATATTCAAAGCTCACGTTCTTCAGGTTATCAAGAAAATCCACGGTTTCTTCTTCGCTGTAATGGAGAAGGCTCTTTCTTATGAGTTTTTTCAGCATTCCCTTATCCGTCACTTCATTAACAAAACGCAATTTTTCCGGAAGGACTTCGTTAAAAATCATCCGGCCGACGGAAGTTTCCACGAGCTCTTTGCCGATTTTTACCTTTACCGACTGGTTCAGCCTAACGTGCCCAAGCTCATAAGCCAACCTGGCTTCTTCTATATCGGAAAAATGTTTTATCTTATTCGCTTTGCCGCCCTTTGAATCGTCCGCTGGCGCCAGATTGGTAAGGTAAAACGCTCCCCAGACCATGTCCTGCGAAGGCGCGACTATCGGATCTCCGGTCGCCGGTTTTAAAAGGTTATGGGAAGAAAGCATCAAATCCCGGGCTTCGGCAATTGCCTCTTCAGTAAGAGGGACGTGGACCGCCATTTGGTCCCCGTCAAAGTCGGCGTTAAAAGCCGAACAGACCAAAGGGTGAATCTGGATGGCTTTTCCTTCTATGAGTATCGGGCGGAAAGCCTGAATTCCTAGGCGATGAAGGGTTGGAGCGCGGTTTAAAAGCACGTATGATCCTTCGGTAATTTCTTCCAGGATATCCCAAACTTCATTATGGCCGGCGTCAATATAGCGGCTGGCGCTCCGGACGTTATGGACCAGACCCATTCCGATAAGTTTGCTGATTACGAAAGGTTTAAAAAGCTCCAAAGCCATTACTTTGGGCAGTCCGCATTCAAAAAGCCTCAGTTTAGGATTAACTACGATCACGCTCCGTCCCGAATAGTCCACTCTCTTTCCGAGCAGATTCTGCCGAAAACGGCCCTGTTTTCCTTTAAGGGAATCGGCCAGGGATTTTAAATTCCTTTTCTGGCCGGTAGACGCCGTTACGGTTTTGGTGTGGCGAGCCGAATTATCAATCAGCGCGTCAACCGCTTCCTGGAGCATTCTTTTTTCGTTGCGGCAGATTACTTCCGGGGCGTTTAAATCCAGAAGCTGTTTTAAACGGTTATTCCGATTTATTACCCGGCGGTAAAGATCATTTAAATCCGAGGTGGCAAAACGTCCGCCGTCCAAGGCGACCATCGGCCTTAAATCCGGCGGTATAACCGGTACGACGGACATAATCATCCATTCCGGCCGGATGCCGTTATGATGAAAACTCTTAAAAGTTTTCAGCCGCTTAATCATCTTTTCTTTTTTTGATTCTACCGCGCCAACGAGTTCTTCTTCCAGCACTTTGATGGACTTGCCGAGATCAATTTTTTCCAACAGTTTTCTTATCGCTTCGGCGCCGATTCCGGCTTCAAAAATATGGCCGTATTTTAAGCTTAACTCCTGATAAACACTTTCTGAAATAATAGCCATCGGCTTCAAATCTTTCAGTTCTTTCACCGCTTTGTCAAAAACCTCCGAAAGGTCGCTCATCTTTTCTTCTTTGGCTTTCTCCATCACTTCCATATCTTTGGATAAGACGGCATTCACGGCTGATTCGTTATTATTTTTTTCTTCAAGCAATTTTCCCCTTTTACTTTTGATTTCTCCGGCCTGCTTTTTAAAATCACTTTCAATCTGGGATTTTTTTGATTTGTATTCGTCTTTAATCTGGTTGACTGTATCCTGTTTCAGCTGTTCATTAACATCGGTTATCACGAATGAAGCGAAATAAATTACCTTCTCCAGCGCGAGCATGGAAAGGTCTAAAACTATTCCGAGCTTTGAGGAAAGGCCGCGCAAAAACCAGATATGCGATACCGGAGACTGGAGGCTTATATGACCCATGCGGATCCGGCGAACTATGCTTCTCGTCACTTCAACGCCGCATTTATCGCAAATGATGCCCTTATAACGGATTTTTTTATATTTGCCGCAATAACATTCCCAATCTTTGGAAGGGCCAAAAATTTTCTCGCAAAAGAGTCCGTCTTTTTCCGGCTTCTGAGTCCGGTAATTGATGGTTTCCGGCTTCAATACTTCGCCGCGAGACCAGGATAAGATGTCTTCCGGGGAAGCCAGTTTGAGCTTAATGGCTTCAAAGTCGGTTGTTTTTATTGGATTTAACATATTTATGACTAATAATTAGTAAATTAATGATTAGCAATCAGGGAGACCTGATCGCTGATCGCCGATCACTAATGAACTAAAATTTATTTTCTTCCTTTTTTCCTCTGGACAAAGCCCTGATGTCCCCGCCTGCCGTCTTTTCGTCTTTATCGCTGATATAATTCTCGCCTAAATCCACTTTCTGCATTTCATCGTTTAAAAGCTCAACATCAAGACCGAGTCCTTTTAATTCTCTCACGAGAACGTTAAAAGATTCCGGCACATTAAGCTTTCTTATTTTCTCGCCTTTAATTATGGATTCATAAGCCTTGCTTCTTCCCGGAACGTCATCCGATTTAATGGTAAGCATTTCCTGCAAGGTATGAGAAGCGCCGTAGCCTTCCAAAGCCCAGACTTCCATTTCCCCGAACCTTTGTCCGCCGAACTGGGCTTTGCCTCCCAGAGGCTGTTGGGTAATAAGCGAATAAGGCCCGATTGAGCGCTGGTGGACTTTGTCTTCAACCATGTGATTCAGTTTAAGCATGTATTTATAACCCACGGTTATTTTATGATCATAGGGAACTCCGGTTTTCCCGTCGCATAAAGTTACTTTTCCGTGCTCCGGCAGTCCGGCCCGTTTCAATTCATCCGTGATGGTTTTTTCGTTGATTCCGTTCAAAGCCGGTGTGGCAACTACATAGCCGAGTTTTTTCGCGGCAAACCCGAGATGGGTTTCCAGAAGCTGGCCGAGGTTCATCCGGGAAATAATACCTAAAGGCGAAAGGATGATGTCCGCCGGGGTGCCGTCCTCAAGATAAGGCATGTCTTCCACCGGAACAATTTTGGAGATCACGCCTTTATTGCCGTGGCGGCCGGCCATTTTGTCGCCGATCTGGATTTTTCTTAAATTGGCGACCGAAACCTGGATGGTTTTTATCACTCCCGAAGAAAGTTTGTCCCCTTCTTCGCGGGAAAATATTTTTATGTCAACGACTTTTCCGTGCTCGCCGTGTTCAAGATAAAGCGATGAATCGCGGACGTCTTTGGCTTTTTCCCCGAAAATCGCCCGGAGCAATTTTTCTTCGGCCGAGAGTTCGGTTTCGCCTTTGGGGGTGATCTTGCCGACTAAAATATCGCCGGAAGAAACTTTGGCTCCGATCCGGACAATGCCTTCCTCATCCAGGTTCTTTAATTTCTCTTCAGAAATGTTTGGGATGTCGGAAGTTACCGCTTCGGGTCCGAGCTTTGTGTCGCGGACGTCAATGGAGTAGTCTTCAATATAGATGGAAGTGTAAGTGTCGTTCGCGACCATGCGTTCGGAAATGATAATCGCGTCTTCGTAGTTAAAACCCTCCCAAGTCATAAAAGCGACTAAAACATTTTTTCCGAGTGCCAGTTCGCCTTTATCAATCGCCGAGGAATCGGTTAATACCTGACCCTTTTTTACTTTATCCCCTTTAGAGACGATCGGCCGCTGGTTGATGCAGGTGGAGGCGTTGGATCTTAAAAATTTCGTCAGCTGGTAAGTCGCGGTTTTTCCGCCCTTTTCGCGGATGGCGATTGATCCGGAATCAGCTTTTATTACTTCTCCTTCTTCTTCAGCGATTAAAATATGCCCTGAATAACGGGCGGCCAAGGCCTCAATTCCGGTGCCGACAATCGGCGCTTCGGCGTTTATGAGCGGTACAGCCTGCCGTTGCATGTTAGTGCCCATGAGCGCTCTTTGGCCGTCGTCGTGTTCCATGAAAGGTATAAGCGAAGTGGCGACCGAGATTATCTGATTAGCCGCTACTCCGAAATAATCAATTTTATTTACATCATCGGTAGCCGGTTGTCCATATTTCCTGACTTCAGCTCTCTCAACCGTAAAATGGCCGTTTTTGTCAGTCGGGGTGGTCGCCGAAGTGGTTATGCTTCTTTCTTCTTCCAGGGCGTCAAGGTAAACAATCTCATCGGTAATGACCGGCTTGATCGGAATAGTAATATGATGCGGCACTTTTTCATGAATCTCCTTAGCTTTTTCTTTGCTGATTGTTTCACCGGCCTTTACTATTAGTTTGCCTTTTATTTCTTCCGCCTCATCCTCACCGGCTTTTAATTTTTTTCCGCCAGAGGCGGATCCGCCTCTGGCGGATATTTTTACTTCAAATATATCTTCCCGGGCGATTTTTCCTTCAATAATTTTCGGATCATTTTCCACGTCATGCAAGACTTTGCGGTAAGGCGCTTCTAAAAACCCGTAGTTGTTGAGCCGGGCAAAACTCGCCAGATGGTTAACCAGGCCGATATTCGGCCCTTCAGGCGTCGCGATCGGACAAATGCGGCCGTAATGGGTGGAGTGCACGTCCCGGACATCAAAGCCGGCCCGCTCCCGCGTAAGGCCGCCGGGACCCATGGCGCTAAGCCTTCTTTTATGCTCCAGCTCGGACAAAGGGTTGGTCTGATCCATGAACTGGGAAAGCTGGGAAGACATAAAAAATTCCCGCACCACGCCGATTACCGGGCGGGCGTTTATGAGTTTGTTCGGGGTCAGGGCGTCCATATCAATCGTGCTCATCCGATCCCGGATGATCCGTTCCATTCTCGCGAGGCCGACCCGGAATTTATTTTGCAAAAGCTCGCCGATGGCTCTTACCCGGCGGTTGCCCAAATGGTCAATATCATCTTCTTTTTTCTGAGTAATATTCAGGCGGATAATTTCGGCTAAAATCGCGGTAAGGTCTTCTTTCCTTAAAATTCTTGTTTCTTTGTTTACCGGAATGTCAAATTTAAAACGCTTATTCAGTTTATAGCGGCCGACCCGGCCGAAATCATAGCGGTCAAAACGGAAAAACATTGAATAGATAAGCTGGCGGGCGTTATCGGTCGTAGCCAGGTCGCCCGGACGGATTCTTTTATAGACTTCTTTTAAGCCGTCGGCTTCGTTTTGTGAAGCGTCTTTGCCGATCGTCGCGGCAATATAATCTTCGGCCTCTTCAAATTCCTTATACAAACTCTTAAACAGGCCGTGGATTTCCTCATCCGAGCCGAACCCGAATGCCCGGAGGAGCGAGGTGGCGGCTACTTTTCTTTTCCGGTCAATCCGCACCCAGATAACTTTGTTGGCGTCAGTTTCAAATTCAAGCCAGGCGCCGCGGTTAGGAATTATTTTCGCGCCGTAATATTTGCGGCCGCGGATATTTTCCGAAGAAAAAATTACGCCGGCTGATCTTATCAGCTGCGAGACAACGACCCTTTCAATCCCGTTAATAATAAAAGTGCCGTTTTTAGTCATGATCGGCAGATCGCCCAAAAACACTTCCTGCACCGCGCTCTGGCCGGTGCGCTTGTTCGTAAGCCGGGTTTTTACCCGGAGCGGAGCTTCGTAAGTTATATTTTTCGCCTTGCTTTCGCTTTCGTTGAACTTCGGTTCATCAAGATAATACTCCTCAAAATACAATTCAAGATCCCGGCCGATGAAATCCGTTACCGGCGATATTTCATCAAACAAATCCGTAAGACCTTCGCCCATGAACCAGTCAAAAGAATTTTTCTGGAGCTCAATCAGGTTCGGAGTGAAGGATACCTCCGGAGCTTCGGTTAAATACTTTCTTTTATTAGACATAAAAATACGCTCACCCCGCTTTTGTCCGGCGGGAGAGACGATTTTAATTTTTTAGCTAGGAGAGGCTTGAGTTTAAAAACACTTATTTTATTATCCCTTTCGGCGGAAACGCCGTCCGGAAAAAAAATTATTTCCAAAACACAAAAAAAACGGGTTTCAATTTTCCGTCCTGCCCGCCCAAAGCGGATATAGGAGGATAATTCCGTTTTTTCAATAGGTCCCGACTCTGTCCATGAATTTTTTCGCCTTTTTAAAAACAGACGAATGACTTTTTAAAATCTGCGAAAAAACCAGCCAAAAAAGAGGTTTTCTGAATTAAGATTATATTAACAAACTCTTTCCAGAAAGTCAAGCTATTATATAAAATATTTTAAAAAAAAGCAAGCTATTTATTCATGGCTAATATTAAATTAATTTGCGTGTGAGCGAATTATCCCGCGGCCGAAGGCGCGCGGGGTCCCTTCATGTCTTGGATTAATTTTAATTCTTCACTAACCACCTCGCGGTCATCCCAGGGGATCTTTTCTCCATTAGCCGCGCAAATGGCCTGTTCCGATCCTTTACCAGTGATTAAAACTGCGTCTCCGTGTCCGGCCGATCTCAAAGCTTTTTTTATGGCCATGCGGCGGTCAAGAACTTTAAACAAATTTTCGTTCAATGTTTTTCCGTTGTTTTCCGCGCCCAAGGATACCTGATCAATAATCACTCCGGGATCGTCATCATAAGGATCCTCATTTGTGACAATAACCACATCGGCGTTGCGGGCGGCTATTTCGCCGAGCTTCGGCCGCCGAGTCTCATCCCGGCCGCCGCCGGCCGACCCGAGGACGTGGATAATCTTTTTATGGGGAATCATTTTTACCAGCTCATAGAGCTTTAATACTGCTTTGGGCTCAAAAGCATAATCCACGATCACGGTGAAAGGCTGGCCTTCATCAATTTTTTCCAGCCGGCCGGGAATGCCGGAAATTTCTTCCAGACCCGATTTTATTCTTTCCATGGCTATTCCTTGCGATATGCCGAAGCACGCCGCCAGGCTGGCGTTTATCGCGTTAAATCCGCCCAGCAATTTCAAATCTATGTTTTTGCCCGAAACTTTAAAACTAACGCCTTGCGCGCCAGCTTTCACGCCTTCAAGCAATATCACCTCTGTCGCCGGATCAAATTTTTTATTTGCTGCTTTTCCCGCCCGCTCGGATAACTCCCCGCCAGAACGATTTTGTCGGGCTGGCGGTCGTTCGGGCTGGCGCTTACCGTTTATTAAAATAAATTTTTCTTCCGCCCAAAACTTAATAAAATAACCCGCCTGCTCATCATCGCCGTTAACGATAATCGCTTTTTTTACCCGGTTTAACTCAATTCTTTTCAGGCTTGACAGGCCGCGGATAACTTTTTTATTTTCATCGCAGTACTTGGTCCGGCATTTTTGCAGGTGCGAAAATAATTTTCCCTTGGCATCCCGGTAATTTTCAAAACTGCCGTGTGACTCAATATGCTCGGGATAAAGACCGGTATAAAGGATGATATCGTAATTAATGAACCGGTGGCGAAATTGCGTTATCCCTTCGGAGGTGGTTTCCACGATAGCGTATTGGCAGCCGTTTTGGACCATTTCCTTTAAAATTTTTTGGGTAAAAAACCGTCCGACCATGGTCATTTTTTTATCATTCAGCCATTCTTTTTTACCGTCTGAGAACATGGCCGTAGAAGTGTAGCCGACCTTGTATCCGGCCGATTCCAGAACCTTGGCGATTAAATACACACAGGTAGTTTTTCCGGTCGTGCCGGTCACGCCGATGACAATCAATTTTTCCGAAGATCGGCCGTAAACAAGGGAGGAAATCCAGCCCAATAAAAAATGATAAGCCGGCTGAAGGGCTTTAAAGATTTTTTTGGGAATAAGTTTTTTTACTTTGGATAGGATTTTGTCCATAGAGGAAAGAAATAACGCGCTAATTTTTCTTCTTAAAACATCCTTCTTAATTTTCTGAACGTCTTATACGCATAATACCACGTCCCGTCAAATATCATATCAAATGTCCCGGGGTAATCCATTTCCCTGCCGCCGAAGCCTCTTTTAAACCGCGTAACGCCCGGCCATTTCTTTTCGTCAATGCCGTAAAAATCATAATACCGGTACCCGAGGCGCTTTGCCAGTTTAATCGTTTCCCACTGCAAAAGATAAGGCGCCATCACATTGCGGAATTCATTTCCCGAGGCGCCATGAATATAGGTCGCCGTGTCCCCGAAAAAACCTGCGATATTCGCGGCAATAACTCTGCTGTTATATACGGCAAAAAACAATTTAATATTCAAGCTTGTCTTGCCGCCCTTTTTTCGATTATAACCAAGCGAGAGCATTTTGTCGTAATATTTATCTTCATGTGCTCTGAAGCCGTCCCGCTCGCAGGTATCATCTAAAAGGCACCAAAAATCATTAAATTCTTTTGGTTCCGCCTCCCTGATTTTTACCCCTTTCTTTTCGGCCAGCCGGATATTATAGCGGGTTTTCGGATGCATGTTTTTTAACAATTCATCTTCGGATTGCAGTAAATCAAGAATTATGGTTTTAGAGGGCTGGACATCAAGAGACTTTTCAATTTTCAATCCCGAGTCCTCGGGACAATCTTCAACCTTCAATTTTGTTTCCGGTTCAAAACGCAGGAAAATGCAGTTCTCCTTGTCGGCGAGTTTTTTAACTTCATTAAAAAATAATTGGGAATTGGAAATTGCCTGCCTGCCGGCGAGGCAGGGAAATTGGAAATTTATTATCGGTCCTCTCGGACAATAAAAATAACTCTTGCCAAAAAAAAACGGTTTCTTAATGAGCGTCGCCGCGGCAATCAATTTTCCGTCTTCTTCCGCGGCCAGCCTAAAAACTTTAAAGCCAACCTTTTCCTGAAACTCACCCCATTCCCAGGATTGCAAAAACCGGGCCGATGGATCACTGCCAACTAAATCGTTTAGTATTTGAGGCTCGCTGATATTTATGATCTTCATTTGTAAACGCAAATCGCCTGCCTGTAAAACTGCGCGGCATTACAGGCAGGATAATTTATTTTTTTCCCAGCCTCTTTAGGGCCTGGCGAATCCGTTCGCCAGAGTCTTTAATGTTTGAATCCACGTCCCGCAAAGCCTCCCGCGCCTGAGCAAGCGAATACCCGAGGGCCATTAACGCGTCAATCTCATCGCCTGATGTTCCGAGGCTCGCCCCGCCCTGATCACCCGCCGGGAGGCGCGCGATTTTGTCCCGCAATTCAAGCACGACGCGTTCGGCGGTTTTTTTCCCGATGCCTGAAACTTTGGTTAAGAGGTGCGGATCGCCGTGCGAGATAGTTTCTTTTATTTCATCGGTTGAAGCGATTGAAAGAACGCCTAAAGCCGATTTGGGGCCGATGCCGGAAACTGATAATAAGAGTTCAAAAAATTCAAGCTCTTCTAATGTCCTGAATCCGAATAAGTCCAAAGAATCTTCCCGGACATGCTGATGAGCATAAAATTCCGCCGGGTCGTTGATGCCGGTTTCCGCGAATACCGGCGGGCTTAAAAAAATTTTGTAACCGACATCATGAGCTTCCAAAATCACATAGCCCTGCCCTCTGGCTAAAATTTTTCCTTTTAAATAAGCAATCATACATCGCCTCACTCATAACCCATGACCCGCAACTCTTTCGCTTTTCGGGACATGTTTTATGAGTCTTCTTAAAATACTATACTTTGGAATATCTTTTTCCAAAAACAGAGTTACCATCTTACTACTCCCGCCGTGCGCTTCGGTCAACTTTTCTCCGGTTTCCGCGTCGGCCATGGTTGCGAGCTTCATTTTCATTATATCATAATCCGGGACGACAATCTCAATCTTCTCACCCGCTTTTAAAGTATTATGAACTTTGACGTGAATATCATATTTTTTTCCATTTTTTACCGATTTAATCACCTGCCCGCAAAATTCCCAATCGCAATTTTCCTTGGAGGTCGCTAGATTTTGCGCGAATTTTCCTTCACTAAGTAAAAATCCGGTTGTATAGCCGCGGTTAAAAATTTTTTCCTCCAGATCATCCCGCAGTTTAGCGGCCAGTTTAGCGTTACCCAAATTCTCCATGGCCTTTTTATAAGCGCCGATCACGGTCGCGATATAATACACGCTCTTAGTCCGGCCTTCTATTTTAAAAGAGTTCACTCCGGCCTTAGCCAGTTCCCGTAAATGCTTTATCAGGCACAAGTCCTTTGAATTTAAAATATAGCTTCCTTTTTCATCTTCTTCCAAAATAAACTCATCACCGCTTCCATCAGGAATAATACTAGCCTGACTTTTCACTTTTAACTTTGTACTTTTAACTCTGTACTTCCACCGGCAGGGCTGGATGCAGTCGCCGAGATTAGCGCTCCGGCCGGTTAAATATTTTGAGAGAAAGCATCTTCCTGAATAAGCCATGCACATTGCCCCATGGACAAAATATTCCAGTTCCAGCTTTGGCACAGCCTTTTTAATTTTCCTTATATCAAGAAGACTCGTTTCCCGTCCTAATACCACCCTTGACACACCCTGTTTATGCCAGAATTCTGCCGCTTCGGAATTAAGGCAATTCGCTTGGGTGGAAAGATGGATTATCGCTCCGGGCCAGATTTTTTTTATTGCGCTCAGTACGCCCGGATCAGAAATTACCAAAGCGTCAACTTTGATTTTTTTCATTTCCCGGATAATGGCGGGCAGTTTCTTAAAATGATCTTCATGGGCGAAAACATTGAAGGTCGCGTAAACTTTTTTCCCGATCTTATGAGCGTAATCCGCGGCCGCTTTTATGGACTTTAAATCAAAATCATTAATTCGCGCCCGGAGCGAATAATCCGGCAAACCCAAATAAACCGCGTCAGCCCCGAAAGCGAAAGCGGTTTTCATTTTTTCCGGATTACCGGCCGGGGCAAGTAATTCAATTTTATTATGCTTTTTCAATTTTTTATCTCCTACGCCTCTAAAAACGCTTTGTAAGCGAGGTAAGCGCAATATAAATCGCCCTTTGATGAGATTTCCAGGGGGGCGTGCATGTTAAAAAGCGGTATGCCCATATCAACCACCTCAATATTCCGGTTGGCAAGATATTTGGCGATCGTTCCGCCGCCGCCAGTATCAACTTTGCCAATGCCGCCGCCGATCTGGTAAATGATATTTCTGTCTTTTTTAAATATTGTCCGGAGTTCGGCGATAAATTCGGCCGAGGCTTCGGATGTGGAATATTTTCCTCCGGAGCCGGTATATTTTTCAACGGCAATGCCATAGCTTAGGCGCGCGGCATTCCTTAAATCAAAAACATCCTTGTAGTCGGGATCAACGGCTACTGTTACGTCCGCGGAAATGGCATGGCTTTTGGAAAAAATATTATAAACGTCTTCCATGCGGGCCGCGCTTCCTGCAAGTCTGGACAATTCCAGGATAAAAGATTCAAGAAAATATGACCGGGCGCTCGTGTTGCCTTCGGAGCCGATCTCTTCCCGCTCGGTCCAAACCATAATCTGAGTTTCATCAGTCGGTTTCGCGTCGGCCATTGATTGGAAAACGGCGTAAGAGCAGGAACGGTCATCCTGGCCAAAAGCTGAAATCATGGACCGGTCAAAGCCTAAATCGCGCGCCTTTTCACTCGGTACGGCCTGCAGTTCGGCCGAAGACAAATCTTCTTCTTTAATGCCGTATTCATTATTTAAGTATTCCAGGACTGCCAGCTTAACTTTCTCTTTTATTTTTTCATCGCTGACCGGAATGGAACCGATGACGAGATTTAAGTCTTCACCCTGCACTTCGCGGTTTTTCGGCGCGGTTCCCGGACCGCCGACCCGGTCAAGATGGGGGAGAAGATCGGTAATCATAAATATCGGATCGCTCTCTTTTTCGCCGATTACGATTTCAACGTCCTTGCCATTTTCAAGATGCACGACGCCGTGCAAGGCGAGGGCGATCGTCGGCCACTGGTATTTTTTAATACCCCCGTAATAATGGGTCTTTAAAAAAGCCACGCTTTCTTCTTCGTATAAGGGCTGGATTTTTAAATCCAGGTGCGGCACGTCAACGTGCGACATGAGCATTTTAAAACCGTTTTGGAGGCCTCTTTTCCCGATTCTGGCGAGAAAAAGATTCTTCCCCCGGTTAGTCGCGTAAACTTTGTCGCCGGCTTTAAGGCTTTTTATCTCTTTAATGTCCTTAAAGCCCGCTTGTCTCGCCATTCTTTCACCGTAATAAACAACTTCTCTTTCGGTTTTTCCTTTGTTCAAAAATTCCTTATAAGGTTCGGCGAACCGCATGGCCTCATTTTTAGTTTTTTCATCCCAAGCCTCCCAGACATTCTGCTTCAGGGTTTTTAATTCTTTTTCCATTTTCTCGTAGTCAATTTTTTTTGCCATATGATTGTTTTATAATTATGAAATATATTAACACTCCGGCCGCTACGAGGAAACTATAGTTAATTTTCGCGCTCATGACAAGGGCTAAGGAATAAATAATTATCCGGCCGGCATTAATCATTATTTCCCGGGTCACGACGAATTCGTCAACATTCTCTCCTTTGGCGATTGAATAATTTATGGCATTAATCGGCACAGCCATTAAAATCATAAAAAATCCGGCCAAAATTGAGAGTAGATAATAAACTTTTTCATCAACGGCAAAATACCTTAAAACCCAAATTATTATCATCAGCGCGGCGCCCAGTTTTAAAAGTTTTTTCTTATTATATTTATCGGAAAAGTTTCCGATTAAAAGGGTAAAAAGAACTGCTCCGCCTCCGGCCATGGCGCCGATCGTTCCGACCGAAATAATATTCTTAAAAGTAAGATAAACGAAAATCGGGAGAATTACTCCTTCGGCCTCGACTACCAGGTAATAATTCATGGTGGCGAAAAAAAACTTCTTGTGCTTTTTAAATAAGCGCCAGATTATTTTTGGCTGGAACCTGATTTTTGACTGCCAATTTTTCAGGTAAAAAAGCGGAATTGCCGCGATAAGATGGACGGCGCCGCTTAACAAAAATAAATAATTATAGCCGAACTTAAAAGCGATGAACGCTCCTGTTAACGGGGCGGCGACCGATAAGGCCTGGGTGTAGGCGCTCAATTTTCCGACATCGCGGCCCATCCTGTCTTCGCTCGCGCTTTGGGTAAAAATTACATGATAGGGAAACCAGTAGAAAGAAATCTGAATCGCGTGAATAACGGCCAAAGGAAAAAAGAGAAAACCGGCCTGGGGTAAAAAATAAAGCATCGCCAGTTGAAAAAAACGGAGGGGCAATCTTAAAAAAAGACATTCCTTTACTCCGAAACGGGTAGCGAAAAAGCCGGCCACGAAAAAGAAAAACGCTATGCCAAAACAGAAAACGATGAAATAAGTTATGACCTGAAAAATTGGATAGCCGAGAGAGATGAAATAAACCGGAAGGAGAATTCCGAGGAGAGTATGGGCAAACCAGTCAATGGAATGCATTATATAAAACGCCCGAAGCTGTTTTTTCATAAAGCATGCTACACGCTCATTCCTCTAAGCGCGGCGATTCTTTCCTCTACCGGAGGGTGAGTCATAAAGGCTTTAGTGAAAAATCCGGTTTTCCTCTGGCCAATCGCGTCCGATTTAAACGGAGAAACAATATAGAGATGAGCCGTGGCTCGGTTGGCCGCTTCCAGGGGCTCGCGGTCGGAAGAAATTTTTTCTAATGCCCGGGCAAGCCCTTCGGGATAGCGAGTGAGTAGCGCGCCGTCGGCATCAGCGGCAAATTCGCGCTTCCGGGAAATCGCCATCTGCATGAGCATGGCGAAAATCGGCGCCAGGATGGAGAGGACGATTGCCGCGATCATAATGATAAGTTGTAACTGTCCGCCGCCCCGCTCGCTGTCTCTTCTTCTTCCGCCGAAAAAAGACCAATGCCGAAACCAGTCAGCGAGTAAAACCACCAACCCAACCATAACGGTTACGATGGTGGAAATCAATATATCCCGGTTGCCAACGTGCGATAATTCATGGGCGATCACGCCTTCCAGCTCGGCCTTTTCCAGTTTTCTGAGTATCCCGGTAGTAACGGCGATAACCGCGTGCTGAGGATCCCGGCCGGTGGCAAAAGCGTTTGGCGCCGTATCGTCAATAATATAGATTTTCGGCACAGGCAATCCGGCGGTGATGCAAAGATTTTCCACAATATGGTAAAGCTCGCGGTTGGAATCGTGATCCACCGGCTTGGCCGAACTCATGGCTAAAACGATTTTGTCGGAAAACCAGTAGCTAATAAACGAAGAAATTACACTAAAACCTACGGCAATATATAAAATTGCCGAGTCATTCATGGCCTGCGAAATTACATAGCCAATAATCATGATAAACACGAAAAACCCGGTTATTAAAAGCCAGGTTTTTCTTTTATTTGAATCAGAATGAGTGTAGAGAGTAGACATAACACGTAACATGAAACACGCAACACATAATAATAATCTTATTCTATGTTATGTGTTATGAGTTATGTTAAACTAAAATTTCACCTTAACCGCTTCTTTTTCGGCTTCGTCAGCGGCGAAAAATTCTCGGGGTTTAAAACCGAGCATGTTGCCGATAAAGTTAGTCGGAAAAACCTGCAGTTTGGTATTGAAATCGCGGACATTGCCGTTATAGAATCTCCGGGCGGCCATGATTTTGTCTTCTGTGTCAGTCAGCTCCCTTTGCAGTTCAAGAAAATTCTGGTTGGCTTTTAAATCCGGATAGGCTTCCGCCAAGGCGAAGATTGATTTTAAAGTTTGCGATAAAGCGTTTTCGGCTTTGGCTTTCTCTTCGGCTCCTCCGGCGGACATGGCCGCGTTCCGGGCTTTAATTACCGAGTCCAGAGTTTCGCGCTCGTGCTTGGCGTAGCCTTTCACGGTTTCCACGAGGTTGGGTATAAGGTCATACCTTCTCTTTAGCTGGACGTCAATGTCCGACCAGGCTTCGTCAACTCGGACTTTTAAACGGATTAGGCCGTTGTAAAGCCCAATGATCGCCACAACCGCGACCGCCAAAACTCCCAAGACGATAAATGTAATTTCCATAGGTTGTTTAGTTCTTTGGGAACTGGTTATGAGTTAATATTATTTTCAAAATATTCTTCTTTTAACGAACCGTTTACATGGTCAATTGAATTCCAGGGTAAAATTATCACCACCGGCTTGGCTTTTTTACAGGCTTTTTCCATTATGCGATAATCACTTGATACTTCTCTTGCTCTTAAAGCGGCATCTGCTTTATGGGGTTCATCCACTTTAGCGACTTCACTTTTCAGCCAACTCTCTAACTTTTTTTCGTTATCCAGAAAGGCGGGTTCACATAAAAAACCGACACACTTACCTTGAACCGCCAATTGTTTTCCTCCCGTTCTCCCCCAAAAATCAACTCTATTAAATGCATCTTTTGACGGAGCGGCCAGACTTGGCGATAAGCCTTTAGCTTCCATATACTTATACACTCCAACCTGCCCGATTATTCCTTTTTTATGACCTGGCCATTTCGGAGATGAACTATTTGATTCAAGCCGATCAGCAATCCTGCCGCATAAACTAAAAAGATCAGATAAATAATCTCTATTGCCGCCATGAGTTAATACAAATTTCGTTCCAATGTTCATAAATCTGGCAAAAGACAAGTTCAGTGTTCTACTTTCCGCCTCTCTGGCATCACCACTCAACTGAACCCCGTGCAAAGAATCATATCTATACTGATCTATTAAATCGCGTATCATCAATACTATAAATTCAGTTTCTTTATCGTGATTGGAAAATTCTGCCAGAAATTTTTGCCGAATTTCCTTAAATTTTTCCAAACTTAGAGATTCAACGGCCGGCAAAGCCGAGAGCGCTTCTTCAATTTTTCTAAATCTTTCGTTATAATCATCCGCCATTGCAACTCGTTCTTGAATGGGAGCTTCTTTCATTATTTTATCCTTACATTTAATAAAACATTCTTTCCCCTCGCTTTAGTCGCGTAATAGCCGGTTAACAGCCCTACAGTTTTAAAAACATCGGATTCTTTTTTTATGCTGTCCATTTTTAACTCGGCCAAATTGATTTTTTCCGGAATTAACGTCTCAATCAAATCATTCTTAATTCGTAATTCGTAATTCGTAATTCTAACGAGCGTCGTCGGTCCGGTTAGCTCATCTAATTTTACCACAATATCCCCATTTTTAGCTAGCTTTTCCAGTTTTTCGCTTTCGTCCCGATCCCGACCGACAATAACCATGACCCAATGAAAATTTATATCGGCTTCTATTCTGACATCTTTCAGATTTTTTCCAATAAGCGATTTTAATGAATTTTTTAAAGACAAGGTAATCTTTGGCGTATTTTGGCGTATTTTCGCGTCCCCGGCCATTTCTAATTTCAGCCAAAATACCCGGCCATATTTTAAGAGTTCAACGTCTTCAGTTTTGCAGTCAGGACAATGGGTAATAATGTCCAAAACTTTTTTTCCGCCTTCCGGATCGGTTAATAAGCAACCTCCGGCGGGCGAAGGGTAATTTTTAATGCCAAATTTTTTGGCTAATTTCATCTGTGCTTCCCTTGACCGCCCTTTAATATCCAATAACCTTTCCCTCGTAACAAATCCATTTTTTTCCGCGTAAGTTTCCGGAAGAAGTTTTGCTGACAAAGGCCTTAAAACTTCCACTCCGGCCATTTTCGCGACCTTTTCCAAAGCTTCTTTATTCTGGGAAAACGGCCGCTGGCCGAGCACTTCTCCGGTCGCGATAAAATCGGAAAGTCTTTTATCACTTAAGTTGTCCGGAAACTTAATTCTCTCCCCCTTGGCAAGGGGGAGTCCGATCGCCGAAGGCGAGCGGGAGGGGGTGTGTTTTCCGGATGGGGGTGAGGTTAGTTCCGCGGACGCTTTTTTTAGATATTTCCCGGCCTCGCGGATCATCAGACTGTGGCAATCTATGCAAGGATTCATATTTTTTCCATAACCGCAGGACGGACATTTTACGATTGACAAAATCTTTTCCGAAATATTTTCTTCAATTAAATCAATGCCGATTATTTTCGCGCTTTCCCGCGCCCGGCCGCAATCAAAAAAATTACTGGAAAAACAAATCCCAATAACTTTTATCCCCTGATCCATGAGCACCCGGGCGGCGAGCATTGAATCCAGTCCGCCGGAAAAGAGAACCAGAGCCCTTACTGCTTTGCTTTTTCCCATATTTTATAGAAAATTATCAGCTGAAATATTCGCATACTGACTATTGAAGACGCTTAAGCTTAACGAATGTTTCATTAAATCACTTATCACCCCTTATTTATTAGCCCAGCCAACCTCTCCCTGAGCCCCGGCCAAGTGCTGTAATATTCAAAACCGCTGCGGCTTCTAATTTTTTCGTAAACCATCATTTGCAATTCATCATCCTTGAAAACCAAACGTTCAACCGGATTATGCAGTTTACCTCCGGCAAACAGGCTGTAACGATCAATGTAGGAATCCAGTATTTCCCTTATATTTATACCCTGATTATACTTTGATAATTTCCATATAGCTTCTAAATATTTATTTTCCCATTGCTGTCCGGGAACCTTATTAATTTGACTGATTAAATTTTCCGGGATTGATCCGTAATAATCATTCTGCATTATTAGCGTAAGGGAGCGGCTCAGGAAATGGCAACGTTGGAAACTATAATCCTCGCGTTCCTCTAGTAAATCAGCCAATTTTGTCTTTAATTTTTTCGGCAGGGACAAAAAAGCCGGGCTTTTCCTAAGCTGTTCATAATTTTCCGCTTTATAAATGAGTCTTGATTCGTCATATTCATCAAAAAATTCGTCCAGCTGACTGGGCTTTAAACTTAATTTTTCATCAACTCTTTCCCTTGCAACTACTCTCTCAACCAGTTCTTTGCTTATAAACTCCCCATAAAAATCCATAATTTTCATTAAACTTTTTTCAGTTACTATCCCTGCCTTTGCCAGCTCAAAAGCTATCGGTTCAGCTCTTGGGAGAGTGTAATCAAAATCATCCGCCCGCCCCTCCTCTTCGTTAAAATTTGCCCAAGTAACATCCGAAAAGGAGACCTGGACTTTTTTCGGATCGTCAATATTGAAAAAAATATTCCAAGCGTGAGGATTGTCATTAGCCCTAAGGGGTGAGGTGGCGCTATAGTCAAAACCCATTTCATACAAACAATATGAATTCTTTAGTGTCCCGGCGGGAGACTGGCAGGCTTTTAACGCGCTAAAAACTGTTTTTACGGTTGAAGCGAAAGTCCTGCAAACTCCGTTGCCAATCCAGTTTGGGTTATCCAAATTTTTCAGCCCCTGTTCCAATATCTCTATGGCCGTGCATTGATCCGAATAGGTGAGAAACTCCCTTTGATCCCCGACCATTTCTTTGGAAGCCTCATACGATTCAAACTCGTTATATTTAGTTAACTTTCTAACTATGGCTAACGATAACCCAAACAACTGTTTCGGCTCTAAAACGTCTAATCTTGCTACGTTAAAATTCCGGGCGATATTTGCTCCTTCCCTCTTTAAAAAATCTTCCACAAACTTGTATATCTTTGCCTCCCACCCTTCTTCTTCAACCGTATTCTCAAAAACATAATTTTCTCTCGCGTTATGATCTCTCTCCTGCGCGATATACCTTTGATTCAAGATAGCCGCGATTGAATCCGGAATCGGTAATGTTTTTTCTGAACCTTGAGGATTAAAGCTGTCCCATTCTGAAAAAACAACTCTTGTGCTGTCTTTCAATTCTAAATCCAGTAACGGCTCCTTTTCTTTTTCCGATTGTCGCTCGCTTAAATTTTCAACCCCCATAAGCCATTGCCCTTTATAAAAAATAGAAAAACAACTAACCTATCTCCTAGCTACCCCCAGCCAAACCTCCGCCCCCTCCACCTTAACATTTTTCTCCGCCAGCGCGCCTTCAATTTTTCCTTCGGCCAGACTGTCGGCTAGAGTATCTTTCAATATTCCGTCCTTATAATTTTCAATCGCTTTTTTCACTTCTTCGCCGGATGTTTCATAATAAATTTCAATCCGGTCTTTAATTGTCAGTCCGGCATCTTTCCGAAGGCCGTTAACTAGCCGGACGATCTCGCGCTTAACACCCTCGGCTTTCAGCTCAGGGGTTATTTCCGTGTCTAATTCAACTTCCATATTGCCTTTATCATCTTTAAATACAACTTCTTTCACATTCACTTCGTCTTTAACTAGCTCCAAAAATTCATGATCAATTGATAATTTATAATTAATAATTAATAATTGATTTAATGGTTGTCTTACTTTTATCCCGGCCTCGTCTCTTTTTGCCAGCGCCAACTCTACGATATTTCTTACATCTTCCATCTTGGCGATTATTTGACTATCAACTCTCCCCGCCTCCGGCCAGCCTTCCAGATGCACGGATTTTTCTTCATCCTTAAAATCATTGCCGGTTACTTTCTGCCAAATTTGCTCGGCAATGAACGGCGTAAACGGCGCCATAACTTTTGATAACTGCAATAACGCGAATCGCGTCGTATTGAGAGCCGCTTCTTTGTCTTTTTCATCATCAGCTTTAAACCGGTCTCTTGATCTTCTTATATACCAGGTTGATAGGTCATCAACAAAATCGGCAATCGGCCGGGTCGCTTGCGGCAAGTTATAATTTTCCATAGCCTTGGTAACTTCTTTTATAAGCTCATTCAGCCTCGCCAATATCCATTGATCAAGAATATTTTTTTCCCTCTCCTTACTAATGAGAGGGTCGGGGTGAGGTTTGGAGGCAGAAGAGGCAAACATTTCGTAAAACTTATAGACATTCCAGACCAACATGTTTATTTTTCTAAGCGAATCCGCGACTCCTTTTTCAAAAAAATTAAGGTTTTCGGCGAGCATTACCGGCGAAGTTAAGAGATAATAGCGCAAAGCGTCAGCCCCGTATTTTTCAAAAATCAAAGTCGGATCCGGATAATTCTGGAGCCGTTTGGACATTTTTTTCCCGTCCTCGGCAAGCACGATTCCGTTGACAATAACATTTTTAAAAGCCGGTTTTTCTTTTATCGCCGTAGCAATGATGTGGAGGTAATAAAACCAGGCGCGGGTCTGATCAACGCCTTCGGCAATGAACTGGGCCGGAAAATTCTTTTCAAATTTTTTTTTATTCTCAAAAGGATAATGCTCCTGCGCGTAAGGCATGGACCCGGAATCAAACCAGGTATCTAAAACATCCGGAATCCTTTTCATTGTTCCTTTGCATTTTTCGCAGGAGAAAGTTATCTCATCAACAATATGCTTATGAATATCAGTAATTTTCTGCCCGCTTAACTCTTCCAGTTCTTTAACCGAACCGATAACCTTTAGCTCTTCGCATTTTTCGCATTTCCAAATCGGAATAACCGAGGCCCAAAATCTTTGGCGGGATATAGACCAGTCGCGGGCGCCGGAAAGCCAATTGCCAAACCGGCCTTCCTTAATATGACCGGGCGACCAATTAATCTCTTCCGCCAGTTTCAAAGCCTTATCTTTGATGGCCAAAACTTTTACGAACCAGGAAGTGGTAGCGTAATTAATGAGCGGCGTTTCACAGCGCCAGCAATGCGGGTAGCTATGCTCAAATTTTTCTTTACTGAATAATAAATTTTTCTTCGCGAGGTATTTTATAATCTCCACGTCTGTCGCTAGAACATCATCTTTTGGCTTAACATTCATGCCGGAAAAATCACCGGCTTCATCCTTAATACTGCCATCCATCCGAACGTGCTGGATAAAGGGCAGATTAAATTTTTTTCCAAGGTTGCGGTCGTCTTCGCCAAAAGCCGGAGCGATGTGGACGACTCCGGTTCCGTCTTCAGTCGTAACAAAATCGCCCGGATAAATTTTCCAGCCGTTCTCCCGATTTTCCAATTTTTCATTTTCAGCGTAATAGGGAAAAAGCGGTTTGTATTTTTTACCGACCAGTTCTTTTCCTTTAATATTATCCTCTATACTCCAGAAACGAGCATCGGGTTTATTTGTTTGATTTTTAAATCGGTAACCATGCTCCGTTTTTTCCAATGAATCTTTTGAGGTTATAAAAAGACTGTTTTTCTCCTTGGCATAAAAATCATCATTTCCTTCACTTTCAGTAAATTCGGCTTCAGGCTGAACTCTAATTTTTACATACTCAATATCCTCCCCTACCGCCAAAGCCGCGTTGCCGATTAAAGTCCAAGGTGTCGTTGTCCAGGCTAAGACATAAGTTCCTGGTTCGTCTTCCAATTCAAATTTTACTGTCGCCGTCAAATCTTTAATCATCTTATAGCCCTCGGCCACTTCCTGCTGGGAAAGCGTGGTCTCGCATCTCGGACAAATATGCATAGAGCGGTAATCTTCGTAAACCAATCCCCTGTCCCACAGTTCCTTAAAAACCGACCAAACCGACTCCATGAACGGAAGATCCATGGTTTTATAAGAATTCTCCATGTCCGCCCAGCGCCCTAAGCGCGGTATTACTTTTTTCCACTCATCAACATAAGCCAAAACCTTGGAACGGCATTTTTCGTTAAACGCGGCCACGCCCATTTCCTCAATATCCTTCTTGCTCTTAGAGCCCATTTCCTTTTCAACGATGTTTTCAATCGGCAGGCCATGGCAATCCCAGCCCCATTTCCGCTCCACCCTAAAACCCCGCATTGTCCAAAAACGAGGAACAGCGTCTTTCATAACCGAAGCGACAATATGGCCGTAATGCGGAGTACCGGTCGCGAACGGCGGGCCATCGTAAAAAACATAATCGCCTTTGGGTTTTTCACCAGCCGGTTTTTCTACCGATTTTTCAAAAGTTTTCGCCCGATTCCAAAATTCCAAGACTTCCTCTTCCATTTTCGGAAATGGACTTATTCCGCGAAGCCCTGCCGAGGCGGGATTGACTGAGGCTTTTTTATCTTTTTCATTAGTCATAATGGCGAAAATTTACTGAATTATATGGTTTATTCTATTCTAAAATTAGCTGAATGTCAAAACGCCGAGCGTGTGAGCAAGGCATCTCGAACCCCGCATTTTGCGGGGAAGGGATCTCGCGCATACGAACAGACGTCCTAAGCCGCATACACTTATATTATACAGGTATTGTTATAACTTGTTGAACCCGCTGAACAAAAATCTTGACATAACTCCCTATTTATGCTTAAATTAAGGGTCATTTCCAAAACCTTTATTGATTGGCTGACAATCAGGAATGATCGTTATTATTCCATAAAAGCAGTGGAAATGCGCTCTTTAAAAAACGCAAAACTCGCGCAAGCCAGAAGAATTATACTATTGTCATCCTGAACGGAGCGGAGCCCGCCCGAACGACGTTCAGTCGGGCGGGGATCTCGCATTCAAAACAACTAACCCGAGATTCTTCACTCCACTATGTTTCGTTCAGAATGACGGCTGTTTTATGTCTTTTGACTTGTGTGAGTTTTGTTTTATTTCTTTTTATGTTTACATCTTAAGGGCCGGCGGTGTTATCCACCCGCTTGGCTCAAGGAGAAGGTTCGTGAAAAGTTTCACAAGGTTTTTTTTGGCTATGATTCTCTGCGCGGGTTTGGCCTGCGCGGGGTGTGCAACTAGCCCAACAGGCCACGTATTCGTGGCCGTAAACCTGACCGGGCAGGAAGCAACTGTATATCACCCGGAAATTAACCAACGCTTACCCCTCCCTCCGAAAAACGGGTATCAGTTCCTGCATTTTAGGAACGTGCCCGAGCGCCTCATCTTTTTCAATAAAGAGGGGCGGATCGTCTGGCAGCCGGTGCCAGACAGAGAAAAAATGTATAATAAAAAAGTCTTCCTCGGCAGGGAGGTAGACTTAAAATTCAATTTTACCGGCCAATAAACCAAAAGGGAACGCCTACCACGTTCCCTTGATTTCATTTAGATAATTTTTCAAGGTCTACTCTTGATACCCACCGCCGCCTGTTCCGCCCCACGGTAAAGCGTTAAAGACAAAATAAGTTATAGAATAAGAGGCAATTATGATAATGAGGCCGATGACGGCGTGGCGGATCTGGTCCAGCGATTCTTTGGTTTTCTGCTCGTCGCCGCGGGCGTTCAAATATTTCCAGCCGGCTAAAATAATAAGGATGATAAAAATAATTCCAAGCAAAGCCATAAATCCAAGAACAAGTGAAGCGATTACGGCGCCAATGCTGGCCGTGCTACCGGTCTCATAACCGCCTTCTTTGGCCACATCGCTGGCAAAAGTTTTGACATCGTTGGCGAATGAACTGTTAAGAAATTGCGCCGAGCAGAAAAGCGGAAACAGGGAAAGTATCAGATACCAAATTTTAACCGCGATTTTTTTCATGTTATTTTATTATATACGTCGCCACGAAAGCCCAAAGGGCGAACGCGCTGATAATAATAATCAGCCCGATTATCGCCTGGCGGATGGTGGCCAGGGACTTTTTTACTTTTTCCTCTTCGCCGTGGGCGGACATGTATGTATAACCGGCGTAAATTATGAAAATCAAAAACATAACTCCGAGGACTGACAAAAACCCGCCGATAGCCGAGCCAAAAATTTTTCTTAAAGTGGTGGCGTCCGTATTTTCGGCATAACCGGCGCCCTCCGCCACCAGCTTCATTTTTTCCGTTAAAGCATTTTTTGTCCCAGTATTTCCGGTTTGCGCCAAGGTTAAATTTGGCAAAACAGCCAGACTAAAAAATACCAAACTCATAAAGAATATCCGCATCGCGTAAATTTTTCCTTTATCAAAAATTAAATTCATAATCACTTTAATAAAAACGATAAAGCGCCGGTCGCAAAAATGGAAAGCGCGTAAGCCGCCACTACGATTAACAGTCCGATGGTCGCATTCCTTAATATGCTCTGAGCCTTTTTAACTCTTTCTTCATTGCCCATGGACTGCATCCACTCAAACCCGCCGTAGATAATAAGGCATAAAAATATAATACCCAGCGCGTAAAGCATAAGCTGGACTATCTGGCCGATGTATTTATATATCGCGTCCGGTTCAGAATCCTCTTTGTAACCGGCGCCTTGATTAAAAGTTTTTAAATTCTTGTCAAAAGCGTCATTTAGGGCTTGCGCCTGAAGCGGCCGGATATTGACGGCGGCGAGTGCCGTTGATCCTATAACCAATATAAAAAAAAGATGTAGGAGATATTTCATAGGCTTATTTCGCGGCCAGGATGCTTCCGATATAAGCAGTGATCGCGTAGGCGCCGAGAATAATAATCAGGCCGATCATGGCGTCGTTAAACATCTGCTGAGCTTTTTTAACTTCTTCGGCATTGCCCCGGGCCATCATCCACATGAATCCGGCGTAAATCATGAGCCCGAGAAATATTATACCCAGGAAAGATAAGCCAATCCCGACGAAATATCCCGCCCGCTGGTATAAGTCAACTGTTCCCGGCTCAGCGCCGTAACCTTCTTTAAAAGTTTCTAACAACCCGGCCGTTGTCTTTCCAGTGAGTCCGGTGGTAGGTGGAGCAGTAGTCTCGGCCAAAACCGCCGAAACCTGAAAAATGAAAAAAAATAAAAAAACCGCGAGAGGGATTAATGCCTGGCGAAAATTAAAGAATGATTTCATAAACAATATTCGCTCTGAATATTTATAGTCCGTTACTGCCTTAAACACCACTGATAAAGTCATGTCCAAAGCAATGGGCCCGTCCGCCTCTGGTTGGAAATCATTATAGACAGGCCCGAAAATTTTATATTATACTGCGGGTGTTCCGCCGGTTGCCTCAAAAACCGTTTTTATCAGGAACTGGGTGATGCCGAAAGCGGCGAGTATTATTACCAAACCGACAGCGCCGGCCTGAATAAGTTTTCTCGCTTCCGTGATTTTATCGTCATTTCCCTGCGCGGTCATCCATTTAAAACCGCCGATGAGGATGATAATCACGGCAATCAGGCCGAGGAACCCTAAGATAACCCTGATTACGTTTACGATGATGCTTTTCGGGTCTTCATTGCCCAAGCCGATATTACTGGCGTCGTTTAATCCGAGGTCATTAGTCGTAAGCGCCTGAGCGTTAACGGTTACGGCAATGGACAAAAGCGGAACAATAACCAGCATAGCCATCATCAGTTGAATAAGTTTTTTCTTCATAATTCACCCCCTCTCCTTTCTAAAGAGAAAAATTACAGTCTCTTTTATTAATAGTAAAAACAAACTAATCGTTGACAACGTTGTTTTGGATAGTGGTAATGAGGAAATTGGTGATGGCAAAAGCCGCTAAAACAATTAAAAGTCCGATCGCTCCGTTGACTATATACTTCCTGCCCTGAGTCACCTTATCATCATTCCCGCCGGCCGTCATCCAGATAAATCCGCCGATCAGGATGATAATCACGGCGACGATAGCCAGGAAGCTTAAAGCTACCTGGATAATGTTAACCACGACATTTTTCGGATTGGCGTTCTGTAAGCCGATATTGTTGGCAAAGTTAAGGCCAAAACTGCCAAGATTATCCTGCGCTAAAACTGCCGTAGACGGCAGAAGAACAGCCGCTAAAAGAAGCGCCGCCGCCGTTAATTTAATTTTCTTTGTCCAGTTGTCCATAATTTTTCTTCTTTTAAATTTAAAAGAATATAGTAAATAGTTAAATAAATTATCTATCTTTTATAATTTTAGCATTTCCGGAATCTTGTTGCAATGGCGGCAGAGTATCATGTATTATGTATACAGCATTATGTATATCTTCTATCGCAACGGCAAACACGCGTAATGCATAATACTTTATACAAAATACAAAAAACCCAAATTCAAAAATACATCCATGACTAGCTTTTCCAAACCGTTCAAAAAAATCTTTAGCGTCTTTTCCTTTAAACGCCTGTTCTGGGCGCTTTTTTACGTTTTTCTCTTTTGCCTCTTATTAAATAATTCTTTCAGCTATCTTGACCCTGATCTCGGCTGGCACTTAAAAGCCGGGGAAGACATTCTAAGGGAAAAATCCGTGCCTCATCTCAACTATTATAATTATACCCTAGAAGGCAAAACTTGGGTAGACCATGAATGGCTCTTAAACCTGGTCGCATTTTTGATTTATTCACTATCCGGCAATATGGGCTTAAATATTCTTTTCGCCCTGCTGGCGCTCGCCGCGCTGGCCGCTTTGCATGTTTTCGCGAAAAAAAGCCTTATCGGCCCGGAGGACAGTCCGGGCAATGTTTTTTTAACGGTCTTTTTCCTGATCTTCGGGGTTATCGCCGCTTCGCCGCACCTCGGAGTCCGGATGCAGGAAATCGCCCTTTTATGTGTTTCTCTCTTATATGCCATTCTGTACCGGTACGATAAAAAAAGGGATTTAAAAATTTTATTCGCGCTTCCCCTGCTTTTTTATTTCTGGGCGTCGGCGCACGCGAGTTTCCTGATCGGGCTTTTTCTCCTTTTCTTCCGGATCGTTATCATGTTCCTGAAAAATATCCTGATAAAATACTTTCCCGGCTCAAGGGTGAGCGCTTTTTTCGGACTGGAAGCGTTATCGGACAAAAAGCGAATATCGCCCTTAATCGCCTTAAGTGGCTTAAGCGTCGGCGCCACGCTCCTAACGCCTTACGGCCTTGAACTTTACGGTTTTTTAAGCGATTATGGCAATACTTTTTACATGACCCATATAGCGGAGTGGCTGCCAGCCTGGTATCTGCCGATCGCTTACTGGCAGATGGCTTTTATGGCTTTTGCCTTGGCCGGCTTCTTGCTTTATTTCCTAAATAAAAATAAAAAGGAAAAACCGGGTTTGTGGGAGGTTTCTATCTTTTTCCTTTTCATGGCCTTGGCTTTTAAATCCAAAAGGCATTTTCCACTGTTTTTTTTCAGTTCATTGCCTTTAATATTAAAAAGCTACGCCAGCGTACTTCGGCCGGATTTTGGCCAGGAAACGCGTTTCGGCGGCGAATTCAGGGAAATTAAAACCAGCGCGCGTTCCAGTTTTTTTAGCAACGCGCCGAAATTCCCCCGGGCAATGCTTTTAATTACCATAGCTTTTGTTTCTTTGAGCCTGCTCTTAAAAACCAACTTTGCCGGCGATTCCTTTCAATATTTCTGCCGCGATTACCCTTGCGGGGCAACCGCCTTCCTGAAAGCCAATCCCCAATACGAAAACCTAAACCTCTTTAACGAATACGCCTGGGGCGGCTACCTTATCTGGACTTATCCGGAAAAAAAGCTTTTTATTGACGGCCGCCTGCCGCAGTTGCCTTTTAAAAACCACACATTCTTAGAGGAGTATTTTGAACTGCTGGATAAAGATAAGCTCGCCGCGAAACTTAACGAATATGATATCCGGCTGGTTCTAATCCGGGCTGAAGAAAGGAAGATAAAATTCAATTTTATTGAAAAGAAGTTTTTCGGGCTGGATGAAGAAAAGGAAAACAAGGACAAGAATGAACTGGCAGAATTTTTAAAAAGTTCGGGAGACTGGGAAAATGTTTACCAAGACCAAACGGCGGCGGTTTACTTAAAAAAATAAAATGAAAAACCTGTTTTTAATTCCCACCTATAACGAGAAAAAAAATATCGGCCGATTGATTAAAGTAATCTTTTCCCTGCCCGGAGAAAACGAAATCCTTGTGATTGATGATAGCTCGCCGGATGGGACCGGCGGGCTGGTTTCAGAGATGGCAAAATCCGATTGCCGGATTTCACTTCTTTCCCGGAGAAAAAAGGAAGGGCTTGGGAAAGCTTATCTTGACGGCTTCGGCAAAGCGCTCTGCCGGCCGGAAATCGGAAAAATTATCATGATGGACGCCGACTTTTCCCATGATCCGGCCTGCGTCCCGGCAATGATTGAGGATAGTCGCGGAGGCGGAGCGGTTATCGGCTCTCGCTATATTCCGGGCGGCGGAATATCGAACTGGAAAGGATGGCGAAAGCATTTAAGCCAATGGGCGAATATTTATTGCGGCCTTATCTGCCGCCTGCCGATCCGGGATTATACGGCCGGCTTTTATGTCATCAACACCGAAATTTTGAAAAAGC
The DNA here is from genome assembly GCA_041661405.1 of Patescibacteria group bacterium. Taxonomy (GTDB): domain Bacteria; phylum Patescibacteriota; class Patescibacteriia; order Patescibacteriales; family JBAZCA01; genus JBAZCA01. Next base: position 42,285 of record JBAZUL010000001.1, read on the forward strand.
TGGATTTTTCCAAAATTTCCTCCTCTGGATACGCTTTTCAGATTGAACTGAAATACCGCCTCTGGCGCGCCGGAGCCGAACTGAAAGAATTTCCCATAATTTTCAAGGAGCGGGCAAACGGCGAATCAAAAATGTCCGGCCATATAATTCGCGAAGGCTTGATGGCGCCATGGAAAATTTGGCTCGGGGAAAAAAATAGACGCGGAAAATTTTAAATTTTACCGGAAGCCGGTTATCACGCGTCAAAAAAAATTTAAAACTTAATCTATGAAAAACCGGGAAGAAAACAAAAAAATTTCAGTTGAATTCTGCATTCCTGTTTTTAATGAAGAAAAAATATTGGAAAAGAATGTCAAAAGGCTTTTTGATTATTGCGTCCGAAAAAATTTTTCCTTTGACTGGAAAATCATAATCTTAAACAACGGCTCTACCGACGGATCTTACGCGATAGGGGAAAAAATGAAGCGCGCCGAAATTAATATCTTAAACATCAGCGAAAAAGGCAGGGGGCGGGCAATAAAAAACTATTGGGAAAAAAGCCGGGCCGACATTGTCGCTTACATGGACATTGATCTCGCGGTTTCCCTGGATAACATCACGGACCTGATTAAGCCTTTAATCGTAGAGGGGTTTGATCTTACTATAGGCTCCCGCCTCCTTCCCGAATCAAAAATTGAACGGGCCTTTATTCGCGAGCTAAGCTCCCAAACCTACAACCTGCTTTCCCGCCTTATCTGCGGTCATAAATTCTCGGATCTGCAATGCGGATTTAAGGCAATGAAAACCGACGTTTTCCGGCGACTTTCACCCCTTATCCGCGATTCCAAATGGTTTTTTGACACCGAACTGGTTGTTTTTGCCAGCCATTACGGCTGTAAAATAAAAGAGGTTCCGGTTGAATGGTCGGAAAACCGTTATGATAAGAGAAAAAGCAAAGTGAATCTTTTTAGGGACACGGCAGTATTCTTAATCAACCTCATAAAATTAAGAATAAAGCTAACCGGGCTGGATAAAAACAAATGAAATTCTTAAAACCGTTTTCTTCATGCCGGATAAAAATTGAATCGCTGTGGTGGCTGGTTCTGTTCGCCATTCTTCTTTTATTCCACTTAAACCATCCCATAGACAGCGATGAGGGCGTAATTCTGGAGGGAGCCTGGAAGCTCTGGAATAAAAAAAGGCTCTACACTGACTTTTTTGAATTCGTTCCTCCGGGCGGTTTTTACTTTGTCTATTGGATCTGGAAAATTTTCGGGGTCGGATATTTCGCCCCGAAAATAGCTTCCATAATAATAATCTTCTTAAGCGGCGCAGGAATATTTAAAATTTCCGGACTGCTGAAGAAAACCGCCTTTAATTATCTGCCTCCCCTGATTTTCGTTTTCCTCTCCATGTATTGGCCGCTTATAAACCATAATACCTACAATATCTTTTTTATAATCTGGTCGGTTTATTTTTTCATCCGAGCCTTAATTTCGGGGTCAAAAAACCATTACGCGCTGGCCGGACTGGCGGCCGGAATTTCCGTTTTATTTCTCCAGCAGAAAGGGGCGATTTTAATCATTTCTTCTTTCGCCCTGCTGGTTTTATTCTCCCTGCTTTACAGGAAGCTTGATTATCTGAAAATGTCTTTATATTACGGCTTGTCGTTCTTGCCGCCCCTGCTTATTTTATTAAAATGGCCTTTGGATTTGATTTATAAAAATCTGGCGATTTTTCCTTTAGCAAACGGCGCGGAAATAAATAAACTGCCTTTGAACTTTTTTTTTCTGGCTTTATTCATGATTGCGGCAATCTTCACGGCCTATATATCGCTGGAAAAATTTTCCCTGCCGATAAAATACCTGGCCGGAATCCAGGCGGCTCTCTTCGCCACGACGCTGGTGCGTCCGGATCTAAACCATATAAACCTTGTAATTTTTCCGGCTCTCTGTCTTATTCCATCGGTTTTTAGCAATCCGATTTTATTTAATAGTACTAAATCCATTATTGGAGCCGCATCCTTATCCGCGGCGAGCATTCTTCTTTGTGTCTCCGTTTTTCCTTTGGCTAATTTTCTGATTTTTACGCCTTCTTTTTTATTTTCCAATGAATCGGCCGTGATTAATTATATTAGAAAAAATTGCCAGGATCCCGGCAATTATCTTTATGCCGGGCCATTCCTGCCCGGCTTATATTTTGAAACTGGAATGATGAATCCCACTCCTTATTCTTTTTTAATAACCAATCATCAGACCGAAAGCCAGTTTGCCGAAGCGAGAAATATATTGGCCAAAGTCCGGCCCCGATGCGCTATCCTTAATTATTCCATGGTAGAAGGATTCCGCTACAACCAAAATAATCCAGTGGATAGTTTTATCAGGAACAATTATCATCAAGTTTTCCGGGAACGCAATGCCTTGGTTTACAAAATTAATGAATAATCATGAAGAATTTTATCCGCTATTCTTGAAATTCGCCCTTACTAATGATATATTGCAATCAGCCCGGCAACGAATTCTAACTGATAATATTCTCCGGCTTATCTAAAACATCAATCTTATGGCGCAAAAACCATTATCCAAGCCAATCATCTTTTCCGGCATCCAGCCTTCGGGCAATCTGCATCTCGGCAATTATCTCGGGGCGATTGTCCAATGGGTGGAACTGCAGGATCAATACGACTGCATTTTCTGCGTCGTGGATTATCACGCCATAACCGTTAAGCAGGATCCGAAAATCCTGAACGAAAAAATCGTTGAAATCGCGAAAATTTATTTAGCCTCTGGCATTGACCCGAAAAAATCCATTATTTTTCAGCAGTCGGCCCGGCCGGAGCATACGGAATTGGCGTGGGTGTTGAATTGCGTGGCTCGTATCTCGGATCTGGATAAAATGACCCAGTTTAAAGATAAGGCCGGAAAAAATCAGGAATCCGTAAGCGTGGGATTATACGACTATCCGGTTCTAATGGCCGCTGATATTTTACTTTATGACACAGACTTAGTGCCGGTCGGCGAAGACCAGTCCCAGCACGTTGAACTGGCGCGGACTCTTGGGCGGCGGTTTAATAAGCAATTCGGCGAAACATTCAAAATCCCGGAAGTAAAAATTAAGGAAGAATCGGCCAGGATTATGGGCTTGGACGACCCGCTGAAAAAGATGAGTAAAAGCGCGGCCAGTGAAATGAATTATATCGCCCTGACTGACGCGCCGGAAAAAGCCGCGAAAAAAATCATGCGAGCCGTAACCGATTCAGGTTCGGAAATAAAATACGATAAAGAGAATAAGCCGGCTATCGCCAACTTAATGACCATTTATTCACTTCTCTCAAACACATCTTTTAAAGACATTGAAAAAAAATACTCAGGCAAAGGCTATGGGGACTTTAAAAAAGACCTGGCGGAAATCGTAAAAAAATTCCTCGCCGGATTTCAGGAAAAATACAATTCCATTTCGGATGAGGAAGTAAAAAATATTCTCAGGGCGGGCGCGGAAAAACTGGCGCCGATCGCGGCAAGGAACATGGAAAAAGTGAAAAAAAATATCGGCGTGCTGTTAAAATAATCTTCAAAAATAACCGCTTAAAAAATCACCCCGCGCTTATCAGGATGCGGGGTGATTTTTTTATCTCATTTTTCTTAATACCAGGTAATTTATCTTTTATTTTTCAGCTTTTCCAGTTCAGCCTGCCAGCCTGCCAGCTTTTCTTTTTCCTTTTTAACAATTTCCTCCGGCGCTTTTTCCGTAAATTCCTTATTCCGCAGCCGCGCGCTTAAACCGCTTATCAGTTTTTCCAACTTTTCCACTTCTTTTTTTATCCGCTCTTTTTCCTTTTCTTCGTCAATCGCGCCGACTAAATAAATTTCAATACTGCCGACCGCGGCATGGATCGCTTTTTCAATTTTTTCTCCGCCCGCTTTTACTTCCAGCTCGCTGATTCCGGTCCGAAGCCCTTTTATCAGCGCTTCCTGGGATTTAATCAATTCCAGCATATCCCCTGCGTAAATGATTGCTTTAACTTTTTTTGCCGGTTCTACTTTATTTTCCGCCCGCGCGTTTCTTATGGACTTAATAATTTCAATTACCGCGTCAAACCCGTCCGCTTCATATTCTGCCGCGTCTTCCTCCGGCCAAGCGGTTATCATGAGCGGCTTTTCGGCGCCTGAATTTTTCCAGGCCGCCTCGGTAACGAACGGAATAAACGGATGCCAGAGTTTTAAGAGACCCTTAAGAACATAGCTGAGCACATTATTTTTTTCGGAAGTTTTTTCAAACTTGCTTATTTCAAGATACCAGTCGGCGAACTCGCTCCGGGTAAAATCCCTTAACTTTTCGCCGGCTTGGGAAAACCGGAAATTATCAAGATCCTCGTTAATCTCTTTTACCAAAGCCTGAAATTCTGACAAGATCCATTTGTCAGCCAGAGTAAGATCCGCGGCCTTAAATTCCGAATCCGCAGCGCCGTCTTTCCGGCTGGCAAATACGAATAATGAAATGTTCCAAAGTTTGGTGATAAAATTCCTCGCGCCGATTATTTTCTCCTCATAAAATTTTGAATCATTCCCCGGGGAAACGCCTAAAAGCAGGCTTAACCGGAGGGAGTCGGTGCCAAAATCCCTTATAACATCCAAAGGATCAATATTATTGCCGGATGATTTTGAAAACTTCCGGCCCTTTTCGTCGCGCAACATGCCATGAATATAAACGTCGCGGAAAGGAATTTCGTCCAGGGCATAAGTCGTCATTAAAATCATCCGCGCCATCCAGAAAAATAAAATCTCATAGCCCATCTGCATCCAGGCGGTCGGATGGAAGGTCTTCAGGTCATCTTTCATCTGCGTAGCGCCAGCATTGTCAACGTCGCGAGGCTTGCCCCGCGAAGCTTCAGCGGAGTGGGGCCAGCCGAGAGTGGAAAATGTCCAGAGCGCCGAAGAATACCAGGTATCCAGCGTGTCTTCATCCTGCGTCCAATCTCCGCCTTTTGGCGCTTCAACTCCGCAATAAACTTCGTCGCCTTTGTACCACACGGGTATGCGATGCCCCCACCAAATCTGTCTTGAAATACACCAGTCGCGCAAGTTATCAATCCAGTTAAAGTAAATTTTCTCAAAACGCTCAGGCGTGATTGTGATTTTTTGATTTGGATCGCCCTTATGGCCGATCTTAACCGCTTCCTTCATCAAATCTTTCAGGCTCTTTCCCTTGTCCGGTATTTCTTTATTGACATTAACAAACCACTGTTCTTTAATCTGCGGCTCAATCAGTCCGTTACTTCTATCTCCTTTGGCCACCCGATGGATATAATTTTCTTCCGCTTTAACCAGCAGGCTTTTTTCTTTTAATTTTTCTATTATCTTCGGCCTGGCCTCAAAAATATTCATTCCGGCGAATTCGCCCGCGACCGGCATTAATTTGCCATCGTAATCAATAATTTGCTCTCCCTTCAAATTGTGCCTTTCCGCGATTTCAAAATCAACCATGTCGTGCCATGGCGTTATTGTCATGACTCCGGTTCCGAACTCCGGATCAATAACGCTATCCTTAATTATTGTTGCTTTTACCTTTCCATTAATCCATTCGCATTCAAATTTATCGCCATGCTTATATTGCGCGTACCGCTTATCATCCGGATGCATGACAACATATTTATCGCCGAATTTAGTTTCCGGGCGGGCTGTAGCAATAATAAACGGCCCGTATTTAAGATAATAAAATGAAGCTTTTTCTTCTTGCCAGACTATCTCGTCATCCGAGATCGTAGTTTGCAGGGTTGCGTCCCAATTGACAATCCTTTTCCCCCGGTAAATCAAACCGTCGTCGTGCATTTTTTTAAAAACCGTATTAACGGCCAGGTTGCGTTTGTCGTCAAAAGTGTAAGTAAGCCGCGACCAGTCGCAGGAGGTTCCCATTTTTCGGATCTGGGAAAGGATGGTGGCTTTAGATTCTTCGGCGTATTTTTTTACTTCCTTTAACAGCCCCTCGCGCCCGAGCTCTTTTCTCGGATTTTTCACTCCCTTTTCCATTAACAGTTTTTCCACCTTGGCCTGCGTGGCTACGGCCGCGTGATCGGTTCCGGGCAAAAGCAAAACTTTTTTCCCGCGCATCCGCTGATAGCGGGCCATGACATCCATTAATGAATTTTCCAGGGCATGGCCTAAATGCAAAACTCCGGTAACATTCGGCGGCGGCATCATTATAGAGTAAGGCTCACCTTCAATATTATCCGGATTAAAAAAACCCGACTGTTCCCATTTTTCGTAAATTTTATCTTCATGCTCGGCCGGGTTGTAATTTTTCGGCGATTCTTTTTTCATATTAGGGATCTAATGCTAACTAATTATTTCGCTTAGATTTGCAAGGTTAGTCCGTTTGATTATATAATAGAGTTAAACGGACTAGTATTCCCATTCTATTTAATTCTAGCCAAATAGTCAATTTATTTCCTAAATTCTAACTTAAAATAAAGCCAATAATTATGCAGGTAAAAAGATTCCACAACATCTTTGACATGGAAAATTGCGGCAAAAAAATAGGTGACCGCGCAATTGTCCGGGAGTTCATTGAAAAACTCGCGGAAGAAATAGACATGAACATCCTTGAAGGTCCGATCATTGCCGAAGGGTTGCCGCATTCTCCGGGTTTTAGCGTCCTTGCTATCATTGATTTTTCCCATATTTCCATCCATACCTTTACCCGGCAAAAAGAAGCCTTGATTGATGTTTTTTCCTGCAAGGAATACGACAAGGAAAAAGTCCATGGCTTATGCAAAAAATATTTTGGCACTAAAAATACAAAAATCCGCGCCCGAGAAGTTTGGTGGGGGTAGCCCGTAAAGACCGGCGGCCGAAATTTTATAGGATAAAACAACTCACAAAAATCAGCGCTCAGCCTATTTTGTCTGAGGCGCGAAAAAACGGCTTTACCGGCCGTTTTTTTTCGTTTTTTCACTCTTAAACTACCTGATAATCGTCCCGATGCATTTCTTCCCGGCGAGGCAGTCTTTTAAATTAGCGAGGTTTTTGCCGTTCATGATTATTATTTCCATACCGAGCTTATGGGCTTCGCGGGACGCGATCGGATCAAAGGGGGCATTGAGGCCCGGATCCCATTTGTCGCCGACTATTTTCCGGAAATCACTCCAGGAAATATTTTCAATCTTTTTCGCGCCCCTGAATTTTTTTGGATCTTTGTCGTAAACGTGGGAAATATTGGAAAGGTTGATGATGGTTTTCGCCCCGAGCCTTCTCGCGAGAACCACCGCGTCGTGGTCGGTTGAAAATCCCGGACGCCAGCCGGCGGCGACCATGAGTCCTTCGCCTTTTTTAAAATGCTTGCTTAAATCTTCTTTGGTATTGGGATTTTTATTGATCCGCGGATGGGCGTAATCCCGGAAAATCGTTTTTATGAGATGGGCGTTTAAGCGGGTGGTGTGGATGCCGAGCCAGTCCCGGTCGTCGTTCGTTAATTTCGTCACCTTGCTCGCCGCCTGCTGATAATCCCGGCAGGTTTTTCCTCCGCCGGTGACGATTATGAAGCGGTCACCGTCTTTTACCCGCTCAATTATCAATTGCCGGAATTTTTTTAAAAATTTCCAGTCAATGCCGCCCGCGGGGACGATTAGCGATCCGCCCAAAGAAATCACGTAAGTTTTTTGTTCTATCATAATAAATTGTTAACCGGCTTAATAACTCAACTGGCTCTTAAGCCAGTATAACAAAACTATAATTATATGCAAAATTGCGTAATAATCAGCCGACTATCAGGTAATGATTGAATTTATCTTTATAATTTTTTTTAACTTCCAGTCCGGCTTTACGGGCTATTTTTTTTAATTCGCGCCTGGTAAAGGCGTGGTAATAGCGGAGGCTCATAAGATTCCGGCCTTTCCAGGAAAAGAGTATGTCTCCAAAATCGTATTCATACCGGCCGATCAATTTTAGTAAAATACTTTTTATTAGCTCTAGGTAAAATCTTTTTTGCCTCCAGATGTTCCAGTTGGTGATAAATATCTTTCCTCCTGGCTTAAGGTAATTTTTGGCTTGGCGCAAAAATTCGATTCGGAGCTTCAAGCCCGGGATATGGTGCAATACCGCCACCAAGAAAATATAATCAAACTTCCGGCCCGCGATTTCTTTAATTTTATTGAGTACCAATATGTCGCCGACGATAAATTTAACATCCCGTTTTTCCTGGTTATAGTTTTCCCGCGCGTGATTGATGATTCCCGCTGAATTATCAATACCAACATAACTTATTTTTTTTTCATCCATTGCATTCAAAAGCCGGCCGTTGCCGCAGCCTAAATCCAGCACCGCCGATCCGTCTTTTACAGTTTGGGTGAATTTAACCATTTCACCCCAAAGCGGCTGCCAGTTTTTCATCCGGGTTTGGTGGAACTCTTCGACAATTTCTTCGTAATTGCGTTTTACTATAGCGAGTAATTTTTCCTGAGAATTTTTCTTCATTGAAGTATTAATATATTATTTTTTCCACGTTCCACGTTACTCATTACGCGCTTTCTTATGTTTGGCAACGCAAAACCTGATTTCGCCATAACTAATATCATCACCGACCAACTCTTTTATCGGCTTAAGTTTCTCGCCGCCAACGAGCTTTAAGGCCGCTAAAATTTTCTTTTCCGACTTTTCCGGAAGCCATTCGCTCACATCTTGAATCAACCCCCTTTCGTAGAGATAGCAAATATGATTTTCAATTGTCTCGGGCTTTAGCTCCCTTTCTTCGGCAATCTCTTCCAGGCTTTTTCCTTCTTTATACAATTCATAAGTAACGAGCTGGGTAAGTTTGGTTTCCAATTTTACGGACAGCTCGCTTCTTTCTTTACGGCCATATCCGGCTCCGGCGGTTTCCAATTCTCTTTTTGGCGCAATATTTTTTCTCGCGTAACCGGAACCGACCAGGCAATTATCACATTTGCCGCAGGCTCCGGGTTCTTCTTCGCCAAAGTAATCAAGAATATATTTTTGCCGGCAGTCAAAATGGTAAACATAATTTTCCATGGCTTCCAATTTTTCATAAGCCCGCTTGAGTTTTTCTTTGATCGCGCTAAAATCCAGCTTTACATCTTCCTTATTAACCCTTTTCAGGATGCGAATCTCCGTGCCTTTAAAAGGCGGACGATATTCTAAGAAGCCGTCTTCGGCCGATTTGCGCAGGGCCCGGTTAAGGCTGTCTTTTTTTAGGCCTAAGGCCCCGGCCGCTTCTTCGGCGTTAAAATCCAGACCCTCGTTTATTTTTCGGCCATAATAGTCAAAAAGTTTTTCCATGGTTTCAATCCGTCTCGCTGACCGCGCCGATACGAGATTGGCCATCTTCCGCGTATCATCAAGAAACTTTAAATAGGCATTGCCGCTTTTTTCCCGCGCCCGGGTGAGATAACCTTCCCGTTCCAATATTTTCAAGGCTGTGCCGATAGCCATATCCGGGGCGTCTAAGCCGGCGAGCATTTCCTTTAAGGACGAATAAGTAACGAGTATTGGATCAGTGTCCATGGAACATAATATTTCGTATAAATCCAGAGTCATCTCCGGCGAAGGATTGTCGCCTTTAATAAAAAACTCCCTTAAATAGCGGTCGCGGGGCGAGTAAAGAAGGAGACATAAAGCCGGTTTGCCGTCACGTCCGGCCCGGCCGGCTTCCTGATAATAGGCTTCAATCGTGCCGGGCATGTCATGGTGGATGACAAAACGGATGTCTTTTTTATCAATCCCCAGGCCGAAAGCGTTGGTCGCGACTATTACTCTCGCCTTGCCGGACATGAAGTCGTCCTGCACCCATTTCCGCTCTTCAGCTTCCATGCCGGCGTGATAGCCGGCCGCCTCTATGCCCTGATTTAAAAGTTCGGTTAAAATTTCGTCAGCTTTAGCCCGGGTGCCGGCGTAAACTATGCCCCCGCCTTCGTTCATGGAATTAATGGTATTGGCGATAATCTGAATTTTCACGGCCGAATTCGCCTGAATGGCGCCGAACTGGAGGCCGGGGCGGCTAAAGCCGGTAATGACCGAAACCGGATTTTCCATTTTCAGCTGCTTTTTTATGTCTTCGCGGACTTCAGGCGTGGCCGTAGCTGTTAAGGCGATTACCGGCGGTCGGCCGACAGCGGAAATGGCTGACCAGAGTTTCATGTAGCTTGGCCGGAAATCATGCCCCCATTCGCTGATGCAATGGGCTTCATCAATGGCAAAAAGGCTCACTTTCAGTTCTTTTAAAGCGGCCATAAATTCGGCGTTGTAAAACCGCTCCGGCGCGATATAGAGAAGTTTTACGATTCCGGTTCGCGCATCATTTAAGTTTCTTAAAATTTCTTCCGGTGTCAGGGAGCTGTTAATAAAGGCCGCCGGAATATTTCTTCTTTGTAATCCGTCCACCTGATCTTTCATCAAAGCAATTAACGGAGAAATAACGATGGTTAAGCCGTCCATGATAAGAGCCGGCAGTTGGTAGCACAAGGATTTTCCACCGCCGGTCGGCATGATCACGAGCGCGTCTTTTCCTTCCAGGGCGGCGCTAATCGCCCGTTCCTGCCCGGGCCGAAAATGGTCGTAATTAAAATATGTTTTTAACGCTTCGCTGATTTTATTATTTTCCGGCATGGAGATTCTGTAATTCGCGATTTTTTTAAAGCTATTCTTACATTACCAGCAATAAATTTTTCCGTCAAAAAAACCGCCCATAAGCGGACAGCTGAATAAAAAAATGGAATTTATGTATTTTTTGGAGACCTGTTTTTTAAATATTTTTTTAAATCGTCTATCATGGATCCCTCTGCATACTCATGACTAAAAAGATTTGCCCGCTCACTAAGGCTTTTAATATCCAGATATCCTTTCCATTTTTCTCTATAATTCCTGTCGCCATTCAAATATGGATTTAATAATCCATCGGCGGTTATTAGACATAATGAATATACTAGCTTAACCCTGTTCCAATCAAACAAGTTCGAATCTGTTAAGTTCTTTTCTAGCGGGATATTATCAAAATCTCCGACAATCACATAAAGAGTTTTTTTATCTTCATTATAACCATAAAAGTAGCTATCTGGATTTGGAATACTGATTCGGGATTCGGAAGATCTTTTCAGTATTTCAAAGCAATTCTCATAGAAATCGTCAATGTTGGATATTTCGATTATTGGATTGTTTTTTAATTTTACTGAGTCTACACTATTATTCGCGGTACCGAAAAAAAGTTCACCCTTCTTAAGGCCGCCCAAAGACATAAAAATTTCATAGGGATTCTTTTTATTTATCCGATAAGTAGAAAACGTCGGCACCATAGCCGCTTTCAACATCAGAAATTTCTCTAAGGATTCCCTGGCGTATTTTGATCCCGCTTCTCCTTTCCTGGAAAAATCTTTTATCGCCAGCCATAATTCCCGACCTGCCAAATCTATCAGCGCTTCATAGATATCGCCATAATCACCTAAACCGATAAGATTTTTTTCAAGCACTTTTATTTCGCTCGGCCTTCCTGAATCTTCAAAATCCTTCGCCAATATCGCTCTTTCATGCAATAATCTTTCGCTTTCTTGCATACGATTTACACAACTTTCTGGCTCATATTTTGTCTCCTCTTGTAAAGCTCCAGCGTATTTCTCAAAGTTATCGCCACAGTCATCGGCCCGACGCCACCGGGAACGGGCGTTATATAGCCGTCCAAATCTTTTACGTTTTCAAAATCCACGTCCCCGTAAGTTGAGCCCTGATCTCTCGTAATCCCGACGTCAATAACGATCGCGCCGTTTTTTACCATGTTTTTCTTTATGAATTTCGGCCGGCCGATAACCGGGATTAAAATATCAGCCTTCGCGGTTTTCGCCGCCAGCTCCGGATCATCCGGGTGCGCCTTTTCCGCTTCTGCTCCGCGCAAAGAAAAAACCTTGGCCAGATTGCCGCCGAAAATTTCCGATTTTGACACTATAACAACTTTTCTGCCGCGGACATCGCAATCAAGGCTCTTTAGCATTTCAAAAATAACGCCGTAAACCGGCGGCAGGATAATTTTTGCATCAGCCCCGGCAATTATCCCGGCGATATTGTCCGGATGAAAGCAGTCAACGTCCTTTTTCGGATCAATCCGGCCGACCACTTCGTCGGTATCGTAACCCATGCCTTTTGGCAAAGGCAGTTGGACTAAAATCGCGTCAATTGTTTCGTCCTTGTTTAAAAAATCAATAGTCTTTAAAAGCTCGGTCTGGCCGGTATTAGCCGGACATTTATATAAATGAGTATCCACCCCGACCTTTTTTCCGGCTTCAAGTTTTTTCCGGACATAAAGATCCGAGTCCGGATTATCGCCGACTAAAACTACCGCCAGATTCGGGTGATGACCGAGGCGCAGAACCTCGGCCACGGTATAGTCATTAACCTTTTCCGCCAATTTTTTTCCGTCAATTAGTTTCATTTACTCTTAATTTAGCCATTTATGTATAAATTAAACGTTAAGCTCCCCCCGCCCGCGACGGTCAGGGGCGGGAGAGGGGTTGGGGGTGAGGGTCTTAGATTGAAGGAATCGGGAACGCAAGGCACATGTCGCGCACTTCTTTTTTTATCTGCTCAAGCACTTCGGACTCATCACGGTGCTCAATCGCGGCGTTAATCCAGGTAACAATTTTTTTGATTTCTTCTTCTTTCATACCCCGGGTAGTTATGGCCGGAGTGCCGAAACGGACGCCGGACGGATTGGCCGGCGGATTGGGATCGTTAGGAATGGTTGAGCGGCTGGACGAAATCCCTACTTTATCCAGGATTATTTCCGTATCCTTACCTCTCAGATCTTTTGAAGTCATATCAACGACCATGAGATGGTTGTCGGTTCCGTCGGATACAATGCGATAACCCAGTTTTTTCAATTCCTCGGCCATGAGCTTGGCGTTCTTTATCACTTGCGCCGCGTATTCCTTAAACTCCGGCTGGAGCGCTTCGCCGTAAGCGACGGCTTTGGCGGCTTGGATGTGGTCGTGCGGCCCGCCCTGCATGCCCGGGAATACCGCCCGATCCACCTGCTTGGCGAATTGCTCTTTGCACATGATCATGGCGCCGCGCGGCCCGCGAAGTGTCTTATGGGTAGTAGTCGTAACAACGTCAAACAAAGGCACCGGATTGTTCATTAACCCGGCGGCAATCAGTCCGGCTGTATGGGCGATATCGGCGAAAGTAAACGCCCCGACTTCATCGGCGATTTCTTTGAATTTTTGCCAGTCAATTTCCCGGCTATAGGCGCTGTAGCCGGCGACAATCATTTTCGGTTTTTCTCTTAAAGCCACTTCCCGGACTTTTTCCATGTCTAATTTCCCGACTTCCGGGTCAAGCTCATATTGGACAAAATTGTAAAGCATGCCGGAAAAATTTACCGGGTGGCCGTGTGAAAGGTGGCCGCCGTGATCCAGGCGCAAACCGAGCACTTTATCACCCGGTTTTAAAAAAGCGAAGTAAACCGCCGCGTTGGCCGGAGAACCGGAAAGAGGCTGGACGTTAACATGCTCGGCATTAAATAATTTTTTCGCCCGATCAATAGCGATGTCGTCCACTTCGTCAATGTTCTGATTACCGCCGTAATAGCGGTGTCCGCCATAGCCTTCGGAATATTTATTGGTCAGAACCGTGGCCATGGCTTCCATAACCGCTTTTGACGCGTAATTTTCCGAAGCAATAAGCTCCATTTCTTCCGACTGCCGCTTCATTTCCTTTTTTACCGCGTTCATGATCGCGGGGTCGCTTTGGGCTAAATTTGGGTAGTCCATATAACAAATAACAGACGACAGATAACAGAAAGCAGAAAATATCGCCGATTATCTGCTGTCTATTAGCTGTTATCTAAGATTAATTTTCTACTTTAATCCTAAGCCAATCACGGCCATTTGTCAAAATGATTTGCGTGCGAGCAAATCATCCCGTAGCCGAAGGCGTGCGGGAACTCTCGCACAATAAGACTATTCCGCCATCAGAACTCACGGCAATTCCAGTGAGTAAGGAACAAAAATTTTTGTTCCTTACAATTTCCTGTAAGTCATCTTCTTCAGCCCTTTCCACCAATCGGTAAATTTGGTTTTTTTCATCTCCCTAATAAGCATTTTAGCTGATTTGGTCTCCAGAGCTTTTTCCACGTTTTTAATCCAGTCCTCAGTGAATTTAAAACCTACATCCGCGTATTCTTTGGCCTGGAACGCGGTTTCCAGCCAGTCGGCGTCTTTGGCGATTATGCCTTCTTCCGTATTCCGGTTTTCAAATTCATTAAAATACTCTTTCCATCTTTTCTCAATTTCGCCGCCAAGATTTTTTAACTGATCACTAAAAGCATGGGCTTCGGCCGTCTTAACGGAAAAATAGCGGGCCGAAACTTTATTCTGGTCTCCGACCCGGGCTTCGCCGTTGTCATGTATTAAAATCATGGCCGCCACTTTTTCCGGATTAGCGTTGCCTTCCATGACCGCGAGAATATAGCCGATCTGGGCGGCGCGCATTACATGCTCGGCGACTGTATCAGGATTTTTAACGCCAGCCAGCTGGAAGCCCGAATGCCTCTGGCGCTTTAACTGGCTCATTTCAAAAATGTGGTTAACAATATTTTTGACATTCATAAATTGATTTTAATTTTATTGCAATTTCATTATATCACATTTTTCCCAAAAACCTCTTCTTCCTTAAAAGCCGGTGATAGCCAATGGCAAAGCGGTGCGCTTCGTCGCGGACCCGCTTGATTAAATGCAGAGCCGGCGACGCGAGCGGCAGTTCCAGGGGCATTTTTTCTCCGGCGAAAAACAGCTTGTCCGGCGCGATAGCTGATCTTAAACCTTCACCCTTTGAAATGGCAATCACCGGAATATCCAGCTTATGTTTTTTTAATATTCTTACCGCCACGTTCAACTGTGCCTTGCCGCCGTCAATAATAACGAGATCCGGCAATGGCCAGCGTTCCTTCGCGGCGTTGTCGCTTAAATCAGCGGCTGACCTTCTGAATCTCCTTACCAAAATTTCTTCCAGCATTTTTATGTCCCCGCCTTTGGCTTTTAATCCGCTAAACCGCGTTTCATCGGCTTTAATCTTAAACTTCCGGTATTCGTTCCGATCCGGTTCGCCGCCGGAAAATACCACCATTGACCCGACCGCCTCTTTGCCGAAAATATTAGAAATATCATAACCCTCAATCCGTTCCGGACGCTTAGGCAGGCTAAGAATTTTAGCCAGCTCCACGACATCATTGGCGTATTTTTCCCCAATACTTAAAACTCCGGACATATCAAGCACGCGCTCAATATTTTCCAGCCGGAATTTTAAGAGATTTAATTTGTTTTCCAGGCCGATCCTTACCGCGCCCTCGTCAGTCGCCAATGAAGCTTTATCCATGGATTTAATTTCTCTTTCCAGATTCCTGATTTCTAATTTCAAATTCCTGACAATGTCTTTTTTCTTTCCCTCCAAAAACTTTATTGCCTGTTTGATATAATCAAGATAATCTTTGCGGGATATTTTTTCTTCGCACATCCCGGCGCATTTGCCGACGTGATAATAGAGGCAGGCGCGTTTAGGCAAATTAAAGCAGGACCGGTAAGGCCAGATCCGGCGGATAATTTTCAGGGTCTCGCGCACCGCCAGTCCCGATGTGAACGGCCCGAAATACCGGCCGGACTTATCAAGCGTCCGGGTGGAATAAATCCGCGGCCATTCCTCTTCAACGGAAACCTTGATATAGAGAAACCTTTTGTCGTCGCGCGACAGGATATTGTATTTGGGCTGGTATTTTTTTATCAGGTTGGCTTCAAGTAAAAACGCCTCTACTTCGCTATCAACTATAATCCATTTTACGGTGGCGATTTCCAAAACCATCCGCTCTTTGGCCGGGCCGAGCGCCGAACCTTTTTGCCAATAGGAAAGCACGCGGGATTTCAGGTTAACTGCTTTGCCCACGTAAATTATTTTTCCGCCCGCGTCAAAAAATTCATAACAACCGGGAGTTTCGGGGATATTCAGGTTTTTTGCCTGTTTAAGGGTCATAAATAACCAAATTAATAAATTTAATGATTAAAAATTTATTAAAAATTGTAAATTGAAAATTATTCTACCATTTTTCCAATAAAAAACAACCCCTGGTTGCCGGGATTGTTCTTTATTTTCCGCGTCATCTTCGCGTTTAATCCTCTTCCACGCTAATCGCCTGAACCGGGCAGGAAGCGGCCGCGTTTTTCGCGCATTCATTTATTTCTCCGTCAGCCGGTTCGGCTTTTCCGGTTTCGTCGTTCATGTTGAAATGATCCGGGCAAAGCGCCGCGCAAGCCCCGCAGCCGATGCAAGTGTCTTCGTTGATTTTTACTGGCATGTTTTTAAAGGAATAATAAATTTTTAATCTCTATAAACATTCTCTTATAAAAAACAGGTTAAGTCAAACTGATTCGCGCGCAAGTAAATCATCCTGAGCCAAAAAACAAAGGATCTGCTTTGACAATTCGCGTTTTTTCCAATAACATTAGGATAATAAGCAAAACCTATGAAACAATCAGAATTATTTACAAAAACCTTGCGCGAAGCGCCGGCTGACGAACAAAGCTACAATGCCCGGGCGCTTATCCAGGGAGGATTTATCAACAAAGAAATGGCCGGCGTTTATGACTTCCTGCCGCTCGGGCTTCGGGTGCTGAATAAAATCATCGCCATTATAAGGGAAGAGATTAATGGCATCGGCGGTCAGGAAACTTTTCTCGCGTCGCTCCAGAATCCGGAACTTTGGAAAAAAACCAACCGCTGGGACGACGCGGTTTATGATGTCTGGTTTAAAACCAAATTGAAAAACGACACCGAACTCGGGCTGGCGACGACGCACGAAGAGCCGCTAACCAACCTTTTAAGAAGACATATTTCCTCATACAAAGACCTGCCGAAATCAATTTACCATTTTCAGACAAAATTCCGGAACGAAACCCGGGCCAAATCCGGACTCATGCGGCTTCGGGAGTTTATCATGAAAGACGCCTATTCTTTCCACGCCGACGAAGAGGATTTGAATGATTATTACGAAAAAATGAAAGCGGCCTATACGAATATTTTTAAACGGGCGGGTCTCGGGCATCTCACTTACCTTACTTTCGCTTCGGGCGGGACGTTTTCCAAATATTCCCACGAGTTTCAGGCCCTTACTTCGGCCGGCGAAGATATTATTTACATCTGCGAAAAATGCCGCGTCGCCCTTAACCGGGAAATTATTGAAGACGTCCAGCATAAATGCACCGAATGCGGCAATGATAAGCTAAAAGAAGAAAAGGCCGTGGAAGTGGGAAATATTTTTAAACTGAAAACTAAATACTCGCGTCCTTTAGGCCTCGTTTTCATGGACGAAGAAGGAGTTTCAAAAGACGTGGTCATGGGCTGTTATGGCATCGGCCCCCAAAGGCTCATGGGGACGGTTGTTGAAACATTGCATGACGAAAAAGGCATAATCTGGCCCGAGGCGATCGCCCCTTTCCGGGCGCACTTGCTGAGTCTTAATAAAAACGACGAAGCGAAAAAAATCTACGACGATTTAAGCGCCGCCGGCGTTGAAGTTCTTTTTGACGATCGCGAGCTTACCGCCGGAGAAAAATTCGCCGACGCCGATTTAATCGGCATCCCTTACCGGATCGTGGTGAGCGAAAAATCCATTAAGGCCGGAGGGGTAGAGGTAAAAAAAAGAAACGAAAAAGAAGCTAAAATAGTTGAAACAAAAGACATTGTCGCAGTGCTAAAACAATGAACATAACCAAAAGACTATCCATCGGCATCTTCGGCTTTGGCCACATGGGTCAGGCTATTTTTAAATTGCTAAAAGCCGATGAAAAATTCGGCAGTTGCCGGTTTTTTATCTGTTCTCTTGGCGTAAACAAAGTCAAAGGCGCGGAATGCGTTCTTAGCCTAAAAACTCTCGGCGAAAAATCCGATATAATCTTTTTCTGCGTTAAGCCGCAGGAATTTAAAAACTTGGCCGTAGAAAAAATCGGCTCGCCAAAAACCATTATCATTTCCATCATGGCTGGCGTTAAATTAAGCGCTGTTCGCCGGATGTCCAATACGAAAAAAATCATCCGCGCCATGCCCAACCTTGCCCTGGCGATCGGAGAAAGCATGACCGGCTGGCACGCTGACAAAAAACAATTTTCCCGGACAGAACTGCTGACGATAAAAAATATTTTTAAAACTTTCGGCCAGGACATTTTCTTAAAAGACGAAAAACAGATTAACGCCGTTACCGCCGTTTCCGGTTCGGGTCCGGCTTATGTTTTTCTTTTCATAAACGCCCTGGCAAGCGCGGCCATAAAGCTCGGTTTTAGCCGAAGCGAGGCTCTCTTACTCGTCAGGCAAACTTTCGCCGGGTCGCTCAAATATTCAGAAGGCGAAAATGATTTAGCCGGACTGATAAAAAAAGTAACCTCAAAAAAAGGCACGACCGAAGCGGCCTTAAAAAGTTTAAACTCCGGCCGATTTTACAAACAATGGGAACAAGCCGTAAAAAAAGCTTATGAAAGAGCTGAGGAATTATCAAAATAGACAACAAACGACCCGCTTCGCCGGAGCGAGAGCGAGGCGAGCAGAAAACCTGCCTCGTCGGCAGGCAGGCAGACAACAGAAAAAAATCTTATCGGTTAAACATGCTTCAGCCGGACTTATTCATCTTTCTTTAAAACAAAAAAGTGAAGCGCTCAGCTCTTTGGCAATCGCTTTAGTAAAAAATTCCGCTCAAATTCTTAAAGCCAATAAAGCCGATATCAAGGCCGCGAAAAAATACGGTAAAAGCGATAGTTTTATTGAACGCCTGGCTTTAGACAAAGAAAAAATAAAAAACATGGCTGATTCGCTCAGAGCAATGGCAAAACTTCCCGATTATATCGGCGAGGTCATGGAAGAAAAAAGCCGGCCGTCAGGAATCAGGATTAAAAAAGTCCGGGCGCCCCTGGGGCTCGTCGCCATAATTTACGAATCCCGACCGAACGTTACGGTTGACGCTTTTTCTTTGGCTTTTAAAAGCGGAAATGGAATAATCCTAAAAGGCGGCAAAGAAATAAAAAATACTAACTTAGAGCTCGTAAAAATCATCAAAGCCGCGCTTAAAAAACACGGTGTCAATCCCGAAATAATCCTTGATTTGACCGGCCTCGGAAACCCGGAAACCCTAGAACTGATGGCTGACAAAAATATTGACTGCTTAATTCCCCGCGGCGGCAAAGGCCTTATAGAGTTCGTCCGCGAGAACGCCAAAATTCCGGTTATCATTACCGGCGCTTCGGTCGTCCATGCTTATGTTGACGAAGACGCGGATTTAGAACTCGCCCGGCGGGTAATTATTAACGCTAAGACCCGGAGAGTTTCAATCTGCAACGCTTTGGATGTTTTACTTTTACACAAAAAAATCAGCCAGCCCGTACTGGGATTACTGGCCAAAGATTTATCGGCCAAAGGCGTAGAAATTAGAGCGAACCAGACTGCTTACCGAATTTTAAAAAAACTTAACTACCCAAAATTAAAACCAGCCGGAACGGCTGATTTTGATACGGAATTTTTGGATTACATTCTGGCGGTAAAAATCGTGAATGATTTGGATAAAGCGATAAAGCACATTCAAACGCATACTTTAGGCCACAGCGAGGCCATAATCACCAGGTCAAAATCCAAAGCCGAAAAATTTTTTAAAGCCATAGACGCGGCCTGCCTTTACCATAACACTTCAACCCAATTTTCCGACGGCGGCGAATTTGGATTAGGCTCGGAAATCGGCATCTCCACCCAAAAACTCCATGCCCGCGGCCCCTTTGCCCATGAAGCGCTCACGACCTACAAATACATTATTGAGAGTAAGGGAATAACCAGAAGGTAAATTTTAAAGAATTATTTTTCAAACACCAAGTAATCATAATGCACGGCGATCTTTTTTCCGCCTTCGGTTCTTTCCCCTTCATTATGCGAGTCCTTGTATTTTCTTATCTCTTCTAGCAATTCTTCGCGCCCGTAGCGGCACTGGCCTTTGGCTAGAATTGTCCCGTCAACATCGCAAACCGCGACCACGTCGCCTTTTTTAAAATCGCCTTCCGCGCCCTCAATGCCGGAAAGTAAAACCGAGGCTAACTGCCTCTTTTTTAATATTTCAGAAAGATAACAGCTGGTAATTATCCTGCCTTTGGGATGGGCGGCTAAAGAGAGCCAGCCTTTCAAGGGCTTTATTTTCTTTTTTATTGCCTTAAAATGAGTGCCAATTTTTTCGTTACGGAGAATCATCTTTGACAATATCGTCGGCTCAAAACCGCTCGCGATGTCCATCCCGATCCCGAGGGAAGTAATTTGCGCGGCGGTTATTAATTTGCTTTTCATCCCTCCCCGGCCGACCGCGCTTTTTCCCGCTCCCATACTCTTTATCATTTTTTCAATATCCTCCAGCTCGCCTAAAAGCCGGGCGTCTTTTTCTTTCGGATCCTTGTCGTAAACTCCGGCCACGTTGGTTAAGATGATCAGCCTGTCGACCACTAGCATAGCGGCGATCATGGCCGAGAGCTGGTCATTATCGGAAAAATCCAGTTCTTCCGGCGACAATACGTCGTTTTCATTAAAAATCGGGATGACACCGAGGCTTACGAGATTTTCCGTTACCGTCCGCAGACTCAGGTATTTTTGCCGGTCGGAAAAATCCGACCGGGTTACTAAAATCTGCGCGCAATTTAACCCGTGCTTTTTAAACTCAGCCTTATAAACAGCCATCAGTTCCGGCTGTCCGACCGCGGCGAGCATCTGCTCCCGGATCAATCTTTTTGACTGGCCGCCTTCTTTAACCCGAAATTCGCCGGTGAGTTCTTTTGCCGTCCGGCCGCTCGCGACCGCGCCGGAGGAAACCATAATAATCCGTTTCCCGGCTTTAATAACCCCGGCGGCATCACCAACCAGGCTGGCGATTACCTCGCGATTTAAATCGCCATCGCCATTAGCAATCAGCTGAGAGCCGATTTTTACTACGATCTTTTCCATACATTTAAGGCGCCCGTTTTAAGACGCCAGAAGCTATTTTTGTGGGTTTAAGAGGGCTCGCCCCGCACGCCTATCCCGCCCCGGCGGGACGGGATGCCTCGCTCACACGCTCGGTAAACCATGCGGACAATTGTGGGCGGCATAGGATTCGAACCTATTACCTCGTCGATGTCAATCCCGAGGACTCGGGACTCTAACCAACGTTTACGCATCATCTGAAGTTTTCATCCCGCTTAGTAAGATGAATTTAATTATTCGTCCTCGATAACAAATTAATCGTATTTAATATATAGTCCAACGCCAACTTCTTTTAAATTTGTTACTTTTGATAAAGCGATTTTTGAATCTAAATCAACGCAATGACAAGCATGTAATTTAGACGTTTTCAGTTCTTGGAAATAATTGAGAGTGCCTGAGAGTTGTTTTTCTGAGGGTTGCATTAAATGAAAACCACCAATAACGTCTAAAACTTTTTCTTCACCACAAACCTTTTTGGCGTATTCAACAATATTACAGATACCTGAATGAGAGCAACCAGTTATGATAATAAGACCCTCTTTACCTTTGTAAGCTAGTGCAGTGTCATCAAGCAAATAGTCAGGTTCCATCTTCCCATCAATATGAATTTCTCCAACAGGTGATTTGTTTTCAAAGTCATTGCTTCTTTCTATTTCACCAAGAAAAACAAGTTTATCTGTAAGCCAAAAAGGTTCTTTGTGTGATTCAATTTGAAAATGCTTATCTAATTTTGATTGCGGAATAGTACAACCTATCTCTTTTAGACCATCAGCTGACCTTGTTTCAAAAATCGCTGGGTGAGCAATTAGTTTAGGATCTTTGTGGGGGATAGACTCAATCTTTGCCTCAGTATATAGCTTTAAAAGCGGATCAAGCCCCCAAGTGTGATCCATATGTGCATGGGAGAGAACGATAAAATCGCTTTGTAGCAAATTTAAATTAAGTTTTTGCGCATTAATAATAAAGGCGTTGGAATAACCAACATCGAATAATATTTGCCTAGATTCATCTTCTATTAAATAAGATACTCCCGGTTCACCAAGAAAGTATCTATCTATTAAAGTATTGTTGTCGATTAATACTGTTAGCTTCATAAATTTCACTTAGAAAAATGGATATAATTTCGTATAACTGAACTATATTCTGCAAAGATTTTTATAAAATAGTTTGCTTTTTTGCGCTTTCAAAAATTTTTCTCTTCTCATAGCATTTCCTCTATCTTTAAATTTTTCTTCATAAACCTTAATCCATTCGCCATCATATTTTGCCGTATATGTTGATAAACCCGAATTGTGCTCAATCAGCCTCTTTTTAACATCATATGTTTGACCAATATAAAATTTGTCATGCTTTTTATTATGTATTAAATAGACATAATAATTCATGTGGGTTTAAGAGGGCTCGAACCTCTGACCTCCACGATGTCAACGTGGCGCTCTAACCAACTGAGCTATAAACCCAAAAAAATATTTAATTTATTCCTCCACGATGTCAATCCCGAGGACTCGGGACTCTAACCAACTGAGCTAGCCGCCCAATACGATTATAAACTCAATGTGCGCCCAGATGGACTTGAACCATCGACCCCGGCTTTATAAGAGCCGTGCTCTAACCAGCTGAGCTATGGGCGCAATGTTTTATCTTTCTTTTTTCAGAGGCGTGCTCCCTGCCTGCCGGCAGGCAGGTAACCAGCTGAGCTATGGGCGCCATATATCAAATCCACCTCCACAAACGAACTTATATTCAGGTTAACACTAATATTATACCTTTTCAAGAATAACTTTCAATTTCTCTTCCAGCATCCCGATTATCCGCTTTTCGCCGTCAGCAAAGGGCTCGTTCAAATCAAACTTGACGAGAGTTTTTCCTCCGGCCGGATTGTATTCCGCCGCGAGTTCCATGGAATTAAGGTTCCTGGCGGCGTGCAAAAAGACCCGGGTTTTTCCTTCTTCATTCTCAAAAATCAGGGCAATGACTTTTGCGGCCGGAACGTTCGTTATCATCTCTTCTATCACTTCTTCAAGGTCGGCTTCAACCGATCCGGTTTTTAAAAAATCGCTTTGCCCGAGAACTGACCAGATAAGCCGGTCGTTTAACGAACTTTCCAGGCGGGCGAGCACCCGGCCCCAAAGTTTTAACACGTTAAAAGAACGGGAGCGGAAAAGCTGGTTAATAATTTCGTCCTTCCGGGCGCCGGAAGCTATCAGGTCCGAAGCCGTTTCCAGCACCCGCGGAGTGATGGTTCTGGATCTAAAATTCCTTGTGCCCGAAATTATGCCTGCCAAAAGGCAAGTGGCGATATCCTCGTCCATGAGACCCTCGCCGAGCGTTTTAAAAAACGGAAAAAGAATTTCCGCGAGCGAAACCGCCGTGAGCTCTATTAAGTTAACCTGGCCGAAACTCTCGTTGTCCGGGCCGTTATCAATATTTATGAGCGGGGTCTTATAAAAAAAGTCCGGGTTGTTCTCAAAAATCCGTCCAAGCGATTCAAGATCCGGAGCGCCGACCGCGACAACGAGGTCATACTTATATCCGCAGGCGCAGGAAGTAACTTCCCGGCCGGTAAAAACTCCTTCTTTGGGGGTGATGATAAAATCCAGCCGTCCGTCTTCAATTACGTATTTAACCTGATCAACTTTGGTTTGGGAAATATCAAGCGATACGATTAAATTCTGCAAACCCTCAACCGCTTCTTTAATTTCCATAAAACCGGGCAAAAAACTCAGGTCTTTTCTGCCGACGGCACCCTCTATAATCAGGTCCGCGCTTTTGCCCATCTTTTTTAAATACAAAAAAAGAGCCAGGGCGTTAGCCGGAGCGTCTTTATTATCATCCCGCGGGGCGACAATGAGAATATTTTCGGATTTTTTAATCTGTTCTTCGGCTTGCTTTCTTTCTGATAACATAGTTTAACAATGGGGAGTTTCACGCGACACTTTAATATATACAAAAACCGACTGACTGTCAAACGCCGAGCGTGTGAGCAAGGCGTCCCGCAGCCAAAGGCATGCGGGATCTCTGCGCAAATATTGAACTTACGACTTCTAGGTCTCCAGTAATTTCTTTGACAGCTCTTTTATAATCGTTTTCGGGGTTATTCCGTGGGCAATATTATACTCTTCCTGCCTTTTCCGGCGGCGGTTGGTTTCCGAGATGGCAAAACTCATGGCCGGGGTGGTCTTCTCGGCGTACATGATGACTTTGCCGTCAACGTTTCTCGCCGCCCGGCCGATAGTCTGCAGAAGTGAAGTTTCATTCCTTAAAAATCCGGACATGTCCGCGTCCAATATGGCGACGAGCGAAACTTCGGGAAGATCAAGCCCTTCGCGAAGCAGGTTGATCCCAACGATGACGTCCACTTTTCCGCTTCTTAAATCATTTAAAATATCCACCCGGTCCAGGGTGTCAATTTCTGAGTGCAAATATTTAACCTTTATAAGGTTTTCGGTAAGGTACTCGGCAAGCTCTTCAGCCATCCTTTTAGTCAGGGTGGTAACGAGCGCCCGCTGTTTTTTCTCCACCCTCAACTTAATTTCCCGAATCAAATCTTCCAGCTGGTTTTTCCCCGGCCGGACTTCAATTGCCGGATCCATGAGCCCGGTCGGCCGGATGATCTGCTCGGCTATTTGCTTTGAATTGCTGATTTCAAAAACCGACGGCGTGGCGCTCACGTAAATCACCTTATTTATCTTTTCCCTAAATTCGTCAAAATTAAGCGGCCGGTTATCTTTAGCGCTCGGCAGGCGGAAGCCGAAACTGACAAGGGTTTCTTTTCTTGACTGGTCGCCCGCGTACATGCCCCGGATCTGCGGCAGGGTAACATGCGACTCGTCAATGAACAAAAGATAATCTTTTGGAAAAAAATCAATAAGCGTTGAAGGCGGCGATCCCGGCTCCCGGCCGGATAAATGGCGCGAATAATTTTCAATGCCGTTGCAGTAGCCGACCTGTTCAATCATTTCCAGATCATAATTAGTTTTCCGCTCAAGGCGATAGGCTTCCACGTCCTTTTTTTCTTTTTTTAAAATCTCAAGCCTTAGAGAGAGTTCCTGCCGGATGCCGGTAATAGCGCCTTTTATTTTTGCTTCCGGCGCCATGTAATGTTTGGCCGGAAGAATCATAACTTTTTCCAGTTCCACGCCGTCCTTTTCGTAAAGCCCTTCCATCCAGGGTTTTTTCGGGTCTTCCGGGTGAACCGCGAACTGGGTGATCTTTTCAATCGTATCGCCGGCCATGGCGATCCGGACGATAAACTCGCCGTTGACGAGAAAAATGTCAATCGTATCGCCTCTTACCCGGAATTTTCCCCGGTAAAATTCTTTTTCATTCCGCTCAAACTGAATTTTTACCAGTTCGGCTAAAATCATATTGCGCTTCATTTTCTGCCCGCGGAAAAAAAACCGCCCCAAAGCGAGATAGTCTTCTTTTTCGCCGATGCCGTAGATGCAGGAAACGCTGGCAATAACTATCACGTCGTCCCGGAATAATAATGACTGAGTGGAAGCGTGCCGCAGGCGGTCAATTTCCTCGTTAATGGTCGCTTCTTTTTCAATGTAGGTGTCAGTATGCGGAATATAGGCTTCAGGCTGGTAATAATCGTAATAGGAAACAAAATAATGCACGGCGTTTTCCGGAAAAAAATGCCGGAACTCCCCGTAAAGTTGGGCGGCCAAAGTTTTGTTATGGGAGATTATGAGGGTCGGTTTTTGCGTTTTTTCTATGATCCCGGCCATGGTAAAAGTTTTGCCCGAGCCGGTCACCCCGAGCAAAGTCTGGTCTTTGTAGCCCTTGCGAAGACCCGCCGTTAGCGTTTCAATCGCTTTAGGCTGATCCCCGGCCGGTTTGTATTCTGAATGGATTTTAAATTTCATAACTTCATTAAACATTGATCAATAATCAATTTGCTAACTTCAGCATGGTTTCATAATTATCTTCCTCCGCTTTTTTTACCCGATGCTCATACCCGCACTTCTCGCATTTATAGACTATTCTCGTCTCCCCATGTTTCAATTCCAGCCCCATAGGTTTCATAAGCCCCCGGCAATCGGCCACCCGGTCGCCCGGGTTTACGTCAACATGCCGCGACCAAAGGCAAACCGGGCAATGGTCTGTATAGCCGTCGCCCTTCACCTTTGCCCCGCAGTTTCCGCACGCAAAGTCTTCAATAGTTCTTTGAAACTTTCGCATACCTTAATTAACCTGGCATTAATTCATAAACTACTTGAAAGGATTGATTATATCATGCTAATCTAAGCATGTAAATGCCGAGCGTGCGAGCGAGGCATCCCGCCGGCGAAGCTGGCGGGATCTAACATAGGACAATTAGCTCAGTTGGTTAGAGCGCACGCTTCACACGCGTGAGGTCGGAGGTTCGAGCCCTCCATTGTCCACTTTTCAAAAAGACATTCTATAAAGAATGCCTTTTTTTATTTCTATTGTCTGTTGCCTAATCACTTCGTAATAATCTTATCAATAATCCCGTATTTTTTCGCTTCTTCGGCGCTCATAAAATTATCGCGGTCAGTATCATGCTCAATCGTGGCGAGCTTCTGCCCGGTATGGCCGGCTAAGATATTATTCAGCCGGTCTTTTAATTTCAGTATCCGCTCGGCGCCGATTTTTATGTCCGTCGCCTGCCCCTCAATCCCGCCCATGATCTGATGGATCATGATTTCCGAATTAGGGAGAGCGAATCTCTTTCCTTTGGCTCCGGCGGCCAGTAAAAACGCGCCCATGCTCGCGGCGAGTCCGACGCAAATCGTTGAAACGTCGGGCTTGATATATTGCATGGTGTCGTAAATCGCTAACCCTGATGAAACCGAACCGCCCGGGGAATTAATATAAAACTTAATTTCCTTGTCTTTGTCGGCGGCGGCTAAAAAGAGGAGTTGGGCGATGACGATATTGGCCGTATGGTCGCCGATCGGCTCGCCCAAAAATATGATCCGGTCTTTTAAAAGCCGGGAATAGATGTCGTAAGCCCGTTCGCCGTGGGTGGATTTTTCAATGACTGTTGGTATTAATGGCATAAGATTGAAAGTTAAAATTATTTTTATCCTGATTCTACTTTAATTGAATAACCCCATCTTGTCAAAATTTCCTTAATTTTTTATGAACATGCCCGATCCGCGATACTAAACAATTTTGTTAACTATTCTGAATTACGCGATCCCCGGATTTTAATATTTCTTGTTCCATGTTCTATGTTGCGTGTTTATGTATATTTACCACCCCATTTTTCCCTTTCCCTCGCAATATCTTGACAACCCCCTCTCTCTTGTGCGAGAATTTATTTTAGATGAGCCGGGGTTCAATGTTGACCTTACCCTCCAAGAGACGCAATGTCTCTTTTCTTGTGGGAAGCTCGTAGCATCCACCTCGACTCAGGCTTATACCTGTCCTTTACATTTAACGTGACTTTTACTTCTAGGGGAAGTGACCTCCCCGCAGACACATAGCCACAGGAAAGGCTATGATCAGGTCGCAAAAACCCAACAACTCAATGGAGGTTTTTTTCGTGAAAAGGATCCTCGTCGCACTCGCAATCGGTGCCCTGCTCCTGTTCCCACTGGTGGGAACGGTCGTAGCGGAGCCCATCGGCGCACCCCAACCGGCGGCAGTAGTCGCCGTTGCAACACCCAATGTTTGTTCCACCCTGACGAACATCTCGGATGTCGGCTATTACCCGGGTCCCGCATCGCTGAGTGGCGCCCATTTTCTGAAACTCTCAAACAATGATGCAAGACCCGTGGTCCTGACCGCCCCGTTGATTTCCTTGGCTGGCCAGACCTACATCGATCAAGCAGCTCAGTCCCAGAAGCTGGAAGCCAGCGCATGCGTGACCGGAGTGGTCGATTTCGCGCAGGCTTTCCCCGTGGCAAGGAACAACCTGGTGATCTCATGTGAAGGAGCGGCCATCTTCCCGGCCGAGCTTGCCCTGACGACGTTGACCTGGAATTCCTGCATCGGACAGATCACCGAAAACCCCTTTACTCTCACTTTCCTGTTGGCCGATCCCGCTGACGGTCTCTCTCTGGCCACCGTGCTCAAGTTGCCGATTCAGACCTCCTCCACTCTGACGGGCGAATGCTTTGGCTATGGGACTCTGGCCGCCATCTAGGCGAGAAGTGGGTGAAAGTTCACGTTTAAGTAGTTCTTTTTTAATTCGCCCGACACTAAAGGGCCACTCGCAAATACCAGCGAGAAACGTGAATTTTCACCCCGACAAGAAAACCAATTTCTTCTCGGGGTTTTCTTTTGTCTGAACCACTGATTCTCACTGATTTACCTGATTACATGGATAGCATTTAGTTTGTTTATTTTAAATCAGTGAAATCATCATAATCACGTGAAAATCAGTGGTTCAGACAATCTCAGCGAAATCAACAGCTCAGACAATAAATAAATTGACTTTTGCCTTTGTAAAGGTTAATATTTAAACATGAAGAATAAAGGAGAACAAATAAAATATTGGAAAGCCTCGGCTGAAAAAGACTGGAAAGCAGCCAATTTTCTTTACGCGAGAAAATATTATTGCCACTCCCTGTTTCTTTGCCATTTGGCTTTGGAAAAATCGCTCAAAGGGCTGGTGATACTGAAGACCGGGGAACCGGCTCCTTACATCCACCGGCTTGACCAGCTTGCCTCGCTATCAGGGATTGAATTAACCGGGAACCAACTTAAAAACTTTAAAATTATTTCCGCTTTTAACATTTCCGGGCGATACGATGATTATAAATTTTCTTTTTATAAGCAATGTACGCCCGCCTATTCAAAAGAATATTTGAATATCACTAAGGAACTATTTATATGGCTCAAAAAAAATTACCCAAAAGAATATTGAACGAAATAAAGGAATACGTAAAGATTTTAAAATCGGAAAAATTGCCGATTGATAAAGTCATCCTTTACGGTTCGTTCGCCAAAGGCAAACAGCACGAATGGAGCGATGTTGATCTCTGCGTTGTTTCTCCTGAATTCGCCAACGCTTTCAAAGCTATGGAATATCTGCTCTCAAAAACGCCGACGGTCTCCCGCCACCCGATTGAGCCGATCGGCTTTCGTTCCGCCGATTTAAAAGACAATTCCAGCTCCCTTATCAGGGAAATAAACCTCTATGGCATAGAAGTCGCCGTTTAAAATATGCGGAATAATCACTGCGAAATTTGCGCTCCGACCAAAAAAGCGAAGCCGGCCGGAGAATTGCCCGAAAGCTGGATAAAAGCCGCTGGAATTTTGAAAGGCAAAAAAATTGATGCCCTTAAATTCCAGAAAAAAATAAGGAAAGAATGGGAAACGAGAATGAAGAAGCTGGAAGTTATGCGTAAATCAATAATTAGCTCTAAAAACAGTAAAAAATCTTTTTTTAAGGGATCGGATCTAATAAAAGACGCTTTAAAATAAAATTTCTATTGCTCTTTTAGCGCTTCGCTTCTTAAGCGAACTTCTTCTCCATATACGTCCCTCTGAGCCTGTATCCAAACTTCCGGTAATAACCCCGCGCCCCGACTCCGGAAATAATCATCATTTTTTTAAAACCATTCTGCCGGGCGATTTTCTCCGCTTCGGCGAGTAGCATCTTCCCGAGACCCGAATGTTGAACCCGGCCGGCCGCTCCGACCGGCGCCAGCTCGCCGTAAACGTGCAATTCGCGGATAATGGCGGCCACGCCCGATAGCCTCAGCCGGCAAAACCCGTAAATAATTTTCCCAGCCTGTGCCGAGCTTGCCGAGACAGAATCCACGCTTATAAAATACTCATCTCCTCCCGATGCCTTATAATTTAAAATTCTTAATTCATAATTCTTAATTTTTAATTCTTTTGGCTCCCGGCATCTTATGCAATCGCACTTCACGCCAAGGTCTTTCATTACCTGGCGCAAATTAGTTATCTTATTGCCGGCCATGATGGACTCGCCCGGAATGTCGCGGATTAATCTTATTATCCGAACATAAGGCGGAACAGCTTTTTTACAGTCAATTATCAATTGCTTTAAAACTTTATCGCTGTACGTCTTATATTTTCCGGCTTTCCACCATCTAAAAAGCAAACTGCCGCGCGTGACCACGGTCGGATAAAATTTAATCTGATCCGGCTGGAATCGTTCGTCTGAAAAGAGCTTTTTAAACATAGCTAAATCCTTTTTGGCCGTTGCCCCGGGCAGTCCGGGCATGAGATGGTAAGTTACTTTAAAACCGAAATCTTTTAATAGCTTTGTCGCCTTAACAGTTTCCGCGACCCCGTGTCCGCGTTTATTTATTTTCAGGATTTTATCGTCAATCGCCTGAACGCCTAATTCCACGCGGGTGCAACCGAGTTCCCGCATCTCGCGCAATTCTTTTTCATCAATATAATCAGGCCGGGTTTCAAGGGTTAACCCGATAATCTTATATTTAGCCTTTTCGTTTTTCTTTTGCTCGCCTTGCAACTGACGACTAAGAACGGAAATTTTTAACTTAGCATTGTATTTCTGTTTTTTGTTGTCTGTTTTCTGTTGTCTAAAATTGTTCGCCGCCCGAAAACACTCCTTAATATACCAATATTTATACGCCGTTGGTAGAACGCTCCATGTTCCGCCAATCACGATAATTTCTATCTTTTCCGGCTCATGCCCGTTGGCTTCAAGGGCGCTAAGCCTCAGCTGGACTTGCAAATACGGATTATAATTACAGCGGATAGCCCGCATCACCGCCGGTTCGTTGGATAAATAACTCTGCGGCACGTCCTTTTCCGTCGGGCAGTAAACGCATTTTCCCGGGCACGCGTAAGGCATGGTAAGAACCGCGACCGGCGCGATACCGGACATGGTTCTTATTTCCCGCTTGCGGAGTATCCGCCTTAAAATGGCGCTACTAGAACCTGACCCTTTTAACTCTCTTAAAATATCCGAATTTTTAAAAATCGGCAAACCGTATTTTTTTGCGATTTTTCTCTTAGCCGCCATCAGCTCCGAGGCTGTTGTTATCGGCGATTTTATCAATTCATTCACAGCTTCCTGAAAATCGTTTTTTATTGAATTTTTCATTGATTTTTATAATATCCTCTGGTAATATATTAACATCACTCTTGAGCTAAGGATTCTTTAAAGTTTAATTATTAAACCATAAATTTATGCGCAAAGCAATCTTAATCTTCATGATTTCGCTCGCTTTCGCCATCCCGGCAGGAGTCTCGGCTTACGAGATCCGGAAAGGCGATACTGTCATCGTCCCTAAAGACGAAATAATTGACGGCAATCTATACGTAGCCGGAGCCAATATCAATATTGACGGCCATGTCAAAGGCGACGTTTTCTGCGCCGGGCAGTCAATAAACTTAAGCGGAACAGTTGACGGCTCGGTTTTCTGCGCCGGGCAGAATATCAATCTTAACGGCAAAGTCGCCGGGAGTGCCCGGATGGCCGCTTCCACCATCAACATTAACGGCGAAATCGGGCAAAACGCTAACGCCTTTGCCGCCTCAATAAGCGTATCGGAAAAATCAAAAATCGGCTGGGATATGTTTATGGGCGCGGCGGGCGCCAACCTATCGGGCGAAATCGGCGGCGACCTCCATGGCGGCGGGGCGAACATTTCCTTAAACTCTAAAGTCGGAAAAAACGTCAACCTGGCTTTAGGCGAAAAAAAAGATACGAGCTTTACGATCGGCGACAAAGCGCAAATCGGCGGCGACCTTACTTACCGGTCGGGCGAAGACGCGGAAATATCCGGCCAGGCTAAAATCGCCGGCGAGACCATCCGCAAAGAATTTACGGCCGGGATTAAAAAATCCGGTCCGGCCGCGCGCGCCGGAATGATTGTTTTTTCAATTTTTTCTTCCCTCATAATCGGCTTGGTTCTCGTTAGCGTTTTCCGGAAAAATATCATCGTTGTCACCGATATCATGCTTGATAAAATCGCGGCCTCAATCGGCGTCGGTTTCCTCGCTCTGGTTCTCGCGCCGTTCGTTTTCGTCATCCTCGCGATTACGATAATCGGCCTCCCGCTTTCGCTTATCCTCCTGGCGCTCTGGATTATCACCCTTTATGTTTCCAAAATTATCACCGGCATATTCCTCGGCCGGGTGCTTATAGAAAAATACTGGGCCGTTAAAAAAGAGTCGCTTATCTGGCCCATGATAATCGGCGTTACCGTAACGAGCCTTATCTGCTTTATCCCGTTTATCGGCTGGCTATTAGGGCTTATCGCCGTACTTTGGGCGCTCGGAGGAATGATTCTGACCTTGAAAAAATCTTAAGCTCATCCCTTTAAGCTTAAAAACCGCTCCGCCCTCAATCGGGCGGGGCGGTTTTTATTATCGCCCCTTTTGGCAGGGTGAAAAATGACAAAAATAAAAAATGATAGTATAATATCAAAAGGCCTCATCAATAATTTCTTAACAACTTCGGGGCGGTTCGTTTAAATTTATGGTTAAACTAACTCTAAAAAACAAGATTATCTTCACCGTCGCTTTTTCCATCCTGATTTTCGGCGCGGTTATCGTAACCGCTGTTTCCCGGTACGCGAAAAACAACATCCTCGCCCATAAACGGGAATATTTCAATACCGCTCTGGTCGCGCAAACCCGCGAAACTTCGCGAATGATTTTAAATTCCCTTAACCTCGTTAAAACTATCGCCGCCCAGGAAAAAACCGTCAGTTATCTCGGCGGGGGAAAAATACCGCAGGATTCTTCGGTTCTGGAAATGCTTAAACAATATAATATCAACGGCGACTATACCGCGATTTATCTAATGGACGATTCCGGCCGGGTAATCGCGACAACCGACGACCGTTATCTCGGGCTGGATCTTAATTTCCGCGGCTACTTTAAGAATGCCATGGCCGGCGACGGGACGATTGACCTTTTTACCGGCCTGATAAATAAAACTATCGGCTACTATTTTTCCTTTCCCGTAAAAGACTCGGACGGCAGGGTAATCGGAGTGGCGGCCGCTAAATTAAAGGCCGGCACGATTAACGAAACTATAAGTCTTGAAGCGGAGAAAGAAGGGGCGAATATAATGCTAACCGACCGGGATGGCGTGGTTGTTTTTTCCAACGACTCTTCCAGACTCTACAAAAGCCTCGGACGGCTTGATCCTGGAAAGCTTGAGGAAATCAGCGCCGACCAGCGCTATGACGGCGTGGTGGAAAGCGTCCTTCCGTTAAATTACGATTTAATCCAGCAAAAAATCAGCGGCATTAGCCAATCGGAAATTTTTGAATTTACCAGTTCCAATGACAACCGGCCAAAAATCGCCGGACTGGCTAAAATTGACGGCTTTCCCTTCTACCTTTTCGTTGAAGAAGACCTGTCAAATTTCAGCCGTTCGGCCGCCTATCTCTCCTTTTTTCTTTCCGGCCTGATTGTTCTCGCGACCGCTCTCCTTGTTGCTATCATATATTTAATCCTTCACGGCTTTTTAAAACCGATCGCCCGGCTGAAGAAATTCAGTCATGAAATAAGCCAGGGCGATTTTGACGAAAGCCTTGAATTGAAAACCGGAGACGAACTTGAGGATCTGGCTCGTTCGCTAAATGAAATGAAAGCGAAGCTAAAAAATTTCTACGGCAATCTCCAAAAAGAGATAAAAGAAGAAGCGGGTATGATCAGGAGAAAGACCCGCGAAGCCCAGCTAAAAGGCGACGAGCTGGCTGAAACGAGAAAAAACCTCCACAATATTCTAAAAAAGAAAAAAATCCCCTTGGCCGGAAAAGAAAACCCGAAGCTTGAAAAATAGGTTCAGAGCGTATATAATGCTTTCATTAATAAAATCACCGTCTTGTTTTTCTCTCTTTGACGCCTAATCTATTTCGCGAACGCAATTAGCAAAATTAATCAGCAATAAGCTATGAAAGTAAATCCTTATATTTTCCGCGGCTACGACTTGCGGGGCTTGGTCAATATTGATTTAACCCCCGAAATCGTAGAACATATCGGCCGGGCTCACGGCACTTATTTAAAAAAAAATAATATTAAAGAGGCGCTCGTTGGTTATGATTGCCGAGCCACCAGCAAAGAATACGCCCGGGCGCTTATAAAAGGCATGAGCTGGGCGGGGGTGAACACAGTGAACATCGGCATGACCATGGTCGGCACTTTTTATTGGGCGCAATATTTTTTAAATTTAAAGGGCGGCGCTTTTGTTACCGCCTCCCATAACCCGGCCGAATACAACGGAATAAAATTCGCCATTGATCTTTCCGAAACCCTTGTCAGCGACGGTATGCAAGAACTTTTGAGGATGGTTCAGGATGAAGATTACGAAAAAGGCGAGACCGAAGGAACAGTTGAGGAGAAAGATATTTTAAGGGATTATATTGATGACTTAAAAAAAAGAATAACTATTACTAAAAAATTCCGGGTAGTTATTGACCCGAGCTGTTCAACCGCCGGGGCGATAATGCCGAAAGTCTTAAGAGAGTTCGGTTTGGATGTGATTGAAAAAAACTGCGCCATTGATCCGACTTTCCCTCTCGGCACGCCTGATCCGACGGAAATCGCCGTGGCAGAAAGATTAAAGAAGGAAGTGCTGGAAGAAAAAGCCGATATCGGTTTTACTTATGATGCCGACGGGGATCGGATCGGAATAGTGGATGAAAAAGGCGGAATTATCTGGAACGATGTTTTATTGGCTCTTTTAGTTATTGACGTTTTAGATAAACATCCAGGCGATAAAATAATGTATAACCTCCTTTGTTCCAAAGCAGTAGAGGAAACTATAATAAAACACGGCGGCCAACCGTTTATCTGGCGCGTCGGCCATTCTTTTTTAAAGAAAAAAAATCAGGAAGTAAAGGCGGCTTTTATCGGCGAACTTTCGGGACACTTCTTTTTCTCGGCCGATTTTTATAATCATGACGACGGTTGTTATACGACCATAAGGCTCCTGGATTATTTATCAAGAAGCGGGCAAACATTATCCGGGGCAGTGTCCAATCTTCCGGAATATATCTCTAGCCCAGAAATAAAATTATCCTGCGCTGACAGCGAAAAAGTGGCTCTAATGGAAAAAATCTCCCCGATTTTAAGGAAAGATTTTCCCGGCGCGAAAGTTATTGACGATGAGCGGGCGGGTGACGGAATCAGGCTGGATTTGGATGATGGCATGTTTGTCATCCGTTATTCCCAAAACGGGCCTTACATTACCGTAAAGTTTGAGGCGAAAAGCCGGGATAAGTATGACAGCCTGAAAAATTACATTAATAATTTGCTTCACGGATTTCCGGAAATCGGCTGGAATAATGAAAACGCCGTCAATATTGAAGCCTTAATCCAATAAGATGAACTTTCTTCACGCCCTTATCTTCGGCCTCGTTGAAGGCATTACCGAATTCCTTCCGGTTTCTTCGACCGGCCATCTCATGCTCACGGCCAAGATTCTCGGCCTCGGACAAACCGAATTTTTAAAAACTTTTGAAATTTCCATCCAGCTCGGAGCCATCCTCTCAGTCGTAGCTTTATACTGGAGAAAGCTCCTTGTTAATTTTGAAGTAATGAAACGGATTGCCGCGGCTTTTATCCCAACCGGCGTTATCGGCCTGGTTTTTTATAAAATCGTTAAAACCTATTTGCTTGAAAGCGCCCCCATTGTCATTTGGTCGCTTCTTATCGGCGGAATATTCATGATTGCTTTTGAAAAATGGCGCGCCGGACAGCCGGAAATCCCTGAACAAAGACTTGAAGACCTGCCTTATAAAAAATGCGTGGCTGTCGGAATTTTCCAGGCCCTCGCTATGGTCCCGGGCGTTTCCCGCTCCGCGGCGACGATTTTAGGCGGCCTTTACCTCGGTTTAAGCCGCAAAGCAATCGTTGAATTTTCTTTCCTTTTAGCCGTACCGACCATGCTCGCCGCCACCGGCCTGGATCTCTTTAAAAACTACGGCGCGTTTAACGGCGGAGAAGCCGCTTTCCTCGCCATCGGTTTTATCACTTCCTTCGCCACCGCCATCTTTGCCATAAAATTCATGATTAGCTACATAAAAAAACACACTTTCATGGCTTTCGGAATTTATCGCGTCGCGATCGCGATTTTATTTTTACTGACCGCGTTCCTGGGATGACGCGCCAAAAACAAAATTTAATTTACGGGTCTTGGATTTTTTCCGGACCCGCACGCGCCAAATATGGAAAAATTAAACTGCTGGGAATTACTGCGTTGCGGCCGCGAGCCGGGTGGGTTAAAAGTTCATGAGCTCGGTTACTGCCCGGTCCCTCAAAACGGCGCCGGAAACGGAATTAACAACGGAAAATACCGGGGAAGAATCTGCTGGTCCGTTGCCGGAACTTTCTGCCTCGGCGAGGTTCAGGGAACTTTCGCGAAAAAGAGAAAAACCTGCGCCATGTGTCCGCATTATCTCATGGTTAAGGACGAGGAAGGAGTAAATTTCTCAAAACTATTGCCCGGACAGACTTTCCCGGAAGAGGCCTCGGCTAAAGCCAATTGACTAGTCACCGTTAAATCTCACTCAACAAAAAACCGGCCCAACTGAAGCGGCCTGTTTTTTTGTAACGCTGAATATGATAAAAGGAATACTGACGGAAATCTAAAACAGAAACCCAATTGTAAATTGTCAATTTATTGGTGGCTGGGGAGAGGCTCGAACTCTCGACCTTGGCGTTATGAGTGCCACGCTCTAACCAGCTGAGCTACCCAGCCATACAATTGCCATTTTCTATGTGCGCCCGGCAGGAATTGAACCCACACCACTTGGTCCGAAGCCAAGTACTCTATCCGTTGAGCTACGGGCGCGTTTCTCCGGAACGTAATTTATTCATTTTTAAATAGTCCCGAGTGCTCGGGACTATTCTGATATTAAAACAAAATATCCGGTTTAGTCAAATAAAAATATGAAATCTTTAAACGCGCGCCGTAATTTCGCAAGGCCTAAATTTTTCCTTTGAGGGCGTCTTTTAAAGTCTTGCCGGTTTTAAATTTGGCGACTGTCACCTCGGGAATCTGGATCCTTTCGCTCGGCTTTTGCGGATTGACGCCGCCTCGCGAATGGCGCTTTCTCGGAATAAAAGTCCCGAAACCGGCGATTCGGACTTCGTTGCCGGATTTGAGTTCGCTGATGATTACTTTAACCAATGCCTCAAGCATTGCCTCGGCGTCTTTTCTCGTTGACGGCGCTTCGGCCGCGATCCGCTCAATTAATTGGGCTTTATTCATAAGTTTATGAAGAATTATGAATCAAGAATTATGAATTACGGGTTGTGATTCCCTTGATTCATTATTCATAATTCATTATTCAATTTGAATAATCTCGTTTATCCTTTTTATACTTTTTGCTTTGCCGGTCTTTTCGTCTATCCCGACAACCGCTCCGCTTAAAATGGCTTTTCCTTTTTCCGGAATCACATGGCTTCTTTTTATCTGGTCAAGATAGGTTTTTAAGATATCTTCCTTTTCCACTCCGAGCGACCCCCCGCTAAAACCGGTCATGCCGACGTCGGTCAGGTAGGCGGTCCCGGCCGAGGTGATTTCTTCGTCCGCGGTTTGGATATGGGTATGGGTGCCGAGAAGGGCGCTGGCTTTTCCGTCAACGTAATATTTCATCGCCACCTTTTCCGAAGTGGTCTCGGCATGCATATCAATAATAATAGCAGATAACTTTTTTGTCCGCAAGCTAGCATTAGCAAAAATCCCGTCAATTTCCCGGAAAGGGCAGTCAAAATCTTTTTTCATGAAAACCCGGCCGATCAGGCTGATAAGAAGCACCCTGAATTTACCTTTTTCAATAATCGCGCAGCCCCGGCCCGGCGCCAAAGGCGGCCAGTTAGCCGGACGGAGAATCGGAAGACTGCCGGCGTAGACTTCTTCAATACCCTTTAACCGGTCAAAAGCATGGTCGCCTCCGGTAAAATAATCAACGCCGGCGGCATTAAGCTCTTCCAGGGTTTTTTTTGAAACGCCTTTGCCGTGGGCGACATTATCGGCGTTGGCGATTACAATATCGGCTTTATATCGCTTTTTTATTTTCGGCAACAAAATCTTTACAGCTTCGCGGCCGATTTTCCCGCTTATGTCGCCGATAAAAAGTATGTTTAACATAATAAAAGTTATAAAGTTAAAAGTCCATAAAGTAATAGTAAAACCTAATAACTATTACTTTAATTTTCCGCCAGATTAAACGGATTCAATCGTTCGGGTGATTAGCTTTCAACTTTATACTATTTTGTCTATCTCGCGTATTCAATCACCCGCATTTCCCGGATGACGTTTACTTTAATTTCTCCCGGGTATTTCAGCTCTTCTTCAATTTTTCTAGCGACATTTCGGGCCAGATTGTAAGCTTCAACGTCATTAACGGTTTCTGGGGTAACAAAGATGCGGACTTCACGGCCGGCCTGGATAGCGTAAACTTTTTCCACGCCGGGAAATGAAGAAGCGATCCGTTCCAGTTCCTCAAGCCTCTGTAAATACCGCTCGTAAGTATCGCTCCGGGCGCCCGGGCGGCTCGCTGAAATCGCGTCTGCTACCTTTACGATTACGGCGATCAGTCCTTTTGGCCGGTCGTCGTGGTGGGTTTCAATCGGATCAATTAATTCCTGGGGCAGGTTGAATTTTCTCGCGATGTCGCGGCCGATTTCCGGATGAGTGCCTTTAACTTCATGATCCACGGCCTTGCCGATATCATGCAAAAGTCCGCTCTTTTTAGCGAGCGTCACGTCCGCTCCCAATTCTTCGGCAAGTAAAGCGGCTAAGTGCGCCACTTCAACCGAATGGTGCAGGGCGTTTTGCCCGTAGCTGGTCCGATATTTTAGCCGCCCGAGGATCTGAGTCAGTTTCGGATCCAGTCCGGCTACGCCGACATCAAACATAGCCGCTTCACCGGCCTTTTTAATGTCAATGGACAGCTCTCTTTTTGATTCTTCAATCGCGTCTTCAATCTTGGTCGGATGGATCCGGCCGTCCAGGATAAGTTTATCCAAAGTTTTTTTGGCAATGTGCCTCCTGATCGGGGAAAACCCGGAAATAGTTATGGCGTTCGGCGTGTCATCAACGATGATTTCGGTGCCGGTGAGCTTCTCAATGGTTTTTATATTCCTGCCTTCGCGGCCGATAATCCGGCCTTTCATTTCGTCGCTCGGCAGATCAACGACCGTAGTCGTTACCTCCGGAGTATAGGTGGAAACGAGCCTCTGCATGCTCTCGGCCATCAGATTCCTTGCCCGCTCTTCCCAAACTTCAGTGGACTCGCATTCCAGCTTATGGATGCGGACCATCAAGTCTTCCCGGGTTTGTTCTTCAACTTTTTTAAAAAGTTCTTCCTTGGCCGCGTCTTTGTCCATGCCGGCGATTTCCTCAAGTTTTTTTACCTGCTCGGCCTTGATTTCGCCGACTTTAGCTTTGATTTCCTCTACCCGGCTCACTTTGTCATAAAGAGACTGTTGTTTTTCCTGTAATTCCAAAAGTTTTTGGGAAAAAACATTTTCCCGTTTTTCCAGCCGCACCTGCACGCCCTTGATTTCCTGGCGGCGGCGTTCTTCGTCCCTTTTGGCGTCTTCAATGATTTTTAAAGCTTTGTCCTGGGCTTTTAAAAGCACTTCAGTGTGCTTTGATTTGGCTTCATTTAAAATTTTCTCGGCCTTATCTTCTGCTCCTTTAACCCGCCTGGCGGTCTGCCTTTTATTCGCGAAAAAACCCGCGAAAAAGCCGGCCACTGCCAGTATCGCCGCTATCAAATATTCCATAGGATCTTAATTCTGTTTTAAGAAGCTGTTTAAATAACTATTTCGTCGCGAGGCTTTTCCGCTTTGAGCGAGACGAGAAAGACGAGCAAAATAATACGAATCGTAGCCTGAGCTACGGTGAGTATTATTTTGCGAAGTCTGACGAAGTCGCAGCCGAAGCAGAAAAGCCGCAGCAGAAAAAGTTTTTAAACAGCTTCTAAGAGGTTTTATTTTCCTTGAAACGCGGTTCGCGGAAAA
The DNA here is from genome assembly GCA_041661405.1 of Patescibacteria group bacterium. Classification (GTDB taxonomy): domain Bacteria; phylum Patescibacteriota; class Patescibacteriia; order Patescibacteriales; family JBAZCA01; genus JBAZCA01. The sequence goes on from JBAZUL010000001.1 coordinate 82,193, forward strand.
ATCCGGTTTATAGGGAGAAAGTTTTGAGAATTATTCCGGCCAAATTAAAATCGGGCTAATTTTCATTGCCTTTTTTAAAGAGTGGCGGGCTAAAAACAGTTTGGGGGTTCAATTCCGCCCCGTTTTTAACCGTAAAATCGTTTTTTTTGCCAGCCGAATTACTAAAAACTACGCTGATATTCTCAAAAAAATTCATAGCATTTCCGAAAAATTCCTCTAATAACAGACATTTTATTAATTACTGTATTTAAGCTACCATATCGCCCCGGTTTTGACAAGTAATTTGCATGTGAGCAAATTATCCCGCAGCCGCAGGCGTGCGGGATCCATTCTGGTGAGCAAATTATCCCGAATCCCGCATTTGCGGGGGAAAAATCTCTCGCTCGCGCGCTCGGCGTTTGACTTACCCCTGAATTTCCCGTAAACTTAAAGAAAATTTCCTAGCGAACAGCGTATAGCTTTTAGCGTTTAGCATTTTGACTAGCTTTATTCTGAATGCTGAACGCTAAACCCTAACTTTTTAAAATCATGAACATATCCGAATTAGCCAGACGCCTCCGGATTAATCCGGTTGAACTCAGGGAAAAATTGCCGCAACTCGGTTTTGATATTGGCCAAAAAGCCATAAAAATTGACGATCGAGCGGCAGCTAAAATTATCCAATCCTGGCCGTCGCTTTTAAGGCGGCTCCGGGAGAACGCGAGCGTGTCGGGCGAACAGCAGAATCAGGCGCAAAAAGAGGAAAAGAAAAAGCTTAAATTACCCGGCCATATTACGGTTCGCGATTTTGCCGAACTGGCCGGACTTCCCGTCAGCCGGGTGCTTGCCCAGCTCATGAAAAGCGGAATTTTCATCTCTCTAAACGAGGAAATAGATTTTGACACCGCCGCCATAATCGGCGCCGATCTCGGGCTAGAAATAGAAAAAGGCGCTGAAGAAAAAAGTGAAACCATAAATGAAAAAGTTTCGGTTGAAGATGTCGTAAAGCTGGAATCGGCCGAGAACTTAAAACCCCGGCCGCCGGTAATCGTCGTCATGGGCCATGTTGATCACGGAAAAACCAAACTTTTGGACGCTATCCGCCGAACCAACGTCGTGGACAAAGAAGCCGGAGGCATTACCCAGCATATCGGCGCTTATCAGGTTGAACGCCGCGATCGCCTGATTACTTTTATTGATACTCCCGGGCATGAAGCTTTTACCGCCATGCGGAGCCGGGGCGCTAAAGTCGCCGATATCGCTATTCTGGTGGTAGCGGCCGACGATGGCGTTATGCCGCAAACGACCGAAGCTTTTCAAATCATCAAAGCCGCCGGAACGCCTTTTGTCGTGGCGATTAACAAAATTGACAAACCTGACGCCGACATCAATAAAACCAAGCAGGAGCTTTCAACTAAATTAAATATCACTCCCGAGGACTGGGGAGGAAAAACCGTAACCGTTCCGGTCTCAGCCAAAGACGGAACCGGAATTGAAGAACTCCTGGATATTATCCTTTTAACCGCCGACCTGGACGCGGAAAAAATAAAATCCAATCCCGACGCTCCGGCTCTGGGCACGATCATTGAATCCCACATTGACAAAGGCGAAGGTCCGGTGGCGACGATCCTGATCCAAAACGGAACTTTGAAAATCGGCGGCTCTTTAACACGGGACGGCATCATGTTCGGCAAAGTCCGAGCCTTAAAAAATTATCTCGGCGAAACGGTGAGCGCGGCCGCGCCTTCCACGCCAGTAAAAATCATCGGCTTGAAAATCGCTCCCGAAGTCGGGGATGTTTTAACCGTAGGCGAAGGCCGGCGGGTGGACATGCGAAATTTAAGGACGCCAAAACGCGCCCGGATAGAAAAAGAAAAAACGGGTGAAGGGGCCGAAGCTCAAAAAACAATCAACATAATCATCAAGAGCGACGTATTGGGGTCGGCCGAAGCCATTGACGAGTCGCTGGAAAAAATCTCAAATCCCGAAGTAAAAATAGTTACTATTACCAAAGGACTCGGCAACATATCCGAATCCGACATAACGCGGGCATCGGCGACTAACGCCCAAATTATCGGCTTTAACGTAAAAATTTCGTCCGGGCTGGAAGAGCTGGCGCGGACGAAAAAAGTCAAAATCACGATCTACAGCATTATTTACAACCTGATTAACGACGTAAAACAGCAGATGGAAGATCTCTTTGAACCAATAATCAAGCGGACTGACCTCGGAAAATTAAAAGTCCTCGCTTCCTTTAAAATTGAAAAAACTTATCAGGTAATCGGCGGAAAAGTCCTTGCCGGAAAAATTGAAAAGAACTCGCTGATTGAGGTGATTCGCGGCGATGAAATAAAAATCCGGGGAAAACTCGCGAGTTTGCAGATCCAGAAGCAGGAAGTGCCGGATTGCTCCGAAGGCCAAGAATGCGGAATTAAATTTGAAGGCGAGCCAATAATTGAAGCCGGGGATATCCTCCAATTTTACAAAGAAGAAAAAATCAAGAAGAAATTTTAACCGCGGGTAAAACCTCCATAGCGTAAAACACACCGCCCCGCATTTTGCGAGGCGTTTTTTTTCTGATTTCCGTTTCAGTCTCTCGCCTTCCTTAACGCCAGACTAAACAAAACCAGGGAGCTTACTCCGACTATGGTTCCGAATAAAAAAGTCGCCCCAGGATTGATCCGAGCCCAAAGTCCTCCGGCGATTAATCCGGCCGGCAGAGCCGCCAGCCCGGTAAAAGCGTGAAATGTCCCGAGCGCTGTTCCTTTCAATTCCGCCGGTGAAAGGTCGGAAACAAAAGCCCTTTGCGCGCCGTCAACCAGCGCGAAGAATATTCCGAAGAGAATAAATGAAATTATCGTATAGGCCATTCCGGAAAAAAGATACAGCCCGAATGACAGCACGCTAAACATCGCGTAGCCTGTTAAAATAATTGGTTTTCTTCCGAACTTGTCCGAGAGCGATCCGGCTTTCATTGAAAAAAGCGTATAAACCAGGTAAAACATGGCGTAAAGCATGATTACTTTTTCATTGTCCAGTCCGCCGTCTTTCGCCCGGAGCATTAAAAACGCGTAATTGTAATTTCCCAAAGTAAAAATCGTGGAGATTAAAATGAATAATTTTAATTCTTTGGTAAGCCCGCCAAACCCGATTTTCAGAGAAATTTTTTTCTTTGCGGATTCATGCCGTTCCGGCTCGCGGACAAAGGAAATTATTGCCACGGAAATTATTCCCGGGATAATGGCCAGCTTGAATAAATCTATAAAACCGAAAAGCGGCAGGAGAAGAAACGCGAGCGCCGCTCCGCCGACCGACCCGAGCCCGTCCATGGCCCGGTGAAAACCGTAGGCCTTGCCTAGGTTCGCTTGGTCGTTTGATTCGGCGATAATCGCGTCCCGCGGCGCGTCCCGCAAACCCTTTCCCACCCGGTCGGCGATTCTTATGCCCAGTACGGCAAACCAGGATCCGGCGTAAGCCAAAACCGGTTTCATCGCCGCCGACAGGCTGTAGCCGAAAAAGACGAAGGGTTTGCGTCTTTTTATTTTATCCGACCAATAGCCGGAAACCACCTTTAAGAGCGAAGCGGTCGCTTCGGCCGCGCCCTCAATCAACCCAACCGCGATCGCCCCGCCGCCGAGCACCGATGTAATGTACAAAGGTAGGAGCGGAAAAACCATCTGCCCGCTTAAGTCAGTCAAAAGGCTCACCACTCCGAGGATTATTACGTTCCGCGAAATTCCGGAAAATATTTTCTTAAAAGTATTCATACCGGCTGATTTTTACGTCTCATCATTAAACTTCCATTAAAATAACCGAAACCAGTGCCTAAAGCAAATGAAAAAACCGCCGGAAAGGCGGTTTTTTTGTGGACAATGTAGGACTCGAACCTACAACCCCCTCGGTGTAAACGAGGTGCTCTAGCCAATTGAGCTAATTGTCCCTTCCTGTGGGCTAGACCCTGCAAATGCGGGGAACCTCCACCTTCCTGTGGGCGAGAGAGGACTCGAACCTCCACGGCGGTTAAGCCACAAGCCCCTCAAGCTTGCGTGTCTACCGGTTTCACCACTCGCCCCTGTTAGTCCTAACACGCGCACTAGCGCGACTTAATGTCCGCGTTTTTTAAGAGTCCCGAATGCTGGCGCGCGAAGGCCGGTTTATTTAGCGACCTTTTTCTCTTTGAGCTTTTTCTTGTAACCGCGATTTAAAAAATATAATTTTGCCCGGTTGACGTTTGCCTGTCTTTTTACTTCAACTTTGGTAATAGTCGGGAGATTAACCGGAAAAATTTTTTCCACCTGCACGCCATCGGAAACTTTCCGGATAGTTACGGTACCGCCGGCTTCCTTTTTGCGGCGGCAGGCGATTACCAGTCCTTCAAAATACTGGACCCTTTCTTTTTCCTCGCCTTTGATCGAGAGTTCTTTGATCTTTTGGTGCACGCGAACGGTCATGCCCGGCGCTAAATCTTTTAAGCCAACGTTTTTCTTGGCGGCCGCTGAAGCGGTTTTTACTGTTGTCATAATGGGTTTATCAACTAAACAATTAAATTTATCGGTTAATCAAAAATAATCCCGTCCCGCCCGCGCGAACTGGCGCGCAGCCGCGAAACCGGATATTTAAAACTAGCTTGATTATACTGCTTTTTGGGAATTAGTCAACCGGTGGATCGTTTTTTTGCCCAAAAATTGCTTAATTACCCGCTAAAATTATTCTGCGGGCTAAAGAGCCGTTTACCGGGGGCGGGCGGGCTTGATTTTAGCCGGCTATCATGTTATCATTGGAATGATTAATCAAAGAATAATTATTAATTCTTTCCTTTTCTTGGTTTTCAGGGTTGTTTATAAAAAAGCGCCCATTTCTGGGAAAACGGAAAATCACTATGCTAGACCGAGACACTAAACAGAAAGTTATTAATAAATTTAAGGTCCATGCCACCGATACAGGGTCTTCCCAGGTCCAAATTGCCATTTTGACCGAAGAAATTAAAAGGCTCACTGACCATCTAAAATCCCACAAACATGACCATTCCTCGCGCCGGGGACTTTTAAAAAAAGTTAGTGAAAGGCGGAAACTCTTAAAATTCTTGCAAAAAGAAAGCCAAGAAGCGTTTAATGAGCTGGCTAAAAAACTGAAATTGAAAATCGCCAAAAAAATGATTGAAGACGAAGAAGAGGAAAGAAGGCGGCTGGAAGAAGAAATGACGCCGAAAGTTGAGGCCGAAGAAGAAACCGTTGAGGAAGCCGGCGAAGAAAGTAAAAAAGAAGAGTAAACTCAATACAAAGATAATCATTCGCGGCATTCGCATGCATTCGCGCATTGGCATTATTTTTACACTAACAATAAATTATCTCTAACCGCATTCATGAAAAAGCATAAAGAACAACGGGTGGGAATTTTGATTGACGTGGCCAATATGTACCACTCAGCCAAAAACCTTTATAAAAAACGGGTTAACTTTGAAGAAATCCTGAAAGAAGGGGTGGCCGGAAGAAAATTAATCCGGGCCGTCGCTTACGTGATCCGGGCCGAAACCGAGGAGGAAACCCATTTTTTTGAAGCGCTTTCCCAGCAGGGTTTTGAAGTGAAGATGAAAGATCTGCAGATTTTCGCCGGCGGAATAAAAAAAGCCGACTGGGACGTCGGCATAGCGATTGACGCGGTAAAGCTCGGCAATAAACTGGATGTCATAGTGCTGGTGTCTGGCGACGGCGACTACGTGCCGCTCGTTAATTATCTGCAGAACACGATGGGTTGCGTCGTTGAAGTGATGGCTTTCCGCCAGACCGCTTCATCAAAGCTCATAGAAGAGGCTGACGATTTTATCAACTTAAGCGAAGACAAAAAGTTTTTACTGTCCCAGGGCAACCGATTTTTCAATTAACCCGGGAATTGACTTATTCGCGCTCTTTAAATATTTATCAGCAACTTAATTTAACGTTTGGCTGTCAGATACATAGTCTGTGAGATTTACCTCATGGCCTCTAATCTGTCGGCCAGGCATAACCAAAGTCATCCTGAATAAAGCGAAGCGGAATGAAGGATCTCGCGAATAAAGCCGATGCGCGACATTCAAGCCTTATTTATATAGCTCAAAATCCTTCGCTTCACTCCGTTGCGCTCAGGATGACGCAAAAATATGAACACGGAAAAAGTGTTTACCACGGAATGGCTTGGCCGCCCTCTTACAATTAAAACCGGCCGGTTGGCAAAACAGGCGCTAGCCGCGGTTACCGTCCAATACGGCGAAACCGTAGTTTTGGCGACGGTCGTTGAAGCTAAAAACCAACGGGCTGGAATTGATTATTTCCCCTTGATGGTTGATTTTGAAGAACGGCTTTACGCCGCTGGCGTGATTAAAGGTTCGCGCTGGGTAAAAAGGGAAGGCCGCCCGACTGATGACGCGATCTTGGCCGGCCGGATGATTGACCGCTCAATCCGGCCGTTGTTTGACGAGGCCTCAAAAAAAGACGTTCAAGTGATATTAACCACCCTGTCGGCTGACCGGGAAAATGACCATGATATCGTGGCTTTGAACGCCGCTTCGGCTGTTTTATCTATCTCAGGCCTCGGCTGGAACGGCCCGATCGGCGGAGTCCGGATTGGCCGCGTTGAAGGACAATTTATTTTTAATCCGACTTATGAGCAAAGGGAAAAAAGCGATCTGGATTTAATCGTTGCCGGGACAAAGGAACGGATTATTATGATTGAAGCCGGAGCTTCGGAAGTTAAGGAAGAAGATATGTATGAAGCTATTTTGGCCGGACAAAAGGAATTGCAAAACGCGATAAAACTCATTGAAGAATTAAAAGAAAAAGCCGGCAAAAAACCGGCCTCGGTTGAGCCGAAGAAAAAAAATCTTGACGAAGAGGAAATGAAGCTGGAAGTGGAAAAAGAAACCGCTTTTGAGCTGGCGAAAAAATGGCTGGCGGAAAATACGGTCGCCATCCTCTTTGATAAAGAGCATTATACCAAGGGCGAAAGAAAGCTCGCCGTTGCCGCTATTAAAGAAAAGCTGGAAGAATATTTGGCCGAAGAAAAAATAAGCAAGGACTTAAGAGCCAAAGCCGTTAAGGAACTGGTAGAGCCGGCGATAGAAGCCGAAGTAACCCGCGGCATCCTTGAAAAGAAACAGCGGGTTGACGGAAGAAAATTGGATGAAATAAGAGAATTGGAAGCCTCTACCAGTATTCTGCCGAGAAACCACGGCTCAGGACTCTTCAGCCGCGGCGAAACCCAGGTCTTGTCCGTTATTACTTTAGGCGCCCCGGGACTGGAGCAGTCTTTGGAAGGCATTGAAGGAGTGGGCACAAAAAGATTCATGCATCACTATACTTTTCCTCCTTATTCAGTCGGCGAGGTTAAACCGATATTTTCGGCTGGGCGGAGGGAAATCGGCCACGGCGCCCTCGCGGAAAAAGCTTTGTCCACGATGATTCCGCCTAAAGAGGAATTCCCCTATACCATCCGCGTTGTTTCCGAAACTTTGAGTTCTAACGGCTCTTCTTCCATGGCTTCAACCTGCGGCTCATCGCTCGCTTTGATGGATGCCGGCGTGCCGATTAAAAAAGCCGTGGCCGGAATCGCCATGGGTCTTGCTTCCAACCCCGACATGAGTAAGTGGGAAGTCTTAACTGACTTGCAGGATTTGGAAGACGGCAAAGGCGGCATGGATTTTAAAATCGCCGGCACCCGCGACGGGATTACCGCTATCCAGCTGGATACGAAAACTATCGGTCTGGACGCCGCGATCATAAAAAAAACTTTGGAGCAGGGGAAAAAAGCCCGGCTGGAAATACTGGATATAATGGAAAAAGACATTAAAGAACCGCGGGCCGAATTATCTAAATACGCCCCGCGCATTACCACCTTAAAAATTGATCCGGAAAAAATCCGCGAAGTTATCGGCTCCGGCGGAAAAATCATCAACGCCATTATCGCCGCTACCGGAGTTTCCATTGATATTGACGACGACGGACTGGTCATGATCTGCGGCACTGACGCGGAAAAAGCTAAAGAAGCTTACGAATGGGTGAATAATATCGTCCGCGAAGTCCAGCCCGGAGAAATTTTTACCGGCAAAGTCGTCCGCATGCTGGATTTCGGCGCTTTTGTTGAAATACTGCCTAACCGGGACGGCATGGTGCATGTCTCGGAAATGGCTCCTTACCGGGTCGGAAAACCTTCTGACTTCCTCTCTCTCGGCGATATGGTGAGCGTTCAAATAAAAGAAATTGACGATCAGGGTCGCGTTAACCTTACGATGAAAATCCCTGAAAACGAAGCGCTCTGGGTCGGAGAAAAAGGCAAGCAGGAAGGCAACGGCTTTGGTGGAGGCGACAACGGCCACCGTCCGCGAAGAGCGTTTGGCGGCGGTGATCGCGGCAGCCGGCCTCCGAGAAGATTCTAATCTAATAACATTTTCTCCATACAGAAAACCCGCTTCTAACAAGAGGCGGGTTTTTCTTGACCGCGTTCGCCACTAAGCTATAATGGATTTATATGCAATCAGAAATAAGAAAACAATATTTTTTAAACAAATACGTCATAATTACGCCCGGCCGGGCGCGGCGGCCGCATGAAATCATGGAGCAAAGCCAGGCAATTTCGGATTTTAAGTGCGAATTCTGCCCGGACACCATAGATAAAAAACAGCTTATAAAAACCTATGGCAAGGGAAAAACCTGGAAAATAGCGGCCTTAAGAAATAAATATCCGGCCGTAGCCTTGGACAACAAAAAAGCTTACGGCATCCAGGAAGTGATTATTGACACTCCGGAGCATGATATAAAATTTTCCGAACTTAGCGTTCCGGACATCGCCTATTATTTTGACGTTATGGCCGACCGGCTGAAAGAAATAACCAAAGACAAAAAAATTGAATACGTCTTGCAGTTTAAAAACCACGGTTCAAAAGCCGGCGCGACTATCCGGCACGAGCATTCCCAGATTTTCGCCACTAACATCCTGCCGCCGGATATTTCCGGCGAATTACAGCAGGCCGAGAATTATAAAATTGAACATAACGCCTGCCCTTACTGCGGAATTTTAAAAAATGAATTAAAAAGCCCGCGAAAAATTTGCGAAGACAAATTTATTGGCGCGTTCGCCCCTTACGCTTCAGAGTATCATTACGAAGCCTGGATTTTTCCGAAAAGGCACCTGGATAATATTTCCGTCCTCACCCGGGAAGAAAAAAAATCCCTGGCCGCCTGCCTGAAAAAAATCCTGGCTAAAATAGACTCGCTCGGCCTGGCCTATAATTTTTTCATGCATCAGGTCGTAAAAGACAGCGGCCAGCACTTTTATATCAAAGTCCAGCCGCGCGACAAAAACGTCTGGGCCGGCATTGAACTGGGGTCAGGACTCGTCATCAACTCAATCGCTCCGGAAAAAGCCGCTAAATTTTACCGGAGCTGATTTTTTGCCGATTATCGCCATTAACCGCAGCCGGTACGGCTGAAATTGAAAAATCCGCTTAATGCTGTTATACTTTACCTAAAGCGTGAATTATTTTCTAATACATTGCTGAATATTTGATTTTCGGGCATTTAGCCCTTAATTTTAGGTTATGACATTTCGCAATTTAGCCAATAAGACTCGAACCAGCCAAAATTGGCGGGACGGAAAAAAGTATTACGTCAACGCCCGTTCCGGAGATTCCCGGCGGAAAAAAAGCGTCTCAATCTGGGCTCTGCTTCTTTCCCGGCGAATGCTCAGAGCCTATTTATACCTGATTATCGGCGGCGGAATCTTCATTTTTATCGGGATAGCTGTTTTATCCCGCGACCTTCCCGACCCGAACCGGCTCATTAACCGGGAAATCGCTCAAAGCACGAAAATTTACGACCGAACCGGCGAAACCGTGCTCTACGAAGTTTTCGGGGACGAAAAAAGGACTTCAATAAAACTGAACGAAATTCCGGATTACGTCAAAAACGCCACAATAGCGATTGAAGATAAGGATTATTATAAGCACGGCGGCATTAGTTTATGGGGAATTTTCCGCGGCGTGGTTTTAAGGGTGCTTTCCGGAAAATCACCGCAAGGCGGATCAACCCTTACCCAGCAATTTATCAAAAACGCCATCCTGACGCCGGAACGCTCAGCCGTCCGCAAACTGAAAGAATGGATATTAGCGTACCGGATTGAAAAAATATTTACCAAAGACGAAATCCTGCAGATGTATTTTAACGAAATTCCTTACGGCTCAACCGCTTATGGCGTTGAATCAGCCAGCCAGAAATATTTCGGCAAAAGCGTGAAAGACGTGAGTCTCGCTGAAGCCGCGATTTTAGCCGCTCTGCCCCAGGCGCCGAGCAAATATTCACCCTACGGGCCGAACTCGGAACTGCTCCTTGGCCGCCAGCACTATATTCTTGATAAGATGGCGGAGCAGAACTATGTTACTAAAGACGAGGCTCTAGCCGCCAAAAATGAAAAACTGGTTTTCCGCGAACAGGAGAATAACATCCTCGCCCCGCATTTTGTCATGTACGTAAAATCCATTCTTTCTGAAAAGTACGGAGAAAAAATGCTGGAGCAAGGCGGCTTGAAGATTTATACCACCCTTGATCTCTATAAACAGACCGCGGCCGAAGACGCCATAAGCGGAAGGATGCCGTCTAACCAGTCAAGATACGACGCCTGGAACGCGTCGCTCGTTTCCATTGACCCGAAAACCGGGCAAGTGCTCGCCATGGCCGGTTCAAAAGATTATTTTGGCAAATCCGAACCCGAAGGCTGCGTCTCGGGAAAAAACTGCCGCTTTGAACCTAAAGACAACGTTGCTTTGCGATCCCGCCAACCAGGATCTTCCTTAAAGCCGCTAGTTTACGCCACCTCCTTTTTAAAAGGCTACACGCCCGAAACCGTCCTTTATGACGTGAATACCAACTTTTCAAGCGACCCGGCCAATCCTTATGAACCGCATAACTACGATTTAAAAGAACACGGCCCAGTGACTATGCGCCAGGCGCTTGCCGGCTCGCTTAATATTCCGGCGGTAAAAACCATCTACCTCGCCGGCATGGATAATGTCATAGACGTGGCGAACGACATGGGCTATTCCACCCTGAAAGACAAAAACCGTTTCGGCCTGTCCCTGGTTTTGGGCGGCGGCGAAGTCAAACTTTTGGAACACGCGAACGCCTTTGGAGTTTTTGCCCGGGACGGCGTTTACCATCCGGTTTCGGTAATATTAAAAGTTGAAGACAAAGACGGCAACACGCTTGAAGAATTTAAAAACGAAGAAAAAACCGTCTTAAACTCCCAAACCGCCCGCCAGATTAATAGCATCCTTTCCGATAACAGCGCCCGTTCCTTTATCTTTGGTTCGGATAATTTCCTAACTTTGGGCAGCCGGCCGGTCGGCGCTAAAACCGGGACAACCAACGATTATCATGACGCCTGGACTTTGGGTTATACGCCTTCGCTCGTCGCCGGAGTCTGGGTCGGCAATAACGACAACTCAGAGATGAAGCGCGGGGCGGACGGCTCGGTCGTAGCCGCGCCGATCTGGAACGCTTACATGAAAAAAGTCCTCGGCGACACGCCAATGGAATATTTTAAAGAGCCGGATAAAACCCCGGCTGGAAAACCGGTCCTGGACGGGAATATTGGCGGCGAAACAACGGTAAAAATTGATAAAATTTCCGGCCTGCTCGCGACCGAATTTACCCCGCCGGAACTGGTTGAAGAAAAAACTTTCAAAGACCCGCACTCCATTTTATACTACGTTAACAAAGACGACCCCCGGGGCGATTACCCGAAGAATCCGCAAAGCGATCCGCAGTTTAATTTATGGGAAGGAGCGGTTTTAAACTGGGCGAGCCGGTCTAATTTCGCGAGTTCTACGCCGCCGACTGAAAGCGACAACATCCACCGGCCGGAAAACCAACCCCAAATCAATGTCACCAACTTTAGCGACGGCCAAACGGTCACTAATCCGGACTTAACCGTTACCGTAAACCCGCAGGCACCCCGCGGCATTGCCAAAGTGGAATATTATTTTGACGGCGTACTCGCTAGCGCCGTAAACCAATTTCCTTTTGGCTTCAACGGTAACGTAACCTTTTTGGCGAACGGCTACCATAAGTTAACCATCCGCGCCTGCGATGACGCGGAAAATTGCTCCAGCGCGGATTATAACATCATTGTCAGTATAAACTCCCGCTGAATTGCGCCGACAAAGCGCGGTTCCCGCGCCATAAATATCCGCTTCATTTAAAATTAATCGCCACTTAATACAATATCCTTGCGCTCCTGCTTGCGCTTGACAGCAGGCAAAAACCGGAATAAAACAGGAGTTCGGAGTTTAAAACGCATGGATAAAAACAACAAAAACTTTTCAAGGGCGTTTAGCGATTACGCGCCTGTAATATTAAAGCATATCTTTTTCCGGGTCTCAAACTGGGAAGTCGCCCAGGATCTGACCCAGGAGGCGTTTTTTAAAACCTGGCAATACCTTTCCGCGAAAAAGAAAATCCGCGACTACAAAAAATTCATCTACATGGTCGCCAACAACCTGATAATTGACCATTACCGGAGAAAGGACAAGCTGCCGGTTTCCATTGAAAACATCAGCCCGAAAAAAATGCTTTTTGACGCGGCGCAGGAAAAAGAAATGGATCAGTCAATTGAGCTGGAAACTTTTAAAAAAAACCTTTCTAAATTAAAAGACGAGTATCGGGAAATAATAACTTACCGTTATTTAAAAGAGCTGAGCATCGCGGAAATCAGCCGGCTTACCGGACGTTCAAAAAATAACATTAGCGTCATGATCCACCGGGGAATGAAAACGATAAAAAACAATCTCGCCGATATAAAAAATAAACGTCCCGCTTAAAACGGGACGGTTTTATTTTATCTGGATTTGGAATAATTATTAGCCGCATTAAAACACCTGCGATATTCTGCGTCCCATGAAGCTCCGCCAGTCTCCCGGCATACCTAGTACCTGGGGCGGAGCAGGCGAAAATTAATCCCTAACTGCCGGATGCTTTTTGCGAGCTTATTAAAACCGTTTTCCCTCCGACCGGAATGGATATTTTCATAAAACAGAAAACGGGAAAAAGCGTTCCTCTCTGCTCGGCGTTCATTAATTTTAATTTCTTTGTAGCTCATATTTTCACCTCCGTTCTTTTTGCCCCTCGTCAGCTGTGAAATAATATTTACGGCAGAGCGTCTAACTCTAATATGCGGAATATCCGGTAAATATTAATTAATCACGGGGCAAATTTATAAATAAACTTGAATTAACAATAACAAAGGGTTATTAAAATCAGATTAATTCAGTTTAACGCCTCACAACACATAACAATAAAACATATGAAAATGAAAAAAAGCGCTAAAAGGACGGCCATGCGGGGATTTGCTTCCATGGATCCGGCCAAGCAGAAAAAAATCGCCTCTAAAGGCGGCAAAGCGGCTCATGCCAAAGGCACGGCTCATGAATTTACTTCCGAAGAGGCTCGCAAAGCCGGCCGGAAAGGCGGCAAAGCCCGGGCTAAATCCATGAAAAAGAAGGGTTGGTAAAACGGCTTACTTAAAACAAAAGGCTTGTTAAAAGAAGCAACAAAAAAACAGAGTTTAGGCTCTGTTTTTTTTATGCATCCGGTACTATCTAAAAATTAATTTTTTTCGTTATCCAATCAACTTAAATCTCTCTTTGTCCCATGAACCGTAAAACCGCCTTTCCGGCTGTTTCGGCGTCGGAACCAAAAGTCATTAAACCCTCGCGATGGCCGGCCATTACAAGAATATGTTTGTCCTTTACGTCCGTTTGTTTAAATAATTTTTCTATTTCCCAAGCCATCTCCGGCGTGCCGTAAGCGGCTTTGGCCGACGTTGTCGGTACTTTATTCTTTAGTTTTTTCCATAATTTTAAATTATGTAAATGCATTACATAATTAATATTTTTATCCATCCGGTAAATTATCGCGTGAGACAAAGATTCGGAAGATGCTTTGATTGGCCCGCGGCAGGTTAAACGGTTTTTTTCAAAATTATGACCGACAACCCTCGCATAATGATTGGCGCTTAAAATTTTAAATCTGCCGGTTTCACTGCCGGTAATGATAAAATTGCCGGTCTTGCCGGATCTAACGCTCAGATTTCCAAAACCGATGCCGTTATTGTATAAGCCGATCAGTCCGAGACCATACAATTTTTTTCGCCACTGGTTAAGCTTTTTTATCTTCGCCGAAGGAACCGGCCTGCCTTTAATCCACTTCAGCTGGAATTTTATATAACCATCATTGGCGCTTTTCATGATTTTTCCGGAAATAAATTTAATATGCTTTTTTCGTCCGGTTCACAGATTCCCCGCTCGGTTACGAGGCCGGTAACAAGCCTTCGGGGAGTAACGTCAAAAGCGAAATTGGCGGCCGGACTTTTTTCAGGCGTAATCAGAACTTTTTTTACATCGCCATTTTCCAGACCTTGAACATATTTCACTTCGTCCGCGCTTCTTTCCTCAATCAAAATCTCTTTAATTCCGTCCCGCAAATTCCAGTCAAAGGTAGAAGAAGGCAGGGCAACGTAAAACGGCACGTTATTATCTTTGGCGGCCAGAGCTTTTAAATAAGTGCCGATTTTATTGGCAACGTCCCCGGTTCTAGTAGTCCTGTCCGTACCGACGATTACCATATCCACGAGCCCGTGTTGCATTAGATGCCCGCCGGCATTATCGGTAATAACCGTGTGCGCTACTCCGTGCTGTCCAAGTTCCCAGGCCGTGAGTCCGGCGCCCTGGTTTCTTGGCCGGGTTTCGTCCACCCAGACATGAATTTTAATCCCCTTGTCAAAAGCCGCGTAAATCGGCGCGATAGCTGAACCATAATCTACAAACGCCAGCCAGCCGGCATTGCAATGGGTAAGGATATTTACGACCTCGTTATTTTTTCTTCGGCTTAAATTTTCAATTATTTTTAAGCCGTGTTCGCCGATTTTTTTGCAGTTTAAAGCGTCTTCGTCAGCGATTTCATTAGCGGTCTTTAACGCGACCGCGATTTTTTCTCTTACGCTTTCCGCGCCATTCATGGCCTTAAGCTGACGTTCCACCGCCCAGGCCAGGTTTACCGCCGTCGGCCGGGCGGCGATTAACTTTTTTCCGGCTTGAAGAACGCGTTCGTTATAAGCTCGCGCGTCATCCTCAGCCGCCAAACCGGCTTCCAGCGCTGCCAGATACATGCCATATCCGGCTGTCGCGCCAATCAATCCGGCCCCCCGAACCCTCATCTCGCTAATCGTTAAAACCGCGTCATCCGCGGTTTTCAAATCCTCAATAATAAATTCATGCGGCAAGCGGGTCTGGTCAATGATTTGAATTATTTTCGGATCGTCCGGCTTTAGCCAAATTGTCCGGTAATGTTTGTTATGCACTCTCATGGTTTAAAGAATAACAGCTAGCTTGGTTAATAGTCAATTGAGTCAGTTAAAAGAAAATAAAAAACTGGGCAATAGCCCAGTTTTTATGCGTGTAGTCCCTAGGGGAGTCGGACCCCTGTTACCAGGATGAAAACCTGGTGTCCTAACCGTTAGACGAAGGGACCATAATTAGTTTTCAATTGTCAGTTTTCAATTTTCAATTATTTTTTGTCCTCAAATAAACGGTAATACACTAACAATTGAACTTGGATTTTTGATAAAACAAAAGCTCTTTGCCAGAGCTTATGTTATTATAACAAAAAACCGCGGCTTGTCAATAATTTCGCTAAAATTGAGGCAATATTTTACTTGTTAAATTTACTAAGGTATAATAAAATCAGCTAAATAAAACATAAGCGGTTTTTTCTAACCGCTAAACGCTACATCCTATTCCCTGAATTTATGTCCGATAAAAAACCAAAACTCTTAATAATTGACGGCAACGCCCTGATCCACCGGAGCTTTCACGCCCTGCCGGAAACTATGATGACTAAAACCGGGGAGCAAACCAACGCGGTTTACGGTTTTATCATGGTGCTTTTAAAATCTTTAAAAGACATAAAGCCCGAATACGTGGCCTTGACCCTGGATAAAAAAGGCCGGACTTTTCGCCACGAAGCCTTTGACGACTACAAAGCCCATAGAGTAGCCGCGCCCATGGAATTATATAAGCAAATCCCGCGGATAAAAGAGCTCGCCCGGGCTTTTAATATCCCTATCTATGAGATGTCCGGCTACGAGGCAGATGACCTGATCGGGACGATTTCGCGGCATGTTGATGGGAGCGTTGAAAAAATCATCGTAACCGGGGACTTGGACACCTTACAGCTCGTAAACGACCACACCAAAGTCTATACCATGAGCCATGGATTGTCGGATAATGTAATTTACGACGAAAAAAAAGTCCGGGAACGTTTTGACGGACTCGGGCCGGATCAGATGGTAGACTACAAAGGCTTGCGCGGCGACCCGTCGGACAATATTCCGGGCGTGCCGGGCATTGGCGAAAAAACCGCCATTGAACTATTAACAAAATTTAAAACTTTGGACGGGGTTTATAAATATCTGGAAAACAGACGACAGAAAACAGACGACAGAAAACCTGCCTCGCCGGCAGGCAAGCAGACGACAGAAAAGTCTGAAGAGATGATTAAACCTCGCATTGCCGAACTTTTGAAAACCCACAAAAAACAAGCTTATTTAAGCCAGAAACTCGCCCGGATTGAATGCGAAGCCAAAATTGAATTTAGCCTGGACGAAACTAAATTCGGCCGATTTGATAATGAAAAAATCATAAAATTATTCAGTGAACTGGAATTTAAATCGCTTATCCCAAGAATAAAAGAAATCGGGACTAAGGACGGCGGAATTGCGGCCGGGGATGAAAGTCCGGCTGAAGATAAGTTTGAAAGGAATAAAAAAACATTCAAATACCGGCTCATAGACAGCGAAAAATCTTTCCAAAAATTCATCATTGCGTTAAAAAAGCAAAAAATATTCAGCCTGGATACGGAAACTTCGGGCTTTGACGCCCACTGTTCCAGCCTCTTAGGCATCAGCTTCAGCTGGAAAGAGGGCGAAGCCTGGTTTATTAAAGTTAAAAACCATGTCAGTAAAGAATGCGTAAAAAGCGCGAGAAACCTTAATTTGTTCGGTAGCCCTGAGAGCGAAGACACTCTTCCGCCGGTTGTTTTAGGAAAAAAAGGCATTGGCCTGAATAAAATCGTTGACGCGCTAAAGCCGGTTTTAGCCGACCCGAAAATAAAAAAAACCGGCCACAATATCAAATTTGATTACAAAATCCTAAAAATGTCCGGCATGGAAACAACGGGAATTTATTTTGACACCATGATCGCCTCCTACCTTTTAAATCCCGGCAGCCGCCAGCACGGTCTTGACGCTTTAACTCTTTCGGAACTCGGCTTTGAAAAAATTTCTAAAGAAGACCTTTTAGGCAAAGGAAAAATTAAAATCGGCTTTTCGGAGATTAGCGCGGAAAAGCTAAGCCTTTATTCATGCGAAGACGCTGACTTTACTTTCCGACTTTTTATGAAACTCAAAAAAGAATTACCCGATCGCGGCCAAAAAAAACTTTTCCATGAGATTGAAATGCCTTTGGTTCCGATACTTGGGGACATGGAACTCGCCGGCATAAAAATTGACGCGCTGTTTTTAGAAAACATGGGGGAGAAAGTAAAAAAAGAAATCGCGAAGCTCAAAGAAAAAATCTGGCAATCAGCCGGCCTTGAATTCAATATCAATTCAACCAAACAGTTAAAAGAAATCCTTTTTGAAAAACTCGCTATTTCCACCCTTGGCGTCGGAAAAGGAAAAACCGGCTTTTCCACTTCAGCCGGCGAGCTATTCAAATTAAAGGACAAGCACCCGATTATCCGGCCTTTGATGGAATACCGGGAATTAGCCAAACTCCAAAGCACCTATATTAAAGCCCTGCCCGATCTCATTAATGGAAAAACCGGCCGGGTCCATACCAGCTTCAACCAGTCCGTCACCTCCACCGGCCGGCTCTCCTCAACCGAGCCGAATCTGCAGAACATCCCGATCCGCACTGAACTAGGGCGGGAAATAAGGAAAGCTTTTGTCGCCGAACCCGGCTTTAAGCTCCTTTCGGCCGATTACTCGCAGATTGAGCTCCGGCTCGCGGCCCACGCTTCCGGCGACAAAAAAATGCTTAAGGCTTTTCGCGACGGATTAGATATCCATTCAGCCACGGCCGCGGAAATAAACAACCTGGCGCTTGATAAGGTAACGCACGAAATGCGGCGCGAAGCCAAAGCCGTAAACTTCGGCATAATCTACGGCCAAGGGCCGCGCGGCCTTTCCGAATCAGCCGACATCCCTTACGACCGGGCTAGAGAATTTATCAGCGGATATTTTAACGTTTACGCGGACGTAAAAAAATATATTGACGAAAGCATAGAAAGCGCGCGGGTAAAAGGCTTTGCCGAAACCATGTTCGGCCGGAAAAGATACCTTCCGGAAATAAATTCCCCGGCCATACAAATTAAAAAAGCGGCCGAGCGCATGGCCATCAACACTCCGCTTCAGGGCGCGGCCGCCGACATGATTAAAATCGCCATGATTAATATCTCGCGAATGATAAACGAATTTAATGCGGATGGCGGCGAATCATCCTCGCGCGAGGAAAACAAGGAAATCCGGATGCTTCTGCAGGTCCATGACGAGTTGCTTTTTGAAGTCCGAGAGGATAAAATCCAGGAGTGGGCGAAAAAGATCAAAGCCGCCATGGAGGGCGTCGCCAGACTTAAAGTGCCAATTATCGCCGATCTTAAAACCGGAAAAAATTGGGGCGAGATGGAAAAGATAGAAATATGAAGTTAAACCAACTGAGCAATAAAAGAAAATCTAAAGCGAAGACTTTTGTTTTTGACAGTTTTTTTCTGGATAAAAACAAAGGTGAAATAAAATTTCATTACAATCTGGGAAGTAATTATCGTTTCACGGAAACCTTAAGGCTTACTGATAAAAAAATTAACTGGCAAAAAGTAAATAATGAAGCGCTTAACCAAACCTTATTCAGCCTGCATCTCATCATCGGCATAAGCTACTGGAAAACCTTTTGCCCGAAAAAAATCATTATTAATTCCGGTAATTTAACCAAAAAACAAGCTGAATTTTGGAACGGAGTTTACGGGATCGGGCTGGGAGAATTTTACTACAAAAATAAAATTGACTTCAGGGAGCTCGTAAAATTCCCTTACAAAAATAACCAATCGGCGTCCGTCCGCCTGAAAATAAAAAACCGGGCGCTAGTGCCTTTGGGAGGAGGAAAAGACTCTATCGCGGCGGCGGAAATTTTAAAAGAAAATAATATTGATTTTACATTATTCAGTTTGCGGAACAGTAAAATACATAAAAACGTCACTAGAATTATCGGCAAACCGAGAATCATGATTGACAGGGAAATGGACAAAAATTTTTTTGAAATAAGCAAAAAAGGCTATCAGGGTCATATTCCCGTTTCATTTATTTTTTCCTTTACCGCTCTCTTGGCGGCTATTTTGTACGACTATAAATACATAATTTTTGCCAATGAACACAGCTCCAATTTCGGCAATGTTAAATATCTTGGTCATAATATTAATCACCAATATTCAAAATCGCTCGAAGCCGAAAGAAATTTCATCAATTACGCGCATAGCTTCATCACTCCCGATATTCACCCTTTTAGCCTGCTGAGGCCTTTTTCCGAATTAAAAATCGTTCAAATTTTCTCCAAATATAAAAAGTATTTTTCTTCGTTTTCCAGTTGCAGTAAAAGTCTGAAATTCATGAATCCTGACGCCCGAAGATGGTGCGGCGAATGCGCTAAATGCGCCTTTGTTTTTTCTCAGCTCGCCGCCTTCCTGTCAAAAGCGGAGCTTAAGAAAATCTTTGGCAAAAACCTTTACGCCGATAAAAAACTGTTGACTCTTTATCTTGAATTGCTCGGCGAAAAGGATATCAAGCCTTTTGACTGCGTTGGAACGCCGGAGGAAGTAAAAGCGGCGATGATAATCGCGCAGGAAAATAAAGAGTTTTTGAATGACTATATAATCAGGCATTTCCGCGATAATATAATGCCCCGGATAAAGAATCAAAAAGCGCTGGTTAAAAAAGCCCTAAACGTCCGCGGAAGCAATTGCGCCCCAAAAAAATTTCAATCAATAATTAACCAGATAAAATAAGCTATGCCTCATAGAAAAATTATCATCCTCGGCTACGGAGTAGAAGGAAAAAGCCTCTATAAATATTTAAAGAAACGATATCCTGAAGACACATTGGCAATTGCCGATAAAAATAAAATTACTGCTCCCGGCCATGTTAAATTATACAGCGGAAAAAATTATCTGAAAAATATCGGCGAATATGATCTTATCGTAAAAACCCCGGGCATCTCGCCGAACACCGAAGAAATAAAAGAAGCGCTTTTAAAAGGAGCCGAAATCACTTCGGCCGCCAACATTTTCTTTAACAATTGCAAGGGAAAAATAATCGGCGTTACCGCTACCAAAGGGAAAAGCACCACTTCAACTCTGATTTATAAAATATTAAGAGCCGCCAAAAAGGACGCGTATTTGGTAGGCAATATAGGAAACCCGCCGCTTAAATACTTAGCCTCGAATATGGGAAAAGGAAAAATTTTCGTTTACGAACTTTCCAGTTATCAGCTTCATGATTTAAAAAAGAGCCCGCATATCAGCGTTTTTCTTACTATTTTTCCCGAACACATGCCTTATCACGGAAGTTACGAGAATTATCGCGAAGCCAAGGCCAATATCGTGCGGTATCATAATAAAAACAACTACTTTGTTTACAACTCCGGCTATGATTTTTTAAAAAAGCTAGCAAAACAGTCTAAGGCGAAACCTGTTGATTACCTGAAGGTCTGCCAGGCAAATAACGGATGGATTTATTATAAAAACAAAAAAATAATCCCCTTAAAGGAAATCAAGCTTTTAGGAAAACATAATATGGAAAATATCTGCGCCGGCATCGCGGTTGCAAAAATCCTCCGCCTTTCAGATAAGGATATTCGCCGGGCGGTGAAAAATTTTAAGGGCTTGGAGCACCGAATAGAGCTTGTTGCCGAACGCAAAGGCATAAAATTTTACGACGATGCTATCTCTACTACTCCCGAATCAACAATGGCCGCCATGGATATTTTTAAGGAAACCCTGGGAACAATTCTGCTTGGCGGAGAAGACCGCGGCTATAACTTTTCCCGGCTGGCCAAAAGCATTTACCGTTATCGCGTTAAAAATATCGTAATATTTCCCGACTCAGGCGCTGAAATCTGGAAAGAAATAGTTAAAGTATATAAAAAATATAAATCCGGCCTGCCGCGTAAAATTATGACCAGGGACATGGGCGAAGCGGTGAGGTTCGCCTCAAAAAATACGGCTAAAGGCGAGGTCTGCCTCCTTTCTACAGCCTCGCCGAGCTACAGCGTATTTAAGAATTTCATTGAAAAAGGGAATTTGTTTAAAAAAGAAGTCCGCAGATTGAAATAACATGATTATATTCCTTTACGGCCCGGACGATTTTCGCGCCAAGAAAAAATTAAACGAATTAAAAGAAAAATTCCGCCGGGAAATTGACAAAACCGGAACCGACCTCGCGGAAATTGACGGTGAAAAAGCCTCGCTCAGGGACATTAACGAGCTTATCGCTCCGGCTTCTTTGTTTTCGAAAAAAAGGATGGTGGCGGTGGAAAATGTTTTTCAAAATAAATCCGCGAGCATCTTCGCCGAACTCGCAAAACTCTTAAAGAGGGAGGAAAAAGGGGAAAATATAACCATCTTCCGCGATTCAATATCGGGAAAAGATAAATTAACCGGCCCAAAATCCGAGCTCTTTAAGTTTCTCTCCGGCCAGAAATACTCGCAGGAATTTTTAAACCTTTCGCGAAGCGACCTGGTAAAATGGATTAAAAGCGAAGCCGATGCCGCGGGAGCCGAAATTAGCGCCGGCGCCGCGACCCTCCTTTCGGCCCTGGCGGAAAATCTCTGGCAGGTTCATAACGAACTGGAAAAAATTATCGCTTTTAAAAAATCCGGCCTTATAAAAAACGTTGCCAAAGAGGGTTCTGAAGAAAAAAACTTACCCCGGCCGATGATTGAAGAGAGTGAAGTCTACGAAATGGTCCGGGGAAAACTGGATACCAGCATCTTTTCTTTAACCGACGCGATAGGCGCGAGAAACAAAGGCCAAGCCTTAAAACTTCTGGAAGAGCAGATTGAATCCGGCGCGGCCGAGACTTATCTTCTCTCCATGATCCTCCGCCAGTTTAAAATCATCCTCCGGATTAGAGCGGCCCTGGATCTCGGCGGCAACAGCCGGAGCATGTCCGCCTCCTTAAAACTCCATCCCTTCATCGTCCAAAAAGGGGTCGGCCAAGCCCGTTTTTTCAGTCTTGGTTCATTAAAAAAAATACTAAGCCGGCTCGTCCGGATGGATTTTGAACTGAAAACCGGACAAGGGGATTTAAAAACAGGGCTGAGTCTTTTAATCGCGGAACTAAAGTAAGGCATTGCTTTTTACCTATCTTTTTCAGCCGTAAAACTTTAAAATTCAAATGTCTAATTTCAAACAAAATCCAAAATTAAAAACCCGGCATTTTTGACATTTAACATTCCGCTAAAAACAAAAAGCCCGCTTTTAAACGGGGCTTTTTTAACTAAAAAATTTTTTTAATTTTATTTCGTCTTGACCGCGAACACTTTATTAAACCGCGCGTGCAAACGGGATTTTTTCCGATCCCGCGTATTCGGCTTAAGGATTCTTTTTTTTGCCGCCTTATCAATGGCTTGGAGCGACTCCCTGAGCAGTTCTTTGGCTTTTTCGTCTTTGGCAACGATAGCTTTATCGGTTTTTTTCAAAAGTTTTTTTAACTCAGCTTTAACCTTTGAATTTTTCGCGTTTCGGACAACATTCTTTCTTAATTCTTTCTTGGCTGATGGTAGATTGGGCATAGATAGTTTATTTAATTACGAATTAGGGGTAAATTATTATTTTTAATTCATAATTGATAATTACTTAGGCGTGAGAGATGATATCTTTTTATCATAATTTTAATTATTTTTCAAGACCTCCATCCTTTTTCGGCTTGGCGCCCAGTCTTCCGGCCGCGAGCGTGAGGCCGGCGAGGATAATAACCACGAGGCTTATGACCTGCTCATGTCTTAGGCCGAAAAAATAATAAGCCTGATCAATTCGGATGAATTCGGTAAAAAATCTGAGGATTGAATAGAGGATAAGGTAGCCGGCGACTAATAATTTAAAATTAAAACTCTTTTGCCAGCCTCTTTTTATTATCAGCCAGTGCGCGAAAACCAAAATAGCGAAAATAAGCAAATCGCCAAGGCTCTCGTATAAAAATGCCGGGTGAAAATAATTTTTAGCCATGTACTGGAACGGCCGGTTTATCATGTCAATCGGGATGCCCCAGGGAAGGTTAGTCGGAGCGCCAAAAAGTTCCTGGTTAAAATAATTTCCCCATCTGCCGATGGCTTGGCCGATGGCCAGACCGGGAACGATTATCGCCGTTAATTTCCAAAAGTTAATTTTACTTTTTTGGATAAACCAATAAACAACCATGAGTCCAGCGATGATGCCTCCGTGAATAGCGAGTCCCCCTTGCCAGACTTTGAATATTTCAAGCGGATGGCTTAAATAATATTGCCATTCAATAAAAACATGAAAAGCTCTGGCTCCGATTATCCCGAAAATAACGAGAAAAAAGCTTAAATCCAGAATATCATCTTTTAAAATTTTATAATATTTCCCAAGCTTCACGGCTGTTATGATCGCCGCCAAAATTCCGCAAACAATAAAAAACCCGTACCAATAAATCTCTATCGGCCCGAAAGAAATTAAAATCGGGTTGGGGTGGAAGGTGTGGAGGAAGTTGATCATAATAACACAAAAAAACATTTAAAATTTCGTTTCAGCTAATTTATTTCAGTATATCATTGCGAAGCCAAAAATAAAACAAGGCCGGAATCAAGCGTTGTTTACGATGCGTCATAATGCACGCATCACACGTTTGACTCCGGCCTCGGAGGCTGGGTCGTCGGCTGTCATCATAGGAGAAATTCATCCTCCAGCTTGATAACATTGCCATACAACTCAGCCTCCTCGTTTGAGGCAAGGAGATTGGGGTGCCACCCCCCAGACTCCTCCTCCTCGGGTTCCGGCGGGTTCGGCGGCAGGACCGCCGGCTCCTTCCACTCGGCTTGGCTGGCAAACCAAGCAAGAAAAGAAAAAACCGCAACGCCCGCCACCAAGGTGGCGTAAAGCCAGTAGGGGGTGCGTCCAAACTGCTCTCCTAGCTGTTTTGCGCCGCCATCGATCACGAGAAGTAATGTAATACCGCCCGTCGTGATCGCCGCCGAAATCCCGAAGAACCCGGACAAAATTTTAAAAATCATTCTACCCTCCTTGAGCCCCCGCACCTAGCGCGCGGACAGGCTCTGAAAAAAGAAAAAAACATACATTGCCCAACAAAAGCCAAAAAACTAGCCCAAGGCTCTGCTGAGCGCTTCCAATGAACCGCGACAAATCATAAACCGATATTAAACATACATGATCAGTTAATTATTTAGCGCGGCTATTGGTTCTACATTTTTAAAGGAGCAAATATGCGCGAAAAACGCACTTTTTAATATAGCATGAAACAATTAACCTGTCAATGACTAAGCCTTAAAATTTATCTATTATTAGCAAAAAGGGCGGAAAAATTCCGCTCTTTTTATGTTTTCTTAATATATTCAGTTTATCTTCCGAGCCAACAAAAAACATTTTCTTATTTCCCTCCTAATCTCATCATCGTCTTTATCACTGTATCCGGATTTAAGGAAATACTGTCTATCCCCTCGCTTAGAAGGAAATCGGCAAAATCAGGGAAGTCGCTCGGACCCTGGCCGCAGATGCCGACTTTCCGGCCGGTCTTTTTTCCGACTTCAATAAGATGCTTGATTAAAGACTTAACCGCCGCGTTCTTTTCGTTTGATTCGCCGTCAACGTGAAAGTCGCCGCCTGAATCGCGGTCAATGCCGAGCGTAAGCTGAGTGAGGTCGTTAGAGCCGATGGAAAAGCCGTCAAAAATTTTCGCGAATTCCTCGGCTAAAATAATATTAGCCGGAATTTCAGCCATGACATAAATTTCCAGTCCGTTTTCGCCTTGTTTTAAACCGTTTTCTTTCATGATCTCAATCACTCTTTTTCCTTCTTCAACCGTCCGGCAAAAAGGCACCATGATTTTTACGTTGGTGAGTCCCATTTCATCGCGGACTTTTTTCAGAGCCGCGCATTCCATCTCAAAAGCCGGCCGGTATTTTTCATCATAATAGCGGCTCGCTCCACGCCAGCCGATCATCGGGTTTGATTCTTCGGGCTCATAGCATTGGCCGCCGATTAAATTCCGGTATTCGTTAGTTTTAAAATCCGAAAGCCGGACAATAACGTCTTTTGGAAAAAAAGCCGCGCCGATTACCGCTACTCCCTCGGCCAGCTTATCAATAAAAAATTGCTTTTTGTCCTTATAGCCGAACGTTAAGTCGTCAATTTTTTTCTTTACCGTCTTATCCTTGATTTTAGCGTAATTTAAAAGAGCTAAAGGATGGATTTTTATGGAATCATTAATAATAAATTCCTCCCTCGCGAGGCCGACTCCATCGTTCGGGAAAAAAGAAAAGCCGAACGCCGATTTCGGGGTGCCGATGTTCATCATAATTTTCACCGAGGGCTTTTTCAATTCTTTGACGTTTATCTTATTAATCTTGAAATCAACTTTTCCGTCGTAAACGATTCCCTCTTCGCCTTCGGTACAGCTTACGGTAATTGCCTGACCGGTTTTTATCTTTTTGCTCGCGTCGTTAGTGCCGACGACGCAGGGGATGCCGAGTTCGCGCGATACTATGGCCGCGTGGCAGGTCCGGCCGCCTTTGTCGGTTACGATGGCCGAAGCGATTTTCATGATCGGCTGCCAGTCCGGATCAGTCATCTCGGTAACGAGCACTTCGCCGGGCCTGAATTTTCCGATTTCTTTAGCGCTCATGATCCGGTTAGCCTTGCCGGCTCCGACTTTATAGCCGACGCTTTTTCCCCGGGCGAT
Organism: Patescibacteria group bacterium; assembly: GCA_041661405.1. Taxonomy (GTDB): domain Bacteria; phylum Patescibacteriota; class Patescibacteriia; order Patescibacteriales; family JBAZCA01; genus JBAZCA01. The sequence goes on from JBAZUL010000001.1 coordinate 108,237, forward strand.
TATTTTCCCTTTCTTCTCCATTTTGTATTCTTCAATAATATTATAATCGCGGGTTGAATGGATTGTTTCCGGCCGGGCCTGAATGATAAAAAGCTCTTTGGTCTTACCGTCTAAAGCCCACTCAATATCCATGGGCCGGTTGTAATGTTTTTCTATGGCCATGCCCCATTCTGCGAGCTTTAAAACTTCGCTGTCGCTTATAGAAGGTTTTTTGGAATCCTGTTCGCTTACTTTTATGTCTTTCACAGGGACTTTCGGATCATTATTATAGATCATTTTCAGAGCCTTTTTGCCGATAGTCCGGGAAATAATGCTTTTTGTAGTTTTAAAAACATAAAATTCGTCCGGATTGACTTTGCCCTGGACGATATTTTCCCCTAAGCCAAAAATGGAATTGATTAAGACCACGTCGCGAAAACCCGATTCCGTATCAATCGTGAACATGACGCCGGAAGCGCCAAGATCGCTTCGCACCATTTTCTGCACGCCGACTGAAAGCGCGATGTCAAAATGATCAAAGCCTTTGTCGTGCCGGTAAGAAATCGCCCGGTTGGTAAAAAGCGAAGCAATGCATTTTTTTACGGCGATTAACAGTTCTTTTTCTCCCCGGATGTTTAAAAAAGTTTCCTGCTGTCCGGCGAACGAAGCGTCCGGAAGGTCTTCGGCGGTCGCGGAAGATCGCACCGCGACGTCCGTTCCGGACTGTCCGGCTTTTTCGCCATACTCGGCTGACAATTTTTTATAGCACTCAACAATTTCTTTTTTTAAATCATCGGGAATTTCCGCTTTAATAATCGCCGCGCGCGCCGCCGCCCCCTTCTTCGCGAGCGAGGCCATATTTTTTGTATTGAGGCCCTTAAAAATATCCCTGATCTTTTTGTCCAGACCGGTTTCTTTGACAAAATAATTGTAAGCTTCGGAAGTAGTGGCAAACCCGTTAGGGACTTTTATGCCGTCCGCGGAAAGATTCTGATACATCTCGCCGAGCGACGCGTTCTTGCCGCCGACCATGGGAACGTCTTTAATTCCGATTTCGTTAAAAAATTTTACAAACTTGGACATAAATAAAAATTGAGACGATTAAGATTTTTGGGATAGTTGAGATTTTTGGGATAAAAAATATCCCGATTATCCCAATAATCCTAAAAATCCCAACAATCCCGTAAATATTACAAATTTATCTTCTTGCTCCATTCGTAAATATAGGGTATTTCCCACCATTCGCCGTTTAAGGCCTTAACAATCCCCATAACCGATATTATTAAAAGAGCCAGCATGGCTAGCTGACCCAATAATGGAACCCAGATGAACATGGATACCAACAATTCTACGGCAAACAATACCAATCCCTGTTTGGCGTGAAATTGGGCGAACTTAGAATCTCTTTTACCGAGCAAAGGGACTAAAAAAAGGATAAAAACATAAGACATGGCCCCTAAAGTTTTATTGGCCTCTGCGTCGCTGTTTTTTTCGCCGCCGGACACTGTTTCGCCGGCGTTATCCGCGCTATTGCTTTGGGATTTATTATCATCCGTCATATTGGTTTGGCTGTTATAATGAGTTAATTTACTATATTCAGTTTATCAATTTTTTTTATATATATCAAGAGTAAAATTCCTTAAATTTCCGGCATTTCCTTGACATCGGATAACAATTAGCCGAAAATAAAGAAATAATAAATATTTAGCCGCGGTGGTGAAATGGTATACACGCATGCCTTAGGAGCATGTGGGGCAACCCGTGAGAGTTCGAGTCTCTCCCGCGGCACACACAACAGACACGTCCCGCCGTCATGGCGGGATGGGGCAACCCGTGTCCCGCCTTTTTACGAAAGGCGGGGTCTCGCCCACCAGCAAGCAATAATTAAAGACTTTAGCGCTATTGCCAAAACCAAACGATTAATATATAATAAAAACATACCATATGGTAAATTTTTATTATATATGAGATACTCGCTATTTTTGGACAATATATTGGCTCGGAAATCAAAGGTTAAGGCTTTGCGTTATTTGTCCGGCTATAAGCCGGAAGCTTCAGTCAGGGAAATTTCAAGAGCTATAGGCATTTCCCACCCCAACACTTCAATCGCGTTGAAAGAGCTGGAAGCGGAGGGGGCGCTAAAATCGGTGCGAGTCGGCCAGTCAACAATTTATTCTTTGAATTTAGGCCATTATATTGTAGAAAAAATAATAAAACCCGCGTTTGAAAAAGAACGGGAAGCTAAAAACGAATTAATCAGCCGGATAAAGAAGAATATCGGGATTTCTTTTGAATCAATCATACTGTTCGGCAGTGTCAGGCGCGGCAAAGAAAAACCACTTAGCGACATCGATTTGGCCATAGTTATTAACGACCGCGAAGATCCGGTAAAACTTGAAGAAAGCATCGCCGCCTTAAACCCTTCTGTTGCGGAAGAGTTTGGCAATACCCTGTCTCCGGTAATTTTTAGTAAAAGCGGCTTTGTAAAAAAGATTAAAGATAATGACGGATTAGTCAGGGAAATCGTGAAAAACGGCGAAGTAATCGCGGGCAAGTTAATAAGCGAATTACTATGACAACTGTTAAAACCCGGGAGGAATCCAACTGGAAAAACTATTTAACCAAAGCGGAACAGTTTTTAGAAACCGCTAGAGACGCCTATTTTAAAAAGAACTGGAACGCCGTCGGCTTGAACGCGGTGCACGCGGCCATTTCAGCCAATGATTCTATATGCGTTTACTTCGGTAAAATCAGGTCTATTAGTGAAAAACACAGTGACGCGGCAGTCTTATTGTTAAGGATATTGAAGCACGGAGCTGATGCTAAAAATTATTCTAAACATTTATCCTGGCTTATTAATAGAAAAAACCTGATTGAATATGAATCCAGACTATTTTATGCGAAAGAAGCGGAAGAGGCGCTTGTCCACGCTGAAAGATTTTTAAAATGGGCAAAAGAAAAACTGGCGCAATAAAAAAATTTATTCATGCGAACGGCATCTTTGCCGACTAGAATATTTCTATTTTTTTACATATCCTTGCATCGCCTTGACATTCTTTTTTTCTTGTGTTAACGTGGTAATACGTTAATACAAACGGCAAGTCCCGTTAGCTTAATATGAAATCATATAAACCCGACAAAAAAACCGACGATTTACTGGAAACCATCCTGGGCTTAGAAAATCTAACCGAAGCCCGGGCGTTTTTCCGCGATCTCTGCACCTTAAAAGAACTAAAAGACTTAAGCGAACGCTGGGAAATAGCAAAAATGATTGAGCGCGGCCTTCCCTACCGCGAAATTGCCGAAAAACTCAAAGTTAGTACAACTACGGTCAGCCGGGTGGCACTTTGGTTAAATAACGGCCTGGGCGGCTACCGGTTAATACTGAACCGATTAAATTTAAACCCAGCCGACAAACATCACCCTAACTCTTCTTTTGGGAAAGGGTTGCGTGTTTATAATTAAAATATCAACATAATATTTAGCGCTCAACCCCTTCTCAAAAGAGAGGGGGTTTTTCGTTTCGCGGTTTGGCGGAACGAAGTCCCGCGCCTGCGGGATTCTCAGATTGAGAGAACTCGGTGTTCTTTACAACAGAGGAGAAGGTAAAATGAATGAAAACAAAATTTCCAGTAGATACGAAAATCGACCCGACCCCAAAGGCCTCCGGTACGGAATCATTGAAGCCACTACCCGCTGCCAATGCGCCTGCCCGGGCTGTTACATGGTTCGACGAAATGTGCTCAACAAGGGCGAGATGTCGCTGGCCGAAGCGGTCCGTGTTCTGGATCTCTGCAGGGATTATGCCGGCAGAGAGCTCGAGACAATGGACATTCTAGGCGGTGAACCACTGCTTTGGCCGCACCTTAAGGATTATATTCAAGTACTCCTGGGCCGCGGTATACTTCCCTGGATTTTCACCAACATGCTGGCCATCACGCCCGATCTGGCCAAATGGTTGTACGAACGTGATATTAACATCACAGGCAAGCTCAATATCAATCCAGATTGGAAAGAGTATTGGATATTGCAGGCCTGGATGATTGGCAGGGACTTAGAAACGGTCGTAAGAATGTTTGAAGCAATCGGCATTTTCAAAGCGGCCGGCTACCGTGAACCACTGTTCCGATTACAGAATCTCATCAGGAAGCAGAACATAGGCATCGTACCCGGCTACTACCGCTGGTGTTTAGAAAATGAGATTGGAACCGACTTGGAGCTTATGGGATCCGGGGAGACGGTAGACGCTGAATACTGGAAAATCGCACCGACGCCTAAGCAAGTCGCCAGAATGATCGGCATAATCCAGTCAACCCGGGAGGACTTCGGTCTGCCCAAGGCCGAAGTACTCATGCCTCACGTCTTCGGAGCCTGTCCGTTCTACGACAAAGGGCTTTACTTTGCCGTGGACGGGCACATTCGGGCTTGTTCCAATTCCACCGTGACTTTAAGCTGGATTGATCGGACCGATCCTATCCGCGAGGCATATGAATCTAATCTGATCTGTAATCGCTTGCGGCTCACCAAAGACACGGTCGGCGAACCTTGCGGATCCTGCGACAAGTGGGACAAGTGTCGCGGCGGTTGTCGGGCCACGACGGAAGGCCTTGGCGACCCATTGGGTGGGTATCCGCTTTGCCCTGTTCCATTTTTCAGTGGGAACGGCAATCCTTACGAAAACGGCGGCTATAACGAATAGTCCTTTCAAGAATTGACACTACTCATGGGGGGCGTGAGGTCTTTCTTCACGCTCCCCAACTTTTTATGAACAAAAAAATACTAAAAATCGCTAAAATAGAATTAAAGGAGCTATCAAAACGATATGACGGACTAATTAATGTTGTGCTGGACGATTGGCGAGGGTATCGCTTTATATTTGATACTAAAGACGTTAGAAACTGCAAAAACAATTGCCTGAACTGTAATTTATATAAGGCGGTAAATAACGAAAAGAAAGGAAAATTTGAACCCGGCTTATATCTAGCCAACGGAAAAGACAAAAAAATGTTTGGTCCTCAAAACTTTTTAAACTGCAAAACGCTTAGCCAATATCAAAACTGCTATGCTTTTTTTCTGGTAAAAGTTGCCAATACTAAAAACGAAATAAAAAATGAAATTTGTCTAATCAGAAATCTAAAACTTATTTACGCCAAAAGGGGTGGCAATCTGCCAAAAGCCGAAAATAAATTCAAAAAGCGCATATTTAGACAAGCTCTAAGCTTATGCTCCGAAAGAAAAAGGTGTCTGCTAACAGGCATGTTGAAACCAAAAGAGTACTCTTAAAATGTATTCAAGCACCAATCAGAATATCGCGTTATGTCCAGAGAACTGTGGACATTGCGCTTGTGGATAACTTTTTGTAAAAATGCGTTATGTCCAGAGAACTGTGGACATAACTCCGATAAAAATTTACAAAGTTATCCACAGCAATTATTGTCCATATTGCCATATAATCGCCATTATAATGCTAAAATTAGCTACCATATATTATAACATAAAAAGAGCTATGTCCACAAAACTCTAGACATAACTCCCTTATTGAACATCTCAATTTTTCCTCTGTGGATAACCTGTGAATCAAAATTTATTCACAGTCGTTTATGAAAAAACGACTGCCCATAAACCTGTATCGGGTGCTTACTTGTAAGAGCGTATCCTTGACTAGATATGAGTAAAATAAATAACTCAAAATTGTGTTCACATCACCTAGCTCCTGGTAATACGAGGAGTGTACAGTGGGCTTAGTGGGACTCGGCCGGCAAACGCCGGGCGGGAAGCGGATGCTCACCGAATCTGATTAAGCAAATTATGTGTGGACTTAGTGGGACTCGAACCCACGACCTCTTGCATGCCATGCAAGCGCTCTAGCCAACTGAGCTATAAGCCCGTGTATAGTCTTTCAATCTATTTCCAATTTTAATAAAGGGAAATCTGTTTCGTTTTTGAAGCGAGGACATGTATCTCGCTGAGGATACATAATTAGTTTACTCAGACTAACCGTACAGATGCCTAAATTAATGGCAGGTGTAGATTTCCGGAGCAAAAAAACGAAACAAATTTCCCTTTATCTTAACACCTTATCCACAGCTTAATCAAAACTTAATTAATATTGAATAATTCGCTAATATTAGCAAATATTACTGGGTGATGTTTTATCTTTATCCTTGACTTTCTCTACTTATCTCCAGTTTATCCACAACTTAATCAGACTTTACTTTTTTCTTGATTTTGGACTTATGTCCAGAGAACTCTGGACATAAAAACCCGACTTTTCCACAGCTCAGCCTTCCGTCAAGGAGAAATATTATCATCCGTATGTGTCCTCAACAGGAATCGAACCTGTATCTAGGGCTTAGGAGTCCCTTGTTCTATCCATTAAACTATGAGGACAAGTGACGATCCCGCGATCATCCGTGAACCCAGCCGACACTATAACTAATTTAGTCTCAAACTTTTTCCCCGACTTAAAGCCTGCCTGGTAATTCTCCCGGAAATTGTATCCCAAAAAAACACACAAACATAGCTCCGGCTATGCTTATTGTTAATATAGTTAATTGCCCGGTAAATGTCAATGTTGTTTTTCCCGCGGATTTGCTTTAAACTTTAACTAGCTTCCGTATGCGACCGGGAAAACTCAATCGCGGACTAAAAACGGCATAATTTAAAATGAAAAAATTTATAAAATAAATAACCATAAAACTATGTTTGCCAAAACAAGCGATAATTCCAGCATGAATTTAAAAGAAGTAGAAACCATTGTCGGTCCGTCAGTAAAAGTAAAGGGCGACTTCCATTGCGGAGGCAACATTATTGTTGAAGGCGAGGTGGAGGGGAACCTGATTTGCGGAAACATGCTCCAGATAAAAAGCGGATCAAAAATAACTGCCGATGTCACGGCCAAAGAAGCGGTGATCGGAGGCGAGATAAAAGGCAACGTAAAAATTATCGGTTTTCTGGAAATCACGGAAACCGCGAAAATTTTCGGCGATATTGAAGCCGGAATAATTTCCATTGCCAAAGGCGCTTTTTTCAACGGCAACTGCGCTATGAATAAAGAGAGCCGGAACGGAAAAGAAGGGAAAAAAGCCGAGGAGCGCCGCGAATAAAAAGACGGTTTCAACGAGCACCTTCCTTTTTAGGAAAAACGCTCCTATTATTATGCATGTTTATATCTATGACACATTTTTGAGTGATAAGAAATTTGCGCGAATACTAGCTAAAATTGAAGCAAGAATTACTGATCTAGGTCTAAACGGAAAAATTGGCCGACTCGGCGTTACAAAAAAAATTTTTGACCTGGTGAAAGACGAAATTAAAAGAGGCGCAAAAACTATTATCGCTGTTGGAAATGACGAAACTGTGGAAAAAATAGTCCGCTGTATGTCTGGATCCGAGACTCCGCTCGGCATCATCCCAGTCGGCAAAAACAACCTAATTGCCGAAAGCCTTGGCATCCCGGCCGAATTGGAAGCCTGTGACATCCTGTCGGCCCGGCGAGTAGAAAGGCTCGGTCTCGGTGTGATCGGCGACTTTCATTTCCTTTCAAAAATTTCTACCAACTCCGATAATTTAAAGCTCCTGCTGGACAGCGGCTATTCGGTTGAGCTGAAGCGAAGCGGACCGATTATCAGCATCGTCAATTTGCCCACCGCCGATATTGCGCTTCCGGAGGGTCTTTGTTTCAGCCCGCGGGACGGACTATTAAGACTCTTGATTGAAGGCCGCGAAAAAAGAAACGTTATTTTCAGCCGTAAAAATTTTGAAAGCGTTTTCGCTTTCCGTAAGGCGACCATAAAAAGCGCCAAGCCGATAATTTTTAACAACCTCATTAAAGTGAGCGGCGCGATTGAAATTGAGGCCAAAAAAAACGCCATAAGCGTTATTGTCGGGAAAAACCGGAAGTTCTGAATTGTTTTAGATAATCGCGAAGAAAAAACCCGTGGCTAATTTTTTAGGCAGTTATTATCCGGCGGAATTATCGCCGGTTTTTTTCTGCTTAAAAATATAGACCTGCTGCAAGGCCGTTAAAACGGTAGTGATAAGCCAGTAAAGCGCCAGACCGGCTGGCAGAGTCGCCCCGATAAACACCGTCATAGCCGGCATGAAATAAAGCATTTGTTTGTTCATGATAGCGGCAAAATCTTCATCTTTGGCGCCCGGTGCCTTTATTTCCGCCCGCTTGGTGCTCATCATTTTCGCCTGCCAGAATTGAGCCGCTCCGGCCAGAATTGCTAGGATGTAATTAGGCTTGTTCAAATCTAAAATACTCAAAAATATCGTATTTACCTGATCGGGTTTACTTACAAAAGAATAAAGCAGGTTGGAAGTTTGATCATTAATGCCGGCTTTAAAAACCTGAAAAATCGCGATTAGAAAAGGAAACTGGATGAGTAATGGCAGACAGGATGAAAATGGGTTGACTTTATGCTCTTTATAGAGGGCGAGCATAGCCCGACCCATCTCATCTTTTTTATCCTTATATTTGGCTTTTACTTCATCAATTTTCGGCTGAAGATCCTGCAAGGATTTCTGGGATTTTATGGAACTTTTAGAAAGCGGTAGAAGCGCCAATCTGATAAGGACGGTGAGGATAATGATCGCAAAGCCAAGATCGTGGCCCGGCATGTGGCTCGTTATATAAACCAGCAAATTCAGGATGGGGCGATAGAATATTTCATGATAAAGAAATGTCATAAACTTGATTCTCCACAAAACACGAAAGTCACAAAATATTAATCCCGAGCGCTCGGGACGTATTTAGTTGTTTTCGTATTTCGTAGACGTAAATCTGTAATTAATAATTAGCGGTTATTTAAGTTAAGCCGGATCATGGCCGCCTTTATTCCAAGGATTACAACGCAATACTCGCCAAAAAGCCCTGATGCCGCCTTTTACGAGACCATGTTTTGTAATCGCGTCAATAGCGTACTGCGAGCAGGTGGGCTGAAAACGGCAATAGCCGTAAGGAAACATGTACTTAAAGAGGCCGTGGTCAAAAGAAAGGGTTTTTTGGTAAATCCTTATCAAAACTATGGCAAGCTGGCGAGGGTAATATTTAATCAGATTTCTCATTTTTAAACTGCTCCGGCTTACCTGGCCGCTTTTTTATATAGCTTCAGCCTGGCGAATAAGTGCCTCAAGTTAATTTTAATCTCCCGGTAATCTTTTTCAACAATCGCCGGCCGACAAATTATCGCGCAATCGTAGCCAGACTTTAAAAGATCCATTTCTGTCAAAAGTATCTGGCGGATTCTTCTCTTTATTTTGTTTCTTATGGTGGCTTTTTTTGAAACTTTAACGCTCGTTAAAATGCCAAAACGGCTTATTTCTAAGCTATTTTTCGCGCACTTTATTCCGACAAAATCCGTATAAGCGGCTTTACCTCTGGAAAACACCCGGTCAAACTCTTTGCTTTTGGTTAATTTTAGCGGTTTAGGGAGCATAGGGCAAGCCGAAAAATGGCGGTTCGCTTTACTTGGTAAGTTTTTTTCTTCCTTTATCCTTTCTCCGTTTTATTACTTTTCGTCCGTCCTTGGTAAGCATTCTTTTTCTAAAACCGTGTTTTCTCTTAGCCTGTTTCTTTTTAGGCTGGAAAGTTCTTTTTGGCATACACTAAAAGTTTAAAATTTTAACTCTCAACTGTTTTTAAAGATAACATCCAAAGCCGTATTAGTCAATTAAAATCAAACGCGCGGATCTTCTAATAAATATCTATTGCTTATTTTTTTCTCTCCCTATAGAATAGGGAGACGAAGGTTTTTAAAAAACTTTATCCACTCTATCCACAGCTTATCAACAGGTTGTGAACTTTCCATTTTTATTTCTTTACACTATAATTCATTTTATCGGCTTTGCGTCATCTTATACCGGCGCCGGCGAGGCTCAACGCATTTTTTAAAACTACGATTTTCTCATAAAACTTTCTAATTTTTAAACAGTGTCCTATGGAAAAGGAGCAAATTTGGCAAGTGGTTCTCGGAGAAATTGAACTTACTTTGTCGCGGGCGAATTTCACCACCTGGTTTAAAAACACATCCATATCCGACATCCAGGAAGACCGGATAATTATCAGCGTGCCTAATAATTTTACAAAAACCTGGCTGGAAAAAAAATACCATAAGGAAATTTCTCTGGCTTTGGAGCGGATTATTAATAAAAAAATTAAGGAAATCATTTATAAAATTGAAACTATAAAAAGAGATAATGGCGGCAGTCGGCCGGCCGGATCGGCTAATAACGGCTATAGTTCTTTTGAACCCCAGCCGCAAAATCGTTTTGGCCTTAATAACCGTTATACCTTTGAAAATTTTATTGTCGGCAAAGGGAATGAGCTGGCCCACGCGGCTTGTCAGGCGGTAGCAGCCAACCCCGGCCGGGCTTATAATCCGCTATTCATTTATGGCGGTGTCGGCCTCGGAAAAACCCACCTGATCCAGGCGGTCGGACATGAATTAGCAAAAAAAACCAGTAAGATCCTTTTTGTTACCAGTGAAAAATTCACCAATGACTATATTCAGGCGGTGCGAAACGGCCGGGCCAAGGAATTTAAAGACACTTACCGGAACGTTGATTTGTTTCTGGTGGACGATATCCAGTTCATCAGCGGCAAAGAAAGCACCCAGGAAGAGTTTTTCCACACCTTTAACGAGCTCCACCAATCCAACAAGCAAGTCGTGGTCGCCTCTGACCGGCCGCCAAAATCCATCCCTTACCTGGAAAAACGCCTCCTATCCCGTTTTGAGTGGGGCATGATTGCCGATGTGTCCCAGCCAGACCTGGAAACCCGCGTCGCTATTTTAGACGCCAAATGCCGGGAGCGGAATTTCCTCATCCCAATAGACCTTCTAAATTATGTAGCCGAAAACGTGGTCTCTAATATCAGAGAGTTGGAAGGCGTATTAAACCGCCTAATCGCTTACCACGAATTTAATAACACCAAGCCCACCTTGGACAGTTTAAAGCAGGTTTTAGGCGGTATTGTCGCGGCGTCAGTTCGCCCAACCTCCTCAAAAAGGATTATTGAGGCTGTGTCCGGATTTTATGAAGCGCCAATTAATGACATAACCGGAAAAAGCCGAAAAAAAGAACTGGTTAAACCGCGGCAGATAATCATGTACCTTCTGCGCACCGAACTAAATATTTCTTACCCAACCATCGGCAATGAGCTTGGAGGAAGGGACCATACTACTGCCATGCACGCTTTTGTAAAAGTAAGCAAAGAGGTGGGAGAAAATGCCCGCGTTAAGCAAGAAATTGACGCAATTAAACAGTTGCTTAGTTGTGGATAAGCTGTGCGCCAAAAAGGTAAAAGATTTTTACTTATCCCCACAATTTCTACCCCAAGCCGCTTTTTCGCCTTATGCACTTTTAATCAACAGCGTCCGTCCATAGGCTATACACAGTTTATCAGTAGATAAATACAGCTAACATTAAAGTTTAATTAAGCCTTTTCCAGCTTGTCCACAGCCCTTATTATTATTACTATAATATATAAATAATATATCTTTAATTATTAACAAGCCGCATCTTAGGGGATAACTTCTTTACCGATAACATGCCGGTTAGTGATTATGAAAATTTCCATACTCCAAAAAAATTTTAAACAAGGCCTTGGGCTGGTGGGAAGTATTACCGGCAAGCATGTTAATTTACCAATCCTGAACAATATACTGATTCGGGCGGAAAATGGCATAATTAATTTAGTCTCTACGAATTTGGAAATTGGTGTTACGCACGTTATTAGGGGAAAAATAGAAAAAGAAGGCGGCTATACTGTAGATTCAAAAATACTCGCCAATTACGTCGGGCTTTTGCCGAACGAAAAGGTGGAGATAGAACAGAAAGATGCGCAAATTATTATTCGTTGCGGAAAATATAATACAAAGATAAATGGTCAGCCGGTTGACGACTTTCCGCTTATCCCAGTTATTGGGCGGGAAATTTTTTACGCGATAAAAAACGTCGATGACTTTAAAAACGCCCTTTCCCAGGTAATTTTTTCTGTTTCAACCAGCGAATCGCGGCTGGAACTCTCCGGGGCGCTTTTTTCTTTTTCCGGCGATAAGCTGGTTCTCGCGGCCACCGATAGTTACCGGCTGGCGGAAAAAAGAATAACTGTAAAAACCAATGCCAAGGACGGCGCGGAACGGAAAGTTATTGTCCCGGCCAGGACTATTCAGGAAATGATAAGAATTCTTTCCGGGCTTGGGGAGAGCGAGATGATGGAGGAGGAAAAAGAAATTAAATGTTTTTTTTCAGAAAACCAAATACTGTTTAAAATCGGCGGAACCGAGCTGGTTTCCCGGCTGATTGACGGGCAGTTTCCTGATTACGCGCAGATTATTCCGGAAAAACCAAGGACAACGATTATTGTTAATCGCCAGGAGTTTTTAAGAGCGGTAAAGGCTTCGTCAATATTTACCCGAAGCGATGTGAATGATATTAACCTGGATATTCCCGAAGGCAAGTCAAAATTGGTTATATCGTCATCTTCGGATTTTGTCGGCGAGAACGTGGTTGAAGTTGAGGCGGCGGCCAAAGGCGCGGATAATTGCCTGGTTTTAAATTACCGCTACCTGATTGACGGCCTGAATAATATTAAAGACGAAACCGTGATAATGGAAATCGTGGATAATAATTCGCCCTGCGTAATCAGGCCGGAAAGCGATTCGGATTATCTCTATATAATCATGCCGATTAAAAGATAGTTGCCGGATTTAAAAAATTCCAGAAATAAAAAACACCCCGCCGAATTGGCGGGGTGTTTTAAGCTGATAGTAGATTGTGCGATTAAATTACTTCAATTTTTCAGCCAGATATTTTTTTAGTTCGCTGATTTTTATCCGTTCCTGTTTCATGGAGTCGCGGTCGCGAACGGTAACGGCCTGGTCTTTTAGAGTGTCGTAATCAATGGTAACGCAGAAAGGCGTGCCGATTTCGTCCTGCCGGCGGTAGCGTTTGCCGATTGAGCCGGTTTCGTCGTATTCAGAAACAAAAGATTCTTTTAAGTCGTCAAAAATTTCTTTGGCGGCTTTTACGAGCTCATCTTTTTTCATCAGGGGAAAAACCGCTACCTTAATCGGGGCGATTTTTTTCGGAAACTTCATAACCACCCGGGTTTCACCCTCCACTTCTTCTTCCTTGTAAGCGGCGTGTAGGGCCGCGAGAACGCTCCGGTCAACCCCGAAAGTCGGTTCTAAAACGTGCGGAACGTAGCGGCTGCCCGCCTCGGCATCATAATATTCCAGTTTTTCGCCGGAGAATTTAGCGTGCTGGGTCAGGTCAAAATCGCTCCGGTGCGCCAAGCCATATAACTCCTTAACACCAAAAGGAAAATTATACATGGTATCAATGGTTTTCTTTGAGTAATGGGAAAGCTTTTCTTTTGGGTGTTCGTAGCGCGAAACATTATTTTTCGCGAGCCCTAATTCCAGAGCGAATTCTTCCTGCAGTTTTAGCCAGTTTTCAAACAGCGGCTCCCAATCAATTTCCGGATGGATAAAATATTCAATCTCCATCTGCTCAAACTCCCTTAAGCGGAAGATGAAATTTCCGGCAACTATTTCATTCCTAAAGGCTTTGCCGATCTGGGCGATGCCAAAAGGAATTTTTACCCGCATGGAATCAAGAATGTTTTTAAATTCAACAAAAATAGCGCCGGCGGTTTCCGGTCGGAGATAAACCGGAATATATTCACCCTTGTCGTCAACAATGCCGTTCATTTCGGTTTTAAACATCATGTTGAATTTCCTGGTTTCGGTCCAATCCGAAGCTCCGCAATTCGGGCATTTGATTTTTTCTTCTTTTAAAACTTTATCCATGCCCGGCAGATCGCCTTCCAGGTCGCGTCCAGTCGCGTCCTCAACGACATGGTCGGCCCGGTAGCGCTTCTTACACTTCCTGCAGTCCACCATAGCGTCGTTAAATCCTCCGACGTGTCCTGAAGCCTCCCAGAGCCTTGGGTGCAGAAGTATAGGTCCGTCAATGCCGACGATATCCGGCCGATCCTGGATGAATTTTTTCCACCAGAGTTTTTTAATGTTATTCTTCAGCTCGGTTCCGTATGGCCCGTAAGAATAAGCGTTGGCGAACCCGCCGTAAATTTCGCAGGCCGAAAAAATAAATCCCCTTCTTTTGCAGAGCGATACGATTTTTTGCATTTGATCCTGGTTGTTTTCTTTTGACATATTTTTATCTGGCATAAATCACATATCCGGCACAAATTAACAAATCAGATAATTGTTTGTAAATTTGTCAGATTCTTGTAATTCGCAGTATTAATAAAAAACCTCGTTTTAATACCGCAATACTGCGGTACTAGAACGAGGTTTTATATAAACTCCCGCGGTTCCATCTAGCTTCCCCGCATTTGCGGGGCACCTTAATTATCCTTGTAGCTCCGCCCGAGGCGGAAGCGCGAAAGGGCGCCAATCTCCTTTCTTTAAGAGGAATATGGTTTGATTATAGCTGGATATTTAAGGTTTTGTCAAATTTGGCGGGTTCAAAGTTGGTTTGCGGCTAAATTCACATGATTAATGTATTTGTCTGGATTATGATAATTTATTTGTAAATTCTAACCCATTCGCGTTATAATAAACACACGGCTTTACTGTTTGCATGTTAAAGTTCAATAATTTTACTGCTTATTGTTTAAATTTATTTATGATAAACAAAAAATGTAAACATAAATGGATTCCGATGACCTCAGAGAAGATTTACGCTGTTAACAAAGAACAAGCTGAAAAATTTGATATTGACCATATTAAAGAGAGCACTATTCTTGGTTTTATATATAGTAAGTGCAAATTTACTCTATCGCCAAACGATTTCAAGGAATATGCTTCGTTTGAAAAAACAAAATTCTACATAAAGCACACCAGGCTAGCTAGCTTCGTTTCCGTTATCGCAATAATTATATCCATAATTTCATTTGTGATTGTGATAATAAATAAAAAACCATGAATAAGGACCAAAAAATTGAAATTTGTAAAAGAACGAGAAAATACGCCCAGGAATCGTTTTTTAAAGTGATGCGAAAAATTTTAACTGATAATCTGAAAGTGTCCGAAGCCGGGATAAGGGATATGTGGCTTTTTGAGCTTCGGAAAAACGAAGCGATTTTTAAGGACGGGTGGTATTCTCCGCCGCCTCACGGAATCGGCGTTTTAATTGGAACTGATAATGATGGAGAAGAAAGCAGGCTAAATTATAAAAGCATGCGGCCGGAAGAAATCTGGCCGAGAGATAATATTTATCTGAATACTAAAAATGGCCTGATTTACGCCTACGCTTCTCCGATAGACAAAAAGACAGGGATTATCGGGGATTTTGGCATGACGCTTTACTTTGGTAAAAAGAAAGAAATCGTTGATCATCTGATTTCATGCTACAGGATCGTCCAGGAAATTTATGAATACGTAAAGCCGGGGCTCGCTTTTTCCGAGATTGCCGGGTATGCGAAAGATTTAATTAGTTCGCGCGGGCTAAATAACGAAATTGAAGCGAGAACCAACCCTTCCCCGGCGGATGATGTCGGGCATACGATTCCGTTTATTATGGAAGAGATGACAGAAAAAGAAATGGAAATTTTAAAAAGCGAAAGTTGTGATAAAATAAAATCTATGATAAGCGAAAAAAGAATTTTTGTCCGGGCTTCCGAAGTTCAAACCGTGAAAAACGGCATGGCTTTTACTATTGAGCCGAGGCCGAGGGTAGTTAATAATACCAAAATCCCCATGGTTTCGTTCCATTCAATATGCGCGATAGGCGAAAACGGAGAGAAAGAACTGATTACAAATTTTAACGAACTTTTTCAATTGGCGGGGATGGGATATATGAAGTAGATAAAACAAAGAAACTATTAATAAAACTTTCAGCCATATTAAAAAATGACGGTCAAATTCTGGCTATTTCAAGAAATATTAGCGGCAAAGATTATTTTTCGATTAAACTTAGCCCTGTGTGGAAAAATAAAATTGGGTTGAAGTTTAGCTGGATACATTTTAATAAAAATTATCTATCAGATTTATGCGAGCAAGCCGGGCTTCGACTTAATGTGTTGCAAGGTAATCAGCATGGATGTCTTGTAAAAATAGTAAAAAATAATTTGCGTAAAATTTCATAAAACATGTTGAACGTGAAAGAAAAAATTAAAGAGATACAAGAAGCCACGGGTCTTAAAATAAGTTCATATAAGATAATAAATAGAGGATTTGAAAGCCTGATTATTGAAGTAAATAAAAAATGGATTTTTCGGTTTCCCCGAAATCAGGGTTTAAGAAAAAAAACAAAAGAACGGCTGAATTATTTAGCTTCATTCTCCATGGTATCGCCTCTAAAAATACCAGAGCCGAAATTTATAGAAAACGGGTTTATTGGCTATAAAAAAATACCCGGCAAACCGTTTTATCCGGCCAACTTTAAAAAATTAACTGAAAAAGAAAAGACTAAAACAGCAAAACAGATCGGTTTATTTTTAAAAACCCTTCACGCTCATAAGAACAAACGCATAGATTTTAATACAGGATATTTAGTCATGCGAAAAGAAGACTATAAGACGCCTCCCTTAACTATTGCTAAACGCTTGAATTTGGATGAGCGAAAAGCCCTTAAAGCCAAGATCGGAATTATTGCGAAAAACCCTTTGAATTTTAAAAAACCGTCATCAATAATACATGGAGATTTGAACTTCAATAATATTCTTTGGGATCCAGAGAAAAAGAGCATTACCGGTATAATAGATTGGGCGGAGCTTGGGCTCGGTATGCCAGCCATGGATTTTATAATGCTGGCTGATTTTAATGTAAAGAAAAACGATAAATTCTTAAAAGAAATTTTAAAATATTACGGCGTAAAAGGAAATGATTTATTATTTCAAATAAAAGAAAACGCCATCATAGACGTAATGAATTGGTTTTGGTCTTACCATAAAGAGAAGAACCAAAAAGGTATGGCGAGGATGATTGGAAAATTAAAGAGGATATTAGCTCACAAGTAAATTCCCTAAAATGTATATTATTTTGGGGAATTCATTCGCCAATTGCGCTATTCCTACATCTCCTCCAAAGTCTCAATGCCTAAAATATAGAGTCCGTTTTTTATAACTTGGTTGGCGGATTTAAGCAAAACCAGGCGGGCGGCTCTGTCTTTTGGATCGGCCTTTAATACCGGCACGTCGTGGTAATAATCATTAACCGCCTGCGCGAGTTCAAATAAATATTTGGCGATTTCGGCCGGGTCATAATTGGCGCCGGCTTTTTCTATGATTTCTGGGTATTTGGCGAGCTTAAGGATAATCGCGTGTTCTTTTGGGTGGGACAGGTTTTTTAAATCAGCCTTGATTTTCTTGACTGACAAAGTTTTTGCTTTCCGGAAGATGCTTTCAATCCTCGCGAAAGTGTATTGAATGTACGGGCCGCTCGCGCCGGAAAGGTTTATAGACTCGTCAATGTCAAAAACGATTTCTTTGCCGATGCTTGATTTTAAAATTGAGTATTTTACCGCCGAGAGGCTTACCTTCCTTATCACCTCTTTAGTATCGGCCGCGTTTTTATTTTCTTTGGTGATGGCGGCGATTTTTTCCGCCACGGTATCTAAAAGCCATTCCCCCAAGACGACATTTCCGAGGCGCGAACTCATTTTACCGTCTTTTAATCTTACCCAGCCGTATGGCAGATGGACTTCTTTGTCTTTTAGTTTGGGAAAAACCTCTTCAATGGCTTTGAAGATCACTTTAAAATATTCGTTTTGTTCGGTCGCGACGATGTGGATGATTTTTTCCGGTTTATATTCTTTATATTGCAGTTCAGCCAGTCCCATATCCTTGCCCTCGTAAGTTGGAAAGCCTTCGGAATTGATGAATACACGGTTATGGAGACCGTAATTTTCGCCCGGGAAGATTATGGCGCCGTCGCTTTTTATAAATATATTGGTTTTAATATTGGCCAAGACGATTTTTTTGCCGCTTTCCTGGGTTTGCGATTCAAAGTAAAGCCGGTCAAATTTCGTGTCCATTCTTTCGTAGATTTTATCAAAATATTCCAGACTCCAGGCCCGGGTGGTCTCATAAACCTCCATAATCTTTTTGTCCCGGGAATAAATGAGTTTGTTAATTTCAATTATTTCGATTTTTGCTTCCGGATTTTCTTCATAGTTTTTACTGCCCAAAGCATATGCCTGGCCGAGGAATTTAACTTTTTCAGCAATTGGTTTTTTTGCCGCTCCTTCGTATTGGTCATTAAGCCGGTTTATTCCCCAAAGGCACTTGGCGATATGCAACCCGACATCGCCCTGGTAGTTAGCGCGTATCACCTTATATCCGCTGACTCCCATGATCCGGGCGACAGCCTCGCCGGTGATAATGTTTCTTAAATGCCCGATATGGAAAGCTTTATGGGTGTTCGGGTGGGCGTATTCCAGCATGATTTTTCCCCCTTTACCGCTCTTATTCGCGCCGTAGTTATTTTTTTCTTTGGAGATTTCTTTTAAGGTGATTTCAGCGAGTTCAAGTTTGTTTAAAGTAAAATTCAAGTACGGTCCAACGGCTTTTGCTTCGTTTACCGTCTTGTCCGCGACAATTTTTTCCGCGAGAACTTTTGCCGCTTCAATCGGATTTATTTTTAATTCTTTGGCAATGTTAAAGCAGGCCAGGCTTAAATCGCCGAACTGGGAATTTTGGGGATATATAAAATCGTCCGGCTTAACAAAATTGTTTTTTGTTTCCGCGTTAACCAATTCTGCAAGATAAATTTTTATTTTGTTTAGCGGATTCATAATTTATGAAAGGGAAATTTTTATAAATTGCCTTTTACCCCTCTGGATAATCATCCCGTCTTTCAGTTCAATGCTTTTAAAAGGGTCTCTTACGGCTTCGCCGCTGATTTTTATTCCTCCCTGCTCAATAAGCCTTCGAGCCTCCCCCTTGCTAACGGATAAATTTGTTTTTACGAGCAACTCAATAATGTTCCATGTTCCATGTTCCATGTTCCATTCTTTAATTTCATCCGGAATTTCCTTTTTTTGGACGGTTTTTATAAAATGCTTTTCGGCTTTTTTCGCCTTCCCTTCCCTGTGTATTATTTTAGTGATTTCCAGAGCCAGTTTCATTTTTAAATCGCGCGGATTAACGCCCGAATCCTTCAGCTGTTCCTGGATTTTTTTAATTTCATTAAAAGAAATTTTAGTCGCGAGTTCAAAAGCGGCGCCGATTACGCCGTCCGGCCAGCTCATTACCTGGCCGTAGACGTTTTCCGGGGTTTCGCTCATGAATATGGCGTTGCCTTCGGTTTTCCCCATTTTTACTCCACCCGGATCAGCGAGTAATTTTGTCGTTAAAACGTATTTTTCCTTATTTTTCATGGTTCGCAGGAGATCGCGTCCGCAGAGCATGTTAAACATCTGGTCGTTCCCGCCGATTTCCAGATCAACATCCATGGCGACTGAATCATAGCCCTGGGCGATTGGATAAAGGAACTCGTGGAAGTGAATCGGCTTTTCCTCTTTCATTCTAACTTGGAACATATCGCGCTGAATCATCTGCTGAACCGTAAAATTGGAGGTGATTTCAATTAAATCCTTAAAAGTAATTTTGTCCGACCATTTGGAATTGTACATCACCTTGGCCGGATTCTCGCCCTTGAAATTCAGGTAGGCCGCGGCCTGTTTTTTATAGTTTTTGGCGTTAGCGCGCACCTCAACACGGGTAAGTTTTTTCCGGGTGGCTTTTTTGTCGGTCGGGTCGCCGATCATGCCGGTAAAATCGCCTATTAGAAAAATAACTTCATGACCGAGCTCCTGGAACTGCCTTAATTTATTTAACTGGATGGCGTTGCCGATATGGAGAGCCGGAGCGCTCGGATCAAAACCGCAATAAAGTCGGATTCTTTGGCCGGACATAAGGACTTTTTCCAAGGCCTCATAAGACGGGAAAATTTTTTCCACTCCCCGGGTTAATACTTCCTTAATTTTTTCCTGGTTAGTTATAGTTGCCATAAAGATAAGATTTTGCCTCAGATTATCAATAATTATGGGTTTATTTTAGCGGAAAAATTATTAATGCGCAATCCCTTCCGGCCAAAATCGCGGTCCGTATTTCAATCTTGTGTTTTTTTGTTTTAATGATTAGAATAGAAATATGGCTAAACAGATTTTAATTATCATCGGAATAATCGCGGCCGGCGCTCTTGGCTATCTGCTTTTGTTTGATAAAAAAGCCGCCGCCAAGACCATTCTTTATTTTGGCGACACCTGCCCGCATTGCGAAAACGTTGAAAAATACATAAAAGATAATGGCATTGACAATAAAATTGAAATTGTGAGAAAGGAAGTTTATGAGAATCAGGCAAACGCCCGGGAAATGGCTAAAAGAGCCGAACAATGCGGCCTGCCAACCGATAAGATCGGCGTGCCTTTTTTGTGGGATAATAATCAGTGCGTTTTAGGCGATCAGCCGATTATTGAATATCTGGGAAAGAAATAATTTTTGGGAGCAACTTAAAATTTATGCGGAAAGCTTTTTACATAATATTACCAGGGCTGGCATTTTTTAAAGCCGCCGCCGTGAGCGCCATCTGTCCGCTTTGCACGGTCACGGTCGTCGCGGCTACCGGATTGTCGCGCTGGCTTGGGATTGATGACGTAATTTCCGGACTTTGGATCGGCGGGGTGACAATTTCCATGATTGTCTGGACGCTTGATTATTTCGGAAAAAAGAATTGGCGTTTTAAGTATGACATTCCCGTCGTCTGGCTCGGTTATTATGTTTTGATTTACGCCTCGCTGATTTTCGGCGACCTGGTCTTTCATCCGGGCAATATTCTCTGGGGAATTGACAAACTTATTTTAGGGGTTATTATCGGCAGTATCTTTTTCATAACAGCGGTTTATGGTTATGAATATTTAAAAAAGAAAAACCAGGGCAAAGCCCATTTTCCTTACGAAAAAGTCGCTATGCCGGTCGGTACGCTTTTAGTTTTAAGCGGAATATTTTATTTTATCACGAGATGAATTCTGCGAAATATATGGACAGCCAAAAATTAAACGAGTTCATAACAAAAGTTGATAACATGAAAAAACAGGACAAAATGGATTTGTCTTCGGATCAGGATTTATCAATTGCCATTATGAATTTAGTGAGCATAGAAGAGCATTTTTTCTTTACCGGCGCGAAACTCGGAAAGCCGGAATATTTTAATTTACTGCAGGAAGCCCGGGCAATGCGCGGCGAACTTTTAAAAAAAATCGTAAAGAATCCGCAGGGCGAAGAGTGGTGCATATCAAAGCATCTTTTAGCCGCCTCCATGCGCTTGATGGAAGTCGGCACCAAACAGCATAAAATGGGAAGAAAGGAAGACGCTGAAGATTTATTTCAAAAGGCCTACAACCTGTATTCGCTTTTTTGGGGACTGAATTTAAAAGTGATTAATACCGATGGCATTAGGAAAATAGACGATGACGCGGTCAATAAGCATGACAAAGAGAAGAAAGGGTTTATGGGAAAATTAGGGGAACTGGTAAAAAAAGCGATTGATTGCTGCATTGAGTGACTGAATTGATAATTAAGCGCAGTAAAGTAAAACATCCCCTGACTAATCTTGAGGATGTTTTTTAGCCCAAGAACTTTTAATGAATAACATGTCTTTATGATGAAAAAAATTATTATACCTATCAAAGGCATGCACTGCAAATCCTGCGAAATGCTTATTGAGGACAAACTCTCAAGAATCAGCGGCGTAAAGGAATCAAAAATTAACCATAAAACCGGCTCGGCGGAAATTTATTATGGAGCCGCTAAGCCTAAAGGCGCTGAAATTGAAGAAGCCATTAGTTCTGCCGGCTACGCGATCGGCGAGGAAAAAAAACCGGGCTGGATAAATAAAAACCCTGGCGACTATAAAGATTTAGGTATTGCTTTTGTTTTCTTATTGGGGATATATTTTGTCCTGAAAAGTTTCGGGCTGACAAATATTTCCATAAGCGGCGCGGGCGAGGATCCGGAAAGTTTCGGCGTAGTGCTCTTAGTCGGCTTGACCGCCGGATTTTCTTCTTGCATGGCCTTGGTCGGCGGCCTGGTTCTCGGAGCGTCAACCAAATTCGCCGAAAAGCATCCGGGGGCGAGCGCCCTGGAAAAGTTTAAACCGCATATATTTTTTAATCTGGGGAGGATTATCGGCTTTGCCGCGCTCGGGGGAGCCTTGGGCGCGCTCGGCTCCATCTTCCAGTTTTCCAGTTTCAGTCTTGGGATTCTTACTATTCTCGTCGGTCTCGTCATGCTCGTAATGGGACTGCAACTTATTAATATCTTCCCCCGTCTAAGTAATATTAAGATTGCCTTGCCAAAAGCCGTGAGCCGGGCGCTTGGCATCAAAGGCGATAGCGGTTATAGTCATAAAGGCGCGGCGCTATTAGGCGCGTTTACTTTTTTTCTCCCTTGCGGCTTTACCCAGGCCATGCAATTATTTGCCGTTTCCACCGGTAATTTTTTAGTCGGCGCTTTGGTGATGGGAATTTTCGCGATCGGCACCGCGCCCGGGCTTTTAGGGATTGGAGGCCTTACATCAATTGTCAAAGGAGTTTTTGCCAAAAGATTTTTTAAGCTGGCCGGAATCCTGGTTATTATTTTCGCTTTCTTTAACTTTACTAGCGGCTGGAATTTAACCGGTATTTCTATCGGTTCGTCAGACGAAAGAACCAATGCCAATGCCGAGACTAGCGATCCCAACGTTAGTCTGGAAGACGGCATCCAGATCGTCCGGATGGCCGAAGTCGCGAACGGCTACGAGCCGAACATATTTACCATTAAAAAAGGTGTGCCGGTTAAATGGATTATTGACGCGAAGGCTCCTTATTCGTGCGCTTCTTCTTTAGTCCTGCCGAAACAAAACATCAGAAAGCAATTAAAAGCCGGAGAAAATATCATTGAGTTCACGCCGACTGAAATCGGAGCTTTGAAATTTTCCTGTTCCATGGGCATGTACACCGGAGTATTTAATGTTATTGATGATAAAAAATAATTTACTAACTTAAAAATATGGCGACCATAAAATTTCGCATTAAGAATTTTAATTGCAAGGCTTGCATAGAACTTTCCCAATCAATGATTTTGGAAATTGAAGGCGTAAAAGCGGTTAACATAAAAGGTATGGGCGGTGAAACCGAAGTCGCGGCCGAACGGGAAATATCTCTGGATGAGATCAGAAAAGCTCTTGAAGGAACGAATTATGAAGTCGTGAGCCAATAATTAAGCGGATAACCTTATGAAAACTTTAAAATTAGACGTAAGCGGCATGCACTGCGCGTCTTGCGCGGCGATTATTGAGCGCAGTCTGAAAAAAACGGCTGGCGTGAAAAACGCTAGCGTGAATCTGGCTTCGGAAAAAGCCACGGTTATTTTTGATGAAAAAAAGCTGGATGCCGAATTAATAATCAAAGCGATAGAAAAGGCCGGGTACGGCGCGAAGTCCCCCGGCGGCGAAAAAGAAGAAGCGAAAAGTAAAAGAGAAGAATTAAAAA
The DNA here is from genome assembly GCA_041661405.1 of Patescibacteria group bacterium. Taxonomy (GTDB): domain Bacteria; phylum Patescibacteriota; class Patescibacteriia; order Patescibacteriales; family JBAZCA01; genus JBAZCA01. The sequence goes on from JBAZUL010000001.1 coordinate 131,724, forward strand.
GCCAGTTTAATAAACTTTTAGCCAGCTTGATTTTATCCTTGCCGATGTTTTATTTCATGCTCATGGATTTTTTGCCCGCCTTGCCTGGCCGCGCCTCCCTGCCTTACCATGGCGTTATTTCCCTGCTTCTCACCCTTCCGATCCAATTCGTTATCGGCGCCCGATTTTACAAGGGCATGTGGTCGGCGCTCCGAATGAAAACTTTTAACATGGATTCGCTCGTTGCCATCGGCACTTCCACAGCTTTTTTTTACAGCTTGGCGAACCTCTTGATTTACGCGACAAAAACCGGTTCAGTAATCGGCCAAAACGGGGAGATGGTGCCGGATCTATATTTTGAAACTGCGGCCTTCTTAATCACTTTCGTGATACTGGGCAAATGGCTGGAAACGCGGACTAAAGGAAAAACTTCGGATGCCATAAAAAAGCTCATGGGGCTAAAGGCGAAAACCGCGAGAGTACTTAGCGGTAGCGGCGCGGCTGATTTGCCGATTGAAGCCGTGAAAAAAGGCGATATAATAATTGTCCGGCCCGGGGAAAGCATCCCGGTTGACGGTAAAATTACTAAAGGCCATTCTTCGGTTGATGAATCCATGCTCTCCGGCGAATCCATTCCGGTTGAGAAAAACGCCGGCGACATAGTTATTGGCGGGACGATCAACAAAACCGGAAGTTTTGAATTTAGCGTCTCAAGAGTAGGCGAAGAAACAACTTTAGCGCAAATTATCCGGGTGGTGGAAGAAGCCCAGGGTTCAAAAGCGCCGATTCAGGGTTTTGCCGACCGGATTTCGGCCTATTTTGTTCCGGCCGTGATTGGCATCGCAATCCTCACTTTCCTCGTTTGGTACTTTTTATTAAGCGCGACAATCGCTTTTTCATTAATGGCTTTTACCGCTGTTATTGTTATTGCCTGTCCTTGCGCTTTGGGGCTCGCTACCCCGACCTCGCTCATGGTCGGAACCGGCAAGGGCGCTCAATACGGAATTCTTATTAAAGGCGGAGAACCGCTGGAAGCGGCGCAAGGCATCAAGGCAATCGTTTTTGATAAAACCGGAACAATTACCAAAGGCAAGCCGGAAGTGACTGACGTGATTAAATTCCAAATCCCAAATTCCCTGCCTCGCCGGCCGGCAGGCAAATTCCAAAATTTGGATATTATTAAAATTGCCGCGGCTTTGGAAAATAATTCCGAACATCCGCTAGCAGAGGCTATAATTAGAAAGTCCAAAGAGGAAAACTTGGAAGTATTGCCAGTAGATAATTTTATGGCCATTCCCGGCCAGGGCGTAACCGGAGAAGTCGGCGGAAAAAAATATTATCTTGGCAACCGGAAATTGGCGGTTGAAGCGACCAAAGTGTCTTTAGGAAAATTCGAAGCCGAAATATCAAAGCTGGAAAGCGAGGGCAAAACAGTGATGGTTCTGACTGACGAAAAGGAAATTCTAGGCGCCGTAGCAGTCGCTGATACGATTCGGGAAACTTCGCGCGAAGCGATTGAAAAGTTAAAGAAAATGGGGCTGGAAGTATATATGATTACGGGTGACAATGAAAAAACCGCCAAAGCCATAGCGAGTCAGGCCGGGATTGACAGCGTGTTGTCAGAAGTCCTGCCCGAAGACAAAGCCAGCGAAATTAAAAAATTACAGCTGGCCGGAAAAAAAGTCGCGATGGTCGGCGACGGGATAAATGACGCTCCGGCTTTGGCGAGAGCCGATTTAGGCATTGCCATGGGCGGCGGCACGGACGTCGCCATGGAAACCGGCGGGATAATTATTATGCGAAACGACTTACGGGACGTTGTCACCGCCTTTGAGCTCTCCCGCGAAACCATGGTGAAAATAAAACAGAACATGTTTTTCGCCCTGTTCTATAACGTCATCGGCATTCCGATTGCCGCCCGGGTGTTTATGGGCTTTAGCCTGGTCTTAAAGCCGGAACTGGCCGGCCTCGCTATGGCCTTAAGCTCCGTATCGGTAGTTTCTAATTCCCTTCTTCTCCGCCTATTCCGACCCGGAAAAAGAAATTATTTATCGCTTGCCGCGCCGATTATCATGGTCATCCTTTTTAGCTTTCTCTTTTACGAATTCGCCAGGTTCAGTTCCGGGATGTAAGGTTCAAAGCAATATAGACTGTAAAGCATGCCCGGCATCCAGCCGGGTATTTTATCGGCTTGACAGGAATAAAAGTTTTAGATATGCTTAACCCATACTTAATTGGTAGGGATTAAAATTATATAATAAATGAAATTTTCAACCAAGGCGGAATACGGGTTAAAGGCGATTATTAATCTGGCTAACGCCTATCCGGAACAAAGAAGCATTTCCGAAATTGCCAAAGAAGAGCGAATTTCCGTTAAATATCTGGAAAGGATCATGGGTGAGTTCAGAAAAAGCGATTTGGTAAAAAGCTCTAAGGGCAAAGCCGGCGGATACGCCTTAATAAGGCAGCCTTCCCGGGTAGCGGTCGGAGAAGTAATTGAAATTGTTGAAGGGCCGATTTCACCGATGAAGTGCGTGGGCATGGATTGCGCGAAAAAACATATCTGTCCTTCCGGCAGAGTCTGGACAAAGCTCGGAGCGCAGATAAAAAAAACTTTATATGGGATTAAGCTTAGCGAATTAATTAGAAGTAATTAGTTAGTCGGTTCAAATAATTTAATAAATTATTTTGACATAAACGTTGCGAGCGGAACGACATACCCCGTCCTCTTACGGCGAGGTAATTGATTTTTTACGCCCAAATTAAATTATATGGCAGAAAGACAATTTGAATACCATGATAGAGAATACCAAGCTTCTCGTCATGAGTATGTCGAAAGAATAAGAAAAATTGTTGAACGCGGACTCCCCAGACCAAAACCCGACTGGAATATGGTTTGGGTGCTGGGTGGACCTGAAGAAAAATTTGAAGACCCAGGCGAAGATAGGCAAATTAACCAAACAAAAAATAGATTTGAAACAGGCATAGACATCGCAAAAATGGTTGCTAAACTTCGTGCCGGCGAGACGTCAAATAATGCTAAACTACCCGACATTACCAATCTATATCCCCATATCTACTTTAACGGCAGGGACGAACAAAACGACTATATCAGAAAAATGATATCAGAGAAAGTGTTTGAAGAAAAATACTCTTTTCCTTCGGAGAAAATAATTGTCTCACCGAATCAAGGAATTAAGCACACAGGGGATCAGTTTTCGCTATTTCCGAAGGAGTATATGCCCGACAAAGGAAAATTAGTGACAGTGACTGATCTATACCATATTCCACGCGTAGAAAAGTATTTTAAAAAATATTTGATAGATCATGAAAAAATAGTCATGTACCAAGCAACGCCTACAATTCTGCCGGTACAAAGAGCGTTATCCGAAGCAAAAAAAATATTCCCATACCTACAGCAAGGCATTCTATAAAGTTAGTATAGCTCGCAAACATTTACAATTTCTACTGCGGAACTCGTCCCGCCAGCCCGCCCGCCCGCGGGCGGGATTCAGACAGTCCTCGCACGAAATTGCAAATATTTTTGCTCGCTATTAAATAAAAACATGACTAAAAAGAAAATATACTTAGACCACGGAGCGACAACGCCGGTTGATAAGGAGGTCTTAGAGGCCATGCTTCCCTATTTTAGCGAGAAGTACGGCAACGCGGCTTCGCATCATTTTTTTGGCAAAGACGGCTGTAAGGCGGTGGAAGCGGCGCGCAACGAGGCGGCGATATTTTTTCACGCTAACCCCGAAGAAATAATTTTTACGAGCGGCGCGACCGAATCCAATAATTTAGCGGTCAAAGGAATTATAAAACGGGCGAAAATTGAAGGCGCGAAACCCCATATCATTACCACCGCTTTTGAGCATCATTGCGTATTGGACGCCTGCGGAGCGATGCAAAAAGAGGGTTTGGCGGAAGTGACTTTTCTTAATCCGGAAGCCGATGGCGTCATAAGCGTGAAGAGCGTGGAAGAAGCTATAAAGCCGAATACGGTTTTAATATCCGTTATGTATGTTAATAATGAAATCGGAACGCTCCAGCCGATTGCCGCAATCGGTGCTATGATAAAAAAGGAAAACGCCAGCCGGGAGAATAAAATATACTTCCATACCGACGCCACCCAGGCCGTTAACTATTTTAATTGCGATGTGGATGATTTGGGCGTTGATATGTTATCCATGTCCGCCCATAAAATTTACGGGCCCAAAGGCGTTGGTTTGCTCTATATTCGCAAAGGCACGCTGATCGCGAGGATCCAGGACGGCGGCGATCATGAAGGAGGAAAGCGGGCCGGAACCTTAAACGTCCCGGGAATCGTTGGTCTCGGCAAAGCTTTGGAACTTGCCGGAAAAAACAATAAAAAGGACGCCAAGAAAATCGCCAAATTAAGAGATAGGCTAATTGACCGGGCGCTCGCTGAAATACCGGATACTTTTTTAAACGGGTCGCGCGAGTTTCGTTCTCCTAATAACGCGAATATCAGTTTTAGGAATGTTGAAGGCGAAAGCCTTTTGATGCTTTTAGACATGGCCGGTATAGCGGTCTCTACCGGCTCGGCCTGCTCGTCCGATTCTTTGGCGCCGTCGCATGTATTACTCGCTATTGGCCGCAAAGCTGAAGAAGCTCACGGCTCTATCCGGATGACTTTGGGAAAAAATAATACTGAAGAAGAGATTGATTACACGGTTGAAAAATTAAAAGAATCAGCGGAAAAAATCAGGAAAATTTCCGGGCAGGTTTTAGATGATTTTTATAAAGCAAAGGAGAAAGGCGTTGTGGAAGAAGAGCATGAACGTAGGCATTAACGATAACAGTATTAACCAATTAACTAATTAACCAACTAACAAATAGCATGCAGTATTCAAAAAAACTAATTGACCATTTTACCAACCCGCGCAACCAGGGACGGCTGGACAAGCCTTCGGCGACCGGCATTGTCGGCAATCCGGTTTGCGGGGATCTGATGAAAATTTATCTTGACGTAAAGGACGGCGTGATTAATGACATTAAATTTGAAACTTTAGGCTGCGCTTCGGCCATTGCTACATCTTCCATGGTAACCGAACTCGCCAAAGGGAAAACTTTGGATGAGGCCGAAAAGATTACGAGAAACGACGTAGCGAACGCCCTGGAAGGCCTGCCTCCGATAAAAATGCACTGCTCCAATCTCGCGGCCGACGCCCTTCGGAAGGCCATTGCGGAATATAGGGAGAAGAATAAATAAAATTAAATTTATATACAAAAATCGTCAGTCCAATAACCGGCGGTTTTTTTGTTCTGAGAGATTTTGATAATGACGTCGATAAATTTTTTCCAATTCATTTCCCAGCTTATTTTTAAAACGAATCTGAATTATTTTTTTATGTTTTAATATCGGGTCATTCAATAAAATATTATAAGTTTCATTTTTATCAGTAATAACGTAATCCAAGCCGCCTTTAATCATCCAGTCCCTTAACCATGATAACTGATCGCTTATGAATATAACGAGCGGTTTTTTGGAATTGGAATACCAACCGGTTTCCCAGGCGCAATCTTTGCCAAATTCAGGCAGGCATAGTCCAATATGCGACCATTTAAGGGCTTCTAAATCAATATCAAAGACGTCTTTAGAAAATTTTTCATGCGCACCATTCCAAGGGTTATGCTCATGAGGTTTAAACACGCCAAACTTACTGCAATCAAGCATTCCGCAAATTCTATTATTCCACTCATGCGCATCTTTAGATATCCGGGCGATTAGATATATATTAATTTTATTCATAGATTAATATAACTTTAGTATTGTAGTATATGTTCATAATATTGTCAATATTAAATAACAAAAATAATAAATAATAATACTTAAAATAAAGAATAATAATTAATTAATATAAATATTGTGTAAAAATATTGACACAATTTAAAGTTTAGTATATACTCAAAATAGAGCCTAAATAGGTGTTATTTATAGGATTAATTTATGATCAGCCAAAAAGAGTTAATTGAGCTAGGATTTAACAAAAAAGAGGCCAAAGTATATTTGGCCATACTAGAATTAGGGCCGGGAACGGCCACAGAAATCTCCCGCAAAGCCGGGATTAATCGAACGACAAGCTATGATATTTTAGAGTCGCTTGCCAGTGAAGGACTGGTGCATTTAATAGGTGAAACCAAGGTGCAGAAGTATGTGGCCGAAAACCCGGAAAAAGTAATATCTGTTCTGGAAAAGAAAATCCAAAAAACTCAAGAGCAATTGAAAACGGCTCATGTCCTTTTGCCCCAGCTATTATCTATTTACAGCACCAAAGAAAAACCAAAGGTTAAATATTTTGAAGGAGTGGGTCGAATGAGAGAGGGTTTTGAAGATACTCTAACTGCGGAAGGCGAGATTTTGGCCTATGCGGTAGGAGAAGATGTGTTTAAGGCGGTTGGCGAGAAATATATGAGAGATTATTTTAAGAGAAGAACCTTGAAAAATATTTCTGTCCGGGTAATCGCACCAGATACTCCCGAATCGCGGGCAGTAGCGAAAAATAATATAAAGGAGCTTCGCACTTCTCTTCTAGTGCCATCCGACAAATTTTGTTTTTCTGTGGAAATAAACATTTATAATAATAAAATTATGGTAGCCAGTTGGCGGGAAAAGTTTGCAATTATAATTGAATCAGAAGAGATTGCATCAGCGCAGAAAAAGATTTTTGAATTGGCTTGGGAAGGAGCAAAGCATATAAATTCTATTAATCTAAATTGAAATGATTAAGCTAGAAGCGAACAATAAGTTTTCCCAAAACCTCCGTATACTCCATACCGTAAATTCCGGCTTCCGGAATGACATCGAGCGTATCCGCAAAACCGTTCCGATAACGAAACTCTATATGTCGTAGCCAGAGGAAAATACAGGAATCGGTCAAGATAAAATTGGCCTTAAAAATATCCTTGAACTCACAAAAAAACCGCCAGTCAGTTGACCGGCGGTTTTTTTAGTGTGGACTCTGGGAGACTCGAACTCCCCGCCTCCTGCGTGCAAAGCAGGCGCTCTACCAGATGAGCTAAGAGCCCTCTTTCGGGCAATCACAATAGTTGTAATTTACCGGTTAAACAGCGGACTGTCAATTATTTTTGCCCGCGCTTCCCCTGGGGGCGCGGTGCGATCTACGTTTTCGTTTAATCTTAACTTAATGGTTTAACTGTATATTAACGCATGAACTATCGCGGGAAATTATTTATTCCTGTATTTTAAAATTCAAACTAAAAAAATATGAAGAACATCAGTAAAAACCAAAGGGGTTTTAACGCCACAGGCGCGGTAATCGCTTTAATCGCGATTTTTGTTATTGCCGGTCTGGCTTATGGTATTGTTAATATCGGAGGAGATAATAATAAAAGCGCGGGAAATTCATCAAACACCGAAATCAATAATGCCGTCGATAATTCAATTGGCAATGGATTGAACAATGAAGCCGGGAATTTTATCGGCAACGAAACCGCCAATGATACGGGAAATTCAATTGGCAATGAAACCGGAAACAGTATTGGTAATGTAGATGATAGTGGCCAAAACCGGGGACCGGGCGGCGGAGACGACGACGTTCGGACCAAAGTATTTAATGTTGAAGGAAAGCCTTTTTCCTTTACTCCGAATGAAATCCGGGTAAAAAAAGGCGACCGAGTGAGGATAGTTTTTTCCAACGTGGAAGGCTTCCATGACTGGAAAATTGATGAATTCAATGCCGCGACAAAGAAAATTAACGCCGGAGAAACCGATACTATTGAATTTATTGCCGGTAAAACAGGGACTTTTGAATTCTATTGCTCGGTCGGCACTCACCGCCAGATGGGCATGAAGGGCAATCTGATTGTTGAATAAGAAAAGTTTAAACAGGATTACTCGCTTTGATTAAAGGTTCGAGTACCCAGCCTAAAAATCCGCCGATCAGGTTGGTAAAAATCAGGATGCCAATAAAAGCTATGAACATGCCGAGCAGTTTATAGCCAAGCCGCGACCCGCCTTCAACGCCGAGGTAGCGTTCAAAAAATCCAATCCGGCCAAAAGCCCTGAGCATGGCTTCGGATTTTACTGTCATAAAAGCGCCGGCCGCCAGAATAAAAATTCCGAGGATAAAATGCATACTTAGGAAGTAAGGAATAAACAGTAAATAGTAAACAGATTTTCAGATGCTCTGTTTACTGTTATCTATTTACTGTTTACTATTTAATATAGTTAAGCGGATTATATTTGGTTCCATTGATGATTATTTCAAAATGCAGATGCGATCCGGTTGACCAGCCGGTAGAACCCATGGCGCCGATAGTTTCTCCCTTTGAGACTTGCTGGCCTTTCTTGGTGAAGAATTTGGAAAGGTGGGCGTAGCGGGTTTTCTTTCCGCCGCCGTGGTCAATAACAATCTGGTTGCCATAGCCGGTTCCCCAGCCAATAAACTCAATGGTTCCGGCGTCAGCCGCGTAAATCGGGGTACCGATTTTGTTGGCAATATCCACCGCGGTATGCCGCCAGGAATAATATTGGGTAATCCGGTAGCCGGCGGTCGGCCAGTTCATCTTGTTGCCGGATATCGGTTTTGAGTTGCCGGGCTTGATAATCTTTCCGAGGTCTTTTAAGACGGAAATGCCCGAATAAGACGGCTGGCGGTAAGCGACCGCTTCAATTCTCCGGCCGCCCGGAATGATTAATTTTTGTCCGGCCTGAAGAGTCCCTCCGGCCAGCTTGTTGGCCTTCGCGATTTCATCCTGACTCACTCCATATTTATTGGCTATGTTAACCAGCGTGTCGCCTCGCGCCACTTTATAGGAAATGCCGGATGTCGGGAGAATATTGAGCTTATCGCCGGGCCGGATAATGCTGTAAGCGGTGAGGTCATTTTCCCAAAGAATAGTGTTAACGCTCACGGCAAATTTTTGGGCGATAGTTGAGACCGTATCGCCTTCTTCCACGGCGTAAGTCATGGCGCTTTCGCGGAGCCGGATTATTTTGTCCGTAGAAACCATCTCCGGCTTTTGCAAAGCCGTTCCGCCCTGGTTAAGGACGGCTAGTTCGTCTTCGGCGTTTAAATCGTCTTCGGTGAGCGTCGGCTGGGAGCGGAAACTTGAAAGGTTTTCAAGATAGCTTTGCTGAATCGGCGATATGGTTACTTCCTGGTCAAAGAATTCTTCAATCAGCCGTTCGTCTTCAACCGTTCCAAACTCATTTTGGATTAAGCTGGAAAGGATGGTTTGTCCCGAACCCGCGCCCTGGCTTACGGCGGACGTGGGTTCGGTTATATTAAAAAAAACAATAGCCAGGGAAATAAAAACCATTAAAAGGTGAACCATCTTTTGGTTTAAAAAACTCCAGGCTGGAGAGCCTGACCAGCCACTTTTTTTTGTGATATAGAGATATAGGCGGTATATTTTTACCACTAATTTGTAAAAAATAAATTTTAGGCCCGGCCGGCCGGCTGTTTGGTAAAAATAAAAAACGCTTCTGGCTATGACGTTTATTGTGAGTTTGCCCAGATTTAAAATCCGGATCAGCAATTCAATAAAAAAAATGATTACGCTTTTTAACAAACGGCTTTTTTCCTTTCTTTTTTGAGGTTTGTAATATCGGATATAATCGATTGCCAATTACCAATTGTTAACTACGAATATTATTGCCCGCCTTTTTGCAGTATCATTCGTAATTGAAAAATTGGTAATTGAATATTGATAATTGATGCTGTGCGCCCACCAGGGGTCGAACCTGGAACCTTGGACTTAAGAGGTCCCTGCTCTGCCAGTTGAGCTATGGGCGCCCGACTTTATTAAAACGCTGGATCCCGCATGCCTTCGGCTGCGGGATAATTTACTCACACGTAAATTAATTTATAGCATAGCAGGCGGCATTTTTCAACTCAAGGAATTTATTAAGAAGTTAATTTATCACCAGGGCTTTACGGTTAGATTATCTTCCAGCCTTTCGGACCGGATAAAAGCCTGCCTTTAAGGGAAAAGCCAGCCGCGGCTTTATGGCCTCCGCCGCCAAGAATCCGGGCCAAGGCGGAGACATCATCGCCGGCCAAGCCCGCTCTGAGACTGCCCCTGACGATGCCGGGTTCGGTTTGGCGCAGGAATAAAACCGCCCGGACACCGGAGAGGTTGCTGATAAAGCCTGATAGCCCTTCATACTCCTCTTCGGAAATATTTTTCTCCGTAAACTGTTCGTGGGTTAAAATAGCGACACCGATGCTATATTGCCGGTTAATTAACATCTTATCAAGAATATCGCCCCAGCCTTTTAAAGCCGGAAGACTTTTGTTTCTCAGATATTTATCAATGATTTTCGCGTGGCAGGCGCCTGACAACAGCATTTCAGAGCCAATTTTTATGGATTTCAAAGTCGCTGACGGATAAAGAAAAGCTCCAGTATCAGTTACAATTCCCGTTAAAATACAGGTTGCCGCTCTAGGCCCGATTTTTATTCCGTTGGCCTTGAAAAAATTGTAAATTACTTCGGACGTGGAAGAAGCCAAAGTGTCTCTTAATTCAATTTGAGCATAAGTCTCAACTCCCGGATGATGATCAAACTCAATAATTTTTTGGCTTAAAGGCCGACGGCCTATTTTTGCTACGGCAGTCCTTTCCTTCTCGGCGCAGTCAAAAATAAGAATTAAATCAAAATCATCCAGTATTTTTTTGTCGCCAAGATCAATTTCTCCCGAATTTTTTATTTTACCCGCATGGGGAATAAATTTATAAAGTTTTGGCACCGGCGTATGGCAAAAAGCCAGATATTCCTTTTTTTTGCTTTCCAAGTAGTCAATCATGGCGCAGACTGAAGCAATGGCATCTCCGTCCGGATTGAAATGGGTGATTAGGAGTATGTTTTTTGCCTGGTTTATCTCTTTGCCGGCTTTATGAAAAAAGTGATTCATTTTATTCCGGATTTTTTTCGGGGGCGGTGTTAGTTAACAGTCCTTGATCAATTATCCAGTTAAGTTTATGCAGTCGGCTTAACCGGATCCTTTTTTGAATCAGCTTTAATAAATACGGCCCTGACTTGCGAAGTTTTTTTAGGGCGAAAAAAGTCTTTTCATCCGGCAAAACCGAAAATCCCACTTCGGCTGATTGGAAATCAGGAGAGCATTTAACATAACTGATGGAAATAAAACCTTCTTCCATCGGTATTTCCCGGGAAATGACCTGGGCGAGTTCGCGCATTAGAAGTTCGTTTACTTGTTCAATATTTCTAGACATATTACTGGTTAATTGGATTTTCGCCCTTGTTCGGTCTGAAGCCGGTGAAGAAAAGGCCTAAAACTCCAAAGGTCACCATCGCGTCGGCTAAATTAAAAATCGCGAAAAATGATAAATTAAAATAATCAACTACATAGCCATAGCTTAAGCGGTCATACAAGTTGCTCGCGCCACCGACAAGGATGAGGATAAAAAAAGCGGTTTTTTGCCCCAATTCCCTGCTCTTTGTTATTACCAGAATGAGAATAGCCGCCAATAGGATTAAAATGGCCATTTCCAGGGCGGGTCCGGATAAAGGGATGGAAAAGGCAATATTTTCATTTTTACTTAAGCTAAAAGAAAGGAAATTCTTAATAAGCAAAATTTTTTTATCCGGCGCTCCGTGCGAAGCCAGCCATTTAAGCCATCGGTCGGCAAAAATAAAAAAGACAACAACCAAATAAAAAGTTATCATCTTTTTTTTATGCCCGGCTATCATACTTTAGAGTTATTCAAGAACCGCTTTGAAGTTTTTTTTTGCAATCCACGCAGGCGCTGGCAAAAGGGCGAGCAATCAATCTTTTTGGGTTAATTTCATTTTTGCAGTATTTGCAGATTCCGTAAGCTCCGTCTTTTATTCTTTTTAAGGCCGATTCAATATCACGTAAAGTGCCTTCAAGAATTTTTTCGGTTACGATATTGGCTGAATATTCGCTTATTTCTTGGGCGTTTTCATCGCTCTTGTTGCCGTATTCCGGGAACATGGTTTTATGATCGTCCTTGTCGTGTCCGCTTTTTGAGGTGAAGTTCCCTAGTTCTTTAAGGACTTTTTTTTTCTGCACGAGTAATTCCTTCTCAATTTGCGAGAGGGTTTTTTTATCTATCATATTGGTTTTTAAATAAATAAAAGCCTTTTTGGCTTAACGGCTACTGCGGTTATTATAAGTTAAAACATCCATAATTGCAAGCCGGCCGTTAAAAAAAAGTCAAATAAAAAGGGGCCCAGACGGGCCCAAATAAAATAAATAATTTTGTGGCCTATGTCTTGAGCCCCAGCCCTAAGAGTTTATTCTTGGCCATCTTTATGATGGTTTAAGAAAATCCCTACCCTCAGGGTTTAGGCGCAGTTCCGCCAATTTGGAAAATGCTCTCTTTTTACCGATCTTTAGCCAGATTTGGGCGGTTTTTTGTTTTGCCCATTCCAGCAGTTTTTTTATTTTTATTTTTTTGCCGGTATTGGCTCCCGGCAATTTAGATCAGTTCAAAGATGTACACAACTGAATTCAATTGTGCATCCGGCTTCTCGAATTAATGAATCCAGAAAAGCCAATAAATTGTCAATGCACTATCTGAATCAATTATATCAAAATTGTCTACCTGAGTCAAACCTCAACGATGATTTTGTTTATTAGCCGTAAATAAGACAATATTTTGCTAAATTTAGACAAAATACTTTATTTAATGACTAGCTATGCGATTTTTAAGGTACTTATGTCCAGAGTTCTCTGGACATAAAATCATGAGTTATCCACAGTTTCCACTGGCCATGCACAGTTATGTCCAGAGTTTTGTGGACATTGGTAAAATTATGTTATAATATTTTTTGTATTACTTCACGATCTTTATCCGCAGATTTTTTATAATAATTTTAAAGAGTTTAATTATGGAGGCCAGGAGGGGAATCGAACCCCTGATAAAAGTTTTGCAGACTCTCGCCTTACCACTTGGCTACCTGGCCTAAAGAATTGAAGATAAAGACTGCTTATTTTTAGACATAAAACAAAAACAGCCTGTATTGAGAACTGTTATTTAATTTTACCAGAAATAGTACAAAAAACAAGTTTATAAAACCCCTTATTTAAGGGGTTTTATGCTAGATATGAAGCTGGAATTAATGGCAGATTTATTTTAAAATCTCAATCTTTGCGGTTTTTAGGCCGAATTTAACCGCATCTTTATGATTTAGCATCCAAACATCAACCCGATCACGATAGCGCGAATTCATCCGGTCGCGCACAATAAAAATTCGATCGCCGAAAAGTTCGGGAATGCGGATTTTTGTGCCAAAAGGCAAGCTATTAGCGGCAACAGTGTCCTCAATCCCATGCGTGCAAACATTAAATCCGTTGGCCGTCGTGCAGGGATCACCGTCGCACTGCCCTATTTCCGAGTTATAAGCCGTAATTTGGACAACTTTAATTATAACAGGCAGGGCGTCGGTGTTTTTCGGAAGATTAGCCAACGGAGCAATATTTTTATCTTCGGCGGCGGAATTTTGGTTAACCGAATCAACAAGCTCAGTTATGGCACCGTTAGCGGAAGAATCCGCTTCTGCTTGGGCTAAAGCTGGCAGAGGAAATAGAAAATAATCAAAGACCAGTACAATCATCAGAAAAGAAAGAATAGGAGTTCTGTGTTTTGCTGTTTTTCTGCTAAGATAAGCAAAAAATTGGCTAATTTTGTTTTTATTTTTGTTTAAGTCCATAGATGAACTTTATTTTTGTTTTTTGCCTTTGACTATTATAAATAAAAATTTCGCTAATACTCCAGCATTTTTATAATAAAAAAATCCCTATTCCTCACTTCAAATTGAGGCATAGGGATTTTCTTATCTTTCTTAAGCATAGCAAATTAGTCCGCAAAAGTCAACTATAAGAACTAAAAATCCTAGCTTTACAAGAAGTGTCATTTTTGATATAATAGAATAAGATTAGTTAAAAAATAAAAAAACAAGCGAGGAGCAACCTGTCCTTTATAAGCAAACGATAAACCAGATAAAAATCAAGCGATTAAAACAAAAACAAAACCTCATGCAAAATCAAAACGCGAGCGCTGGTATTAGGAAATTCGGAAATGTTAGCTGGCGCTATTACAATTTATTAAAAAAGAAGGCAATGGATAAGGAGTCGGGCATGACCGGGCTTCTCATAAGTTTGTCCATTGCTTTTTTTATTGTTGTCGGCGGAGCTGAAGGCCTCAATCTGTCTTTTAAAATGTATACTGACGTCGATAAACCAGCCAAAACCACCGAAGAAGCGCCGGGTGAGAGAAAAATGATTAACAGGTACGAAAATGTTTTTCAATATGTCGCCAGATTCCGAGAATTTTCCGGAACAAAAAACTCTTAAGCGACAACGCGAAACGCCGGATGGTCCGGAAAATTAGTTTTAGTTAAGAAGCGCTCTTTCAAAACAAAATATCTAACAACCCACGGATCCTCCCGTCCTTCACAAAAGGCGGGGGGATTTTGTTGTTTGAGGTAAATATTGTATAATGGCATTAACAGAAAAAATTCGGATGAATTAATTTTTTGAACTTTGAGCTTTGTCTGTTCTTCGTGGTTTTTTTGTTTTATGTGTCTAACAAACAGAAGGCTGAAGAAGGAACTTTGAGCTTACTCAATATGCATCTTGAGCGACTGGAAATTCAGGGATTTAAATCATTTGCCAGCAAAAACGTTCTCATATTTCCCGATCCTAACGGCGAAAGTAAGGGTATAACAGCGATTGTCGGACCCAACGGATCGGGTAAATCTAACATTGCCGACGCAGTTAGATGGGCTTTGGGCGAGCAAAGCATGAAGACGCTCCGGGGAAAAAAATCCGAAGACGTTATTTTCTCTGGCTCGGACAGAAAAGGAAAGCTCGGTATGGCTGAAGTTTCTCTTTATTTTAACAATGAAAATTCCGGGCAATCCAAAAAGCGCGTTCAAACTTCCAAAAAGTCGTTGCCGTTGGAATTAAAAAGGAAAGAGCGGGAGGAAAACGAGGATGCTGAAATTTCCGGCCGGGAAATAGAAGACGAAATTGTTTACTCGCAAATTGTTCTTACCCGGCGGCTTTTTCGCGATGGGGAGAGCGAATATCTCTTAAACGGTTCAAAAGCCAGGCTTTTGGATATTCAAATGCTTCTTGCCAAAGCCAAGTTCGGCCAACGCACTTATAGCGTTATCGGGCAGGGAACGGTAGAAGGGTTTCTAAATACCAGTCTCGCCGAGCGGAAGGAATTCTTTGACGAAGCGACGGGTGTTAAACAGTTTCAGATCAAAAGAGATGACTCGTTGAATAAACTTCGGGCAAGCTATGAAAATTTAAACCAGGCTCGACTGCTCCTTGACGAAATATCTCCCCGGCTACGGACTTTGACCCGACAGGTAGAAAAATTGAAAAAACGTGATGAAATTGAGGCTGATTTAAAAGAACTTCAGTTAAAATATTACGGCAGGGAATGGCAGGAAATAAACGGTAGATTCAGCGAGTATAATAGGAAGTTTTTGGAACTGGAAAAGACAAAAAAAGAAAAAGAGAAAAAAATGGAAATTCTTGAAAGAGAGCATTCCCGACTGGAGGCCGAAGGGGAAAAAGGCGGCAAGTCCGACCTCTCACAAACAGAATTGTCTGAATCGCAGGGTGAAAAGGAAAAAATAGTTAGTGAGCTGGCCCGGCTTGAAGCGCGGGCGCAGGTGAAACTAGAGGCCGAGGGAAAATTTGACCTTTCCTGGATGAAAGAAAAAGTTGAGGAGATCGGCCGGGAACTTATAAAAATCGCCGAGGAAAAAAGAAAGGTAGCGGCCGAAGGGGAGAGCCATCAAAAGGAAAAAAATGGCTTGCAAGAAGATCTGCGCAAACTTAACGAAGAAATTGAGGAATTGGAAAAAAGATACCGACAGATTGGCATCGTATCACAAAGCGGGGACGAAAAGATAATCTTAAAAAAAATTGAAGGGTTCCTCGCGAAATTAACCCGGCTGGAGTATGGCGCTGATTTAGCGGGGATGAAAAAAGTCATCGCCGAAGTGAGAAGCGAAATGGAGAAAATTATTTTCAGGAAAGAAGGTGATGATGACGGGATAAAAGCGATCCAGGAAGAATTGGAAATAAAAATAAAATTAAGAGGAGATCTCGCGGAGAAAGCCAATAAGGTCTTCCTTAAAGCGGGAATGGCGAGAGAAAAAGAAAAAATGATTATTGAAAAAGAAAAGGAAGTGAAAAATGAATTATTAAAGCTGGAGAGGAAGCTCCGGGAAAATGGGAATGAGAAAAACGGAAACGGCGGGGAGGAAGATTATGAAGAATTAAAGAATAAATTAGTTGAAATAAACGGACGGATTATAAAAATTAAGGAAAAAATTGAAGAAAACTCTCGGGCCGGCGAAGAAGAACGGAAACATTTATTCAGGATTCAGCGCGCGATTCAGGAAGTTCAGAATGAATTGAACATTCTCGGCAACCGGCTTAGCGAACTCCGGGTTTCGGCGGCTCGCTTTGAGACCAGACTGGAGGACTTGGAAAAAGAAATCAGGGAAAATTTTGTTGACATAAAAAGCGTAAAGAATTACCCGGTAGCCGGGGATGATTTTAACGCGCGGGCGGCTGAAGAAAAAATAGGCGCTTTTAAAAAGCAACTGGATTTAATCGGCGGGATTGATCCGGAAATAGAAAAAGAATATTTATCAACCAAGGAGCGGCATGATTTTTTAAGCGAACAGGCCGGAGACCTGGCTCGGGCCATAGCCTCGCTTGAAAAGATTATACGCGAACTGGATGTAAACATAAAGGAACGTTTTGACAGGGAATTTAAAATTATAAGCGCCAAATTTGAGGAATATTTTAAAATTTTATTTTCCGGCGGTAGCGCGAAAATCGTCAAAGTCATGGAATCGGCTTTGGATGAAGATCAGGAGGCGGGGGGCGTTCCGGCCGGAGAAGAGGAAGCGGAAGAAACCGAAGGGGCGGACGCCGGTTCTCATATTAAAGAAAAATATGGGTCTTCGGAAAAAGTAAAAAATCCTGCCGAAGATCGAATCGCGGGATTGAATAAAATAAAGTTTTTGCAGAAGCGTAACGCGACCGGCCTGGCAGGCATTGAAATTCAGGCCACTCCACCCGGGAAGAAAATTCGTTCCATTTCCATGCTTTCGGGCGGGGAAAGGGCTCTGACCGCTATCGCGCTCATTTCGGCCATTATCAGTGCGAACCCTTCTCCCTTTGTTGTTCTGGACGAGGTGGACGCGGCTTTGGATGAATCCAATTCCGAGCGGCTGGCGAAAATTTTGGATGATCTTTCTCATAAAACTCAATTCATAGTCATTACCCATAACCGGGCTTCAATGCGCCGCGCCAATATTTTGTACGGGGTAACCATGCAGGATGACGGCGCCTCAAAGTTGCTTTCAGTAAAGTTGGAAGAAATAAAGCCCCGAAGCTAGTAAGAGTGATAACTAATTGATTTTTGACCTATTTTTTATGTCTTCCAAAGTGTTCTCATCCGCCGTCATCGGGCTGGACGCGGAAGTAATTGAGGTTGAAGCCGATCTGGGCGGAGGGGAGCTTGGGAAATTTACCGTGGTGGGATTGCCGGACGCGGCAATCAGCGAGTCCCGGGAACGGGTGCGTAGCGCCATTAAAAATTCAAATTTTTATTTTCCCAAACTTAAAGTAACGGTAAATCTCGCCCCGGCGGACTTAAGGAAACATGGTCCGAATTACGACCTGCCTATCGCCGTTAGCGTTCTGCTTTTAACCAAGGAGATTAGTCCGGCGGAAGACATCAGCAAAATGATGTTCGTCGGCGAGCTGGCATTGTCCGGAAACTTGCGGCCGATTATTGGGGTATTACCGATAGCCATTAAAGCTCAAAAAGAGAAATTCAAATATCTTTTTGTTCCCGAGGCCAACGCTAAAGAAGCGAAATTGGCCAGCGGATTGAAAGTAATACCGGTGAGAAGTATTTTTGAATTAGCAGAGCATTTAAACGGTCGGAAAATTATTTCTCCCTCGGTTGCGCATGAATTTGATTTTTCTTCTCCGCCGTCGGCTTTTGACATGTCGCACGTTAAAGGTCAGGAGCACGTGAAACGGGCCGTAGAAATAGCCGCGGCCGGCGGTCATAATGTTTTAATGAGCGGAGCGCCGGGGTCGGGAAAAACTTTAATCGCGAGGACTTTGCCCTCCATTCTTCCGGATTTAAGCCTCGGCGAAGCTTTGGAAGTAACCAAAATATATAGTGTAGCCGGAAAATTACCCCAAAGCGCGGCTTTGATTACTTCCCGACCCTTCCGCTCGCCTCATCATACGGCTTCGGGGGTGGCGTTGATTGGCGGTGGCGCCTGGCCTAAGCCAGGAGAAATTTCTCTTGCCCACAGAGGCATTCTTTTTCTTGATGAATTCGGAGAATTTCCCCGGGCAGTGCTGGAGAATTTACGCCAGCCGCTGGAAGACGGAGTTATTCATGTAAGCCGGGCGGCGGGCAATCTAAGCTTTCCGGCCAAATTCATGCTGATTGCCGCCATGAATCCCTGTCCTTGCGGTTTTTTGGGAGACAAAGAGAGGGATTGTTCCTGTTCCGCTTCGCAAATATTAGGCTATAAGAGGGGGGTCTCCGGTCCGATCCTTGACCGGATTGACATGCACATTGAAGTGCCGAGAATAAAGTTTGAAAAACTTACCTCGGAGAGCTACGGAGAGACATCCTCAGAAATAAAAGCCAGAGTAGACGCGGCCAGAGAGGTTCAAGGAAAAAGATTTAAAGATTTGCCTTTTATAACCAATTCGGAAATGAGTTCCGACGCGGTCCGGAAATTTTGTCCGGTTGACCCGGTTTCGGTAAATCTTCTTCGGGGAGCCGTGGATCAGCTTCACCTCTCGGCCCGTTCCTATTTTCGGGTCTTAAAGCTGGCGAGGACCGTAGCTGATCTCGCGGGCGAAAACAGGATATTAATGCCTCATCTCGCCGAAGCGTTGCAGTACCGGCCGAAGTTGGAATATTAGACTGGAAATGATATAATGACTTAAGAAATCAGCCGCCGCCAGTAATCGGCTCGCAATAAAGTTTTTAATCAATAATAGCGAGCGGCAAGTCACTCTATGTTTAGAAAAATTATTCCGTTTTTATTGCTTTTTATTTTTCTTTTAACCTCGGGTTTTGGTTGCGCGTTCATCGGCACGGAAACGCAAAACGCCATGAAGCCGATCAGTTTAAAATACTGGCGGGTTTTTGACGGGGAAGACGCTTTTGATGAAATAATAAAAAATTATAAGCTTCTTCATCCTTATATAAGCATTGAATACCGGAAACTCCGGTACGCCGAGTATGAAAAAGAACTTTTGGAAGCAATGGCCGAAGACAAAGGGCCGGACATTTTTTCCATCAGCAACTCCTGGGTCGGAAAATATGAGTCAAAAATTGAGACTCTGCCGGAAAAAATAACCATGGTTTATCCGGTGGAAAAAGGCACTCTGAAAAAAGAGATAATACCTGAACTTCGGACTGCCAAAACCATGAGTCTGAAGGACTTTAAAGATCAATTTGTTGACGTGGTGATTGATGACGCCGTAATAAACGCTAAAGACGGGGAAACCGGAAAACTAAAAGAAACGATAATGGGAATGCCGCTTTCGGTTGACGTTCTGGCGGTTTACTATAACCGCGATCTGCTTAATAATTCCGGCATAGCCGTCCCGCCGGCGTATTGGAATAAGAGTTTTCAGGAGGCAATAAAAGGATTAACCAAGCAGGATATAAACGGCCAGATAATACAATCGGGCATTTCGCTCGGCGGCGGTAAAAATATAGAACGTTCAGGCGATATCCTGGCCGCGCTGATGTTGCAAAACGGCGCCGAATTGATGATTGACAACCGGGTGACTTTTGACCGGATACCGGCGGCTTTTGCCGGCGAAAAGTACAATCCGGGAATTGAGGCGCTTCGATTCTACACGGATTTTTCCAACCCGGCCAAAGAAGTCTATACCTGGAACAAGGACATAACCGGGTCGCTTCAAATGTTTTTATCCGGCCGGCTGGCCATGATGATCGGCTATGCCTATCATCTGCCGACCATCAAGTCCCAGGCCCCGAAGCTAAAAATCGGTATTGCCAAACTGCCGCAGATAGAAGGGAGCGGCCAAACCGTAAACTTTGCCAATTATTGGCTTGAGGTAGTGTCAAAAAAGAGTCAGTATAAAGATGAAGCTTGGGATTTCATCCAGTTCGCGGCTAAAGCGGAGAACGCGAAAACTTATCTCGCGAAGACCGGCAAGCCGCCGGCTCTGCGCTCGCTTATTGATGAGATGAAAGAAGCGGAAGAAACCGGAATTTTTTCCGATGAAGTGTTAACCGCGAAAAGCTGGTATCATGGAAAAGATGCCCTGGCCGCCGATGAAATAATGGCCGCGTTGATTGACAATACGGCTGCGGGAGCCGATAAGATTGAAAATCTTATGAGCCAGGCGGCGACCAAGGTTCAGCAGACAATAGACTAAATTTCCAATTTTCAATAAAATGGTCAATGCTTAAATGTCCAATATCTTAAATGGGTTAGTTGCTTTAAATATTGAGCTTTGAGAATCGGGAATTAGGAATTTATAGATAGCGTTATGAAAAAATATAAACATTTAGTCTTTCTGTTTTCTGTTTTCTGTTTTCTGTTTTCTGTTAATATCTGTTCGGCGGCGATAATTGATGGGCTGATTTGCGCGACTGATACAACCGGGGCGTCAAATTGCAGTTTAAACGATTTTGTCCGTATTGGTACTAACGTTGTCCAGCTGATTTTCGGGCTGGCCGGTTCTTTGGCCTTGCTGTTCTTTATCTACGGGGGTATAATGTGGGTGATTTCGGGCGGCAATCCGGACCGGGTTAAAAAGGGGCTGGATGCCATAAAGAACGCGGTAATCGGTCTAATAATAATTTTCGCGAGCTACATGATAATAAACTTTGTCATGACTTCGCTCGGGTATAAGATGAACGGCGGAGTCTGGAATACCACGCCGTCGGGTTCAACTACCACAGGTATTACGCCGCCGCCGACTAGCCCTACCCCCACGCCGCCGCAGGGAGGATGTTGTCTAATATCCGATGCCGGCAGGTTTAATGAAACCTGCTCTAATAGCAGTTGTCCGGCGCAGTGCCCTAAAATCAATTGTCTACCCGTTAGCTGTCCTTGTGACTCTGATTAATTTTTGGCGTATTCGTTTATTGTAAAAAATAAAGAGGTAATACGAGATTTCAAGGTTTTTTCCAACTTCAATTTCTATGGTTAGTTTTAAAGCGACAAAAATTTTAGTCCACTCCGAGGTTTTAGCCGAAGAGTTTAAAAAGGCGCGCCGCGCCCGAGGTTTAGGCGTTCCCGAGGCGGCTCGGAAATCGCAGATCGGAATTAAATATATTAAAGCCATAGAAGCCGGCAGGCTGGAGCTTCTGCCGGCCGGAATTTACCGGAAGAATTTTTTAAGGGAATACGCCGATTTTCTCGGCTATGATTCAAGGGAGCTTTTAAAAAATTTTCCCGAAAATGATAATGATAGAGAAACCGGCAATCCTTTTTCCTGCCGCGTCGCACGAACCAGAACTATTATTATCCCGAAGATAATGAGGGGGATCGGGGTCGCCGCCATTGCCGTAGTATGCCTTTTTTACCTGCAGACCCGTTTTTCCGTAGTAGTTTCGCCACCAAGCCTATCAATCGCCAATCCGCCCGAAGACATGAAGCTTAATTCCCGGGAAATAAACATCATCGGCACGACCGATCCGGAGACAGAGGTAACTATTAATGACAACTTGGTTTTGACCGGCGTTAACGGCGATTTTTCCAAAATAATTAATCTGCGCGAAGGGATAAATATTATCACCATAATCGCGAAAAATAAATTCGGTCCGGAAAAGAAAATTGTTAAGCAGATATTAGTAAGCAAAAATTGAAATCCGGCGGGATTTGTGATAACATCTTTGAAAGTTAAAAAAATAAAATTGATCGTTGGCCGTCCAAAAAAATAGTCTGTCGGCTGACAGTCAGGGATTTATATGGCTGAAGAAAAAAAAGCGTCTAAGGCCGGGGAGGAAGAAACTTTTTCCGGCGCCGCGGCCGAAGTTTCGGCCGGGAAATCGGCGGGCAAGAAGTCCGCGGACGACAAGGAAAAGGATGAAAAAATGAAAGCGGCTCTTACGGCTATTGACCAGATAAAAGAGCGGTTCGGTGAGGGTTCAATCATGCGGTTCGGTGAAGTGAAGGCGGCCCAGGTCGAAGCGGTTCCGACCGGTTGCCTGTCTTTGGATATTGCCTTGGGAGTGGGCGGCGTGCCCCGCGGCCGGGTCGTGGAAATTTTTGGGCCCGAGGCTTCGGGCAAAACCACCCTGGCCCAGCATATCGTCGCCGAAGTGCAAAAACTCGGAGGCATCGCGGCTTTTGTCGACGCCGAGCACGCCCTGGATCCCGATTACGCGGTAAAAATCGGCATTAATATCAAGGATCTTTTGATTTCCCAGCCGGATACGGGCGAGCAGGCCCTGGAAATCGTTGAAACTCTCGTCCGTTCCAACGCCGTTGACGTAATCGTCATAGATTCAGTCGCCGCGCTTGTTCCCCAAAAAGAAATAGAAGGCGATATTGGCGATTCGCACATGGGACTCCAGGCTCGCCTCATGAGCCAGGCTCTGCGCAAACTCACCGGCGTTATTTCCAAGAGTAAAACCATTGTTATTTTTATCAACCAGATTCGCTTAAAAATCGGCGTCTTTTTTGGCAATCCGGAAACCACGACCGGGGGCATGGCGCTGAAATTTTATTCTTCGGTGCGGATTGAAGTCCGGCGGGCGGCTCAGATCAAGCAGGGCGACCGGATTATTGGTAGCCGGGTAAAATGTAAAGTGGTGAAAAATAAAGTGGCGGCGCCTTTCCGGACGACCGAATTTGACATCATGTATAATGAGGGGATTTCTTTATCCGGTGATTTAATTGATACCGGAGTGTTGCATAAAGTAATTGCCAAATCCGGCAACTCATACAGTTATGGAGACATTAAGCTCGGGGTAGGCCGGGAAAACGCCAAGCGGACGCTCAGGGAAGACAAAAAACTCATGAAAGAACTTCGGGCCAAAATTTGGACCACGGTTAAAGAGGAAGAAGTGAAAGAGTCAAACCAGAGATAATGAATCCGGAACCGAAAATAAAGATTTAACTAACCGACAAAAAATCCCCTCTTATGAGGGGATTTTTAATATTTCCAATTGCTAATCTTAATTCTAATTTATCAGGCTCGTTCAACATATTCGCCCGAATCGGTATTAATAATAATTTCATCGCCTTCTTTTACAAACATCGGGACGCCGATTTCCGTTCCGGTTTCCAGCGTAACTTTTTTAGTTACGCTCCCGGCTGAATTGCCTTTTACTCCCGGCGGGGCGGAAATGACTTTAAGTTTTATTTTTATGGGCAGGTCAATGGCCGCCGCCTTGCCTTCGAAATACAGGGCGTCAACGTCAATCCCCTCTTTCAAGAAGTTAATTTTTTCTCCCAAGTTTTCATTATCCAGGGAAAACTGATCATAGCTTTCATTGTCCATAAAGTAAGCCTGATGATCATCTTTGTACAAATAATTAACTTTGCGTTTTTCGGTCTGCGCCTCATCCAGCTTTTCGTTGCCCTGGATGGTCTTGTCCAGAATGTTGCCGGTTAAAAGGTTGCGAATTTTAATTTTTAAGACCGCTCCGCCCCGTCCCATTTTATGGTGGTCGGTTCTGATGACGGCGTAAGGCTCGCCGGAAATCCGAACCAGGCGGCCGACTTTTATTTCACTCATGCTCAGCATATTTTTATCTTGAGGTGAACGGAACCAGGGCCATAATTCGCGCCCGTTTAACCGCTAAAGAGAGTTTTCTCTGGTGTGTGCCGCAAATGCCAGTCCTTCTTTTGGGTAGAATTTTTGAATAGTAATTCATGAATTTGCGGAGGTTCTCCGTATCCTTGTAATCAATGCTTTCAATGTTATTTTCGCAAAAAAAGCATTTTTTTTCTTTTTTAATTGGTGTTGTCATGGAATTAATTTCCAAATCCCAAAATCTGTATTTAAGAATTTGTCCCGAGGATCGGTGATCCCGATTTCTCGGGACTCGGGATTGAAATTTGGAATTTGGAGCTTGGGATTTCTAAAAAGGTATATCTTCAACTTTTATCTCATCTTCAGCCGCTTCAACCGCCTGGAAACCGCGGGATGCCGGCGCTGACGGCTCTTCGTAGGAAGGGGCATCCTGAGCGCTGGACTGGCTATTTTGGCGATTACCCGGCCGGTCCAGTAAAATCATGTTTTCGGTTACGATTTCAGTCCGGTATCTTTTTACCCCATCCTGGCCAACCCAGTCACGCGTCTGGAGCCGACCCTCAATATAGACTTTTCCACCCTTCTTCAGATACTGGCCGCAGATTTCCGCGAGCCTTCTCCAGGCGACAACGTTATGGAATTCGGCTCGATCCTGCCGCTGGCCCGAAGCATCGGTCCAGACTAAATTGGTGGCAACTGAAAAGCTCGCGACGGTCGCGCCAGCCGGAGTATTCCGGATTTCCGGATCCCGGGTAACATGCCCGATAATCATAACTTTGTTGAGAGTCATAATTTTTAGGCCTAAGCCCCCGGTCTTAGCGGTAGCTTAAGCGGTAATGAATTAATCAACGCACCTCAGAATGTGTTTAAAAACTCTTTCCGCTTCGGCTCCGACTTCGTCAGACTTCTTAAAATAACATTCACCACAGCTCAGGCTGCGCCTCATGTTATTTTGCTCGTCTTCCTCGTCTCGCTCAAAGCGTTAAAAGCCTCGCGACGAAATAGTTTTTAAGCATATTCTAATTTTAGCTTTTAAGTCGGAGAAAATCAAGGTAAGAATCCGGCATAAAATTCAGTATCAAGGAGTGTTTCCTGAACAAAATTATTTTAAAAGGTCGCCGCCTTCCAGTATTTTATCCAATTTTTCATCCAGATCTTTAAGATCAACTTTTGAAGCGTCTTTTTTTTCGGACATATCCTCAACCTTGGGCGCGGGCTTTGGTTTTTCTTTTCTTACGGTTTCATTTTCCGCGGCCTTAACCGGTTTTGGCTTGGCTTCTTTTTGTTTTTCGGTCTTCACGATCAGGTGCCGGAGTATTTCCGGGGCGAGGCGAAGCAAACGGTCAATGTCATTTATTTTTCCGCCCCCGACGCTTATTCTGCTTAGCCGGTAATAACCGTAAACCTGGCCTTTTATCGCGAAAGCCAGTCTTTTTTTGCCCCAATCTTCAGTTCGATTTATTGTCCCAGCATGGTCGGTGATAATTTTGCCGACTTTTTCGGTAATAGCCGGTATCTCGTTTTCAGAAAATTTATTTGGTATGAGATATAGAAGCTCATACTCGGGGATTTTTGATGATTTAACTTTTGCCATAGTTTTTGCGCGGCTCCGGCGCCCTTTTTAAAGACGTCAGGCCGAAAAATTATTTTTAGCGAGTTTCTCCGGCGCCCCGGCGAACCCCCCAAAATAAAAACCCTAAAGGTATTGAAAACGCTTCAGGGCGGTTAACAAATACCTTTATCCTTTCCCGCCACGGCGGGAAAGGATATCCCGCGAAACGCGGGACGCGGAAAAGGTCAGTAGTTTATTATTTTTTTGAGCTTATCAGAATTTAATGATTTAATCAAGGGCTCCGCCCGGCCCTGACCCGCCCGTACCGGTTTGCATCACGTTTAGGCGGGTTGGCCTTCTATTTTGTCGGTTATGCCACTAAAATATGGACTAAAATTTATCCGGATTGATAATAGCCCTTTCTGATATTGACTTTTAACCGGGCTTTAGGTAATATATAAACCAGTCCGTTGAATAATTAATAATTGTTTAAGAATTAAAAAAAGAGCGACCGTTAACAGTCGATTATCCAAGAATAGCTTATGTTGGCAATTAAATTATCTAGAATCGGAAAGAAAAATCAACCTCATTATCGCCTGATTATCTGTGAAAAAGGCCGCGATCCTTTTGGTGAAGCGCTGGAAATTTTAGGCGATTATAATCCTCATTCCAAAGATTTGCAGGTTAAGGGCGAACGGATAAAATATTGGATCAGTAAAGGCGCGCAGATGACGCCGACCGCCAATAATCTTTTAGTTGAAAAGAAAATTATTGAGGGGAAAAAAGTAAAAGCTTCAAAGAATCCGAAAAATACCGAAATAGCCGAGGAGCCAAAGGCAGAAGCAACAAAAGTTGAATCCGTTGCGACGGCTGAAGAGGTAAAAGACGCCTCCCCTGCTGAGCCGAAAGAAGAAAAAAAGGTCGCGGAAAATAACCCGGCAAAAGCGTAAGAGTAGAGTAATATTGAAAATTTTAGTAAATTTGGTATAATATGTTATAATTTCCTGGTATTTTATATAATCGGGACTGCCTGGACATGAAAGGCAGGGTTAAAAAATAAGTATCTTTCAGCCTGAACATTTTCTAAAGCTCAGAGCTTCCTGAAAAGTTTGTCAGCTTGAAAGAAGTAAGAAAACACTATGGGAGATCAAGACAAGGACTTCTTGGAATTCATCGTAAGGTCAATCGTTGGAAATCCACAGGATGTAAAAGTGGAAAGAAACATTGATGAAAGAGGCGTTCTTCTGACTTTAACGATCAACCCGGCAGACATGGGTTATGTGATTGGAAAGCAGGGACAAACCGCTAAATCAATTCGCACCTTATTAAAAATAGTCGGCGCCAAGAACAACGCCAGAGTGAACCTGAAAATCAACGAACCGGAAGGACGCGAAAGGCGTCCGAGAGTGGAAAGGGAAGATTTTGATACTTCTTCGGTTGACGATTTAAAAATCTAACCGCTAAAAAATAGATACTCAAAAAGCCACGCCAGCCGTGGTTTTTTGTTGGTCTTAGCCGTCAAGCGCGATAAATGATATAATATAGAATATGACTTTTCATATCATCACAATTTTTCCCGAAATTTTTGACGCTTATTTTAATGAGTCCATTATCCGGCGGGCCAAAGAAAAAGGAAAAATAAAAATAAAAATTTACGATTTGCGCGGCTGGACAACCGACCGCCATCGCACGGTTGACGACAAACCTTACGGCGGCGGGGCGGGCATGGTTTTAAGGCCTGAGCCGATTTTTAAAGCAGTCGCGGACATAAAGAAAAAAATCGGCAAAAAGAAAAAAGCCAGGGTTGTCCTTTTTTCCGCCAAAGGAAAAAAATACACGCAGACGCGGGTGAAAAAACTCGCCGGTTTTCAGCATGTAATCATGATTTGCGGGCGCTACGAGGGCATTGACGAAAGGGTGGCGAAATATCTCGCTGACGAAGAAATTTCCGCCGGCGATTTTGTTTTGACTGGCGGGGAAATTCCGGCCATGATGCTGGTCGATTCGGTCACGAGGCTTTTGCCCGGAGTGCTCGGCAATAAGGAAAGCCTCGCTTTTGAGTCCCATACCGAAGTTGGATACCTCGAATATCCTCATTATACCCGCCCGGAAATCCTCACGGTTAAAAATAAAAAAATAAAAGTTCCCAAAGTTCTATTATCAGGTAATCACGGCAAGATTGAAGAATGGAAAAAGAAAAATAGTAGATTTTTGATAAATAAATAACAATCAGCAAACATCGGATAGCGGTCAATTGGAAATAAAGCTGTTTATGGTTTGAGTTTATTAACTGCTAAATAATCATGCCAAAAGAAAATACCCATTTGTTTTTTGCTCGTAAGCTTGCGAATAAATTCAAAGACCAGGGTATAAAAAAAATAATCGGCGATAATCCGGACTATTATTATCTCGGGTCAGTCGCGCCGGACATTTTTTTTTACGGGAAAAATGAAAAAGAGTGGAAAATTTCCGCCGCCCTGCACGGCAAAGACGGCGAATTGTCCAATAAAATCGTTTTTCAGATGCTTGACCTGGCAAAAGAAAGAAAAAGCGAAAAAGATCTGGCTTTTGCCATCGGCTACCTCACCCATTCCGTTTTAGACGGAATTTTTCACCCGGTCATTATTTACCTTACGGGAAATATTTTCAGCCGCGATAAGGAAATTTATCGCCGCGCCAACTCCGCGCATCGTCAATGGGAAACTTGCCTCGATAAAAAAATCAATGATTCGTGCTTTTATTCGGATTTGATAAAAATTGAAAACGCCGGGCAGACCGATTACGGCGAGCTGGCGGCAAAGCAATTTGATGTATTGCCCGGGAAAATATTGGAATTAATAAAAAAACAGGCGCTGATAAACAGATTGATAAGGAGCCGGGCGGTTTATTTTATTTTCTTATTGCTTGTTTGGCTGGGATTATACGGGCGCGAAGAAGATTTGCCTTTGTCTTATTTTAATTTAAAAAACGGCGAAGAAATTATTCCGGAAGCGATTAAATACCGGGACTTTATAAGCGGCGAAGAAAAAGAAACAAATCTTGAAAAGCTGATTACGGAGTCTGCCGCCAAGGGCGAAAAAGCAATCTCCGCCGCTGTTGGTTATTATTTCGGTAAAATCGGGAGAAAAGAATTGGAGGCGGCAATCCCCGGGGAAAGCATGGAAACTGGAAAGGTTAATTGTCCGGCAACTGCCATAAAGTTTTTTCAGGTTGACAAGCAATAATTCACCGGTTGTTAAGATGGCTTAATTGGGCTATAATTTAAGAAAGCGAATTACGGCCGGATTGTGGATTAAAATAAATAAATTTTTTATATGATGACGGGAGGGAACGCGCTTTTAGACGCGAAGTTAATACTTAGCCGCGCGGCAATAAAAGAAGGGATGGTGGTGGCGGATCTCGGTTGCGGTGCATCGGGGCATTTTGTATTTCCTTCGGCAAAAATTGTGGGGAAAAAAGGCATTGTTTACGCGGTAGATATTTTAAAAACCATTTTGCAGACTATTGATAAGCGCGCTAAGCTGGAAAATCTGCAAAACGTCCGGACAGTCTGGAGCGACCTGGAAATTTTCGGCGCGACAAAAATTGAAGCCGGAAGCCTTGATACGGCTTATCTCATCAACACCCTTTACCAGTCAAAAAAAAGGATGGAAATAATTCGCGAAGCCGCGAGGCTCCTGAAAAAATCAGGAAAGCTTATTGTCGTAGAATGGAAAAGCACGGCCTCGCCATTCGGCCCTTCGGTTGACGACCGGGTGGACAAGGAACTATTAATGAAGGGGTCGGCCAAGCTTGGGTTTAATATCGAAGACGAGTTTGAGGCGGGCGAATATCATTACGGCGCTATTTTTATAAAGGCCTGAAGGTGTGAATTGAATTTGACTAATGCAAAAATCTGCTTTAATATATGTTGAATATTAAAGCTAAATAAATATGAAAAATTTTCTAACTCTAAAATACTGGTTTGCCCTCAATCCCGGAGCGCCGGCGCAGGTTATGGTTAACGGGCTTATCGGTTTAACTGTTCTATTTTTTTTAATCGCCTTGATATTGGGAATGACTAAAAAAAGATACCGAAAAAATCTTTATTTCCGGACGCTGGAAAAAGTATATCTTTTCAGTCTGGCTAATTTTTTTCTAAGCCTTTTTTTCCTTTTTTTCGTTTACGAATCAGTTCCTTTTTTCTCCAGCCGTTTTTGGTTTATTTTATGGGCTGGCGAGATGGCTGCCTGGCTTTATTTTATTCTTAAATTTTTGATTAGCCTTCCGGAAAAAAGGGCTAGCTTGGAAAAGGAAAGAGAATATAATAAATACATCCCGTAAGAAATAGACAGATGACAAGAAAAAAAGCAGATTAGAGAACCCCCCGCGCATTTATTGCTTTTTAATAATAGCATGCTCCGTAGCAAAGCCGTCGGTGAATACGGCGAAGAAGTCGCCAGAAAATATTTAGCTTCCAAGGGCTTTCGGCTGGTCGCGTCCAACCTGAAATTAAGCTAT
Source organism: Patescibacteria group bacterium (assembly GCA_041661405.1). Lineage (GTDB taxonomy): Bacteria > Patescibacteriota > Patescibacteriia > Patescibacteriales > JBAZCA01 > JBAZCA01. The sequence goes on from JBAZUL010000001.1 coordinate 161,556, forward strand.
CGGGAAATTGATATTATCGCCTTAGAAGGCGATGTTTTAGTTTTTGCGGAAGTAAAGACTCGCGTTTTACCGGGTTTTGGGAGCGCAGTTGACGCTTTGGGCGGGTTAAAAATTAAACGATTAAAAATCGCCATTGGTCATTACTTGAGTTCATTTAAAGGAATAAAATATAGCCGGGTGCGGCTGGATTTTATTGCAATAGATATTAATAAGGAGAAGAAAATTGCTAAAATAAGGCATTTTTTTGATATAGCCTGAGAATGGGCAGACTGCCCTGGCGGTGAGATGCGCAGGCGACACTCTCAGGTCGCGCAGACTAGAAAAATTGCGTAAAACCCGCTCTCATGCGCAGGGCTTAAGATAACCGTCGGGGATTGACATTTTGTCGGGCTGAGCTAAGATATTAAAGCAACTTGAAATAAAGTCCCGTATTTTCGGGCAGGTTCTTTTAAAATTAAAAAGTTCTTTTAAAGTCATTCTAATGTTCCTTTTAAGAAAAACCCTTAAAGGTCGAACTAAATTATTAAGCATTTAAAGGAGGGAACTTAGAATATATGACTTACTTTAAAAGATTATTAGCGGTATTAGCCATAAGCGTTATCGGCTTCACGTTTTTTTCCGGCGCGGCCAAGGCCGCGGTCAACTCTCCGGTGATTGAAGAGGTAAAGAAAGGGGCTGAAAATACTTTGTCTATGCCCATGATTACCGGGACAACGGATTTGGGTACTGATGCGCTAATCTATATTGACGGAACTTACCGCGGAACCGGCGTAGCCAATATTCTTCTCGGACAGAAATACCGATTTTTCTTTCAGGAAAAGGTTAATTTAAGCGAAGGGGCTCACAGCGTTATGGCAGTAGCCAGGAATAAAACTACGCTTGAACTTTCCTCGCCATCAGCCTCTGTTCAGTTTATTGTTCCGGCTGTTCCCGCTCCGATTCCGGCTCCGGCGCCCACACCCGCTCCGATTCCGGCTAGTCTGCCGGCTCCGACCATCCTTTCCCCAAATCCGTCAACAAGAACCGGCGACCCCAGGGAGACTATCAAAGGGTTAACCAAATCCGGAACGCTGGTCCATATCTATATAGACGGCGTCTATAATGGCAAAACAAAGGTTGTCTACCATTCTTCCGGAACAGGCGCGTTTTATTACAAGCCGTTTTTGGACTTAAAGCGGGGCGAACATCAGGTCTGGGCCGTGGCTGAAGATATTTATGGCAATAAAAGCAAAGCTTCGGTTTTCATGAATTTCCGGATTGAATACCCCATGCCGGCTCCGACTATGATCCGCGCGGTTGTTAACAATAACACCACCGCGGTTCGGCCGTTTATCACCGGTGTCGCCAAAAATAATTCGGAGGTGCTCGTGTTTATTGATAAAAAAGCGGACGGCGCTTTTCTGGTTAAGAACCACCCGTCAGGAACCGCGAATTTTGCCTATAAGCCTTCTTATGATCTATCAAAGGACATAACCCACAAGATACAGGCCCAGGCGATTGATATTCACGGAAAGGAAAGCATCCTGTCAAATTCCGTTTACTACCTTTTCCCGAAACCGGCAGTTAAGGCGGCGCAGGTTGCTCCGAAGAAAATCAGTGGAACGTCGAAAATAACCGCCCCAAAATCGGTTCAGCAGGAAGAGAAAAAGACCGCGCCGGAAACCGGAACCAAAAAGACTCCAGGGACAGAAGATAATAAGACTGATGACGGAGCAGGCGGTAGTCTAGATAATTTGCTTAACGGGAACGAAGTGTCAGAAAAAGCAGGAACCTCTTCAATATTGTCTTCCATAACAAGCAAATTAAGCCTGAATTTAATTATATTTCTCATTTTTCTCGTCGGCGTAATCGGCTGGATTTTCTGGGTTAACCGGGAACTGGCGCGCGAGCGAAAGGAAAGGGAAATAAGCATCAGCGAAGAAACAAAAAAAGAAGGTAATCCTTACCTTAACCAGGATCAAAACAAAAACATATAAAATAGAAACAGAAAAATTGTTCGAACAACAACCACATACGCAAAACCCCGTTAAAAGCGGGGTTTTGTTTTTGTCAGTAATCGGTTTGTGATATAATTGAGTTAGGATTGTTGACGTTTATTTTTAGCGTTGAAAATTAAAATATGCCCAAAATATTAAAATTCCCCGAAGGTTTTCTCTGGGGTGCTTCCACTTCAGCCCATCAGGTTGAAGGCGGCAACGTGAATGACTGGAGCGAATGGGAGCAGTCGCCGGAGCGGATCGCGGAATTAAAAAAACAGGGAAAAAACCCGGAAGATTTTATTTCCGGAAAAGCTTGTGATTCATATAACCGTTATGAAGAGGATTTTGATTTGTGCCTGAGCCTGAATAATAACGCGCACCGGATGGGAATTGACTGGGCGCGGATTATGCCGGAAGAAGGGAAAATTGATATGAATGAAGTTGAGCATTACCGGAAAGTTTTTGAAGCCCTGAGAAAACGGAATTTAAAAATTGCTTTTACTCTCTGGCATTGGCCGTTTCCCTTGTGGATTTCCGAGAGAGGGGGCTGGGCTAACAGAAAAACCATTGAATACTTTATAAAATACGCCGAGGTGATTTCAAAAGAATTGGGTGAGTATATTGATTATTGGGTGACTTTAAACGAACCAATGATCCACGCCGGGCACGGATATATTGATGCTAAATTTCCTCCGCATAAAAAAAATGATTATGTCAAAGCCATGAGAGTTATTATCAACTTGATTCGCGCTCATAAAGAAAGCTATAAAATAATCAAAAAAAATTGTCCGGACGCCCAAGTCGGCGTAACCATGGTTACTGGTTATTTTGAGCCGAATGTAAAATGGCATTTAATGGATATCGCGGCGGCAAAATTTGGCAATTATTTCAGAAATAACTGGTTTCAAAATCGCATTAAGGGGCATTTTGATTTTATTGGAGTCAATTATTACCATCACGTCCGGCTGAGCTGTATTCCGCCGTTTGTTCGGAACGAAAATAAGCTGGTTTCGGATTTTGGCTGGGAGATTTATCCCGAAGGAATTTACCACGTCTTAAAAGGTTATGCCAAGTATAAAAAGCCGATATTCATCCTGGAAAACGGCGTGGCGGATAGAGATGATAAGTGGCGAAGTCGGTTTATTATTGATCACTTGGAATGGGTTCATAAAGCCATTAGCGAGGGAGTGGACGTCCGGGGATATTTTCATTGGTCGCTACTGGATAATTTTGAATGGGCCGACGGCTATGCCATGAAGTTCGGATTGCACGCGGTTGACCGAAAAACTTTTAAGCGGACGCCAAGGCCGAGCGCTGGGGTTTACGAGGAGATTTGTAAGAATAATGGGATTTTAGAAAAATAGTTTTAATATAAGCCAATTTTTGTTAGAAAAAAGGTGACAATAATTTTTAATACTATTTCCATGGTAGAACAGTTTAAAACTGGATTGGAACGTTTTACAGAAAATAGACCCTCAGGAATTGAGAAAATTACCGAAAAGGATATTCGGGAAATGCTTAAACTTAGCGATTCATTATTCGTTGAAATTTTAGAGCCTAATAAAATGACCGGCCGGCCTTATTTCAGCTCTCTGACCGGTTTAGGTGAAGATAGTATTGGCGAGGGCATGGAGGATAATACTAAAGGCGCGTTAAGACAGTTGGCTTTTGCTATGGCCATGACTAAGCACCCTCTTATAGAAGAAATCAGAAGCTGTCGTTATAAAAAAAAGAAAAGGGGCGCAGATGTGGATTATGAAAAAATGCTGGTGGACGAGCAGATACTGAAAGGTTATAAAATAATAGATTTGGGTTGCGGAAAGAAGCCGGTTATGGCGCGAGTCTGCCGCGGACTGGGGGCTGACGCCTGGACAGCGGATATGATTTCTGCTGATGATTTTTCCATAAAGAATCCCGATAGCCAAAGACGGGAAGAAGAAATTAAAAAACACATACAGGTCAATCTGGGTGATGAAAAAAATAGCTTAAGAAAAACAATAAACTTATTATTAAATCGCACCGGGGGCGGGGTTGATTTGGTTACCGAGGCATTTTTGTCCATTAGGACTATTGGAAGAAATTACCGTAGCTCAGCCGGAAGTTTAATAGCCCACGCACTTTTAAAAGATTATGGTATTCATTACAATCCTACTTTCGAGGACGATGCAGTACACATTAAATATCCCGGAATGTTATTTCAGGAATGGGAGAAGCAAGATCGTGAGCGAGAAAGACTCATGATAACCGATTTTTAAAATCCGCGTAGCCGAAATTTTTGACGAGCCTGACCTGGCCGTTTTTTTTACGCAAAAATATAGAAGGAAGATTAATGCCGTTGAAAGTATTATTTTTGACCATGGTATAAATGGCCATGTTCATGAAAATTATTTTGTCGCCGATTTTGAGCAAGTTTTTAAACGAATAATCACCGATTACGTCGCCGGCTAAACAGCTCGGCCCGGCCAGCCGGTAAACGTGTTTATGATTTTTACCGGTATCAGCGCCTAAAACCGTTGGCTGGTAAGGCATCTCAAGGACATCGGGCATGTGCGTTGCCGCCGACGTGTCAAGAATGGCGATATCCATCTTATTATTAGCAATATCAACAACCGACGAGATAAGGATGCCGGAGTTCAAAGCAATGGCTTCGCCCGGTTCAAGATAAATTTTCTGATGGGGATGGCGGCTCTTAAAGTCTTTAATTATTTTTATGAGAAGTTTTATGTCATAACCGCGCCGGGTGATATGGTGTCCGCCGCCGAAATTTACCCATTTCATTTTAGAAAGATGTTTTCCGAATTTTTTTTCAAAAACTTGTAAAGTCCGACCGAGCGGTTCGGGGCCGAGTTCGCATAGCGTATGAAAATGAAGGCCTTTTATGCCTTTCAGCTCTTCCGGCTGGAAATTTTTTTCCGTTATTCCGAGCCGCGAATTGGGCGCGGCCGGATCATACATCAAAGTTTCAGTTTCGGAATGCTCGGGGTTAACCCGGAGGCCGCAGGAAATTTTCTTCTTCGCGCTTAAAATCGTTTTTCTGAATCTTTTCCACTGGGAAAAAGAATTGAAGATAAGATGATCGGAATATTTTATGAATTCGTTTATATTCTCCTTAGTGTAAGCCGGGGAAAAGGCATGGACTTCGCCGCCGAATTTTTCGCGCCCCAGCCGCGCTTCATTGATTGAACTCGCCGCTATTCCGGGAAGATATTTTTTTACCAAAGGAAAAACGCTCCACATGGAAAAACCCTTTAAAGCCATGATGATTTTGCAACCGGATTTGTTCTGAACTTCACTGAGTATGTTTAGGTTGCGTTCCAGTATTTTTTCATCTACGAGATAAGTGGGGGTTTTAAAATTTCTAAAATCCCCGGCTCTCCAGCCGGATGTATCAATCCAGGGTTCAGTGAAAGGATGATTTTTTGGGTTATGAGTATCAGGCATTTTAAATATTAATAATTTTTCTTTAACGGTTCGGGAACGTCTTTTAATTCTTTTACGACCCAAGGCAAACCGTTTTTAGCGAGCGCTTTTAAGAAAGGTTTGGGATTAAAATTTTTGTCCTCCGGAGTGAATACGCCCGCGCCTTTCCATTGTCCGGTTAAAATCATTTCCGCCGCGGTTACGGTCGGGATAGCGGTCGTATAGCCAATGGCGTTGCCGCCGGTTTCGCGAAAAGCCGCCTGGTGGTCGCAGACATTGTAGATATAAACGACTTTTTTCTTTCCGTTTTTCACGCCCGAGATAATATTTCCGATGTTGGTTTTTCCTTTGTAGCTTTTGTTAAAATCCTCGCCTTTCGGCAATATGGCTTTTAAAAATTTAACCGGAATGACATCACAGCCGTTGTAATTTATTGGATCAATTCTCGTTAGCCCGACATTGTATAGCACTCTTAGATATGTAAGATAAGCCGGCGAGAAAGTCATCCAGAACCGGATGCGTTTTAAGCCGGGAATGTGGTTAACAATCGTTTCCATTTCTTCGTGGTACATGAGATAGGGAGTAAACTTTCCCGCCCGGGGGAAGTCAAATTGAAAGTTGGCCGCAGACTCGTCTATGAGCCGTCCGCGGGTTTTCCAGCGGCCGTTTTCCCAGAATTCAACCGGCAGGATTAGTTCGCGCAGGTTTATTTCAGGGTCAAAATTAGGGGCGAATTTTATTTTTTTGTCTTTGGAGCCGCCGTTGCAATCAAGGATGTCAATGGTCTCAATTTTATCAAAGAGGAAGTCGCGGGCGTAGGCGGAAAAAATATTGGTAACGCCGGGGTCAAAACCCATGCCGGTAATGGCTAAAAGCCCCTTCTTCTTAAAAGTTTGGTTTTTCGCGAGTTGTAATTTATAGGAAAAACCGTATTTTTCCGGATGTTCGTAGCAGGCCGTGTCAACGTAGTTAACGCCGTATTTAAGGCAAGCGTCCATGACGACCAAATTGTCGTAAGGATGTCCCCAGTGAACTACCAGATCGGGATTAATTTTTTTTAAGAGCTCATAAAAATTATTGCCTTGCCCGACATCGGATTGGTGGATTTTAAGGCTCGCCTTGCCTTTGGTTTTTTTTATAATTGATTCGTTCACCGAGTCGCATTTTTTCCTGGTCCGGCTGACAACATGAATTTCGGAAAAGATTTCCGGATTTTGCGCCATCTTATGGAGTCCGACCGATCCGACGTTGCCGCAACCGATTACAAGAACCTTAGGCATAAGTTTGTTGGTTATAAAATAATATTTCGCTAATCAAAGTGTATTATAGGCAAAGGATGGTGTCAAACGCCAAAGCCGTATTTACAGGTCTGATTAATTGGTTTAGTATTAAAAAAAGAATAATCTCGCCATATGAAGCATAAAAAAATAACCATTGGAGCTATTCAGACCGCTTTATCCGGAGATAGGGACCATAACCTGGAAAACGCCAAGAAAATGGTGATTGCGGCGGCGAAAAAAGGGGCAAAGATAATCTGCCTTGAAGAGCTTTTCAGGTCGCGTTATTTTCCGCAGGATAAAAACGCCGAATTTGAGCAATATGCCGAAACCATTCCGGGCGAATCAACCCGGGAATTTTCAAAAATAGCCAAAGAATTCGGGGTCGTCATTGTCGTTCCGCTTTTTGAAAAAGCGAAGAACGGCCGCTATTATAATTCAGCGGCAGTGATAAATGAAAAGGGAAAGTTAATGGACACCTATCGGAAAATTCATATTCCTTATGACCCTTTATTCTACGAAAAAAAGTATTTTCACGAAGGCGATGCCGGCTATAAACTTTATAAAACCAAGTTTGCCGCGTTCGCCGTTTTGATTTGCTATGACCAGTGGTTTCCGGAAGCGGCCAGAATGGCGGGCCTGGCCGGGGCGGAAATAATATTTTATCCGACCGCCATCGGGACGATAATCGGCGACAAAAATAATTACGGCAGTTGGCATGACGCTTGGGAAACGGTACAGCGGGGGCACGCGATCGCCAACAGCATTAATATTGTCGCCGTCAACCGGGCCGGCCGGGAAGGCAAAATAAATTTTTGGGGGCAATCGTTTATCTGCGACGCTTTCGGAAAAATTTTAAAAAAAGCCGGCGCGAAAAAAGACGAAATATTGATTGCTGAATTAAACTTAGGCATGAATTATCATATACGGAAAGAATGGGGATTTTTCGCGAACCGACGGCCGGATACTTACGGGCGGCTTTTAAAGAAATAAATACGCGCGTTTAAGCTTACCAGAATGAAAACTCCGAAACAATTAGGCTATCGCCTGCCGGCTGAATGGGAAAAACATGACGCTGTCTGGCTTTCCTGGCCTTATGATAAAGTAACTTTTCCGGATCGGGTGGCTATCGTTGAAAACCGGTTCGCGGAAATTATTAAAGCTGTCCATGAAAGCGAAAGAGTGGAGCTTTTAATAAGGGATGAGAAAATGAAAGAAAGGGTGATACATAAGTTGGAAGATAAAAAAGTAGATTTAAAATTTGTAAACTTGCACGTCACCGATTATGCCGATGTCTGGTTCCGAGATTTTGGGCCGTCATTTATCGTTAACGAAGAAAATAAACAGCTGGCCATGGTTGACTGGACTTACAACGCCTACGGCGGAAAGTGGCCGGAATTACTAAAAGACGATAAAATACCGGCCTGGATGAATAAATTTTTAGAACTGCCTTATTTCATGCCGGAAATGGTTTTAGAAGGCGGAGCTATTGAGGTTAACGGCCGGGGGACACTGATGACTACCGAGGAATGCCTTTTGAATAAGAAAAGGAATCCGAAGTTATCAAAAAAAGATATAGAAAGATGTTTAAGTGATTACCTCGGAATAAATAATTTTATCTGGCTGAAAAGGGGGCTTTTTAACGATCATACAGACGGGCATATTGACAATATTGCGAGGTTCGTCAGCCCGGACAGTATTATCTATTCTTCAGAAATCGATGAAAAGGACATAAATTATCCGGTTATAAGAGAAAATTTGGAAATTTTAAAAGAAGCAAGAGATCATGACGGGAATAAATTTAATCTGATTGAGTTGCCATTGCCTAAGATTTTTGATAACCGAGGAAAGAGGATTCCGGCGAGTTACGCGAATTTTTACATCGGGAATAATGTTGTATTAGTTCCGGTTTTCGGCCATAATAATGACAGTATGGCCCTAGAAATTATAAAGAAAATTTTTCTGGAACGAACCATCGTCGGCATTGATTCAGCCGATTTGATTTACGGCGGAGGAACTATCCATTGCGTAAGCCGCGAACAGCCGGCCGTACGTTTTTAAACAAATTTAATAATTGAATATTATTAATTGGCAATTACCCGCCCGCAACCCCGTATTTGCGGGGCAGTATTGCGGGCAGGTAAATTGAATCTATGTGGCTACCCGTCGCGATTACCGCCTACTTTATTAACGCCGGAGTTTATCTCGCCGATAAATTCCTTTTGTCAAAAAAAATCCACTCTTCCATTGTCTATTCTTTTTACGTAGGCATCTGGAGCGTTTTTAATTTGTTCCTCTTATTTTTCGCCCCCTGGGTGCCGAGCCTGGGAGAGCTTCTCCTTGATTTGTCGGCCGGCTTGTTGTTTTTAATTACCCTTGTATTCTGGTATAAAGCGCTCCATCAAAGCGAAGCGACTCGGGTCGTTCCGATTGTCGGCGGTTTGGTTCCGGTTTTCAGCCTGATGTTTTCAATGATTTTTCTCGGCGAATCGCTTAACGAAAAGCAACTCCTGGCCTTTGTTATCCTGATTGCCGGCGGGGTGCTTATCTCGGTAAAAAGAACCCGCTTTTATATGGTAAAAAAAGTTTTTGACCGAATTCGGTCGGTTTTCGGCGATACCTTGGGAGAAATCCACGCTAAATACCGACCCGGCCGCCGGCTTCTCGCCAACTCTGTCGTATCGGCTTTTTTCTTCGCCGCTTTCTACGTCCTCATGAAATACATATATCTCCATCAGCCGTTTATCGGCAGTTTTGTCTGGTCGCGGCTCGGAACTTTTTTAGGCGCCCTCTTTCTTCTCGTTGTCCCTGCCTGGAGAAAAGAAATTTTTTCATATCAGGAGAACGCCACCGCTCCGAGAAATTTGGGTTTTTTTCTCGCGGTCCGGCTGTCCGCGGCTCTGGCCTTTATCATGCTTAACTGGGCTATTGATCTCGGCAACGTCGCCATGGTTAACGCCCTGCAGGGAGTCCAGTACCTCTTTTTCATAATTTTCGCGGTAATTATTTCCATCCGCTTTCCCAAAGTTTTCAGCGAGGAAATAGGAAAAGAAATACTGGCCCAGAAATTAATCGGCGCCGGGCTCGTCAGCATCGGGCTTTATATGCTCCTGGTTTAATTTCCATAACGCCCCGCATTTGCGGGGCATTAGCAAGATGATGTTATTGATTGTGTTATTTTTCTTTTTTTTCACTGCCATTGCCTGGTTGCGGATTGACTGGGCAATGATGATTATTATTTTTGCCCTGCCTTCTTATTTAATTCGGTTTAACATTTTTGCTCTGCCCATGACATTGCTTGAAGGCATGATATTAATTGCATTTGCAGTTTGGCTGTTGGGTAATTATAAGATTATTGCGGATGGAATAAGAAAAAAGATAAATTGGAAATTGGAAATTGGAAATTGGAAATTTAGCCGGTATCCTTTTGATTTGGAAATAATTTTACTGCTCATTGTTGCTTTTTTAGCGGCCGGAACAGCCGGATTTTCAAGAGAATCATTGGGAATTTTTAAAGCTTATTTTTTTGAGCCGGTTTTATTTTATATTTTACTCTTTAATACTCTCGGCCGGGAAGCTCTGGAGGACGCGAAAAGCCAATGGTTGGAAAAGATTTTATGGCCGCTCGCTTTGTCGGCCTTGGCAATTTCACTTCTCGCCGTTTACCAGAAATTTACCGGCAACCTGATTGATAATCCGCTTTGGCAGGCCGAGGGAACGAGAAGGGTGGTTTCATTTTTCGGCTACCCGAACGCGGTAGGGTTATATTTGGGACCGTTGGTTTTGCTTATGATGGGTTGGCTGTTGAAAGAATTTTGCGCTGTTAAGCGGGGCAAGATAAGAATTTTCAATTTTAAAATTTTAAAAATTGGTTTTATTTTATTGGCCATCGTTTTATCATTACTGGCCATTTATTTTGCTAAATCCAAGGGCGCGATGATAGGCGCGGGAGCCGGAATTTTTGTTTTCAGCCTCGCGGCTGGCAGGAAAATAAGATGGTTGACGTTAGGCCTCGGCCTCGTATTCGCCGCGGGAATTTATTTTTATCCGCCGGCGAGAGAGCTTGCCATTGAAAAAACAGCCTTAAAAGATTTGTCCGGCGAAATAAGAAAACAGCAGTGGCGGGAAACTTGGGAGATGCTTAGCGATGGAAAATTAATATCCGGCGCCGGGCTTTCCGGCTATCAGGCGGCCGTAGCGCCCCATCATCAGGAAGGCATATTTTTTAATAAGTTTAATGATCCGGACTTTCACAGGAAAACCGTTTTTGACCCGAAGTACCGGAAATCTGTCTGGCAGCCGACCGAGATTTATTTATACCCGCATAACATCTTTTTAAATTTATGGACCGAACTCGGGCTGGTCGGACTGCTTATATTTATCTGGATAATCGGGAAATATTTTTTTACCGGAATTCTGAATCTGGCCGGAAAATCGGAGAGATTAGAATATAAATATTTGATCATCGGGCTAATCGGGGCGATGACGGCGATCGTCGTCCACGGACTGGTTGATGTTCCGTATTTTAAGAACGACCTTTCCGTCATGTTTTGGATTTTTATATTTATGGCGAGCTTAATTAATTTAATTTATAAGTCCGCCCCATCCGGAGCGGGTCAAAAAAACGTATGAGTAATTTAAAATTGATTTCCATCGGGTTTTTAAACTCATTCGGCGTCCTCGCCTATATAGCTTTGGTAAGTTTCGCCTTAAGGAACGGGGAAAAGATTTTCGGCCAGATGGACAGCTTTCTCGCGCCAGTCGCTTTTTTATTGCTTTTTGTTTTTTCGGCTTTAACTACGTCGCTACTGGTCCTTGGGAGGCCGATCTATTATTATTTAAACGGCAAAAAAGCTGAAGCATTAAAGCTCATATTTTTTACCGTCCTCTGGCTTTTTGCCATGTTAATCGCGGTTTTTGGGAGTCTTGTTATGGTAAGGCTGGCTTAAAAATTGTTTAAAATGAAAATAATCCTCCAAAAATATATCGCCCAGTCGGGTTACGCTTCAAGGCGGGCGGCCGAAACCCTCATCCGGCAGGGCAACGTTTTTTTAAACGGAAAAAAGGCCGCAATCGGAATGATTGTTGATTCCCTGGAATTGCCCGATGTTCGGATTGGCGGGAAGAGATTAAGGTTGCCAGAAGAGAAAATATATATTAAATTGAATAAACCCGCTGGCTTCACCTCAACCGCGAGAAAGTTTAAAGGTGAAAAGAACGTTTTTGACTTGGTAAAGACAAAAGAGCGGCTTTTTATTGTCGGGCGGCTGGATAAAGACAGCCGGGGGTTAATCCTTTTGACTAATGACGGGGAACTCGCCAACAAGCTTACTCATCCGAGGTACGAAAAGGAAAAGGAATATATTGCGTCAATTAGCAATTATCAATTATCAATTACGAATGACTTGGCCGGGAGCTTGATAAAAAGATTATTAGATGGAGTTGACATTGGTGAAGGCGACGGGATTGTCCGGGCAAAAAAGGCCAGAAGTTTAAGCCATGGAAGATTTAACATCGTGCTAACCGAAGGGAAAAAGCGGCAGATCAGGCGGATGTTTCGCTCGCTCAAGCTGGAGGTGAAAGACTTGGTAAGGGTGAGGATTGGAAAGCTGGAATTGGGCAATTTGAAAGAGGGCGAATGGAAAAATCTGACCGGCGAGGAAATAAAAAAACTGAAGTAATAAGAAAATTTAATAACACGGAGAGGTGGCCGAGCGGCTGAAGGCACGACTCTCGAAAAGTCGCAGGGCGGCAACGTCCTCCAGGGTTCAAATCCCTGCCTCTCCGCCAGATGCCCAAGTTTGAACTAGGTGTAAGTACAATGAAAAAAACAAAAAAGCTAAAACTATGAACAAGGCAATTATTTATGGCGCCTTCGGAATATTGGCGATTTTTGCCATGGTAGTTTATCAAGTGCCTGGATTTTGGATATTTCTGGGAGTAATAGTTTTTTTACTTGTAAAAACTTTTAATCCGTTTAGACTTTCCGTTGAAACTATCCCCCAAGGATTTATTGAAAAGAAATTCAATACCGGAAAAGTAACTTTGAATTATGTTGAAGGTCCGGATAACGGTTCTCCATTATTATTTATTCCGGGTCAAATGGAGTTTTGGCAGGGATATGAGCTTGTGATGCCTCATTTTTCAAAAAAATATCATGTATTTGTCGTTGATGTCAGGGGGCATGGAAAATCAACTCGCACTCCTGGCGAATATTCATATAACATCATCGGGGAAGACCTTAAAGAATTTTTGAAAAGTATCATTAAAAAACCAACGATTGTGTCCGGGCTTTCTTCAGGGGCTATTCTAGCACTTTGGCTAGCAGCCAATGTTCCCGAAAATGTTTCTGTGGTGATTAGCGAAGACCCGCCTCTTCTTTCTTCGATGTATCCACGAATCAAAGAAGAAAAATACATGCACCGCCTTTTTGAAACTGCGATAGCCACGCTTGGAAAATCAAAAAGAGATATAAAAGGTTTTTTTGCCAAACAAGGAATTCCGATAGAAGGCAAAGAAAAACTTTTGCTCATGCCTTCTTTTATAGCAACATATCGGGCAATGAGTCTAGAATTTAATAAAAAAATTCGTCCGTCCAGGAAATATGATTTGCTTAACGCCCGGTTTGATCAAAGAGCTGGTTTAAAATTTATAAGCGAGTATGATGTTGATTTTTCAAAAGCAACGATTGACGGGAGACTGACCGAAGGCTTTGACCCGGAAGAAACACTGGAAAAAATTAAGTGCCCTGTTTTACTAATACACGCGTACTGGTCCAGGCATAAAACTTGGGGGTTACTTGGCGCGATGGACGATAGCGATGTTGAGAAAATCCGTTCAATTATAAAAGATATTAAAGTGGTAAAAGTAAACGCTATGCACGATGTTCACTTGGCAAAACCAAAGGTGTTTATTAAGACGGTAGATGATTATTTGGATAATTAAAATAAAGGCTAATTTACTATTATAATAAATATAGTCGATTATAGCGGATTATAGCGGTAAATTTAGTAAACTTTGCGAGCAAAGGCTGGAATGTCAAAATAAGCAGGATTTTCTTTGTAAATTACTCTTAATTCGCGTATACTTTTATCAATAATCGCGTAACTGAGCCGCATTCTCGGTTCAAACTTCCGGATATCATCTCCGCCAATTTTCAAAGACTTTATTATTTAAGCTTTTAAAAGCCGCTGATTATTATAAGCTTGATGTCTATCTTTATTATTTTCTGACCTTCGGTTTGCCGGTAGCCGCCGGGTGGCATAAGTTTAGCAAGGCCAAAATCGCAGGAAAATGAAGAAATGCGATGCCTGTCAGCGTTAAACGTTTCAAATATTTACTCTTAAATCGCTTTAAGAAAAAATTCTTTAAAGCAAAAATTTATGGAGGGCGCTCAAACAATCAAACCAACCGGCTGTTGCGAGCCGTTTAATCCGGAACCTTGGCAGGACAAGGAAATTACCTGGAAAGATAAAGTATTCGTAAAAGACCACGTCGTTCAATTTTTGCATATTCCGCTGAATTTCGGGCAAAAGGTTGTAAAAAACATGGGACTCATAGAAAAAGCCGGGGCCAAGGCGGATCATCAGCTTATGCTGACTGATGAGAAGTCTCTTTGGGGATGTGATATTTATATTGACGTTGCTAAAAATGTGTCGGGCGCTGAAATGGCCGCTATTTCGGGAACTTTCCTCACTAAAGTTTTTGAAGGGCCTTATCAGAAAGCCGGGCAATGGGCTAAAGAAATGGAGGCTTATGTTCAAGGCAAGGGAAAAAATTTAAAGAAGCTCTATTTTTCCTATACCACTTGCCCGAAATGCGCTAAAGCCTACGGGAAAAATTATGTCGTGCTTTTCGCACAGGTTGGTTAGTCAGACTCTGTCTTATATCAGAAACAGCCTGATTTTAGGGGATTGGCAAAGAGTCGTTTTAATTGAGTTTGACGGACCGAGGGAGCGGCGGGTTATAATATCATTGATATGAGTAATAATAAAATAGCGGTTGACGCAGTGTTAATTCCGCCTGATGAAATATCAGACAAATAGTTTATTTACCGTTCTCATGTTAAAAAAATTTACTTATAAATTTGATCAAGGGCCATTTGCTACTGAGAAAGAGTTATCGGGAAATTGGAGTTTGGGTAACTGCCGCCGGGCGTTGCAATATTATTTTTTATTATAAACCAATTGCGGTAAAAAGAGTAACTGTCAATTGATCCAGCTGGGATTTCTTCTTATTTGTGATACAATGGAATTGTAATACCTAATAATCATGCTGTGGCTAAGGAGAAAAAATACCACTTTTATTTTTAATGAAAAGATCTATGCTATTTATGCAACAATCAAAAAATAAAAAGATTCTTTTCGCGGTTTTTTTACTGCTTTTGGCGGGTGGCGTCCTGTATTTGGCGTGGAGGGGATTTTCGGATAACGCGGGCGGTAAGGCCAATAATCCGGAACCGGTTTTTTGCACCCAGGAAGCTAAACTCTGTCCGGACGGGTCGTACGTCGGCCGGATCGGGCCGAATTGCGAGTTCGCGGTCTGCCCGGAATAAGCTGATTTTGTCCGATTTAATTAAATTTTAACCGATAAATTTATAATCAAGTATCATCGGTCATTAAGGCGGGAATAAACGCATGAAAAGTATCATCCAAAAAGTAAGAAGCGAATTAAAACGCGGTGCGGACGCGAAAACAAGGGAAAGCTTCCAGCGTTTTTTTAAGGAAGAAGTTAAATTTTACGGCGTTCGGGCGGGGCTGGTTTCAAAAATTTCAAAAGAGAGTTTTGGGGAAATAAAGGATCTTAGTAAAAAAGAAATTTTTTCTTTATGCGAGGAGCTTTTTTGGTCAGGAATCTCGGAAGAAGCCTGGATCGCCGCTGACTGGGCCGAGAGGATAAAGAGCCGATTTGCGCCCGGTGATTTTAAAATTTTTGAAAGCTGGATCGGAAAATATATAGACAACTGGGCCAAGTGCGATACGTTATGCAATCACGCGGTTGGTTCATTTATTCTCACGTATCCCGGCTTTTTAAAAAATCTTTTAGCTTTTACCAAATCAAAAAACCGCTGGATGAGGCGCGCGGCGGCCGTAACCCTCATTATTCCGGCCAAGCAGGGAAAGTTTTTAAAAGAAATTTTTCAGATTGCCGACAAATTGCTCTTGGATTCTGATGACATGGCGCAAAAAGGCTACGGCTGGATGCTTAAGGAAGCCAGCCGTAAAAATGAAAAGGAAGTTTTTGATTATGTCATGAAAAATAAAAAAATTATGCCTCGCACGGCGCTCCGTTACGCCATAGAAAAAATGCCGGAAAATTTAAAAAAGCGGGCGATGGAAAAATAATTTATTCGGATGGCGGCTCGGGAAAATGAGGTAAGGAAAGGCGGGCCGTATGGCTTTAAAAGATGGAGGTGGTATAATATAGATGGGATTTTAAAAAAGACATAATTGATTAAATTTATGCGGTTTCTTGAAAAGTACAATTTAAAATCTTTGGATGTTTTAAAAATTTCCGGGGTGGCGCTGGTAATCATAATCGTTGTTGTATTTTCCCTGCGCATGATTGGATCGTCTTTTAACTCGGTTTTTAACAAAGGCGGAGCAAGCGGTTTTTCGCTAGGCGTTTCTGATGCGGATTATTCCGGCGGTTATTATGAGGAAGAAGCCATGGATTACGAAGGGATAAAAGGGGGCGTTGGGTTGTCGTTAAGAAACGCGGCGCCGGTTCCGGGAATGGCTCCTCAGGCGGCAACCGGCGATACTGCCGAGGAATTTGAAGTAACCGATTACAACGCGACGATAGAAACGCGGAACCTTAACGGGACTTGCGAGACTGTCGCCGGGTTAAAAGCGCGCGAGTATGTAATTTTTGAAAACGCGAGCCAGTATGAGCGGGGGTGCAATTATCAGTTTAAAGTCAGGCGGGAAAATGTTAATGAAATACTGGAAATAATCAAAGGCTTAAAGCCGAAAGAGCTTAACGAAAATGTTTATACAATTAAGCGGCTGGTTGACGATTATACCGGCGAAATAGAAATTTTGGAGAATAAGCTGAAATCAATAGACGAGACCTTGGAAAAAGCGGTCGCCGCGTACGACGATATCGCCGGAGTGGCCGCTAACGCCCGGGACGCGGAAAGCCTCGCGAAAATTATTGATTCTAAGATTAACATAATTGAGCGCCTGACCGAAGAACGGATTAATATTAACAGCCAGCTGGAGCGGACTGGCCGGGCGAAAGCCGAACAGCTTGACCGGCTGGAGTACACTTTCTTCTACGTAAATGTTTACGAAAATAAATTCGTTGACGGAAAAAATATCAAAGATTCCTGGAAAGCGGCTATTAAGGAATTTGTTCGCGATATTAATAAGGTGGCGCAGGACATTACGATCAATCTTGTAAAACTCCTTTTCCTCGCAATCCAGTACCTGATCTATATTTTCATTATCCTGGTTATCGCCAAATACGGCTGGAAAGCGGGAAAATATTTCTGGAATAAGTAAAAACTAAATTTAAAAAATCGACGAGAATAAAAGGGTTCCGCGAAGGCGGGGCTCTTTTTGCTAAATAAAGCCATTTATCTTATACTTTTATTATGAAATATAAAGACAGGATATACGGTGAATTCAGGATCGCGGAGCCGGTGATTTTGGAATTAATAGCCTCTCAGGCCATGGAAAGGCTCAAAGGGATTGACCAGGCCGGGTATTTTGAGCCGCATTATCCGGGAACCGCCCATTCGCGCTTTGAGCATTCGGTTGGCGTTTATTTGTTATTGAAGATGTTCGGCGCGCCCATCCATGAACAAATCGCCGGCCTGATCCATGATGTTTCGCATTCGGCTTTTTCCCATTGCGTGGATTACGCGCTGGACGAAGGTTCGGAAGAAAAACAAAGCTATCAGGACGACGTTTTTGAAAAATTCGTGAGGAATTCGGAAATCCCCGGGATTTTAAAAAAATACGGTTTTGATACGGATTATATTTTGGACAGCGGGAATTTTTTACTCTTAGAAAAGGATTTGCCCGACCTTTGCGCCGACCGGATTGATTATTCGCTTAGGGGCGCGGTAATTTTTAAGGAAATACCGGATGCCGGATATTTTTTGGATCATTTCAAAGTTGATTCGCTGGTCGGCGGAGAAAGCTGGTTTTTTGATAATCTGGAAAGCGCGAAAAAATTCGCGGAGATTTTTTTAAAAATGAGTTCGGTCTATTACGCCGGTTTGCCATCGGCCATTATGTTCCGGACAGTCGGCGACTGGCTGAGGCGGGCTTTGGAGAAAAAATATATTACTCATGATGATTTATTTACGACTGATGGTAGGGTTTTAGAAAAAATAAACGCGCATCTTAAGGAAGACTACGAATTGGAAAAACTCTGCCGCCGGATGACCGGAAAAATCGGCTGTAAAAACAGCCCCGGTGATCATGACGTTAAAGTATCTTTAAAATCCCGGGCGGTTAATCCTTTATTCCGGAACCAGGGGAAGCTGGTAAGACTTTCAGAAGCAATGCCGGATTGGAAGGAAATAATAAGGCGGGAGTCAAAACCTAAAGAGTATTATTTAAAGTTTGAAAAATGATTTAACGGAATGAAAAAGCGCGAGTTAGAGAGTTAATGGATTTATAAAAATTTATGCCTGGCTTAAATAAAAAACCAATCGGGACTTTTCCGGTGTTCGCGGCTTTGGCGGGGAACAGTTTTGTCGCGCTGATAAAATTCGCCGCCGCGTTTATTTCCGGCTCAAGCGTGCTTTTCGCCGAAGCGATCCATAGCCTGGCCGATACCGGCAACCAGGCTCTGATTGCCGTCGGTTTAAAGCGCTCCAGAAAGTTGCCGGACGAGGATTTTGTTTACGGTTACGGGAGGGAAAGATTTTTTTGGGCTTTAATTTCGGCCTGCGGAATTTTTTTTCTCGGCGCCGGAGTTACGATTTATCACGGAATCCATTCCCTGGCTTTTGGCGCGGGATTTGAAATAAGCCCGATAGTTTTTGTCGTGCTGGCCGTTTCTTTTGTCGTAGAGTCCATGACTCTGGCCGTCGCGGTCAGGGAAATTAAAATCAAATATCCTGGTCATAAAGCGCGAACGATTCTTGATATCGGCGATCCGGTTACCCTGTCGGTTCTTCTGGAAGACAGCGTGGCGGTGCTGGGCGTGGCTATAGCTTTTCTAAGCATAATACTGTCCAAAGTCACCGGGGCGCATTATTGGGACGGTATCGGTTCAATAATAATCGGAATTCTGCTGGGAGGAGTGGCCATAATATTAATCATAAAAAACCGGAATTACCTCATCGGGCGGACCATTCCGGAAACTCTCCAGGAGAAAATTATTGAGATCATGGAATCGGATCCGGCGATTGAGCGGGTGATTGATTTTAAGTCAACGGTCCTGGATATCGGAATTTACCGCGTCAAATGCGAAGTAGAATTCAACGGAAACGTCCTGATAAAGAAAATTTACAGGAAAGGCGATTTAAAAGAAGAGTATGAAAGGGTGAAAGACGACTATGAAGAGTTTAAAAAATTCTGCGTTGATTTTGCCGACCGCGTTCCGCGACTGGTAGGGAAAAAGATTGATGAAATAGAGGTGAAGTTAAAGAAAGAAAATCCTGAAGTAAAATATATTGACATTGAAATAAATTAGTCCGGACAAACATTTCCGGCGACAAAAAAACTCCCGCGATCCGCCTGCAACGCTACGTAGCATTGCGGACAGGTCGCGGGAGTTTTTATATTTGAGATTCTATTAGAAGCGATCTCTGCCTCCGCCGAAACCTCCGCGATTTCCTCCGAAATCTCTTCTCGGTCCGCGGGCTCTCATTCTAGTTTTATTGCATTCGTAGCAATAAAGCTTTCCGTAAGTTCCGTCTTCTCTTTGAGTGGGCTCAAAAGGAAGTTCTTTGATCGGCGCTCCGCATTCGGCGCATGTGATATTTAACGCTGAAATATCATTCATCTGTCTTTGCGGGCGATTATCGTCTTGATAAGCCATTGAAATTTTCACCTCTCTTTCTAGCTCCCCGGCTGTTATCTTGTCCGCGTTTTGCGGCAAAGCGAACGGCGAGAAATTTTTCCGGTGATTTATTTCGACAGCTTATCTAACGCTTGCTATATAAACTCTAAACTTAATGGTAGACTATATTCTCTAAAATTAGAAAACCATGCTAAAATATTCACCTTCCAATATAATAGCAAAATCGCGCCGGAAAGTCAATCCAAAGCCGTTTTTTAAAAGGTTGCCGAAAACGGCCTGAGTTGGTATGCTTAAAGGAATTAAAGCCTTTAACAGTCGGTTAATAAACAAAAATATGGAAACATTAATAAAGATTGTTTTAAACGCTCTGGCGGTAATGGCCGCGGCCTATCTCCTGCCCGGGATCGCGGTGGAAAATTTTTTATTCGCGGCTTTGGCCGCGGTGGTCTTGGCCCTTGTCAACGCCACCTTAAAGCCCCTTCTTGTAATCCTGACCCTGCCGGTTACGATTATCACTTTAGGCATTTTTTATTTTGTCATAAACGCTTTAATGGTGATGCTCGCCGGATGGATTGTTCCCGGGTTTTCAGTAAGCGGTTTTTTTTCCGCCTTGCTGTTCAGCCTGGTCTTTACCGCGATTAAATTCCTTTTAGACCGGATTTTCGGGCCGGAAGAAAAAAAGTATTAAAAATATGCCAGACGAAAATAATAAAAAAGCATACTCGCCGGCGGTTCTGGGCGGAGTAATCGTTTTATCAGCCCTGCTTATCATTCTGGCGTTCGCCATCGGGGCGAGGATTTTTGGCAACGAAGACGGTTGGATTTGCTCCGGCGGAAAATGGGCGCGGCATGGTAATCCGGACGCTCCGGCGCCTAATACTGAGTGTCCCGGCAAAACCAATAATGGCAACGATGACAACGGCGGCGAACCAGAAGATGAACCAGAAGATGAACCAGAACAATCGCCGGAAGGGAATATTCGGGTTTCAGAGCCGAAGCAAGGCGATGAAATCGGCATGCCGGTTATAATTAAAGGCCAGGCTCGGGTTTTTGAAAATACTTTTACCTATCGGGTGAAAGACGCTGATGGCAAGATTCTCATTGAAAAAAACGCTATGACCTCCGCTCCGGACGCGGGAATTTTCGGAAACTTTGAGATTTCATCCAATTATATAGTACCAGAAACCGAAACAGGGATAGTAGAGGTTTTTGAGTATTCAGCCAAAGACGGTTCTGAGACCAATATGGTTCGCGTCCCGGTAAAATTTGGGAAAATTGAAACTATGAAAGTAAAAGTATATTTTGGCAATTCAAAACTGGATCCCGGCGCCTTGGACTGCAGTAAAGTTTTTAGCGTGGAAAGGGATATTCCAAAAACCGAGGCTTTGGCCCGGGCGGCGCTAACCGAGCTTTTGTTCGGTTTAAGAACCGAAGAAGTTGACGACGGGTATTTTACCAGCCTGAATGACGGAGTGGTAATCCAGAAACTTACCATTGAAGATAAAACCGCCCGGGTTGATTTTAACGGACAGCTGGAGCTCTCAGTCGGCGGATCCTGCCGGGTAGCGGCGATACGCGCGCAAATCACCGAAACATTAAAGCAGTTTCCAACCGTGGAAAACGTAATTATTTCAATTGACGGTCGGACTGAAGATATTTTACAGCCGTAAAATGTGTTTCTATAAAGAGCGTGGAAATGTGAATGCTTCTGTATGCGGCGAAAATCCCCTTGAAGGATGTTTTGCCGGGGCGCGGAATGGAGTATAATGTTAAAAGCGTTAATAATTAAAAAATCTTTTTATGACCGGATTTTTTAAATTCATTAAAGAGCAGGGTATAGTCGGGCTGGCTATGGGTTTTATCCTCGGCGGATCCATCAATAAAATGATTACCTCGCTCGTAAACGATATTATCCAGCCGGCAATCGGCCTTTTAATTGGCAACAAGCAGGGAGAACTGGCGGCCGCCCATTATAAAACCCTCGCGTACGGAAGTTTCGCGGCTAATGCCATTGATTTTTTAATTATCGCGGTTTTGGTTTATGTCGTTTTTAAAACCATGAAGCTGGACAAAATTGATCTGCCCGGCATGCCGAAAAAATAACGCGGCAAGGCCGGAAAAAAACATGATCAGTATTTATCATAACACCGTTACTCAGAGAAAATTGAGAAAAGTGAAAGACTTTGTTTCTTTCAGCTGGATTAGTCTGGTTCGGCCTGATACGGAAGAAATAAAAAAAATCAGCAAGCTTCTTAACCTCCCTTTGGACGCTTTGGAAGACAGTCTTGATGAATTTGAATTGCCGCGGGTTAGGGTTATCGGCCGCAACGCCATAATAATTTTACGAGCCGGTATAGAAAGCGGCAAAGGCTATAAAACCACTCCGCTGACCATAATTTTAAGCGAAAAATATATAACGACGATAGTCCGGGAAGAAAACGGCATAATTGACGACCTGACCAGAGAAAAAATTGAAGTCTATACCACCCAGCAGTCAAATTTTTTCATTAAAATCTCCATGAGGATAATTGATAACTACCAGAAATACATCAATGTAATCAACCGGAGCGTGCAGAACAAAAAAACCAATCTTAATAATATCAGGAAAAACGACATTCTGACTTTAGTGGAAAATGAAGAAATATTAAATAATTTCGCCGCCTCGCTTTCCCCGACCATAAGTACCATAAAAAAAATCCTTCAGCACAATTACATAAATCTTTACCATCAGGACAAAGAATTGATTAACGATCTTCTGATTGACGGCGAGCAGGTTTTAGAGCTCTGCCTGACTAATTTAAAAACCATTAAAAACGTCCGCGACGGCTATACGACGGCCATGTCAATTGACATGAATTTAACCGTCCAGATGCTAACCTATATTACCGCGATATTTACCATTCCGATGGTAGTCGCTTCAACTTACGGGATGAATATCCGTTTACCCTTAGCCGGCCGGGACGATACTTTTTTTATTTTAGCCGGCGGAACAATAGCTTTGATTTTTATTATGATGCTGATTTTCCTTTACATAAGAAAAAAGAGTTAATTTATGAAAGAATCGCCAGGCCAAAAAAGAATAATTTCCGTTAAAGAGGAGGAAGGCGACAAGACGCTTGAGTTGTCGCTCCGCCCGGCGAGCCTTGCCGATTATATCGGCCAGAAAAAAATAAAAAATAACCTGGAAATTTCCATCATGGCCGCCAAAGCGAGAAAGGAGCCGTTAGAGCACGTCCTTTTATACGGCGCGCCCGGACTCGGAAAAACTACGCTGGCGCACGTCATCGCTAATGAGATGGGATCTTCCATCCGAATAACTTCCGGTCCGGCCATAGAAAAAACCGGCGATCTCGCGGCGATTTTAACCAACCTCTCCGAAGGCGACCTGCTTTTTATTGACGAGATTCATCGCTTAAACCGGACGATTGAAGAAATCCTTTATCCGGCTATGGAGGATTACGCTTTAGACATCATAATCGGCAAAGGCCCGTCAGCCCGGACGCTTAGGATTGATCTGCCGAAATTTACGATCATCGGCGCGACGACGAAAACCAGTCTGATTTCGGCGCCTTTGCGCGATCGGTTCGGCATGGTTTATCACCTGAATTTTTACGAACACGAAGAAATAGAAAATATCGTCCGCCGGAGCGCCGGGATTTTAAAAGTGGAAATGGAATCCGGCGCCTTAAAGCAGGTCGCTTCCCGTTCCCGCCGGACGCCGCGGGTGGCGAACCGGCTTTTAAAACGGGTGCGCGATTACTGCGAAGTCAAAGGCGACGGCCGGGTGAATAGCGAATTCTGCTCTCTGGCTTTTGAGCTTTTGGAAGTGGACGAGCTTGGGCTTGATTCGGTTGACCGGAAAATACTGGAAATAATAATTGATAAATTCAACGGCGGACCGGTCGGGGTGAATACTCTCGCGGCGGCCACCGGCGAAGACATGGATACGGTTGAGGATGTTTACGAGCCGTATCTTTTGCAGTTAGGATTTTTAGACCGCTCGCCGCGGGGCCGGATCGCGACGGATTTGGCGTACCGGCATTTAGGGCGGGAGAGGAAGGGGCAGGAGAAGTTGGTATAAATAAAATTATGGCAGTTGAACGCCTTAATGACGTGTTAAGAAACCATGACGAGCAGGAGGAACGGATGTCGGAGCTTCACAAAGAAGTTTTTAGGTTGAGCAATGCGCGAAAGGAAGTTTTTATGAATATGCTCCTAAGAGGCAAGCCTGGATATAAATGGTTCATACTAGGCATCAAGGCATTTAAAGTATTAAAGCCAAAATCACCTCGCGGGGCATTTTTGGAAAATTATTATGTTGCTATGAGATATATTGATGACGTGGCTGACGGGGATGTTCCGTTTCCCGAGGGATACGCCAGCAGGACGGATTACGTTTTACGTAAATTGGATTTTGTAAAAGGCAAAAGAGAACCGGAAGACGACATAGAACGGCTTTTAGCAGTTTCTTCCGAGTTAGCCGGAAGTTTTGGCGCTGATTTTACTGAAGAAAGTGAAAATATTTTAAAGTCACTCCTCTTTGACGCTAATCGCAGGGGGACATATCAAATTTTTAGCGAAGAAGATCTGGCCAAGCATTTTTTTGATTTGGATATCAGGGGCGGAGTCAAGGGAAGTTTGAAAATATTTGGTGAAAATCCGGATTATTTTAAGATTATTGAGCCGCTCGGCCAAGCTGAAAGAATTTACTATAATCTTCGCGATTTTAATGAAGATATTGGAGATGGCTTAATAAATATTTCCGGTGAAGATTGCGCTCGACTGGGGATTACTGAAGAATTATTAAGATCCGGCCAGTATGAAAGCCATCCAGGAGTTAGAACATGGTTTAGGGAACAGGCCGAAAAAGGTTTGACGCTCATGGAAGAGTATAAAAGAAAGAAAAAGATAAATTTAAGAATGGAAACAGAGATTGCCTTAATATTTGCTTTTGAGTTAAAGGCAAAAGATTTTATGGCTAATGTAGCTAGAGGAAATTTTGAAGGAATTTTGAAAGGAACAAAGAAAGTAAAAAAGAGCAGCTTATGATTTATGAAACTATCTGATTTTGATTACCATCTTCCAAAAGAACTTATCGCCCAGCACCCGATGAAACCGCGAGACCATTCGCGGCTTTTGGTTTTAGATCCTTCAACTCCTTCGGCAGGATCGGGCTGGAAAAACTCGGGGCGGGCTAGAAAAACCGGACATATTAAGCACAAGCATTTTTACGACCTGCCGGATTATTTTCAGGCCGGAGATGTTCTGGTTTTAAATAATTCCAAAGTGATGAAAGCCAGGCTTTACGGCCGGAAAAAAGATACCGGAGGAAAAGTGGAGGTATTTTTACTTAAAAAGGAGAAGACCGCTAAAGGGCGAGAAATCTGGCAATGCCTTTTGGGCGGAGGAAAAAGAAAAGAAGATCTGGAATTGGAATTCTCCCGCGGATTTTTCGGCCGGGTGAAGAAAAGAGATAAAGACAACACCTGGCAAATAGAATTTAGCCTGGCTGGAGAAAAATTAATGAAAGCTGTTGAGAAGATTGGCCATATTCCTTTGCCGCCTTACATCAAGAGAAGCGACGAGGAAAAAGACGCGTCAGTGTATCAGACCATTTACGCCGACAAAAAGAAATCCGGTTCAGTCGCGGCGCCGACAGCCGGTTTGCATTTTACTCCGGCATTAATGAAAAAATTGAAAGCTAAAGGAGTGCAATTGGAATATATAACTTTGCATGTCGGACTCGGAACTTTCGCGCCAGTTAAAGTTGATGACGTGAAAAAACATAAAATGCACGCCGAATGGGCGGAAATCGGGATAGAAGCGGCTGAAAGAATAATGAAAGCCAAAAGAGAAGGGAAAAGGATTATAGCGGCGGGAACAACGAGCGTGAGAACGCTTGAATCAATGCTGGGCGGCCAGGTTAAAAGAGCGAAAAGCGGTGGAAAGGAAAAAGGCGGGAAAAAAGAAGATGGCGGGGCATGGACCGATATTTTTATTTATCCCGGCTATAAGTTTAGGATTGTTGACGTTATGATTACAAATTTTCACCTGCCAAAGTCAACTTTATTAATGCTTGTAAGCGCTTTTCTGGAAAATAAAGCCGGAAAAGACCGGGGGTTAAAAATGGCGAAGCAGGCTTACCAGGAAGCCATTGAAAAAAAATATCGTTTTTTCAGCTACGGGGACGCCATGCTGGTCTTATAGAAAAATTTGGATTTTCTTGACCAAAGCCGCTTAATTATTTATACTAAGACTAGTTAACAGAATTAATAAGATTCAAATCCGCAAATGGTATCCAAATTTTTCCGGCGGATTCGCGGAAAAATTTGCATATAATTCGCAGGTTTGCGCTATATTTATGGTCCAGATGAAAAGGCATACCCGCCACTCCACCTTGTCGCGGAGAGCCCATGACGCTTTAAAAAAGGTTAAACCGGGAGTTTGCCCGAAATGCGCGAAACCGGTTAAGCCGCATCACGCCTGCTCTTTTTGCGGAACCTACCGGGGACGCGACATCCTGAAGGTTAAAGCCAAGAAGGCGAAGAAAAGATAGAATTACAACGGAGTTTGTAAATTTTTAATTTTCAAACAATTTTTAATGAAATAATTTTCAGTTACTAGGATAATTGTGAAAATTATTATATTGAAAATTGAAAATTGTCCCGAGGACTCGGGATTGAAAATTGAAAATTTAACTGATTATGTCCAATAGACATCTCGCCCGCACTATCGCCATGCAGACTTTATTCCTTTGGGATTTTAAAGGAAGGGGTATTGACGTCGCGGAAGCCTTAAAGGAAAATTTTGATAATTTCGCGCCGGATTTTGACGATAACGGCTTTGCCAAAAATCTTATCCGGGGGGTAATATCAAACCTTGAAGAAATTGACCGGCACATAATAAAGTACGCGACCGACTGGCCGCTTGAACAGATAACGACGATTGACCGGAACATTTTAAGAATCGGGGTCTTTGAACTGCTTTTTGACAAAGACATCCCGGAAAAGGTGGCGATTAACGAGGCCATAGAAATCGCCAAAAATTTCGGCGGCGAATCTTCCGGCCGGTTCGTCAACGGTGTTTTGGGAGCGATCTATAATGATTTGTTTAAAAATAAGAAATCGGATTCATGAAAGATTTTAGCGAGCTGGAAAAAATAATAGAAGTAAAATTTAAAAGTAAAGAATTATTGAGGCAGGCCGTCGTCCACCGTTCGTATTTAAACGAACATCCTGATTTTGAGCTTGGACATAACGAACGGCTTGAATTTTTAGGCGACGCGGTTTTGGAATTAATCGTAACGGAAAAACTATTCCACCAGTTTCCCGACACTCCGGAAGGGATTCTTACGAGTTGGCGGGCGAGCCTCGTTAACGCGGAAATGCTCGCTGATATAGCCGGTGAAATGGATATTGAAGATTATCTCTATCTTTCCCGGGGCGAATCCAAAGACAAAAATACCAAAGCCCGGCGCTATATTCTCGCCAACGCGATTGAAGCGCTGATCGGCGCCCTGTATATTGACCAAGGGACACCCGCGGCTGAGAAATTCATAAACAAAAGGATTTACGTCAAGCTGGAGCACATTTTAAAAAATCAGTTATATCTTGACCCTAAATCAAGGTTTCAGGAAAAGGCCCAGGAACTCCAGGGTATTACCCCGCATTACAAAGTCCTCGGTGAAACCGGGCCCGATCACGCCAAGATTTTTGAGATAGGATTGTATTTGGGCGAAGAATTGGTAGCAAAAGGAAAAGGCTCTTCAAAGCAGGAAGCTCAGGTTGAAGCGGCGAGAAAGGGAATAAAGAAAAAAAAATGGGGTTAGCTTGGCTGACAGCGGCGGATCAAACATGCCCCGCGCGAATAATAAACAGCTTTGATATATTATCACATTTGCCGGATATTTTGCCGGACGGGATAAACATAGCAAGCTGATGATTAATATGAATCTAAAAGATATTTTTAAAGATGCCGTTAAAGAAAAAGCTTCCGATGTTCATTTGGTAGTGAATCAGGCGCCAATTTTTCGGGTGGATGGAGTGTTAAAAGAATTGCCCGGCAAAAAAATAGGCGGCAAGGAAATGGAGCAGCTGATTTTTTCCATATTAAGCAATGAACAGAAAAACTTTTTTCTAGCCAATAAAGAACTGGATATAGGGTTTGAAAATGACAACGGAACAAGGTTCCGCGTTAACGTGTATTTGGAAAAAGACAACATAGCGCTGGTAGCCCGGATTATCCGGCAGGAAATTCCGACTCTGGAAGAGCTTAAGATGCCCGGCGTGGTCAAGGAACTTTTGAATTTAAAACAAGGTTTGATTTTGATAGTCGGACCAACGGGTTGCGGAAAATCAACCAGCTTGGCCGCAATGGTTGATTACTTGAATAAGAAGTATCCGTATAAAATAGTAACTCTTGAGGATCCGATGGAATATGTTTTTACCCCGATAAAAAGCACGATAGTGCAAAGGCAGTTGGGAAGCGACATGCTGAGTTTTTCCGAAGGGCTGAAACATTCCCTGCGGCAGGATCCGAACGTGATCATGGTTGGGGAAATGAGGGATTTGGAAAGCATCTCCACCACCATTACTTTAGCCGAAACCGGCCATTTGGTTTTGGCTACCTTGCATACTTTTGACGCCGGCCAGACTATTAACAGAATTATTGATGCTTTTCCGCCGGGCCAGCAAAATCAGATTCGTTCCCAGCTTGCTATTACCCTGGTTTCAATTATTTCCCAAAGGCTGCTTCCGGCTTCAGGCGGCGGCAGAGCGGCGGCGAGGGAAATATTAATCAATAACTCGGCGGCGGCCAATTTAATCCGGGAAGGAAAGGTAGCTCAGATTTCCCATGTCATTGAAACCGGCGCCAAGGACGGGATGATTAGCTTTAAAAGAGATTTGGATCGGCTTTATAAGGAAAAAATAATTGATAAGGAAATTAACCTGGACTGACTCTTGACAAGGTTTATAAATGGGGTATAATAAATATCACCAAATAAATCTCAATATTTATGGGTAGAATAAACATTAATAATAAATTCAAAAGCGGTTAATAAACACGTCCGTATTAATGCGTTTATTGGCCGCCGGAAGGCGGTTTTTTAGTCCCCCCGAAAATTTCATAACTCATAACCCATAACTCATAACCCGATTTGAAAAAACAAAAAGAGTTAAAAGTTATAGGCTAGAAGTTATGATAAGTCCGGTTGAACCGATGAACTTTGACAATTGAATATAGAGCACAAAGAACCAAAAATAGAAAATTTTCGTCAATAAATATATCACGCTTCGGAGCTTTAGGCGGCTCCGAGTCAAAAGCGTGGGAAAATCACGTAAGAGTATATGGTGGATGCCTTGACGCAAAAAGACGATGAAGGACGTAGCAGCCTGCGATAAGCTTCGGTGAGGTGGCAAGCAACCTTTGACCCGAGGATTTCCGAATGGGGCAACCCTTCCCGTTGAAGACGGGAAATCCGTAAGTTGAATACATAGATTTACGGAGGAGTACCCGGGGAACTGAAACATCTAAGTACCCGGAGGAAAAGAAAACAAAAAATGTTAGTTAATTAGTGATTATTCTAGTCACTGATTAACTAATACGATTCCCTGAGTAGTGGCGAGCGAAAGGGGAGAAGTCTAAACTTTTATAACCGCGTTTTTTCCCGTCCCGAGCAATCGGGATGCGGGAGAAGACAGAAGGCGCCAGAGCCACATGTTATAGAGGTGTTGCAAGATTGATATTTCTTCTTTTCTGGAAAAAAGAAGGTGAAGTCATAAAAGGCGGTTGTTAGCTTAAGCAAGCTGGAAAGCTTGGCCAGAGACGGTGACAGCCCGGTGAGCGAAAACAAAAGTCTCTTCACAGTATCACTCTTAAGTACCGCGGGACACGTGAAACCCCGCGGGAAGCCGGGTCGACTATGACCCAAGACTAAATACTTTTTGCGATCGATAGTGAACCAGTACCGTGAGGGAAAGGTGAAAAGCAGCCCGGTGAGGGCGGTGAAATAGTACCTGAAACCATATACTTACAATGAGTCGGAGCCCCGCAGCAATGCGCGGGTGACGGCGTGCCTATTGAAGAATGA
>JBAZUL010000002.1:0-105926 GCA_041661405.1 Patescibacteria group bacterium
GATGTGGCGGCTGATTGGAAACTGCTGGATCCAATGGCGCTGGGCCGCTTCAATTACCCCTAAAGGCGGTTTCTTTTGCGAGGTGGCGGCGGCGCTGGATTATTTATTTGACGGTCCCGGCGGCTATCCTTTGGAAAAAGGCTGGTGGGATAAGAATCCGAATGAGTTTCTTGATCAGGTTAAAAGATATTGTCCTAAATGCAGCGCCGCCATACCAATGGAACGGGTGGACGCTCACGCGGATTATGATCTAGTCTCAAAAGAGAATGCTGGCAGACTGGAAGCCTTGGAATCGCCGAAATATAAAAGAGGAAATTATAAAATATTTGATAAAAAATTAACAGAAGAAGATGTTAACCGGGTAATAAAAGAAGGCTGGACTCCCTGGAGCCACCGCCCCTATAAGCAAAGTAGCCCGGAAAAGAAGTGGACCGATAAGAATGATGTGCGAAATAATAATTTTAATAAAAAATAAAAAAATATGAAAGTAAACTGCACCCCCGCCGAGATAAATTCAGGCGAAGAGAGAAAGGAATTTTTAAAGAGCATTAAGCCGGAAGAAATCGCCGACAATTTCCCCTTGTTTATCACCCGGCAAGAACTCGCCAGATATTTAGTCAGATATGAAT
The DNA here is from genome assembly GCA_041661405.1 of Patescibacteria group bacterium. GTDB lineage: Bacteria > Patescibacteriota > Patescibacteriia > Patescibacteriales > JBAZCA01 > JBAZCA01. Next base: position 630 of record JBAZUL010000002.1, read on the forward strand.
TATTCAAAAAGATTTTAAGTGTTAAAGGAAGTATTGTGGAATGCGGCGTTTATAAAGGCGCCTCGCTGATGCTCTACGCTAAATTAAGCGCGGCTTACGAGCCTTATGCTTTTAACCGCGAAATTATCGGTTTTGACACTTTTAGCGGCTTCCCCAGCATTCATGATAAGGACGGTTCCGCTTTTAACATCGGGGAATTGTCTGATGCAAATCTGGAGACGATAGAAAAAAGTATTAAACTTCACGATCAAAACCGTCCGATTGGCCACATTAATAAGGTGAGATTAGTTAAAGGGGACGCGGTAAAAACTATTCCCGAATTTTTCACTTCCAACCCTTCGGTTTTAGTGGCTATGCTATATATTGATTTTGATGTTTACGAACCGACTAAAGTCGCGCTGGATACCATTTTGCCTCGCATGCCAAAAGGAGCAATCGTCGCTTTTGATGAGATAAATGAAAGCCGGTGGCCGGGCGAAACTGTCGCCTTGCTGGAAAAATTAAATATTAACGATTATGAAATTAAAAAATTTTCCGAAGACCCTCATATCAGTTATTTTCGTTTATAAAAATTTGGAGTCAGTTTTTTAAAGCTGGTTATTTATTTAGCGGGAAGCAGAAACATGAAAGAACTAATGATGAAAAAAAGAGTTTGCGAATGTTGCGGTTCAAGCGATTTGGAATCGGTTTTTCGTGATAAGACTATGGTCAAAACTCGCGCGCAAATTTACAGGCTGGAATCTTTTGTGGTCATCTGCAGAAATTGCGGATTTTGTTTTAATTCACCCAGTCCCGTGAAGGAAGAGTTGATGGAATATTATGCCGATTGTTTATCGGTTAATATAGCCGTCCCGTTGGCTTATTCCATAGAAACCAGGCTGGAGACGTTAAAAAGATACGCCGGAGGAAATTTTGTTGAAATCGGCGGAAACCAATCTGATAAATTTCATGAACGCATAAAGGGATTATTTCTTTCAACGCGAAATATTGAGCCTAATCTTGAAATTGCGGCTGGCTCTGAAACAATAGATAAACTGGAAAAAAATTCCGTTGATGTTCTGGCTTTTTATGACGTTTTAGAGCATGTGGCTGATGTTAGAGATTTTCTTAGGGCGTGCAAATCGTCGCTTAAAGAGGGCGGGGTTATGATAGTTGAAGTGCCCAACATTAAATATTATCCTAAGAATTTAATGTTGCTTTCAGCGGAACATTTAAACCACTTCTCGCCCTTCGCGCTGGAAAGAATTGCTCGCCGATGCGGATTTGATCTTATAGAGATTAGCCACACGGCGAGTAGGCCATTCAGTTTTCTCGCCGTATTTAAAAAGGGTAAAATAAGAAAATACTCCGGCGGTTATAATGAGTATCTGGACAACCTCGCTTGTCTGAGAGGCGGAGTGAACCAGATTGACCGGGTGATGCTTAAAATAAATAATTTACGGGATAAAATTATTAAACTAAAAGACAAAAAGATAGTGCTTTGGTGTGTTACAGATTTTCTCTACAGGTTTTTAGAAGGTTATAAGTTGCCGCAAGATGTCATTGTAGTTGACTCCGATTCTAGAAAAAAGGATCATCTGAGCGTACCGGTATATCAGCCCGCTGAAAAGCTTGATTTTATCAGGCAGAGTGATTTGTTGGTTATTTTTTCTCCCCGTAATAAAACCAGCATTCTTGACTGGATCCTTGAAAATACCGGTGAAGAATTTAATGGTAAAAAGTTAGAAGTTATTGGTTGCGGAGTTTACGGCGAACCGTTGCAAGTTTAAAAATATGGCTGAAAAAAATATAAAAAAGCAAACTTTAACTGATAAAATTATTTGCCAATATAATAATTTCCGCTTTAGGATTACTGAGCCTTTAAAACTTAAACTAGCCAGAGCGAGGAGCGAAAAGTTTTATTATCCGAATGATAAAGAGCCGTTAATAAGCGTTTATACGCCAACGTATAATCGCGGCAACCTGCTCATGGAACGGGCTTTGCCTTCGGTATTATCCCAAACTTATAAAAATTTTGAATATATTATCATGGGAGATTGTTGCACTGACAACACTGAAGAGCTGGTTTTAGGGGTTAATGATCCGAGAATAAGATTTTTTAATATCCCCAAAAGGGGCTACCGTTATCCGCCGACGGCCGAAAATCACTGGCTGGCCGGTCCGGTAGTAGCCGCTAATCAGGCGCTTAAAATGGTTAAGGGAAAGTGGATAGCCAGAATTGATGATGATGATACTTGGACGCCGGATCATCTTGAAGAGCTGATAAATTTTGCCCAGGCGGGGAGATATGAATTTGTTTCTTCTTTTTATACCGAATTAAACCGCGGCATAAGGCGGGAAGTTGACGGGGAATACGCCCAAGGGCCTTATTATAATTATAAACATGAGCCGGTTAAGGGGTTTAATCCGAAAATCGGCGGCACGTTAACCTGGCTCTATCGGTCTTACCTGAAATTATTCAAATATAATATTAATTGCTGGCGCAAGGACTGGAACCGGGTTAATGATATTGACATATCAATAAGAATGTTCCAGGCCGGAGTGAAGATGGGTTTTTTAGAAAAATCTTTGGCGCTCTATCAGCCGCGGCCGGGCGAAAAGACTATCGGTTTGGCGGCTTATGAAGAATCGGCTGACAAAAAAGAAGAGCATTATAAATTTAAAGATTAAAATATGGACAAAGTATTGGCCTACATTCCGGCTCGGGCCGGCTCTAAGCGGATAAAAGACAAAAACATTAAGAATTTTTTCGGCAAGCCTTTAATTTCTTATACTATTAAACAAGCCCGGGCTTGCGGATTTGTTGACAAAATAATCGTTGATACCGATTCGCCTGAAATAGCCGAAATCAGTAAAAAGTACGGCGCTGAAACGCCGTGGCTCAGGCCGGCCAAATTGGCTTCGGATAAATCAAACATCCGGGACGCGATTGCCTATATTCTGGAACGCTTAAAAAAAGAGCAAAAATACGCGCCCGATTATGTCTTACTCCTTCAAACCACCTCGCCGTTGAGAGAGCTTCGGGATATTGAAGCATGCTGGGAGCTCATAAAAAAAACTAAAGTGGATACTGTGTTAACAGTCTGTCCGACTCATCCAAGGCTTTATTATTTGGATGAAAAGAAGAATATAATTCTGGCCAATGGTGATGAAAAAATGTCCACCAACATCCAGGCCTGGCGCTCGGCCTATATTTTGAACGGCTGTTTTGTTTACATTATTAAGACTAAATCTTTCTTAAAAGAAAAAAACGTGATTATGAAAAATACCAAAGCGGTTATTTGCGATAAATGGCGTTCGGTGGATTTGGATGAACCTGAAGACTGGGCTTTGGCTGAAATTTTGTTTAAAAATAAAAATAATCTGGCTAATCGGATAAAACAAATTTATGGAAAAAAATAAGCTAAAATTTTTAATTATCGGCTTAGGTTCAATGGGGAAGCGAAGAATCCGCAACCTGATTTGTAACGGTCAAAAACTGATTATCGGATATGATATTCAGGCGAAACGGATGAAAGAGGCTAAAGAAAAATATGGCATTGAAACGGCCAACATAAAAAAAGCGGCCAAAAATGATTATGACGTCATGATTATTTCCACCCCGCCCGATCAGCACGGCGATTACATCCGGATGGCTTTGCGGGATAAGAAGCATTTTTTCGTAGAGCATCCGACCAGCCTTGACGGCTATCCGGAGGTTTTGGCGGATAAAAATATAAAAATCGCCAAAGCGCCGTCTTGCACCCTGCTTTATTATTCGCCGATTAAGATGATGAAAAAAATATTAGAACAGGGAGAAATCGGCCGAGTGCTCGCTTTTCAGTATCATATGGGACAGTATCTGCCTGACTGGCATCCATGGGAAGATTATCGCCAGGTTTATTTTTCAAAAAAAGAAACCGGGGCTTGCCGGGAAATGCTCCCTTTTGAATTAATCTGGCTGAACTGGCTTTTAGGCTCAAAAGTAAAAAATATCTCCGGCGCTATCAGTAAAGTATCGGACTTAAAAATGAAAGCCGACGACATTATTAACGCCAACGTTCAATATGGTAATGGCATCATGGGAAATATTATTATAGACGTTATCGCGAGAAAGCCTTGCCGGACTTTACGGGTTCTCGGCTCCGAGGGCGTTATGGATTGGGAAAGGTTTGATTTTCAAATAAAAGTCTTTAACGCCAAAACAAAAAAGACGAGAATTATTGACATCCCCAAAGGTCATCCGGAAACCGGTTATGTTAACGAGGAAGAAATGTATAATGAAGAAATTGGTGATTTTTTAAAAGCCATTGAGGGAAAAAAGAAATTCCCGCACAATTTTGAGGACAGCCGGCAGGTATTAAATACTTTATACGCCCTGGAAGAATTCTCGGCTAAAGGCAAGGTAATGATAGTAAAAAAATAAATGTGTGGTTATAAAATTGGTAATAAGCGGAAAAATATGGCAATGAAAATAAAAATCGGAAGCAAGAACGTAGGATCGGGAAGTCCGGTTTTTAAATTCGGATCCGGCGATTTTACTAACCTACCGTTGTCGTCGGCTAATTAAATAAAAATAGATATTTATGGTAGATGCCCAGAAAAAAATTTTAATAATCACCGGAACACGGGCCGAGTATGGGCTTTTAAAATCGACGATTGATGAGGTGCGCAAGAGTAAAAAATTAAGCCTGCAACTTTTAGTCACCGGAATGCATACTTTAAGGAAATACGGCCATAGCTTAGATATGATTAAAGAGGATCGGGTTTTGATTAACGAAGTGGTGAAGATTAAAGAAAATGACAGCATGCCGGAGGCTTTAGCTAAGGAGATTATCGGGATTAGTAAATTTTGCGTTAAAAATCGTCCGGAGGTGATTGTTGTTCTGGGGGATCGGGATGAAGCTTTTGCCGGCGCGATTGTCGGCAGCCATCTCGGCATTCCAGTCGGGCATATTCACGGCGGCGATTATACCGGCACGATCGTTGACGGTTTGATTAGACACGCGATTACTAAACTGTCGCATCTTCATTTTACCGCCTGCCGGAAAAGCTTTGAACGCGTAAAACTTTTGCAGGAAAACCCCAAAAATATTTTTTTAGTCGGCGCCCCGGGCTTGGATAATCTGAACAGCCGAAAATTACTAAGCCGCCAAGAGCTGGCCAAAAAATTGAATTTGCCAATCAACCGCCCCTGGCTGTTATTCTTGATGCATCCGACGCCTTTTTCGCCGATTTCGCTTAAAACGCAGATAAGCAATCCATTAAAAGCTATTAGCCGGCTGGAGTCATTTGAAAAAATTGTTATTTATCCTAACGCGGATACGGGCAGCGATATTTTTATAAAGTCAATAAAAACTTATAAAAAAGACAATTCTTTCCGCATATTTTTCAACTTGCCGAGATTGGATTATCTTTCATTATTAGACAAAGTTGAATTTATGGCAGGCAATTCCAGTTCCGGAGTTTTAGAATCAACCTATTTTAGACTGCCTGCAATTAATATCGGCGACCGGCAAAAATACCGCGAGCGGGGAAAGAATGTAATTGACTGCGGTTATGGTTATAGCTCAATAATTAGAGCTATCAAGCTGGCCGCTACTCCGGCTTTCAGGAAGAAAGCGAAGAACGCGACTAATCCTTACGGCAATGGAGGCGCGGCAAAAAAAATAGTCAAAATTTTGGAAAACATAAAAGAAAAAAATTTAATTTTAGAAAAAACTTTTACCTAGAATTATGACCGCTCCGCGCTTAAACAACAATAAAATAATCTTCGTTACTTTTAACCGACTCGGTTATCTGTGCCTGGAAACGATCGCCCGATCCGGAGTTTTTAATATAAAACAAGCGTATACCCTGAAACCTGAGCTGACGGGAAAAATTTCCGATTATAAAGACATAGAACTTTTGTGCAAAAAGTTTGAATTTCCGGTTAAAAGGATTAAAAATATCAATAATGAAACAGATGAAATAAAAAAAATCAACCCGGACATTATTTTTATTATCGGCTGGTCCCAGATCATAAATGAAGAATTAATAAAAATTCCCAAGATTGGCTGCGTAGGTTTCCACCCGGCGCTGTTGCCAAAGAACAGAGGCCGGGCGGCCATACCCTGGCATTTTATAAATGAGGAGAAATATGGCGGCGCTACTTTATTTTTCATTGATGAGGGTTGTGACAGTGGCGATATTATCGCCCAGAAAAGATTTGTTTTGACCGATAAAGATAACGCTAAAAGTTATTATGAAAAAATTGAAGAAGTTGCAGTTAAAATGCTTAAAAGTTGCGCGAGAGACCTGGTTCGGGATAAAATAAAAAGACGCCGGCAAGATCATCGCCGGGCAACCTGCCTTTTTTTAAGGAACGCGGATGACAGTTTTTTGGATTTTCAAAAATTGAATACCAGGCAAATTTTTAATCAAGTCCGGGCAGTCGCCGGCATTTATCCGGCCGCTTTCGCGGATTATGAAAAAAACAGAGTGGAGTCGCTGGCCGCGATGATAGTGCCGAAAAAGTTTTATATTTATTCGGCCGCACCCGGACAAATAATCAAGGTTTTGCCCGATGGCATCTGGGTGAAGACTATTGACGGTATTATTGAGTTAAGCAAGCTGTCGTCTGACGGCGCGGCAATTAATGATTGTCCCCGATTTTTTAAGTCCGGACATTATTTAAACAGATAAAAAATATGCAAAAAATGCTTATTTTTGCCCCCCATCCCGATGACGAAGTCTTAGGATGCGGCGGGACAATAAAAAAATATTCAAAGGCGGGTAATGAGGTGTTTCTCTGCGTAGTTACTAAAGCCTATTCGCCGGAGTGGTCAAAATCGTTTATCAAAAACCGGACCAAAGAAGTAGCCGCCGCAAACAAAATTTTGGGGATTAAAAAAACTTTCTTTTTGGATTTTCCCACGGTTAAACTTGATACTGTCCCGCAAAAAGAATTAAATGAAGCTATTTTATCAGTTATAAGAGAAGTTAGGCCGCGAATTGTTTATTTGCCTCATTGCGGCGATATAAATAAAGACCATCGCCTGGTTTTTGAGGCCGGCCTGGTAGCTCTAAGACCGAGCAACAATACTTCGGTTAAAAAAATATTATCTTATGAATCATTGTCGGAAACGGCCGAAGGAAGAAGTATTAAAGAGTTTTCTCCGACCAGTTATGAAAAAATTGATAATGAATTAGCTAAAAAAATTCAGGCCATGAAAGCCTATAAAAGCGAAATTCGTAAATTTCCTCATCCCCGTTCGCTCGAGATGATGAAAGTACTGGCTAAAAAAAGGGGATCGGAAGCGGGTTATAGATTAGCGGAAGCGTTTGTCTTAATCAGGGAAATATTATGAGTCAAAGGCCGGGGATCCGGCAGCGCTAACTTAGAAATAGAATAAATAAATTTATGCAACCAAGATTCAACAATTGGCGCGCGCCGAAAATAACAGAAGGGAAGCTGACCAAATGGAATTGGCTAGTAAAACATAAAAATAATTTAAAGCTCGGTTCGCGATGCGATATCGGCGCGTTTACCTATATTAACGCGCGAAACGGAGTGGTTATTGAAGATGAGGTTCAAGTCGGATCGCATTGTTCTATTTATTCGGTTTCCACTATTGATAATAAAGAGGGAAGGGTAGCGTTGAAAAAAAACTGCCGCGTCGGATCGCACAGTGTAATTATGCCCGGCGTTACTATTGGAGAAAATTCTATCGTTGGAGCGTTTAGCTTTGTAAATCGCGACGTCCCGGCTAATGTGGTCGTTTGCGGCGTGCCGGTAAAAGTTATAAAAAAAATTAAGCCCTAATCTTATGAAAAAATATCCGGTAGCCAAGCCTTACATTACTGATGAAGACCGGGAAAGCGTCCTCGGGGTTTTAAAAACCGACTATTTGAGTCTCGGACCCAAACTAGGGGAGTTTGAAAGGAAATTTGCGAGGAAACTGGGAGTGAAATTCGCCTGCGCCGTATCCAGCGGCACGGCCGGACTGCATCTAGCCTTAATCGCTTCAGGTATTGGTGAGGGCGATGAGGTAATTACGACTCCGTTTACTTTCGTGGCGTCAGCCAATACAATTGTTTCGGTTGGCGCTAAGCCGGTATTTGCCGATATTGATCCCATAACTTATAACATTAATCCAGGACAACTGGAAAAAAAGATTACGAAACTCACCAAAGCTATTATGGTAGTGCATATCTTCGGCCAGCCATGTGATATGGATCCTATAATGGCCATTGCGAAAAAAAACAGGCTATTAGTTATTGAAGACGCTTGTGAATCGCTTAACGCGGCTTATCGCGGAAAAAAAGCCGGAACTTTCGGTCAGGCCGGAGTATTCGCGTTCTACCCCAACAAGCAGATGACGACCGGCGAAGGTGGCATGATTATTACTAATAACAAAAAGATTTACGACGCTTGCGCCAGCTTAAGGAATCAGGGACGGGATGAGAACGACCGCTGGCTGGAGCATAAATATTTTGGATACAATTACCGGTTGGATGAAATGAGCGCGGCTTTAGGGATAAGTCAGTTAAAAAAGCTTGATTTTATGATTAGTGAGCGCCGGAAAATCGCCGGATGGTATTCCGGGCTCCTAAAACCTTACGCCGATATTGTCCAGCATCCCGGAATTGCCGCCGATAATGACCACACCTGGTTCGTCTATGTTATTAAGATTAAAGATAAAAAAATCAGCCGCGATCGGTTGATTGTGAGTTTAGAGAGAAAAGGCATATGCACCCGGCCATATCTTCCTTCGGTTCATTTATTTTCATTTTATAAAAAACGGTTTAGCTGCCGGGAGGGAGATTTTCCGGTAAGTGAGGAAGCAAGCGCCTCCACCCTGGCTTTGCCGCTTTTTGTCGGTTTGACTAAGCGTGATTGCCAATATATAGTGAATAAACTAATAAAGGAAATCAATAATTTAAAGAAATAAAAAATATATGGCTAATGAATTTAAAAACAAAAGGATTTTAGTAACCGGCGGCACAGGTTCCATCGGCTCGGTAATCGTTAAAAAATTATTGCAGTTTAATCCCAAACAAATCCGAATTTTAAGCCGGGATGAAACCAAACAGTTTAATTTAATTAATGAATTAAACCACAATTCTAAATTAAGGATGCTGATTGGCGACATAAGAAATAAGGATCGGGTGAATAAAGCCATGGAGAACGTTGATATTGTTTTTCACGCCGCCGCCATGAAACACGTTTTATCCTGCGAAAACGACCCGTTTGAGGCCGTTGAAACTAATGTCCGCGGCATGCAAAATATAATAGATTGCGCCATGATTAATGATGTGGAAAAAGTAATCGGGATTTCAACCGATAAAGCGACTGATCCGACTTCTGTTATGGGTTGCACTAAACTTTTGGCGGAAAAAATTATGCTTTCGCATTACAGTGGGCCGCACCGGACTAAATTTTGTTTCGTCCGCTTTGGTAATGTTTTAAACTCGCGAGGTTCAGTCATCCCTTTATTTTATAAGCAAATTAAAGCCGGTGGCCCGGTAACCGTAACCGACAAGGACGTTTGTCGTTTTTTCATGTCAATAGATGATGCTGTTAACTTAGTTTTTAAAGCTTCAAATATAATGCGTGACCGGGAAATTTTCGTTTTAAAACAGATGGCTATTTTGAAAATTATTGATTTAGCCCGGGCGATGATTGAACTTTACGCGCCTCAGTCAGGCTTAAACGCCAAAGATATAAAGATAAAAATTACCGGTCTTAAAAGCGGAGAAAGGTTACATGAAAAATTATTGAGTAAGGATGAATCGGGCTATGCTCTGGAGAACGAAGAGATGTTTATAGTTCTGCCAGTTTTAAATTTTGATGTTAATCAGGCGGCTAAGCGCAAAAAATATTTAAACGCGGAGAAGAGCCGGATTGGCGACTTTAGCACTGAGAACAGGAAAGTTTTGCCGGTTGCCGAAATAAAAAAACTTCTTCTTAAGGATAGCGGTAACCTTTCACATGAGATTAATAATTTATCCTGACGCGGGTATGAATGTTTTTTTAATAAAATGGGATTATAATAACGAGGATAATCTGGCGATCGCAAAAGGGTTAGAAAACCAAGGCCATAAAATTAAGTATTGGGTTGGTACCAGCCCCGAAGATGTTTCCTCGCCAAGCCGCAGAAATTTCACAAAGACGGTATTTCATAATATTTTTGACGCTATTGCCGGTCGACCGGCGGCTGAATTTAAGGATATCAGTTTTCCGCCGCCGGGCGAAAAAACTATAAAGGATTTTTTTGAGACTGAATCAATTCTCGCCACAATCAAGCAGTTTGAAAAATTGACGCCTAGCGTATTGGAAAAGAAAAGCGTTTATCACGGTTTTTTGGAGTACTGGTTTGGCATCATCAATAAACTAAAACCGGAAGCTGTTATTTTTTCAGTTCAGCCTCACGCTGGTTTTGATTTTGTCCTTTATTCCATCGCGAAGCATCTAAAAATCAAAACCGTTATTTTTGAATACACGGGCGTGTCTGACCGCCACTTCGTTATTAACGATTATAGCGTTGGTTGCGATAAATTAAGGAAGGAGATTGAAGACAACCGGGGCAAGGCCATAGGAATCAAAGATTTAAGTTCCGATATAAGAGAGTTTTATTTAAGGCAGGCGGATAGAGCTAGGCAGGCAATCAGCAAAGAAGTGGGAAATATCAAGAAAAGTTTCTCGGGGTTTAATTTAGTCTTAATTAAATTAAGAATGCTGAAGCGCGCGATAGCCGATTTCTCATTTTTAAAAAAAAGTTATTTTTATTTTAAAAAAAAATTAGGAAAAAATTTTCGAAAGGAATATATTGAAGTCCAAATCCAACCAGACTGGAATAAAAAATTTATTTATCTAGCCTTGCACTACCAGCCCGAAGCCGCCACCTCTCCTTTGGGGGGAGTTTTTGTTGATCAGCTTTTGATGATTAAAAATTTAGCTTACGCTCTCCCGGATAACTGGGTAATCTATGTTAAAGAACACCCGGTGCAGTGGCTGATTAGCGGGCTTAATTATACCTCTTTCCGTTATCCGGGCTACTATAAGTCAATCTCTGAAATAAAAAATGTGAAGATTGTGCCAATTGATACTTCAGCTGAAGAGTTGATAGAAAAATCGGAAGCGGTTGCCACTATTACCGGCTCGGCCGGACGGGAAGCCTTGCTCCGCAAGAAGCCGGTTATTATTTTTGGTTATCCGAACTATCGCTACTGTCCGGGAGCGTTTAAGGTTAATGATGTTTTATCATGCCAGGCAGCGATCACTAAAATAAAATCCGGGTTTATATTGGAAGAGCGGGATATACTGAATTATCTTTATAGTTTGGACAGAATAAGTATACATACTTACTTTGAAATTTCAGCAAAGAAATTATCAAAATTAACCCCGGCGGAACACGTTGAGATTATGACGGGAGCAATTGTAAGGGAGCTGGAAGCTAAGCCATTTGGCGCGATATAAAACGTCTTGGTCAGCCGGTTGTTTAGTTAGAAGAAAACCCTACCGCCCCTCCCTGGAAACTACAGTCGCGATAGTCTTTAGAATAATGGACAGATCCAGGTAGAGGGATCTGTTTTTTATGTAAAAGAGATCGTATTGCAATTTTTTTAAGCTGTCTTCGTATGACGGGGAATGGTACTCTCCGGAAATCTGATCCCAGCCGGTAATTCCCGGCTTGACGAGCATCCGTTCCCGGTAAAAGGGGATCTGTTTTTCCAGCTCTAAAATCAGTTCCGGACGTTCAGGCCGCGGTCCGACAAAACTCATGTCTCCGCGGAGGATGTTTAAGGCCTGCGGGATTTCATCAAGCCGGGTTTTTCTAAGGAACGAACCAAAACCGGTAATGCGGCGGTCGCCGGGCAGGGTAGGCGAGCGGTCGTTGCCAATTTCCCGCATAGAGCGGAATTTAAGCATCCCGAACTCCGCGCCGTTTTTTCCCGAGCGGGGCATGCGGATAAAAACCGGCCCCTGACTTTCCATTTTTATAGCCAGGGCGATGAGCGGCCAGAAGGCCAAGGTGAGAACGAGAATGGCGAACGCGAGGATTATGTCGTAAACCCGTTTAAAGAGGTCAAAGCCGTTTTTTTTCCCTTCGTTCATATTTTCAAGAAACCACATCTCGCTTATGGCTTCAACAGGCACTTTGCCGGTAAGCTGTTCGTAAAAGTTCGCCAGACTCTGGTATTTGATGTTTAAGGGCAGACAGGAAAAAAGCGCTGTCCGAAGTTCGCCGGATTCGCGGGGATTTTCGGAAAAAATTAGCGCGGAAATTTTATTTTTTTCCGCCATATTTTTTAGCTCGCTGATTCTAATGATTGGCGGGAAAACGAGCTTAAAACCTTTTTCATCAGCGGTTTCCGCCATGTTTTCGCCGGCTTGGTTTGCGTCGGCGCTATTTTTTCCTTCAACAATAAACTTAACGTCATATCCGAGATGGGGTTTTTTTATGAGATAAGCGATGAGTTCGCTGGCTTGGCGGTTTAAACCGGCAAAAGCCAGGCTGGTTTTTGGCAGGCGCGATTTTAAGAGCCAGTTACAGGCGCGCCGCCAGAGGACGAAAATTATGCCGTAGATAAAGATGAAAATGATCAGGTTGGTTTTCGGGGCAATGCCCATGCCGGGCGAGGCGTAAAAAAAGATTACCGAAAGAAGCGCGGCGACGGAGAGGCTTTGGGTTATTTTCCGGATGAACTCCGACCCGTTAACTGCGGCTTTTAAATCGTAGAGGCCGGAAATGTAAAAAATAATTATCCAGCCGAAAAAAATGGCTGTAAAAGGAAAAAAATGATCCTGCCAGGTAGCGGCCGACGGCAGGCTTAAATACCGGAGGCTGAGGGCGAGGTAAAGCGCTAAATACAAAAAAACAAAGTCGCCGAAGAGTATGGTGAATTTTTTCAAACGGTTATTCATGGTTTAGAAATACCATATTCTCGGCTAAAATTCAAGCTCGGTTAAAAGCTTAGAGCCTTCTTGGTCGCCGCGGTTTGGCTTTTTTTAGTGTAAGCCAAAGCCAGCTCATAGCTTCCGGCTAATGTCGCTGTATAAAAGAGATCGCCCATGAGACTATTTTTGAAAAACGGGATGGCCAATATGTAGCATTGATAAAGTCCGCTAAGACTATGTTCATACCAGCTGCCAAACGCCCAGACCGAAAAGTTAGTAAGAAGGAAAAACAAGATACTTCCCAAAACCGTTCCTCCGAGGATGGTAGCGGCGTTTTTTTTCGTTTTTACAGCCATGCCCATAAGGGTCATGATAATAAAACCTGAGTAAACCGAAAGCATGATTGGCCAAGCGTAAAAACCGATAAAAATATCGCTTAAAAACATGGCCATGAGCGGCAAAATAAACGCCCAGCGCCGCGGCAGATAAATACCCGAAAAAATCGCTACCGCGCCCAAGGCGGTGAAGTTCGCCGGATGCGGCAGAAAGCGGGTGGAAACGCCGAGAAGAATTAAGATGATAGCGGGCAAATAATATTTTTTCATACGGTTTTAGCTAAGGCCGGAACTTAAGTTTGCCGGCGATTGATTATTTTTATTATATCAGGCTGTTTTTGTTTTGTCATTCAATTAGCGTCTTTTCGCGCCGCTATAGGCTATGGCGCGGACTATGTTCCAGTCTTCCAAGTTTTCCGGCGTCCGGCCATAAACCGCGATAAAGCTTTTCAGGGCCGCTGATTCGTCTTTCAGTTTTCTCGCGGGCAGAAGCCCGTAAGCCGCGATCGTAATAAAAGCGTTTTCATGGGGATCGTCCATATCGGCTTCATGCCGGTAAATTTTTAGAAATTTTTTTTTCGCGGCGGCCTCCCGGTCTTCGTTTCTCCGACCCGGCCAGCGTCCGCTCGCGATTTTTATTACATCCTCCCAATCAGCCTCGCTCTCCGGCGCGCGGCCAAAAGCCAGACTGTAGGCGGAAAGCCCCGGTCGCAAAGCCTGATCCCGGAATTTTTTATCCAAAGCCGTTTCATCCTCGCCGGGATTACTGATTTTTTCTCCTAAAATCATTTTTTCCAAATCTTCATCAGCCTCTTCTACTTGCGGCTCTTCATCTTCATTGCCTTCTTTATCATCGTCTTTATCGCTCTGCTCGCTTTCAGCGTTGATATTTTCAGAGTTTGTCCCGCTGTTTTCGTTTTCAGGATTCATGCCCGCCGGCAATGGAAAATCCATTAAAATATCAGTCCAGCTTTTTTTCAGACCGGCCGGCAGGGCGTAAGCCGAGGCCCAGACCCGGGTATTTTTGTCCGTAGCCGGCGAATCAAGGCCGCCGTCCGAATCCTGCAGGCTAGTGAGAAATTCAAGCGGGGTTTTCCCGTTTTTTTTCCAATCGTTTTCGTTTTCTCCCAAAGCGTAAATCGCCTGGAGCGCCCAGCTCGTGGAAAAACTGTTGCCAAATCCGGCGTCTTGCCCCTGCTTTTCTTTGAGATAAAGTTTGGCTCGGGTTATGGCGTTCTCCGCGCCTTCTCTGGCTCTAACCGATAAAAGCGCCTCAATCGCGGCGGCGGTCAAATCAACGCTCCCCCAGCCGTTATCCTGCCTCTGAGCCGAGAGGAGCTGGCTCAGGGCGCCAGTAAATATTGCATCTTCCGCAGTGTAACCGGCTTTTCTTAAAATCAAAATCGCAAAGATATCATCATTAAAGTTTTCCGCGTCCCCGGATTGACCGTTGGCGTATTGCTCAGTGATTTTACTTATATAGTTGGTTTTGGTTCCGTTGTATGGGTTAACGCGCAGACTCATCAAAGCCATGGCTCGGCGTTCGTAATCAGTTAACAAGTTGCCCGGGTGAGGATCGGTAAGCAAATATTTTTTTATTTTTTCCGCATTACCGCCCTCAGCCGCCAGAGCGATAGCTGTCCAGTCGGTAATCATTATGTTCGGCATGGAGCCGTTTTCTTTCTGGTTAGCCAATAAGAAATTTGCCAGTTTTATACTGTCAATATTGGAAGGAGCGGGCGGAATAACCGTTCCTCCGCCATAACTGCCGCCGCCTCCGGAAGATCCGTGGTTTTGTTCTTCCTCTTCTTCCTCCTGTTCCGGTTCTTCTTCAACAACCAAAGGCAGGGGAGTTATAGTCAGGCTCCGGCTGTTTATGCAGCCGGCCCTTTCACCGTAAATTATATAAGGAGACGAAGTGCTGATAAAAAGTTCATAATTGCCGGTTGGATTATTGTATGCCGCGCCGTTTATATTTAAAGCGCTTTCGGCGGCCGGATTCCAGACCGGCATCCAGTTTTCGTCCAGCCCAAATTCAAAGAGGCTGATGGTTGAAGTGGCATTGACTTTTGGGGCGCTTTCCGATATTTCCAGTTTTAAAGGGTTTACGCCGTAAGACAAAAGCAAGTCTTCTTCTTCGGTTAAAATATGGCTGTTTAAGGCAGTTTGTCCGTATTCCAGGTCAGAAAACCACTGCCAATAGATTCCGTTGCCGCCGCTATTATTCGCGTAGCCGCTGAGAGAGTCAAGAAAAGCCGATTCACCCCAATAACTCCAGTCGCTTTCCAGCCCTGACTGCATAATCGCGCACATGGCGTTTAAGGTGCTGGTCGCGCTATCGGCGGTCTCAGGGCAGGCCAAGACTTCAAGCGTATTATCGTAAACAATTTCTTCTCCGGCCGCTACTTTGAGATGAATGCTGATTTTCTCTTCTTCCGCTTTTCCGGGGAGCGGGAAAAAAATCGCCAGAACGGCCAAAATCATCAATCCTTTAAAAATTTGATTCTTCATATTTCCAGGCAATGACGTCGCCGGCTTTAGGGAAGTAGTTTGAGATTCCCGCTTTAGCCGGAGCGTTATTAATATAGTAAATCCAAAACATGCCTTTTAGCGGGCTGTTTTTCAGCCCGTTTATTTCTTCAATAAAATAGCCCATGCCGCTATATTCTTTGGCCTTAAAATTTAAGGCGTTTTGAGTCCTTAGTTTGTCCATTAAAGCATAAACATTATTTCCTTCCGCTAACTCTGCTTCGTATTTTTTATCTTCAACATAAATATTAATACTGATATTTTTTTCTTCCGAAATTTTTTGCTCATCAGCGTCCGGCGCTTCGTCTGTTTTTTTAATTATTCCCTCAACAACATCACCCATAACCTGTCCAGCTTTTGTCCCGGTTTTGTCCGGAGTTTTAATTAGAACATCCTTGTCTGGCTGGCTGTTAGCGGCAAAATCAGGTTGCAAGGCGCTGGCCAGCGGATCGCTGTCTTTTATATCCAATGAATCAGCTTCTTTACTTTCTTCTATTGACGGCGCGTTTTTTGATATTTCGGCTGTTTCCTTATTCGGGCTATTAAGTTGATGATCACTTTGGAGCGGATTTTTTTCTATGGATTTAAAGAAAAAAAACAGGGATATAAAAAATACCGCGATAAAAAGTGTTTTCAGGCCGTTTTTAAAAGTTGGTTTCATAAAAAAACCCGCTTACGAGCGGGATAAAAAATCCTTAAAAAGGATTCCTGGCCTTTTAAAAAAGGCTGTCCCTGCTCGGGGAAAATAAATTATAATTAAATTCAGCATTCTGGCTTTTCCCGCCCCTACGGTGCGGGATTTACAGTTGCGGCACAGCGCCTGATTTTCACAGGACTTTCCTGAATTTAATCTATTGTTAATAGTAGCGGGTATAAATTTTACTGTCAACGGGTTGAAAATTGCGATTCTAAATGCTAGACTAAAGTCACATGAAAGACGAGCTGGAACAAAGCGGCTGGCCGCTCATCGGCAATGAACGGGCCGGGGAATATCTCTTAAAAAGCGCGAGAAAGGGCGATGTTTCTGGCGCTTATATTTTTTGCGGGCCGGCCGACCTCGGAAAAGGAACGGCCGCCAGGTTTTTCGCCAGAGCCCTGCTTTGCGACAACCTGGGAAAAACTTCAGTTAAACTGCCTTGCGGCAAATGCCCATCGTGCGGAACCGGACTGGCGCACAGCGATTTGCTTGAAGTCCAAAAAGAAGAGGAAAAGAAAAATATTTCTATAGAGCAGATCCGGGAGTTCATCAGAAGGATGAGCATGGGATCGTTTTTAGGGGATTACAAGGTCGGGATAATTAAAGACGCGGACAGCCTGAGCATTGAGGCCGCGAACGCCCTTTTAAAAACTCTGGAAGAGCCGAAGAAGAAAACCGTGATAATCATGACCGTAACCGATTTGGACAAGATTCTTCCGACCATAATATCAAGAAGCCAGACGCTCCATTTTTTCCCGGTCAAGGCCGGAGTGATTCAGGATTTTCTTATCAGCCGCCATAAAGCCGGACGGAGCGACGCGAAAAATTTTTCCCGCCTCGCGCTCGGCCGGCCGGCTTTAGCCGTTAAAATGCTCATGGAAAAAGATTATTACGAGGATTACTTTGCCGTGGCCAACGCTTTTTTTAGAATGATACCGGCGGATATAAACGAGCGGCTGGATATTACGGAAAAACTGATCGGAAAAAAGGAAAGCGCCCAGGCGGCGGTACGTTCGGTCGGCCGAATCCTTGATATCTGGGAAGGGGCGGCTCGGGATCTTATTCTTGAAGCCACCGGCCAGGCGGATTTAATCCGTCACGAAGTTGAAGAAAAAGCCATAAAATCAGCCGGAAGAGTTTACAGCCTGGAAAAGATTATGAATTTTTTTGAACAAGTCGGCAAGGCTCGCGATTATTTAAGAGCCAACGTCAATCCGAAGATTGTTTTGGAGGAGATTGTTATAAACATATAATTCAGGTTTTGTGAAATGTGTTTTAGAATTTTTAATTTTTAAAATTTAGACATTAAAAATTTATTTTTTATGTTTTTGACAAAAAAGAAAATACTTCAGTTCCTGGCGTTTACGGGCGGTTTGTTCATCTTAACCGGCTGTAGCGTAAGCTTTAATACCGGCGCGGGCGGAGGGGCGATTGACGGCGGGATTTTCCGCTCGGAGAATAAGGGAGCGATCTGGGCTCAGAAGACTCTGGCCTTAAGCGCCGGAGGCAGATCGCTTGATATCCGGGCGCTAGATATTGGAGTTTTGGAAATGGATCCTTCTGACCCGGCGGCGCTTTATCTTGGGAGCCTGGAAAACGGCGTTTATTACAGTTATGACCGGGGTGAAAGCTGGCAGGTTATCAGCCGTCTTGGAAAAACGGCTATTAATTCGCTCGCCGTTGACCCGGGCGACAAATGCATCATCTATGTTTCCTCAGCTAACCGGGTAATGAAATCGGTTGACTGCGGGCGTTTTTGGGATCAGGCATATTTTGACAATGATCCGGCAATAATAATCAGATCTATTGCCGTTGATCCGGTTGAAAGCGCCTGGATTTTTATTACTACCAGCCGGGGAGAAGTGATAAAAAGCGTTGACGCGGGAAAAACCTGGCGAACCGTAGGACGGCTGGAAAGCGACGTGGTAAAAATAAAAATCAACCCCCATAATCCCGATATTATTTTTGCCGGAACAAGGGACGCGGGAATTTTCCGTTCGTTTGATTCCGGAGAATCATGGCAGAGCCTTGAAGCGGAGCTTAAAGATTTTAAGGATAACAAGCGTTTCCGGGACTTAATCTGGAGCCAATCGGACGCGGGAACAGTTTTTCTCGCTAATGGTTACGGATTCCTAAAATCAACCGACAACGGCGATTCCTGGGTCAATATTGAACTGATTCCGCCGCAGGAAGAGACTGTGATTAATTCCATTGCCGTAAACCCCAAGAATGCCGAAGAATTGTATTATGTCACTAATACTACTTTTTACCATTCAATTGACGGCGGAAAAAACTGGTCCTCAAAAAAATTGCCGACTACGCGGCTGGGCTGGCGGCTCGCGGTTGATCCAGAAAGACCGGATATTGTTTATTTGGGGGTTAGAAAACGGTAACACGGCGGTAAAACATTGACAATTTCTACTGCGGAAATGCACGCGTATTTGCTGAAAATTTGTTTAAGTGTTAATTTGGGCTATCATGAAAGGACTAATTGTTTCCGGCATACATGTCCTCGCACGAAATTGCCAATATTTTACCGCCATAACGTCATTATTAATTAAAATAAACGAATAATATGAACAAGTATATCCAGGCTAAAAACAATGACTTAAAAGACGCGATTGAATTTTTTAAAAAAGACATATCAAGCCTCCGGACTGGCCGGGCTAACCCGTCGCTTTTGGACGGCGTGATGATTGATTCTTACGGGGTAAAAACTCCGATCCAGAACGTCGCGAGCATAACCGTTGCCGACGGCCGGAGCATGACCATCACTCCCTGGGACAAAAGCGTTCTAAAGGAAGCGGAAAAGGGAATCGTTGACGCGAATTTAGGAGTCGGCGTGGTTAACGAAGGCGACAAGCTCCGGATATCCATCCCGATGATGACCGAAGAGAACCGCCGGGAGCTCGTAAAAAAATTGAATGAAAAAATGGAAAAGGGTCGGGTTTCGCTCCGCCAGGCAAGGGATGATATAAAGAATTCCATTGAAGAGGCTTTTAAAAAAAAGGAAGTTTCCGAAGATGATAAATTTAAGTTCATTACCGAGCTGGACGAAGCGATCAGGGATTATAATGAACAGCTGAAGGCTTTGAGGGATGGCAAGGAAAAAGATATAATGACAATATAATTATATTTATGCTATTTACTATATTGATTTTTATCGCGGTTTTAAGCGTTCTCGTGTTCGTTCATGAATTCGGGCATTTTTTCGTAGCGAGAAAATTCGGCGTAAAGGCTGAGGAGTTTGGATTCGGTTTTCCGCCGCGGGCGTTTGGTTTTTATAAATCAATTTCCGGGCGCTGGAAGCGGGTGATCGGCAATAAGGAGGTGACGGACGCGGCTGATACGATTTATTCGGTAAACTATATTCCCATGGGCGGTTTTGTCCGGATTAAAGGCGAGCTCGGGCCGTCAGACGGCTCCATCCTCGGGGAATCTAAAGCGCTTACCGAAGACGAGGACAGTTTTTTCATGAAAAAAATCTGGCAGAGGGTGCTGATCATTTCCGCCGGAGTAGTTATGAACGTAGTTTTAGCGGCGGCTCTGCTTTCAATCGGTTTTATGGTCGGACTGCCCGGGGTGATTGACGAGAGCCTTGGAAAATCCGCCCGGGTAAGCGAGGAGAAAATCCAGGTAGTGGACGTTATTTCTGGTTCGCCGGCGGCCGAGGCCGGACTTCAAACCGGCGATATAATTGAAAGCGTTGACGGCAACGCGTTTTTAAAAATTGAGGATTTACAGGATTATGTCGGCGCCCGGGCGGGAAAAGAGCTTAGCTATAAAATTCAACGCTCCGGCGAGACTTTGGAAAAAGTTTTGATTCCCGAGACGATAAAAGAAACCGGCAAAGCCGGCATCGGCATCGGCATCGCTGAAACCGGACTGGTAAAATATCCTTGGTACATCGCGATCTGGAAAGGGATAGCGAGCGCCTTAACTCTTATCTGGGTCATAATCGCGGCCTTTTACGGCCTCATTAAATCCCTTATCATGGGCCAGGGCGTGTCCGGCGACTTAGCCGGCCCGGTCGGCATAGCGGTTTTAACCGGACAGGTGGCGCGGATGGGATTTATTTATCTTTTGCAGTTTACGGCTCTTCTTTCGGTCAATCTGGCGGTTGTTAATTTTCTTCCAATTCCGGCTTTAGACGGCGGCCGGGTGCTTTTCCTTATTATTGAGCGGATTAAAGGCAGTCCGGTAAGGCGCGAGGTAGAAGCCGTAATCCATAATATCGGCTTTATTCTTCTCATGATTTTAGTGGTTTTGGTAACTTTCAGGGATGTTCTTAATTTCAGGGAAGCTTTTATTAATCTTTGGCAGAGGATTGTCGGGTAAGGAAGGTATGGAATATTTTATGCTTGTTTTTGGTAAGATTAGTTGATTTCTAGCCGGGTTTGTTGTAAGATTACGGATATGCGGACTATTTACCTGCAATTCAGGGAAGCGGCCGAAAAATATAAAAGGCGGCCGATTGTGTTTTGGAAGCGGAATAATCGCTGGCATTCTTTAAGCTACGGTAAATTTCTTCGCAAAGTTGACTTGCTGGCCGGAGGTTTTAAGAAAGAGGGAATTAAAAAAGGGGATCGGGCGGCAATCATGAGCGAAAATTGCCCGGAGTGGCTCATGATTGACCTCGCGTTAAATAAAATCGGCGCCATAAGCGTCCCGATTCACATAACCGCCAACAAACCGTTCATAGAATATATCGTAAAAGATTCCATGAGCGGTTTTTTTATTGTTTCGGAAAAAGTTTTAAAAAATAACACGGAAACCATAAGTGAAATCGCCCGGGGTTCTAAGGTGGCGGTGATAAGGCGGGGCGCAGACGGCAATGGCGCGGAAGCCGTTGGATTAAGGGAAGAGATCGGGAAAGAGTATCTGGATTTTGACAATTTGTTTCTAGAAGAAAACCCGGACGAACCGGCTGTTGCCGGAGAAATCTCCAGCCTCATATATACATCCGGAACGACTGGCGACCCCAAAGGCGTCATGCTTACCAATGAAAACTTTTTATCCAACGCTCTCGGAGCCATGGAAAAAATAAAAATTTTTCCGCGGGACGTATTTTTGTCTTTCCTGCCTTTATCTCACGTTCTTGAACGGCTGGCCGGAAATTATGTCCCGATTTTTTCCGGCGCGGGAATCGCTTACGCGCCGAGCATTAAGGAACTCGCCCGCAGTTTTTCGGAAGTCAGGCCGACTATTTTTACCGGCGTGCCGAAAATATTTGAGAACAGCTACGAGAAGATACGCGCCAAGCTGGAAAAGAGCAATCCTTTGGTTAAAAAGTTTTTTTATTATTCGCTTAATAAAAAAAGTCCGGCTTTTGTTAAGGCGCTCGCCGATAAATTCCTTTACGCGAAGATAAGAAAAAGCTTTGGCGGACGCTTGAGGTTTGCCATTTCCGGAGGGGCTGCCATTAACGAACGGATAATAAAATTTTTCCGGAAAATCGGCGTTAATATCGTTGAAGGCTACGGTTTAACCGAAACCTCGCCAATCGTGGCCATGAATACGCTGGAAGAGCCGATGACCGGATCGGTCGGTCGGCCGCTTCCGGGAGTGGAAGTAAAAATCGCTTTGGATAAGGAAATTTTCGTTCGGGGGAAGAATGTCATGGCCGGCTACTGGAATAAGGAGGAGATGACCCGCGTCCATATTATTGAAGATGGCTGGTTTAAGACCGGCGACTTAGGCTTCCTGGATAGGGAAAATTTTTTAACCGTAATCGGGCGAAAAAAGGAAATGATAGTTACGACTAACGGCAAGAATATCAGTCCGGAAAAGGTGGAGGCCATAATAAACTTAAATCCCCTGGTCGCCCAATGCCTCGTAGTTGGCCATAAAAAACCTTATTTAGCCTGCCTTATTGTCCCTGAACTTGATCGGATCAAAGAAAAGTTCGGAGCGGACTGCGACCTGAAAAAATGCCTGGCGGACGAGATGGAAGAAATAAATAATCTTCTCATGTCCCATGAGCGGATAAAAAAATTCGCCATAATCGGAAATTCCTTTACAGTTGAAGCCGGAGAATTGACGCCGACCCTGAAAGTCCGGAGAAGCGTGATTGAGAATAAATACCAGCGGGAGGTTGAGCGGTTGTATTAAGAACATGTCCTGATGCCAAAAAAATGCCGCATTAAAAAACTTTCCCGTTTGGAAAGGTTTTTTGCTTAATGGCGTATGTGGTTATTTTAATGCTCCAAAAATTTCAAAGCGTACATGAGGGATATCCCGATCATGATGAATAAAAACTGTTTTAAGGATTTTAGCGGGTCGGCGTCTTTTCTAAGTTCGGGAAGAAGGTCGGCCATGGCGATATAAATAAATCCGCCGGCCGCGAGCGGCAGGAGACTCGCGGAAACTTCTTCCGGCCGGATGCCGACGATTAAGACGACCATCGCGCCGAGAACAGCGGAAAGGGCGGTAAGGAAGTTAAGGGCAATCGCTTTGGTTCGGTTATATCCGGCGTAGATAAGCACGCCAAAGTCGCCGATTTCCTGCGGAATCTCATGGGCGATAACGGCGACTGTTGTAACGATCCCCAAGGGAAAACTTATTAAAAACGATCCGGCGATTACCATGCCGTCAATAAAATTATGGAGGCCGTCGCCAACCAGGTTCATGATCCCGAGATGGTGCGGGTGAGCCGGAGAAGTCGGGATATGGCAATGGCGCCAGCAAACCAGCCGCTCCAGGATGAAAAAAATAATTATCCCGCCTAAAAACCAAAACCAGGGGATGGTTGAACCGCTGTTTTCAGAAAGCGCTTCGGGAAGGAGGTGAAGAACCGCGCCGCCGAGCATGGTTCCGGCCGAAAGGCTTACGAGAAGCATTACGGCTTTTTTTAGTTTTTCCGGCTGAAGGGCGAGTGAAATTACTCCCACAAAGGATATGAGAGAGACGATAAAAACCGCGGCAAGGGAATATATAGCAACCATAGTATTTGCGCGAGGAGTTAAGTAGATTAAACTTAACAGTATATTAGCATTATTTTTCGTTTTTCGGCAAGCGATTTTTTCCATTTTTCGGCTTTGACGCGGAGCGGTTTTTAGACTATGATGTATTTACTTTAAGACTTCCAATTAAATCGCCCTTTATTATGAAATTAACCGTAAAAATGAGCCAATTGCCGGCCAATCCCGAGCAATTTTTAAGAAGAGCCGGTTACGGCTATATTGAGGATCGGAGGCGGGGGACAAAAAGCTTTGTCCGGAGGTTAGGAGCCGGGTTTTACCCGAGACTGCATATGTACGCTGAGCGGGAAGGCGAGAGCGTGTCATTTAATCTCCATCTTGACCAAAAGCAGGCGAGCTACGCCGGAGCGCGCGCCCATAACGCCGAATACGGCGGATCGGTCGTTTCCGGAGAAATGGAGCGGATAAAAAATTTATTGCTTAACGCGGAACGGGCTGCGCCTGACCCAATTCCGGTCAGGGAAAAGGGATGGTGGAGAAAAACATTTAGTTAGTTGAATGGTTGATTGGTTAATTAGGAATTACTAATTAACCAATCAACTAATTAACCATTACATGCAGCCTTCTGAGGAGATAAAATCAAAATTGGATATCGTGGATGTCATCCGCGAATATATACCGCTCCGGCCAGCCGGGATGAATTTTCGCGCCAATTGCCCGTTTCATAACGAAAAGTCGCCTTCATTCATGGTTTCTTCGGAAAAGCAGATTTGGCATTGCTTTGGTTGCGGCAAGGGCGGCGATGTCCTTTCTTTTGTCATGGAAATGGAGGGGCTAAGCTTTGTTGAAACCCTTCGGGCGCTCGCTCCCCGGGCGGGCGTAGTTTTAAAGAAGACTGATTCAAAAATTGAGTCTAAACGGAACCGGCTCTTAGACATCCTTGAAATCTCGGCCGAATTTTACCATGAGGCGCTTATGAGCCGCCCGGAAGCCGAACCGGCTCGCGAATATTTAAAAAACCGGGGATTGAAAAAAGAAACTTTGGAAGATTGGAAAATCGGCTACAGTTTTGATTCATGGGATCGGCTGTTTCTTTTCCTGAAAAAGAGAGGTTATGAGGAAAATGAAATATTCATGGCCGGCATGGCGGTGCGGAAAGACAAAGGCGGCGGTTTTTACGACCGGTTCCGCGGCCGGATCATGTTTCCCATAAAAAATTTGAACGGCAATGTCGCCGGATTTTCCGCCCGGGTAAGTCCGGAAAAAGAAAAAACCGAGGTAATGGGAAAATACATCAACAGTCCGGCAACGCTGGTTTATGACAAGTCAAAAATCCTTTTCGGGCTCCATAAGGCCAAGATGGAAATAAAAAAGAAAAACTTGGCCATCATTACCGAAGGGCAGATGGATGTCATTACTTCCCATCAGGCCGGTTTTCAAAACACTATTGCCTCGTCCGGAACGGCTCTTACTGAAGAGCAGGTAAAGCTCATAAAAAGATACACCCCGAATATCGCTCTGGCTTTTGATTCTGACGCGGCGGGCGAGATGGCGGCCGAGCGCGGAGCAGGGGAAGCTATGGCGGCCGGCATGAACATTTCGGTCATAGAGGTGCCTTTAGGAAAAGATCCGGATGAATGCATAAAAAAAGATCCGGGCGAGTGGACTGGCGCGATTGCCAACGCCAAACCGATTATGCAGTATTTTTTTGACCAGACCTTTTCCCGCCTGGATCCGGATAAAATTGACGAAAAGCGCGAAGCCGCCGCTAAACTTATCGGCGTAATATCGCGCCTGGAAAATAGGATTGAAGAAGATTTCTGGCTAAGAAAACTCGGGCAGAAAATTGACGTTCCGGAAAATATTTTAAGGGAAACATTAGCTAAAATAAGGGAAAAACAAAAATCCCGCGAAGAAAAAAGGCCGCTTTCGGGTAATACTCTAAGACAGGCCGGGAAAATTGAAGAAAAGGGAGTTCTTTCGGCCGGCCGGAAGCCAAGACAGACCCGCGAAGAACTCTTGTCAGATATTTTTTTAGCTTTGCTTTTAAGGTTTCCGTCGCACCTTCCGCACGCCGTCGGCAACGTAAGTCTTGACTGCCTGGCGCGGAGTTCCAAGCCTATTTACAGCAACCTGATTTTTTATTATAATAATATTGGAAAAGAACTAATCTTTGAAGCAGACCCGGAGAACCTCAGTAAAATTTTTTACGAGGATTTTAAATGCTGGATCCGGGATCGCGACGGCGGTGAAACATGCGATAGTCTTGATTTTTTATCCCTTTTAGGCGAGAGGGATTGTTATCATTTAGGAATTGACGACGCCGGAAAGGAAATACTCCGGATATCAATTGAGCTGAAAAAAAATTATCTTGCCGGACGGCTTAAGGAAATTGAAAAGCTAATTAGCGCCGCCGAAGCTGAGCCGGATGATTTTACTGAAAAAGAAAATGAGATGGCGTCACTCCTTAAAGAATTCAGCGAGCTCGTTGACGAAAAAAAGGGAATGGACGCGAGCGATTGATATTTAAAAAAAAATGGCAAAGAAAAAAAACAACTTCAAAAAAGTTAAAAAAATTTTGAAGAAGGCCGTTAACAATAAACCTCAAAAAAAGAAGGCTGTTTTTCGGCCGGCTAAGAAAAAGCCGTTTAAGCCTGGAAACATAAAAAAATTATTTTCCCGGACAACGAAGCCGGTGATAAAAAAAAGGGTGATTGAGGTTTTACCGATAAAGTTTCCCGGAACGGATGACATGAAAAAGCTCATAGAAAAAGGCCGGATGCGCGGATTCGTAACCGAGACCGAGCTGATTTATGTTTTTCCTGAAATTGAGGAATATGTTTTTGATTTTGAACTTTTTCTGGAATTATTGCAGAAAAACGGCATCCGCATCGTTGAATCGCCAAGGGGATTTCTTGAGGTCGGGCCGAAAAAAACCGAAAAAGAAATAAAAGCCGAAGAAAAATTAAAGATTGACCTGGCCGGACTCCACAGCGTTGATTCAATCCAGATGTACCTTAAGGAAATCGGCAAAGTGCCGCTACTCACCCAGGAAGAGGAGGTTGAGCTTTCCAAGCGCAAGGAAAAAGGCGAAAAGGAAGCCGAGCGCCGGCTCATAGAAGCGAACTTAAGGCTCGTTGTTTCCATTGCCAAGAAATTCGTCGGCGCCAAAGGACTTTCGCTTTTGGATTTAATCCAGGAGGGAAATATCGGCCTTTTTCGAGCGGTGGAAAAATTTGAGTACCGCAAAGGCTACAAATTTTCTACCTACGCCACCTGGTGGATCAGGCAGGCGATTACCCGGGCTTTAGCCGACCAGTCGCGGACGATTCGCATACCGGTCCATATGGTTGAGACTATTAACCGGTTCCAGCAGATAGAGCGGCAGTTAATCCAGGATCTCGGGCGCGAACCTTTGCCCGAAGAAATCGCCGCCGAAATGAACGAGGAAATTGACAAGGTGCGGCATATAATAAAAATCTCCCAGGATACAGTATCCTTGGGGACGAGCGTGGGCGAAGATGAAGACGATTCAACTTTAGAGGATTTTATTGAAGACGTAAAAAACGTAACTCCGGATCGGACCGCGGCTTTGAGCCTCTTAAAAGATTATGTTAAGCAGGTTATTTCGGATCTTTCCGCCAGAGAGCAGAAAATTTTAGAAATGCGCTTCGGATTGGCGGACGGCGTTACCCATACTTTAGAAGAAGTCGGCCAGGAGTTTGACGTTACCCGGGAGCGGATCCGTCAGATTGAAGCCAAAGCCCTGGAGCGGATCCGGCGGCACGCTCAGATAAAAAAATTACAGGATTTTTAAAATTAATTGAATAATACCATGCGAAGATTCCCCATGCTTTCGCTACTCATGGTAGCGACTCTCCTTTCTTCTTACCCCGCGCCAGTAATGGGCGAGGAAAATCTTATTTCAACTGCTGGCGACGACTCGTCCGTCTCGGTTGAAGTTACAGCCGAAGATACCGGGCTTACCGTTGAGGCGACAAATAACGCCGCTACCGAACAAACCGAAGCCCTTGAAACAACCGGCGCTATGATTGAAATCGGCAACACGACTGCCGAAAGCACGACCGTTGTCGTTCGCCTGCCGGACGGAGCGGGCGGCACAACCGATGAGACCCTGGAAATAAGCCGGGCGACCAGTCTTATCAACGGCGTTGGCCAAAAGACGTCGCTTGATGATTGGATTGCCGGCGACCAGCTTAAGTTCAGCGCTTTAAAAAACAAAAACAGCGGAGAAATAATCGCCAAAAAAATCGCGAATCTGGCCATGAAAAAAGGCTATAAAGGCGCGAACGGCTGGATTAAGGAAATCCGAGCTGATAAAAACGAGGTGGACGTTATTTACGGAAAAGTGATTTACACGCTTGACGTTTCCGGCGCGAAAATGGTGGCCGGCTTAAAAAATCCGGCGGCTATTACGGACTTAAAAACAGGCGACCGGATCAGGGCGAGAATTACCGAAGATAATGACGGAAACGGTCTTACCTGGGACGCGAAGACGCTCGTGGTTCTGCGCCGCGGGGAGACCTTATTCATGAAAGTAAGTCGCTGGGTAGTGCCGGGAAAAATCGTTAGTCTGCCGGATGATTTGTCCGTGACGGGCGGGGTAATGGTAATAGAAATTTTAGCCAATAAGTTTTACCAAAAAGGCGATGTCAATAATTTAATCGGCGAACCGGGCGAAAAATTGGAAGTGCTGGTTGACGAGAAAACTCAGCTTCGCCGGAAATTCATGGGCAAGTGTCTTTTAGGCGAATTTACCGAAGGCGATACAGTCCAGGTCTTAGGCCGTTTAAACGAAACAACCGGCCAGCTGGACGCGAAAATGATCCGGGATAATTCCATCCAGAAATTAGGTGTCGCGACCCGGGTGGCGAAAATCAACAGCGTCAACACAACGAACAATACCCTCACCGCTGTTTACGGTAATAATAAAAAAGAGTTTACTGTCACCTTAGCCAAAGACGGAAAAGTGTACGAGCGGACAGTTGCCAATACTGAAGACGCCAAATCTGTTACGCTCACAACAATTAATTTTTCCGATCTGGTTTCAGGAAGAAGAATCAGGATTAGGGGAGTAGCCAATAAAAGGAACGCGGCCATAACCGCCCAGGCGATAGTTATGTTGCCGGAACAGTCAAGCGCGGATGGCAATCAGAACGATGACAGTAATACGCAAGAAAATTCCGATAATTCCAATTCCGGCCAGTAGCTCCTTTGCCTAAAAAGATTATTGAAAGCAGAGAAGGGGAGAGGCTAAAATCTCTCCCCTTTAATTAATTATTGACTTTTAGGCGGGTATTTATTAATATATGGTTAGTGCCAAACAGGCATTTTTTTATTCCCGGGTAGCGCAGCGGTAGCGCAGCTCGCTGTTAACGAGTTGGTCGTCGGTTCGAATCCGACCCCGGGAGCCAGATAAGAAAAGTTCTAAGCGACCCCTCCCTGTCATATTGCTTAAACAGGGAAGTAACTAAAAATAAAATAAAAAGTTAATAATTAAGTTTGACTAACATGCAATCAAGCGAATTGGCGGATAGGGTCTATTCAATTTTGAAAGAACGAGCCTTAATAAATCAGCCAATTTTTTATGGTGAATTATATAAAATGGTTGGGCTTGATCACGGTAAAGTGGTTGATAGGAGTAAGGGTAGTGAGTTGCTAGAATCCGCAAATATTATAAGTGGTGAGGATTATATGATTTCCTCTTTTGCGGTAAGTAAGGAAGCAAATGGCCCTTACCACGGATTTTATGTTTTAGCCGAAAAATGGGGCAGAATTAAGCACGGATTAACCGAGCAGGAGAAAATGGTTTTTTGGGTGGAAGAAATGAAGAGAGTCCATAAAAAATGTAATAAGCTATAGAATTTGAGAAAATTATGGAAATGTCATTAATTTTTTTAGTTATATGCATTTAGAAAGATTTGATAGTTTTTTACAAACAGTGCCCTTAAAAGACTATAGGAAAAAATATAGTAGCATTAAAATTGTTGAGATGGATTTGCCTAAAGATATACAAGCAATTAATCTTTTATATAAAGTCTATTGGGAGGAAAATAAATTTATTTCCTTTGAAAAATTTTATAAGAGATATTCAGAAGAAAAAAAGGAGTTACTCGAGAAATTTAGAAAGAAAACAACAATGTGTAAAAATTGTTTCTATCGCGGAATAGAAGCAAGGACTTACAGGACCTGGGCTGGGTTAATAACCCAAATCCATGGCGGATATGTTGCCGAGTCTGTCTTTGGCAAAGGAACCGTAAGCATGTCAAGAGAATTAGACTCTTTGGGAGCCGATATAAGAGTTAAGTATAGAGACGATATTTTAAATTATCAGGTTAAAAAAACGAGTTTTAGCGGAGTAATGAGCAGGGTTCCGCTTCCAAGAAAAAAGAAGACAGAAGGGGAAAATATTGACATAAAGTATGAAGTGCCTGCTTGTTTATCTGACCCAAAAACAAAAAAGGGAGAATTTAGAATACCATATTTGAGATTTTTAGAAGACAAGCGAATAAAGGCATTTAGCAACGGTTTTGTAGTTTTTACTCCTTACATTTTTGTAAGCAAAAAGAAAGAAATAGACAAAAGTTTAAAATAATTTTGGAATATATTTTGTATTATTTAGTATATGGTTAGCGATTTTAATATATTCAGGATTTATCTCAAAACCAATAAAAGATTGTCCTAATTCTTTCGCGGCAATACATTCAGAACCAGAACCAACAAATGGCACCAACACGATGCCATTTTTTTGTGGCATTGCGGATTGAATTAATTTTCGCGATAACTCCAGCGGTTTTTGGGTGGGATGCTTTATAATATTATGATCCTGATGTTTTTTGAGTTCTTTTGGCGAATAAATATTATTACAATCTTTGCATAAAAAATATCTTTCAGACATTCCAGCTCCTCCGGCCAGAGCGGGAATTTTTAATACATCTCTAGGGAGCGCGCCGTTCTCATGAGCATTATAAACTGTTTCTTTTCCGCTACTGCTAAAACGACCGGCGGTAGCCGCTCTTATTTTACCCGCGGCCCCATTTAAAAATCCTTCGGTGTATGGTTCTCTAACTTCATCTCTATTAAAAATTGGTTGTTGTTTCCAGGCGCAAATAATTGCCTCATGGCTTCTTTGCCAAAAATTTAAAGAAGCGACATTTTTATTAGTATAATGCCAGATGAGCCATCTTTTCGGTAAAGAAATTTCTACTGATAGATAAGCCAAAATTTCGCTAAAGCCGTAAATAAATATTGTTCCGTTTGGCTTCATTACGCGAATACATTCATTTATCCATTCATTACACCAAGCGATATATTCTTTTAATTCTCTTTTGTCGTGATTATTACCGAAATCTTTGCCTATGTTGTAGGGCGGATCAGCGACGACGACATCGCAACTTTCGTCAGGAAGTTTTTTTATTTCGTTTATAACATCGCCACAAATGATTTGATTTAATGGTAAATTTTTATATTGTATTGTTTGTTTTTTTTCTGTCTGTAATTCGGGCGTTACATTTTTAATGACATCAATTACAATTCCTTGAATCATTAAATTTTCCGGTTTAACATATATCGGGCTTATTCTTAAATTCGCCGGCTGTAAACGAATCCTACCTTTTTCTTTATAGATTTTTTTTAGCGTTGCTTCGCTATTATCAATTAACGCTACAATTTTTTGTCCGTTAACCGCCGTGGTTTGACTTTTAATTATTACGATGTCTCCATCGTTAATGTTTTCTCCGATCATACTGCTACCGCTTACGCGCAAGGCAAAAAGATCGGCTGATTTTGGTAAGTTAATTTTAGGCACGGCGATTGTTTCTCTTTCTTCTATCGCTTCAATTGGTTGCCCAGCGGCTATTGTGCCTTTTAATGGAATTTGGATAAAGTCATCTATTGTTTTCTTAATTTCTATACCCCTTGATGAGTTTTCATTTTTTATTAAATAATCTTTATTTATCAACGCTTCAACATGTTGATGCACCGTAGAAAGCGCGGAAAGTTTAAATCGTTTCTTTATTTCTTCGTAAGTAGGGGATATACCACTTTTTTTAATATATTCAGCAATGAAGTCTAAAATTTGTTTTTGCCTTTTAGTTAAAGTTTGCATAGTGTTTGACATTATTTATCCACATGTTATATTTATAGTATATACCGAAAATTTACCGAAGTCAAAAATATTTTATAATTAATTATGGATAATTATTCATTATACAAACCGCTGAAAAATCATTTAGGAAAACTTAGCATAAATGAATCATTTTATGTGATATGGGCTTATTCAAACCATTTGCAATTTGGAAATTCATTTCCTTCTGATATCGAGACCATACCAGAATTTATTAATGCAAAATCTTTACCTGAAAAAAAGATCTATCAATGGGAATTAGAACTTTTATTACGAGAGATTATAATTAATTCTCAAGATATTGAAAGAGGATTAAAAACATTAAGAAAATGGAATTATTTTATAGGTGCTATAAACAAAATAAAGGATATTGAAAATAAATTGATTTCTGTCAACAAGAATAATGTTTTAAAAGAATTTTTTAGGCTAGCCCATAGACAGTTTCCGTGGCAACTGAATATAAATCTCATGTACTTTTATAGATATTATAGAATTTTTAATGAAACGGACATTGATAAAATACTATATAACAAAGTCGGCATTCACTACGAGAATTTATTTTTAATGGGAACGTCGTTGCTTGGCCATTTTCAGAAAAATTTTATTATTAAAGAACCATTCAGCACGAATATAAAAGGTATAGCTAATAATGAGGTAAAAAAATTATTTGATATGATTTCAGTTGAACTAGATGATTTTAAAAAAATTATACAAAAAGAGCATACTGTTGATGAAAAATTTGCCTATAATACTTACATATTGAGATTATATCCGATAATAAAAAATAAATTTAAAGGAGATAATACATATTTTTGTCCTTTGACCACTTTATTGTATTGGCGATTTACCAGCGGAATATATTATGAAATTTGCCGTGAAAAAGATTTTGATAATCCTTTCGGATATGCTTTTAAAAAATATGTTGGGGACGTTTTAAATAAAGCTAATAAGAAAATGACTATTTACCCCGAAGAATATTATGGTTCAAAGAAAAATAAAAAGAATACGGTTGATTGGATATTAGATGAAAAAGACGCCGCCCTATTTATTGAATGTAAGACAAAAAGGTTAATAGTACCGGCAAAAATAGAATTAAATAATACAGAATTTTTAGATAAAGAACTAGAAAAAATTTCTGATGCAATAGCTCAGGTTTATAAAACCATAAAAGATCATATTGATAAACAATACCCAAGTTTTTCGTATGACGAAAAAAGGAAAATTTATCCAATTATTTTGACATTAGAGGAGTGGTATTCATTTCCTGACCCAATTAGTCAAGAAATAAATAAAAAAGTTAAAGAAAAATTTAATCAAAATGGACTGCCTCTTAAATGGTTGGAAGAAATGCCTTATTCTATATGTGGTATTCATGAATTTGAGGAAATTGTTCAAATAATACAAACCGTGGGCATTAAAAAATTTATGGAAAGTAAGTTTTCAACCCCTGAATATGCAAGTTGGGATTTAGGCCCCTTCGTAAATTCTTTTTATAAAGAAGAAAGAAAAAGCGCGATATTTTTATTCCAAAAAGAGTTTGATGATATGTTAAGCGCAAGAGGTTGCCCGGTCATCAATCATTGATTTATAATTTTAGTTTCAAAAGTAGATATGAATAAAAAAGAATTTGCCGCCAAATTGCCCCGCAGATGCGGAGCGGAGCGGGCTTTGCCCGCGGGGAAATCATTGCTTTTAAAAGCGGGGGCTGCGGGCGCTTTTAAAAGCTTTTTATAAAATAGTTTTAAACCTTTTTTTTAAATTCAATTTGAGCTTCGGCGTAAAATCGGAGCCAATAAAAATCAAGGCTAACATTGGCCTTGATTTTTTGTACCCAGGGAAGGAGTTAGAACCTAAGTAAAAAATTGACACTTGATGAATAGTTGGATACTCTTAGAATAGATAATAACTCAGGAATATATGAAAGAAATATTAGATAATCCCTTGGAGCAATACCAAGAAATAGAATCTAAGACTGCTAAAAATGAAAATAAAAAAGAAAAGTGGACAGCAAAAATACGGAAAGCGTTGAGTATTTTTATTGCTACCGGCTTAGTTACTCTTTCCGCCGATCCGGTTCTTGACTCAAAAATTTATTTTAATGAAAACCATATAGGTAAATTTATTGAATATACGGGAGAAGATAATGAAATCAAGCAGCTGGAAATGGAATATAGGCTTAAGGAGTTGTGCGAAAAATATTCAGTTAACATTGTAGGCTTTCTTAAAACGGCGGATGAAGGAGCAAGAGAAAATCGGGAAAAAGAAAAAGGGCCGTTAAAAGTAGAAGGATTTGAATCTTTGGGCATTTTTAATGAAGATCTAAAAGAAATGTGGGATGAGACATATCCAAAGAACGCTTTAAATGAAGTTTCCAGAGTTGCTTATATATCCAAGTCTAAGCAGAATGTAGGGGATTATAATATATCAGGACAGATGATGGCGGCTGGAACGAATATATTAAGCAATGAAATAACATTTTTCAAAAGTTTAGAGGGCCACTCAAAAAAGAAAGACATAATAGGGACTGCGGATTGGTTTTTTAGTCATGAGCTTGGTCATATGAATGATTGGGCCCATACTGACAATTTAACGCCAGAGGAAAGAATAGAGTTTTTGCAGGAGGTAACACAATCATTTCTTATGGAAGGGTCGTTTAGAGATGTGTTAGGATATGTAGATTCGATAAATAATCCAGACCAGCAGAAACAATTATTTTACAAAGTTGGAGAGTATTGGGCGGGTTTATGTGAATATTATTTTACTTTCCCCGATATTCAATTCAATAGCTTGGAGACGGCTTTAATTGAAAAATGGTTATTGAAGGGTGAAAAGTTTGATAACTTGGCAATGAAAGAAAAAAGAGTGGGCTATGTAAAAAAAATGCTTGAAACTAACTATTATGATAAAAAATAGTAAGCTTTTTAGTTTTTTGTTGATTTTACCGTTGTTTATTTTAATCCTTGGCGGTTGCGGCAAAAGCGCTTCGGAGATAGCGGGCGAAAAAGCGGCTGAAAAAAATATAGAAAACCAAACGGGAGGCCAAGCTAATGTTGACATAAATAACGGCAGTATAAAAATTGAAGGTAGTCTGGGTAAGATTGAATCCGGCGATAATGTAAAATTGCCGGCATATTTCCCCGACGATGTTTATGTCATTGAGGGTAAAATAATTACTGCATTTTCCAACCAGGCTGATAAAAGCATTACGCTTTCTATTGACTCCACCGCGAGCATAAAAGAAGCGTTTACTATATATCAAGAAAAATTAAAAGCCACCGGCTGGCTGATTACCGGAATAATGAATTACGGCGATTCCGCGAATGTGATAGCCGAAAAAGATAAGCGCACAGCTTCAATATTTATGAATAAGAGTGGAGATAAAATAAGCGTAGTTCTTGTTATAGCGGAGAAATAATTTAATTGAGCAGTTCGGAAAAGCTTAAATTTAGTTATTTTTTTTAATAATTTATATGACTAAGCTGAAAAAAATTAGCCTCATAATTTTAATAATTGTTACGGCGGCGGGATTTTTTTTATTAATATCATTAAGATCTTTTATCGGATCGGAATTTTTAGGAGTATTAAAAGAAGAGCTTAGTAAAAAAATGTCAGGTTCGCAAACCGTGGGGCAAGTAACCGCTAACCGCAACGCCGGCAAGTTAAGCATTGCCGAAGTAACTGCGCCGGAATGGAATCAAGCCGCGCTTTCCCCGGTTATCGGCCAAGCCTATAAAATAGAACGATTAAAAGATGATAATAAGCCCGTAGCCGTAGAGTTTACTTATAACCCGGCTGAAATAGGCAAAGGAATTCCGGAATCGTCTTTGCGCCTGTTTAAGTGGCACAGTAACGGCAAGAACGGTTTCTGGTCGTTCGTGCCTAGTACGGTAAATACTGACCAACATGTAGTAACTGCCAGCCTAACCTCGTTTTCAATTTTAGCCGTGCGCGCCCCGCTGATATATTATTTTAGTCCTGAAGAGGTCGGGGAAATCAATAATGATTTGCAAAGATTAACCAAAGAAGTTCCGGCCGATACCTGCGGTATAATAATCATCGTTGACGAGGAACTGATTGAAATGAAGGATGGAGAAAAAATGGAAGATTATTCACGGCCTTTTAGCGAACGTGAAGAGTCTCACGATTGCATAAAAAATCCTAGTAATATTCCCCCGGTACGCCACGCCAGTATTTCTAAGGAGCGCGAACAGTCCTGGAATAATGAGCAGACGCGCTATGTTAGCTATTTCGTTAATGCAGATGTATTATGGCAAAGAGATCATGAAGAAAGCGTGGAAATAAAAGGTGCGGTGGTAAATCAAAAGAATAAACCGCTCGAGGGGGTTAATCTGGTTGCCAACAAACAAAACTATAGCACCGCACAAAAAAAGGCCACTACGGATAAAGATGGAAAATTTGAGCTTAATTTGCACTCCGGAGAATACGCGTTAAAAATTACACCCGGCAGTAAAAATAAAAATTGTGCTGGTACCGATTTTACGGAAAAATTTTTTGAATTCGGCACCTTGCCGGATGACTTGGATAATAAGGGGCAAGAAACTTACCGGCATGGGCCCTGGGATAAAACCATTACTTTGCAATGCTCGGAATATTATCTTGATGAAACCCTGCAATTGCCGATTAATTCCTCCGTATCGGGCATAAACGTAAAAGGCACGGAAAGCGCGCATATTACCGGCCAATTAACTCAGCCAGCTTCCGGCGGCTACGGCTGGGAAGGCGTCTGGGAGATAGACCATGAGGTAAAGACCGAAATAAAAACCAGCGGCGTTATGAGTATTATGGGCGGCACTATCGCTATGCCCGAGGGAGCCAATCAAACACAGGGCCTTTATAAATATAAAATAAGAATACCGCTGGGCGCCAAAGCCGGAGATACTTTTGCCGTTAGCGGCGCTTGGGTCGGGGCTAATTATAAAAGTTCAACGCAAACCAGCGCCGGCAATATGAATACTACGGCTAATGGCGGCCAAGCTTCGTGGGATATTGGCTCTAGTTCGACAAACGAGCAAAATGGTAAAAATATGCCTATTAATCGCGCTGGCCGGGTTGTATCAGTAGACGGCGAAAACGGCTTGACCATAGAATTGATATCAAATATGGCTAACGATTTGCCGAAAGTAAAGATAAAACATCAGGCAGAGTAATTTTTTTACAAAAGCGCCTTGTCGCGGCAAGCGGTGTCAGGATAAAGAATTTGAAATCGCCCAAAGCCGGGCTTTGCCCGTGGGGAATTTTTGCTATTAAAAGCTTTTTATAAAATAGTTTCAAATCTT
Organism: Patescibacteria group bacterium; assembly: GCA_041661405.1. Taxonomy (GTDB): domain Bacteria; phylum Patescibacteriota; class Patescibacteriia; order Patescibacteriales; family JBAZCA01; genus JBAZCA01. The sequence goes on from JBAZUL010000002.1 coordinate 37,416, forward strand.
TTTTTGAATTCAATTCGAGCTTCGGCGTATAATCGGAGCCAATAAAAAACCTCGCCATTGCGGCGGGGGTTTTTGTAATAACAGGGCAAGAGTATTTTATGCGCATGGCGGGTATTTAATGCTTGAGCTGCCGGTTTGCCTGCTCGTCCCGCAGGTTCACCTCAATTCCGTAGCGTTCGCGCGTCTAAACAACAGCGCCGATATGATGAATAGCATGGCGAAAAACGCGTTTATAGCGAACACGCCAATAACGCCCGCCTCGCCCCAGGAGGCTTTGGCTGGCCAGACAGAGAGCGCGATTATCGGGATTAGGATTTGAACCAGTGCTGCCGAAAACAATGTTCGCGCCATTCCGCGCGGCTTAAAGCGGGAGATAAGGGAACCGATGAGTCCGACGGTAAATACGGCTCCATACATCAAGTTGGCGGGATTGTTCTCGCTTCCGATAATACCAACGGCGCCGTTCGCCCAAAAGAGGAGGAAGGCTCCCGCAAGCCCGATGCCAAAAGCAAAACGGTACGTACTGCTTCGCGTCTTTAGATATTGCCATAATTCATAAGCGCCGCCAGCGGCCAGCAGTATGACGCTATAAGCAATGGCTTCATTCCACTGCACTTCGTTAGTAAACCGCATTGCCAGAGGGATTATCAATATAAGCCCCGCGATAACAACCCATATAATCTGTCTTTTTGTCATGTTTAGCATAATAATATTGATTAGATTTTTTTGTCGCTTTGGTATTCCAGTAATTCTCCGGGCTGGCAATTTAAAGCCTTGCAAATCGCTTCCAGGGTCGTAAGCCTAATCGCTTTGGCTTTTCCGTTTTTCAGTATGGAAACATTAGCCATGGTTATGCCGACTTTTTCCGTTAGTTCAGTAACGCTCATTTTCCTTTTCGCGAGCATTACGTCAATATTGATTATAATTGCCATATTTTTAAACAGTTAAATCATTTTCAGACTTAATATCTACGGCGCTTTGCAAAAGTCTTTCAAAAACGGCCGCGGCAGTAGCGACTACGATGGAAATAAAAATCAAAACAAGACCTATCATCACGCCACCCGCGATGTCCTCCTCCACTCTGCGCGCCACAACATTGATATATCCTTCGGCTCCCACTAGAAAAGCGACAATGATTATCGCGCAGTATTTTATAGTCCTTAAGGCTTTTACGGCGCCTCCCGAAAATACCTCGTTCCGCCCTATGTACCGGAGCAGTTTAAATGCTTGAAAAAGCGCCACGAAAAAAGCAATGGAGCCGATGTATATATACGCCAAAAAGGGATCATCAAAATATATATCGTAGAGCGTGGTGGCGTGTGCGTTTACGCCCTCAACGCGAGGCTCCCAAAGCATAAGGCCAAAAGCGCCGATGCCGATGAGAATAATGACTGCCTGAAGAAACATTGTTGATCCTCGTTTCATAAGAAGAGTCTTTAATTATTAATAGCTTTATTTTAATTCATCATTTATCGTTTGTCAATATATTATTATCGTTTGTATTTTTTTACCGGTTACTTCTTCTTTGACGCAACGTCAATGTCAAGCGGGGTTTTAATATTGGTTTTAGCCGTGATATAATAATTTCATGCGATACGACATAATAGTAATCGGCGGCGGGCCGGCCGGAATGATGGCGGCCGGACGAGCCGGGGAGCTTAAAGCCCGGACGCTTCTAGTTGAAAAAAATAGAAACCTGGGAGTAAAGCTTTTGATTACCGGCCACGGCCGCTGTAACCTTACTAACGAAAAGCATAAGCCCGGGGAATTTATTAGCCAGTTTGGAAAAAACGGTAAATTTTTATTTTCCTCGCTTTACCAATTCGGCGCTAAGGACGCGATGGATTTTTTTGAGCGCCGCGGAATAAAACTGAAAATTGAGCCGGGCGGAAAAGTATTTCCGCAAAGCGACAAAGCGCGAGACATATTAAGCGCCTTAATCGGTTATCTAAAAGATTCAAAAGTGGCGATAAAAACGGGCGCTGAAGTAAAACGGATAGTAAAAAAAGGCCGCCTGATAAGCGGGATAATCCTTGGCGACGGGACTGAAATGAACGCCAGCGCCTATATAATCGCGACCGGCGGCCGAGCCTATCCTCAGACCGGATCAACCGGCGACGGCTACAAATGGGCGAGGGAGCTTGGGCATACGGTTATTGAGCCATTGCCGGCGCTAACTCCGATTATTTTAAAAGATAAATTCATAAAAAGCCTGCAGGGATTAAGTTTTAGTAATGTTAAAATAAGCGCGCTTAAAGATAATAAAAAAATTCATTCTTTAGCCGGCGATATAATTTTTACTGATAACGGCATTTCCGGGCCAATAATCTTAAATTTAAGCCGGCTAATCGCCCGGGAAAAAAGCCCGGAAATAACGTTCGCGATTGATTACTTCCCGGAAGAGGATTTTGCCGCCTTGGACCGGAAACTGCAAGATAACTTTAAAAGCGAACCCAATAAGTTATTAAAAAATTTACTTCAAAACTTTGTTCCTCCGAGACTCGCGGAAGTAATATTAAAATTGGCGGCTGTTAACCCGGAAAAAAAGGCAAACATAGTCACGAAAGATGAGAGAAAAAAACTCGCCAGTCTATTAAAAGAATTTAACCTTTCTATAAAAAGTTTGTACGGCTTTGAATTGGCCTACATTACTTCGGGCGGGGTGGCCTTAAATGAAGTTGACCCGAAAACCATGCGTTCAAAATTTGTGAACAACCTGTATTTTGCCGGAGAAGTCCTTGACTTGGACGGTCCGACCGGCGGCAATAATCTTCAGGTTGCCTGGACGACCGGCTTCGCGGCCGGGGCGGGAGCGGCCGGGGCAATCTTTCCGGATTCAGACTAAATAAAAAAGGCGGATGTTTTGTTATCCGCCTTTTTAAGGTTAGCAGTTAGCCCCGATAGAGGACCGCGATTTCGTTGCAAAGATGGATGCCTCCTTCCATTCTGTTTTTCGGGCATTCCGCGCAATCCATGAGCACCTTTGAACTAAATAGCTGGATGCCTACCTTAATAAATCCCGAGGGAAAGAAAAGGTTAGCGGCAAGGTTCTCGGTGGTCAAGGCGAAGATTCTTAGTCTTGGCCAGCTTCTTAGATCCCGAATCTTTTGTTTCAGGAGCATCTTTGCCAGTCCCTGTTGCTGGTATTCGGGAATGACTTTGAGCGCGATTATTTCCGCGTCAAAGTCATAAAATTTAGAGCCGACGCAGGCCACTACTTTACCTTTTTGGTTTAGAGCCACAAGGAAATTGGATCTTTGGCTGTCAATTTCCTCCGGCGGCCGGTAGCGTAAGTTCTCGCCCCGGGTAAGTTCGCTGATCGTCAAAATGTGTTTTTTTTGCGCTTCAACGATCGTGATTGCGTCATTTTTTGTTTCCAGGATTTTCATGACTTTCTCCTTTTAAGGAACTTAAAATTTGAAGGATCATTACGAGATTTCCATATACAAAAAAGCCTCAATGGTCTTGAGGCTGACTGGAAGAGTTTAAAGTTATACATTTTAAGCGCTCGCAAACAACCTCAAGAATTTTCTCGGGTTTCTGCGGCGAAGGGCTATTGCCGTTGATTGTTTATGCTTTATATGTTTCATAGCCTTTAAAAAATGATTAATAAAAAACGCAACCCCGTTTGAGGTTGCGTGTATGAGTTTAAATTATGGAATAATTTTTTTAATCACAATCAAACAACCTCAAGCGGATTATTGAGGTTCTGCGGCGGCTATTGCCTGAAATTGTTTGATTAAATATTTTCATATTTTCTAACTGTTTTTACAGGATAACAATCATGAGCCATCCTGTCAAATTGCGGAAAATAAGAAAAATGCGTTAGGTGTAATCGCTGTTTGCAAAACCCGTCTTGTCTATAATGAGGCGGGCTTTTTAATAGGTCTTATATATAGCCCGGCCAACTTTACTAATTTAGAATAAACAACGATATGAGCAATGATAACATGTCCGCTAAAGGCGGAAATCCGGTCGTGCATTTTGAAATGCCGGCCGAAGATAAAAAACGCATGGCCGATTTTTATGAAAAAACTTTCGGCTGGAAAACTAAAATGCTCGGCCCGGAAATGGGGGAATATGTCGTCGTTACTACGACCGAGACCGATGATAAAGGAATGGTTAAAACGCCCGGGACGATTAACGGCGGGTTTTATGAGAAAACCGCTGATATGGGGGAGATGCATCCGTCCATCGTTATCGCGGTGAAAGACATAAAGGCAAGCATGAAAATGGTGGAAGAAGCCGGCGGCAAGGTCTTGGGCGGCCAGTACAAATCCGGAGAGCCGGATGACATTCCGGGAGTCGGGCTTTATGTTTCTTTCATAGACACCGAAGGCAATCGGGTCGGGATGCTAGAGCCGAAAGGCATGTAAGCAATAAATTAGAATAATAAATTTTATGATGTGGAATAACGGATACAATCCAATGTTCTGGGGAGGGTTTGGACCAATATTTATGATTATATTTTGGATACTGATAATAGCCGGCATAGTTTATTTTATCAAATGGTCTTTAGGCCAACCCGGGGATTCGTCCGTCGCGCGGCACGGCCACACTCCGTTAGAGATTTTGAAAGAGCGCTATGCCAAAGGCGAAATAAATAAGCAGGAATTTGAAGAGAAGAAAAAAGATTTGGCTTAAAGGCTTTCCGGCTTGTTTAATCTTAAGTGAGCGCTTGACAACGGAGCCAACGGCTTCCTGTTTATTGCGTTCAAGAAGGGAATAAGCGCAAAAAAATACTGATTATTAGTCAGTATTTTTTGTTGGCAATTCGGGTTCAGGCGGGTTTTTCCGTTTCTTTGCGAATAGCGTGAATATAGTCGTTAAATTCGTTTACCGCCGAGAGGACTTCAATTTTTTTGTCCGCCAGATTCAGCTTTCCGGCTTCAAGAAAATACAAAGCCAGACTGTCAGAAATAATCTGGCAGGTTTGCATGCTTAAACGCATAATTTTTCACCGATGCTTGCCCGAAGTAAGAGCGTCCTCCCAACTAAAAGGCCCTCACCAGTTTTAACAGCTCCGAAGAGCCGTTTCCACGCGCAAACGTAAGACCTGATGAGGGCTTTGTAACACGTTTGCGCGCGGATATTAAATTGTTATTAGTATTTTAACATAATTGCGGCAAAGGGCAAGCGGGCGGGATCAGCTATAGACAAATACCGGGAGTAAGGGTTTAGTTAAGGGTTTAGTTATTGACTAATGAAGAGATAAAGAATAAGCTATATGGGTAATATATGAATATACCCAGCAAAACCAGAATAAATACATAATTCAATGGCCGGCTTTTTTGCCGGTTTTTTTTGTAAATTTAAGGGTTACGTTGCATGCTTGTCGTAACGCAAAAAACATGAAATTGCGTTACTTTGGTTTATTGTTTAGCGTTTTTTTGCTTACTGCTTGTACTGAAGCGAGTTTACCTCAAAGCCAGGTTCCAGCAGAGCAGAAACAGGTTGCTCCAGTTGAAGAAAGAGTTGAAGTAAAAGATAAGATCGTTGCTCCTGAAAAGGTTGAAGTTAAAAAGAAAGTAGAAGGGGTAAAAGTTGAAACAAAAAAAGAAATTCCGGCCGAGGTTCCGCTTTCAAACGATAATACTTATATCAATTCCGCCGGCAACGAAGTCCATTCCCCAGCTTTTGCGCCATCAATCCCAGCGGGAGCATCCGCCAAGTGCCGGGACGGAAGTTATAGTTTCAGCCAATCCAGACGCGGCACTTGCTCGCATCACGGCGGGGTAGCGGAGTGGTATTAAATATAACTAATATATATGGACAAAATTACTCTAGAAAATGTTTTTGAAGTAGACGTTCCAAAATTGGCTTTAGATAGTCGTTTTGGAAGCTTAATATTTGAAGATGCAAGCAAAAAACTTTTGAAGTCACAAATCTTATTAAAAGAAGCAACGGATTTAAATTATATACAACTTTTGCCTCCGGCTGATGTAAAATTAGTTAAGGATTATTTAATTAAATTAACTGAACATTTAGAGTGGCTAAGACAATTTGATATCGGTTCTGTTGCTAATGCCAAACAAGAACATGACAATTTCAATGGGCGCGTAGAGAGCTTTTATAATAATATTTATTCTCAAGTTTTTATGAGGTTATTGCCGTTTTTACGAGAAGAACGACGGCGAGAAAGGCCTGATCAAAAGCAACTTGATGAAGAAATAACCAAGGTAGTTCAAATTAGAGCTGATCTTGAAAATGAGTTAAAAATCATAAAAGAAGAAACCCAAAAAATTAGAACCGCAGATAAAAAGGTGGTTTCGGCAAAAGGTGAGCGGGCTGCGGTGCGCATGGCAGTCCATTTTGATGGGGAAGTAGACAGATATGAAGGATTATCCCGACGCTGGTTTATTGGAGTGATTATTGGTTATTTATTTGTACTTGGCGTATTAATTTGGCTGGGAGTAGTTACTACTACGTTTGTGAGTAAAATAGTTACAATGCCTGAAATATTTAATAAAAACGCGATATGGAACGCTTTGATTTCAAAACTAGTAATTCTCGCCGCCCTTTGGTATGGACTTTCGTTTATAGTAAAAAACTATAACGTTAATTCCCAGCTCGCTGCAGTTAATCGCCATCGAGCAGCGGTTGCAAAAACTCTTGAAGATTTTGTTGCCGTAGAACAAAAACAAGATAAACCTCGCCTCTCTGAGATCTTGCAAAATGCTACTGATGCAATGTTTAAGCATGTATTAATCGGCTTCGTTTCTAAAACCGAGAAGGAAAATAGTAATCCCGTATTACAGATTGTTAATGATCTTATGGGCGTACGCAATCATAATTAATTAAAGTTTTGAGAGCGGAAAAAAGTTATGCAAAAAAGAATACGAAATTTTACTTCCTCTCAATTCTCAGTTCATAAAATTTCCGGTAAGTAAAATTATGTACTACCTCTATATCCTCCAATGTTCGGATAAAACTTTATATACCGGGATTACGACCGATCTCAACCGGAGAATAGGGGAGCATAACAGCGGAAGTAGAGGGGCCAAATATACGAGAGCCCGGCGGCCGGTTAAGCTCGTATATTCCCGGAAGTTTAAAAGCCGGGCGTTGGCGCAGGCGGCCGAATACAGGATAAAGAAACTATCCCGGGCGGAAAAAATGGCAATGATAAAGTAAAGTTATGATTCGCTCGCCAGCTCCATTTTAAATATTCTCCAAAAAATGCTAAAATATAGTAAAATGAAAATAGAATTTAAAAATATTGATAAGTTGACTGACAACGTGGCAGTTGGAGCAATAATAGATTTGTCCGGCGTGGATTTTATGGATCCGTGGGCGGTAGTTTGGGTCTGTTTGAAACTGGTTAATAATCACGGTCTTGAGGATAAGGCGGTAAAACTGCCGGTTAATAACGATCTATTGTGTTATTTAAAAAGAATACATTTTGGCAGTTTTTTGTCCGAATTGGGATACGCGGAAGAGTCAGGGCGGTTAAAGAATTTGATAATGCCGGAAAGGGAAAACATAAATGTTCAGGAATTGGTACACTGTAATTATAGGGATGAGTTTGACGGAAGACTGGGAAGATTTATTCAGATGTTTGGGAATTTTGGATTAAATTCCGGCGATGCCACCTTGGCAGCCACTTTAGTGGGCGAACTAGGCAATAATTCCTTTGACCATAATTTGGGCAGCTGGCCGACCGATATCAGCGGCAACATAATAATTGCGCAAAATTACCCCAAACTAAAAAAAATTCAAATTGTCGTAGGCGATCCGGGCGTTGGCTTTTTGGGGTCAATGAGGCCGGCTTTTCCGGAACTTAGCTCGGATTTAGAAGCCATAGAAAAGGGCTTAAGCGGTTTCACCGGCCGAATTGATGAAAGAAGGGGCAACGGGTTGCGGCTTATTCAGGAGTGGACAATCAAAAATTTTTATGGCACACTATCTATCCAGTCCGGAACAGGCTTAATTAACGTAAGCGCGAAAGGAATGAAAAAGACGGAAGTAAAGCCGATTTTAGGCACAATGGCTCAATTAATGATAGAATATAGGTAACAAATATGACTATTCAAATGATAAAATTCGGAGAGATTCTAAACAGCAGAACTGCCGCCCGGGAGGCGGTTTTACGCGTTAAACAAATAGTAAATGGTTCGCCGGAAGATATAATTTTAGATTTTTCCAAAGTTACGCTTTTAACGCCGTCTTTCGCTGATGAAATTATAAAAGGCATTAAAGAATATTATCCCGATAAAAAAATCACTTACAGCGGCACTGAACACAATGAAGCATTGGTTAGCACTCTAAAAGGAATTGGAGCAATCTATTGAAAGGACAGTGTGTGTATTTGACAAAAAAATAAATTTGTGCTATTGTTAGGCCTTAATTATACGCCGTGCTTTAAACGGTTAAACACCCCATAAATAAGGGGCTCTCCTTTAAAAAGGGGGTAGCCCGGCATACGCCGGGTAGAGACTCGGACTTGTTTTGTCATTAGGATTTCCATCTGCTGGTGGTATTGGTGACTTACTAAAGGTACTCGGGTCACCAATAATTCTAAATATGATAAAAACACAAACAGAAGCTTTGAGCTTCTCGGGTCTTGGCATAGCGCCGAGGCTTTTAGACATTTTAACGCAGTTAAATTATACCACTCCGACGCCGATCCAGGTGCAATCCATTCCGACGAGCCTTGAAGGGAAAGATTTAGTCGGCATCGCCCAGACCGGAACCGGGAAAACTTTGGCTTTCGGCATTCCGATGCTGCAGCTTTTAGCTACTAACAAAGGCAAAGGACTCGTAGTTTTACCGACCCGGGAACTGGCTTTGCAGGTGGATGAAAGCCTTCGGGTTATCGGTAATAAAATCGGTTTGCGGACCGCGGTTTTAATCGGCGGAGAAGCCATGGGTCGGCAGTTATTCGCTTTAAGGCGCAACCCGCACATTATCGTCGCGACGCCAGGACGGCTCGCTGATCACGCCAAGCGGGGAACGGTTAAATTGAATGACGTGAAAATTTTAGTTTTGGACGAAGCGGACATGATGCTGGATATGGGATTTTTGCCGCAGATCAAGGAAATTTTAAAACTCGTGCCTAAGAACAGGCAAACCATGCTTTTTTCCGCTACCATGCCGAACCAGATCATGAAAATCGCCGCCGAATACATGGCTCTGCCGATTCGGATTGAAGTGGCGCCGGCCGGGACAGCCGCGGAAAACGTGGAACATGAAATTATCGTCATTGACCGGGATTCAAAATTCCCGCAATTAAAAAAAATACTGGAAGAAACCAAAGGCTCGGTTTTGATGTTCTGCCGGACCAAGCATAGCGTAAAAAATTTAACCCAGAAAATCCGCTTGGCCGGATTCAGCGCGACGGAAATCCATTCCAACCGTTCCTTAGTCCAACGGCGGGCGGCCTTAAACGGCTTTAAGCTCGGGCAATTCCGGGTATTGGTGGCGACTGATATAGCGGCTCGGGGAATTGATGTTAAAGGTATTGAGCTGGTTATAAACTATGACCTGCCGGAGAATTCGGAAGACTACGTCCATCGCATCGGCCGGACCGGGCGGGCGGGTCAAAGCGGCAAAGCGATTTCTTTTGCCTTGCCAAGCCAGATGCGGGATATCCGGGCGATTGAAAGATTAATTAAAAAGACTTTGAATATTACCAGGCCGAATGGGGAAGCTCTTGATCCGGCCAGCATGAAGCAGGCTTTTGCCCGAGCCACTTTAGAAAAGTATGTAGAAGGAAAAGCCCGGAGAACAGGCAGGGGCGGCGCCCGGCCGGCGAGATTCGCGGAGAGAAATGTCGGCGGCGTAAAGCACAGGATAGATTCGCATACCAATTCAAGGATGTATCATAGCCCGAAAAAAGAGGCAGGCGGGCAAAAGCCTTACGAGGAGCAGGGAAAACGGGTAAAAAGTTATAGCAGGCCGGGTTCAAGTTTCGGGTCTAAACCTGGTAATAATTTTGGTAGTAAGTTTGCCAAGCCGGGAGGCAAGCCGGGCGGATTTGGCCGGCGGTTTAATGACAGCGATAATGTTACCAATTCTTATAGCGACGTGGAAAATTCGCCGGATCGCTATAATCCGCATAATCGTCCGAAGAGAAAACCCGCCAGCCGCGGTTTCAGCAAATGGGGAATGAGAAAGAAAAAATACTAAAAATTGAGCCAAAATAAAACATCCCGCCTCTTTGGCGGGATGTTTTTATGTGATGCAAAAAAGTGTTAAACTTTTTGTACATTGACGGCGGCGTTGCCTTTCGGAGTTTTTTCAATCTCGAAAGTAACCGCGTCGCCTTCCCGGAGCTGGTTGAATTCAACACCGGACAAGTTGTTGGCGTGGAAGAATAAATCGTCTCCGCCATCCTGAGCGATAAAACCGAAGTTTTTATCAGTCAGTTTTTTGATAGTTCCTTGCATGTGAATGTAAAGATAGAGTTTATTAATCAAATACTATGAAGTAGAAATTCGACTTTATCTCTACACTCAAAATATTCGTCACCCCGGGTCGCTTTGGGCGGTTTGCGGGGCGGATAGTAATTAAACTAACTCTTTGAGACTAACACAAAGAAAAATTTTTGTCAATTGACTTTTCCAGCATTTAGAGTATACTTCCAGTATTAGTGAGTAGCGGGAAAAATGGTTGCTATTTGGGATTCCCGGAGAATTTTATCAGAAAAGGCTAGCAGGCAACTCATGTTATTCGGGTTGCTTTTTTATTTATAATGGCGGGATGGCAGTAAAAGGGTTTTTATCGCCCTCCCAAACGAATATATGATTACAAAAGAAGAATTCTTAAATGAACATAACAAACTATCGCCAATAAATTTAAAGGCTACGATGGATATGCTTACCCGTTTCAGAGAAGAAAAACCGGCCCTTTTTAAGGGCAAAGACTGGCCGATTGATAAAATCCGGCGGCCGTTTATTTTCTGGCTTACCTCGCTTTCCAGGGTGAAAAAAGAAGAAATATACAACTGCGGGAAAAAATAAGAAAGTTTCGTTTGTTTCGGAGTTGGCTTGGCCTGATAAACAATTTTAACCGCTAAATCCCCTAATCGGGGATTTTTTGTTTTCCCGGACTGGAAACCTGAATTAATCGTGCTACAATTGGAGTATGGAAAAATATCCCAAACACCTGATTATAATTTCCGCCTTGCTGGCTTTGGCCGGCGTTTTGGCGGTTTTAGTATTTTACCAATTCCCGGGAGGCGGCCGTTCGGAAAGTCCGGAAAGGAAACAAGCTGAACTCAGTACTGCCGGCGGGGACGGAGAGGAGCCGCAAATTGCCGAAGAAGTTGACAAAGCCGTTGAAGAAGAATTGCCGGAAAAGGCGAGCCTGGTTTTTGTTGGCGATATCATGCTTGATAGAAATGTTTACCTTAAAGCTAGGGCTAAGGGCGATTACGGTTTTGCTTTTAAAAAAGCCGGGTCGATTTTTTCCGGAGCGGATTTTCCCATTGCCAACCTTGAAGGGCCGATAACGGACAATAAGTCCGTCAGTCTGGAAAAAGACCGGATGGTTTTTACTTTTTCGCCCGAATACCTGCCGGTTTTAAAAAAATATTTCAGCGCTTTCAGCCTGGCCAATAACCATACCCTGAACTTCGGGCAAAAAGGGCTCGCGACCAGCCGCCAATATCTAGAGGAGTCAGGGATGGAATATTTTGGTGATCCGAGTAATGACGAAGAAAACCTCTCTACTGTAATTGAAAAAAACGGCTTTAAAATCGGGCTGGCGGGCTATCACAGCCTCTACCGCGACGAGCCGGAAAAAATTGTCAGGGAAATTGAAAAACTCAGGCCGAATTGCGACCTGGTCGTTATCTTTCCTCACTGGGGCATAGAGTACGCGAGAAAGCCTTCTAAGACTCAGGCGAATGACGCGCGCAAATTTATTGACGCCGGGGCGGATTTAATTATCGGTACGCACCCGCACGTAATTCAGACGGTTGAAGTTTACAAAGGCAAGTATGTTTTTTACAGCCTGGGAAATTTTATTTTTGACCAGTATTTTTCCAAAGAAACCATGGAGGGCCTCGCGATCAGACTGGATCTCATAAGAACGGGCGGGGAGCTAAAAATGTACTATCGGATCCTTCCTGTCACTATCAGTAAGGAAAGTCAGGCGGAATTGGCCGGCGAAGAAAGGAGAAGGGAAACTTTAGACTGGCTGGCGGCTAATTCGGAAGTAAGCGAAACAGTCAGGGAGGAAATAAAAACCGGCGCGCTCAAAGGGGAGCTTTCGGTTAATTGATTAAATCTCGTCTTCGCGGCTGAATGGTTTTTAGTTTTTCGCGAAGCCCCATTTTCTCGCGCCTCTGGCAGAGATAAAAAGAAAAGCGAAAAAGTAGAGAAGCGCCAGTTCGCCCTGATTAACGATAGGGAGGAAGTTGAGCGGAAGATGCGCGCTAATATAAGCGTAAGCTATCTCTATCGCGGCAATCGCGGCGAGAGCGCGGGTATGGCTTCTATCGGAGCCGCCAATATGAATAAAAATAAAGAGCGACTGCTTTTTTAAGAGTCGCTCTTTTTCCTTTTAGTCCTCACCCCAACCCCTCTCCATTAACCGATGTTTATAGAGAGGGGTGCTAAAGAATGAGTTTAATCAAGCAGATTCCAGCTTATGAGTCCGCTTATGTCAATATTGGCTTGTTTATTCTTAATTGTGTTGGTGAGATAAAGGCCGTCGTATTTTTCGGCGATGCGTTTTATGCCTTTTTTTAAGACTCCGTGAGTAATAAGCGCGGAAACTTTTTTCGCGCCGCGCGACTTACATTCATCGTAGAATTTGGTCATTGTTCCGCCGGTTTCTAAAAGATCGTCAATAACACCGATGTCTTTGTCGTTAACGGTTTCGGAGAGCCAGTCAGCGCTTTTTTCTTTCATCCGGGTTTCAAATGAATTCAGTCTTTCTTTTTCCACGCCCGCGATTCCGGTCCGTCTTTGCGATCCCATGTCCGGGGTGATAAAAACCATGTCCGGATTATCTTTTAAGGCCGCTTGTTTTAAAATTTCAACAGCGCTCAGGTTTTTAATCGGATAATTATTCGTAAAATCTCTACCCCAGAAATGGGCGTCCACTGTCCAAATTTTTTGAACAGCATAATAATGAACCAATTCCTTTAAAATATTTTCAGCCGCGTTAATCGCGCCGTCCTGATCAGCGTGATCCTGCATGCCATAAGCAAAGTAGCTGAAAAACACTTCCGGTTGGATATGGTTTTCTTTTAAGATTTCCAAAACCATTTTCAGCTCCACGAGTCCGTCGTTCGGCCGGGGCATGCCGGAGTGGAGGACTATTGTCTTTCCTTCTAAGGTTTTTATATCGGGCAGACGGGCGTAAATTTCGCCGTCCGGAAAATATTGCTTCTTATCCTTGTTTTTCCCGACAAAAAAAACTTTAAAATTTTTCTTATCTTTTTTTAAAGACTTTCCCAGGTGTTCGGCCTGGGAGGTGGTGATAATATTTACCATATTTAGGCTTTAAATGATCTTAGTTTTTCAATGGCTTTAATCCGGTCTTTGGACTTAAAAATATAGGATCCGGCGACAATATTATTGGCTCCGGCTTTGATAGCCAGAGGGGCGGTAATATTATCCATTCCGCCGTCAATTTTAATTTCAATATCAGGAAATTTTTTCCTTAAGTAAGTCGCCTTAGAGAGTTCTTTGGCCATGAATTTTTGCCCGCCAAAACCGGGAGTAACCGTCATGATGACATAATAGTCCGCCAAACCAAAGTAAGGGAACAATTCTTCAACCGGGGTTTTCGGGCTGATGGCTACCCCGGCCGGTTTGCCAAATTTTTTAGTAGTTTCAAGGCTGAGTTTAGTCATTTCTTCTCCGAGTTCTACGTGGGTGGCAATCCGAGCCGCTCCGGATTCTATGAAATGGTGGATATGCTTGGCCGGATTTTCTATCATTAAATGGCAATCAAGGGGCAGTTTGGATTTGATGCAATTTAAAATTGTATAGCCGAAAGTGATGTTCGGGACAAAATGGCCGTCCATGACATCAACATGGAGATAATCGGCGTAATCTTCAACCGATTTGATTTCCTCATTTAAGCGGCCAAAATCGGCCGCTAAGATGGACGGAGAGATTTTTATTCGCTGTTTTGGCATTTGAGAGTTTATTATTATTATATTGAAACAATATCACAACGCGCGCCTGAATTCAAGGCGCGAGGCATTTACAAATGGCGAATAAATAGGGTAATATGGAGTTAAGATAATAACTAATACTAAAATTATGGACAGAAATCTAGCTTTGGAGTTTGTCCGGGTTACTGAGGCGGCGGCTATCGCGGCGGCTAAATGGATTGGAAAAGGCGAGGGAAAAAAGGCTGACGGCGCGGCCGTGGACGAGATGCGCGACCGTTTTAACCAGATTAATTTTAAAGGCAAGGTGGTAATCGGCGAAGGCGCTAAAGACGAAGCGCCTGAGCTCTATACCGGGGAAATCGTTGGAAAAGGGAAAGGCCCGGTCATGGACTTAGCCATTGATCCTTTGGAGTGCACCGACTCGGTCGCTTTCGGGCGCTATAACGCCATTACCGTGATCACCGCCGGAGCGCCAAAATCACTCATGTCCGCGCCGGACGCTTATATGGAAAAAATAGCGGCCGGGCCCAAAGCTGCTAAAGTGATAAGGCTGGACGCGCCGGTTAAGGTGAATATTGAAAGAACCGCTAAAGCCTTAGGGAAGAAAAAGAGCGACATTACCGTCTGCATATTAGACCGGGAACGCCATGAGGATTTAATAAAAGAAGTCCGGCAAGCCGGAGCCCGGGTAAGGCTTATAACCGACGGGGATGTCGCCGGCGGAATCGCCCCTTCCATGCCGGATACGGGGATTGACCTTCTTATGGGAATCGGATCGTCAACCGAAGCGGTTTTAGCCGCGGCGGCCATTAAAATTCTCGGCGGAGAAATTCAGGCCCGCTTTAAGCCGATAAATGAGACGAGCGAGAAGGTTATTAAAAAAGCCGGCATGTCGTTAAATAGAATTTACCGGACCGAAGATCTGGCTAAAGGAAAGCAATTAACTTTTACCGCCACCGGCGTAATAGACGGCCCGCTACTTTCCGGGGTACGGATTACCGATAACGCCATTATTACTCATTCTATTGTCATGCGGGGCATGTCCGGGACTATCCGCTATATTACAACCCATCACCATAAATAGAAGGACTTCCAGGTTTGGCGCATTTCTTCGTTGGCGCCTGCGATACTCACTCGTCGTAGCTTCAAGTACGCCTCGTTCCGTTTCTCGGCGCCGCCTAGAACTGCATCCAAACCTTAAAGTCCTCAATTCTAATATGTTAGACCCTCAAAAAATCCAAAAACTAAAAGCGACGGCCAAAGCCATGGTGGCGCCCGGAAAGGGAATATTGGCCGCTGACGAAAGTACGGCCACGATTGAAAAACGGTTCGCTAAAATCAATGTTCCTTCAACCGAGGATAATCGCCGTCGTTACCGGGAAATGCTTTTTACTACGCCGGGACTAAATAGCCATATCAGCGGAGTAATTCTTTTTGATGAGACTTTCCGGCAGTCCGGTTCGGACGGTAGGACATTTGTGTCATTTTTAAAAGAGGTCGGAATCATGCCCGGGATTAAGGTGGACAAAGGCTTGGACGCTATGCCGGATTCGCCGACGGAAAAAATTACCAAAGGCCTTGACGACCTTGAAGACCGGCTCAGAGAATACGCCGAACTCGGCGCCCATTTTGCCAAATGGCGGGCGGTAATAACCATTACCGATACGACCCCAACGGACGCCAATATTGAAAAAAACGCCAAAGATTTGGCCGCTTACGCTCTGGCCTGCCAGCGCGCCGGGATTGTGCCGATTGTTGAGCCGGAAGTCTTAATGGACGGCGTCCATAGCCTTAAAAGATGCGAGGAAGTAAGCGGAAAAGTCCTGGAAGCGGTCTTCCGCGAGCTGGAGGCCGTTGGAGTAGAAATGGAAGGGATTATTTTAAAGCCTAACATGGTTTTGCCAGCTAAAGAATCCGGAGAAACTGCTCATCCGGAACATGTTGCCTCAGCGACTTTAAGGATATTTAATAAGCACTTGCCGAAAAATTTGCCGGGCGTGGCTTTTCTTTCCGGCGGACAGTCGGAAATTGAAGCGACCGAAAACCTTCACGCCATAAACAAGCTCGGGCCGCACCCCTGGACACTTTCCTTTTCTTACGGCCGGGCTCTGCAGGACAGCGCCTTAAAAACCTGGGCCGGAAAAGAGGAGAACATTAAAGCCGCCCAGGAAAAGTTATTGCACCGGGCGAAGATGAAAGGTCTCGCGGCCAAAGGCGAATACGACCGGGAATTGGATTGGAAAGAGTAAAGTTTCTGTAATGTTAAGCCAGTAATTTTACCAATTTTTCTTTTACGCCGGCCGGAGTAAGGCCGATGCATTGGTCATGCTCTTCTGCCTGGCCGTATTTGTTTAAGAATTCTATTGGCACGCCGACGGTTTCTACCTGGATGGCCCGGCCGGTTAAAGTTTCCATCACTTCCGGCAAAATCGCGCCGCGGTAATAGGGCTCGCAAATGAGAATTTTACCTGAAGCAGAATTGGCTTTGAGCGTTTCTTTGTCAAAAGGCGCGACTGTCGTGTAATAGAGAATAGTGACATTCATATCCCGAGCCGCTTCCAGAACCGGTTTAAGGCTCGGGCCGACGGCAATAACCGTGGCCTTGGAACCGGTCTTAATAATATGCGCCTGGCCGAATTTTACCGGATAACTTTCCGGATTGCTTTTTTCTGACAAACGGAAATAAGTCGGCTTTCCATCGCTATAGGCTTGGAGAAATAAGTCGTGGAATTCCTGGGCCGTTCCCGGCAAAACGATTTCCATGCCTGGGATGTGTTTTAAAATTCCGACATCGCCGGGGCAGTGGTGCGTGCATCCTAAGGCCGCGTAGTCGTAAGAGCCGCCGATAGAGATAAAGTTGCCGCCTAATTTCTGGTAGCCGAAATCCAGCTTTAACTGTTCGTAAGTCCTTTCAATTAAAAACGGGGCAATGGTGTGAAAAATCGGAGTAAAGCCGGTCATAGCGAGGCCGGCCGCCAGCCCTACCGTTGCCTGCTCCAGGATGCCGATATTATAGGCGCGGCCGGGATATTTTTTTATGGTGTCAACAAAACCTTTGACGCTTATGTCGCCGAGTAAAAGAACGGCCTTTTCGTCTTTTTCAATCACGTCTGTGATGGTGGTAAAAAATTGTTTTCTCATAATTTTATCCCCTGTTATTTAATTCACCCAGAAATTCATCCAGCTCCTCGTCGTTCGGCATTTTATGGTGCCAGGCGAGCATGTCGCTTTCAATCTTTTTTATTCCCCGGCCTTTAACCGTATTGGCGATTATAGCTTTGGGTCTGCCGCCCGGATCTTTCATAAAAGCCTGGTAGAGCGCTTCCTGGTCATGCCCGTCAGCCTCAAAACTTTCCCAGCCGAAGGCTTTAAATTTTTCCGTAAAATCATGGACTTTAATGGCCGGGTCGGTTGAATGGTTGTAATCAACAATGCAGGTAAGGTTGTCTAGCTTATGGTGGCCGGCGAGCAGCGCCGCTTCCCAGATAGTCCCTTCGTTTGATTCGCCGTCGCCGATAATGGTATAGACTTTAACGTCGGATTTTTTTATTTTTTCCCCCAGGGCGACGCCGACCGCGATTGGCATGCCATGACCGAGCGAACCGGTAGAAGCTTCAACACCCGGGACTTTGTTGCAGTCCGGATGGCCGCCCAGCTTTGAGTCGTAAGCGGCGAAATTTTCAAATTCGCTAAAGTCAAAAAAGCCTTTGTTCGCGAGGA
This sequence comes from Patescibacteria group bacterium, assembly GCA_041661405.1. Lineage (GTDB taxonomy): Bacteria > Patescibacteriota > Patescibacteriia > Patescibacteriales > JBAZCA01 > JBAZCA01. Next base: position 55,210 of record JBAZUL010000002.1, read on the forward strand.
TGGCAAACAGTCCGATTGAGGCGTGGCCTTTGCTTAAAATAAAGCGGTCCCGATCCGGGGCGTTGGGATTTTTCGGGTCAATCCGGAGCACCCGGTCGTAGAGCGCGAACATGATGTCAAGAATGGAAAAGGCGCTCGGAATATGGCCTTCTTTTTTTGAGTGGACGGTTTTCAGGATGATTTTTTTTAGGTCAATTATGTTTTCTTTCATAAAATTTTTATGTTCAGCCAATTTTTTTTATTCTTCTTTCATGTCGGCCGCCTTCAAATTTCGTGGTAAGCCAAAGATCAATAGCTTCTTTTACCTGGTTAAAAGAAATAAACTTAGCGCCGATTGACAAAACATTCGCGTTATTATGTTGGCGGGACAATTTAATTATTTCCAGATTATATCCGTAATACAAGGCCGCTCGCACTCCTTTTATTTTGTTGGCGGCAATAGCTTCGCCTTGTCCGCTCATACCTAAAATTATTCCTTTATCTTCCGGATTGCCGGCGCTGACTTTGGTCGCGCAAGGGATGATAAAATCAGGATAGTCGTCATTTTTATCATAAGAATGCGGTCCGCAATCCTCCACTTTATAGTCCTTTGATTTTAAATAATCCGTGATCTGATTTTTTAATTCAAACCCGGCGTGATCCGAGGCAATGTAAATGGTACTCATAGCGCTTATCTTAGCATAATTATTTATTTTTTTCCATTGAGCGAAGCCGCCAGTTTTTTCGCGTCCATGAGATCATCCAAAACTTTCTTTTCCACTCCTTCTTTTTTCAAAACCTCCCGAATATCCAGATCGCGATTGCTGTTTAAATCTTTTATTATCCGAGCCACTTTGTCATAGCCCAAAATCGGGGTGAGGGAAGTAAGCCGGGTGGTATTTTTCATGGCGTAATTCTCGCAGTTTTCTTTATTGGCTTTAATTCCGTCAACGCAACCCTCGGCCAATATTTTTACGCCTTTGGCAAAAAACCGGAGCGACTCAATGAGGTTATGGGCGAGGACGGACATGAAAACGTTTAATTCCAGCTGGCCATGTTCAACCACCATAGTTACGGCGAGATCATTGCCGTAAACATGAAAAGCGATCTGGTTGATAAGCTCGGGAATAACCGGATTAACTTTGCCGGGCATGATACTGGAGCCTTTTTGCATTTCCGGCAGTTTGATTTCGTAAAAACCGCAAGTCGGGCCGCTCGCGAGAAGCCTTAAGTCGTTGGCGTTTTTAGTAATGGCCGCCAGGGTAGTTTTAATCCCGGCCGAAACATCCGAGAAAGAATCAACGTTCTGAGTAGCGTCAACCAAATCTTCGGCCGATCGGACCGGCAGGCCGGTATTTTTTCTTAAGTGCTTTATGGTTAATTCCGTGTATTTTTTTCCCGCGTTAACTCCGGTGCCGGTCGCCGTGCCACCAATGCTTAAATCCAGCATTCCCTGGCGCACCCGGTTTAAGCGAGCCGCCCCGCGCCGGGCTACCATTTTATAGGCGTTAAATTCCTGGCCAAGGGTCATGGGAACGGCATCCTGCAGATGGGTTCGGCCGGTTTTAACAATTCCGGAAAATTCTTTAGCTTTTTTATCCAATGATTTTTCTAAAATTTTTAATGATTCAATGCAATCTTCGGTTAATACGTAGATGGCCATTTTCAGGGCGGTAGGGAGGACGTCGTTAGTGGATTGGGAAAGGTTGACATCATTCAAATAATGGATTTTTACTTTTCCGCCGGAGAGCTCGGTTGCCAGTCCGGCAATTACTTCATTAACGTTCATGTTAATGCTCGTTCCGGCGCCGCCCTGGATAGCCGGAGTAACAAACTGGTCGTCGTAGGTTCCGGTCTGGATTTTTTTAATGGCTTTTTCAATCAGTTCGTAGCGTTCCCGGGAAATTTTTTTCAGCTCGTAGTTGGCCTGATTGGCCGCCCGCTTCACTTCAACGATTTGTTTTACCCAGTAAAGGGAAACTTTTTGCCGGGAGACATTGAAGTTTTTCAAAGCCAGTTCGGTCTGCTCGCCGTAGTACTTTTTTTGGTTTGGCATAGATGATATTTTTTTAAGCTATTTAAGATTAGTTTTGTTCTTCATCATGTTTTTCCGGCAGTTTCTCAAATATCCAGATAAAGGCGTTGTAATTACGCATGTTTTTTTCGTTTTCCAATAGATTCCAATCAGGATCCTCATTAAATTCTTGCAGATTTCCAATATTTATTTCATTGATCAGCTTGAATTTTTTTGTTAGCATGCCAAAATATGGTTTTGCTGTCATCGGAGTGTATAATTCAATAACTCTTAGGTGTCCACCATCTTTTAATATCCTAAAAATTTCTTCCAGTAGTTTTTCGGTAAGGGCAGGGTATCCTATAACATTTGCTAATACTACTTCATCAGCCACATTATTTCTAACCGGAAATTCAAAAGCTGACGACAGGGTCAGTATAATTCTATTGTTAGCGCCTGAAACTTCAGTCGCATTTTGGTCTAGCTGTTTTTTAGATCCTTTAAGCTCTTCTTCACAAATATCAATCCCAATATATTTTTGATGGTTATTTTCAAATTGTTTCTTTCTTCCGAAGTCATGATTACCGGAGACATGCCTGTGCCGATTTCTACGGTTATTTTATTATCAAGTGTTGTTTCTTTTTTTTCTACGATTCTTTCTAACATATTTTTAGGTAGTCAGCGCTTTATGCAGTAAGGCCATGCGGACGTAAAGGCCGTTTTTGGCCTGGCGAAAATAAGCGGCGCGGGAATCGGCGTCTACGGCCGGGTCAATTTCGTAGATTCGGGGCATGACATGCAAAATTATGGACTTGGCTTTCATTCGGTTTACCATGGCCTGATCTATGAACAGGGATTTTTTCAGCCTTTCGTATTCAGCCGGATCGGAAAAGCGCTCTTTAAAAACCCGTGTAACGTATAAGACATCCAGCTGGCCGATTATCCGGTCAATGTTTTCCAGTTCTTCGTATTTAATTCCAGCCCGATCCAGCTGATCTTTGTATTCGTTCGGCAGGCGCAGTTCCGGCGGGGAAACAAAGAATAATTCAATTTTTTTAAACAAAGGGAAGAGAGGGATTAAAGAGTGGATATTCCTTTGGTAGCGGAAGTCCGCGAGAAAAGCTATTTTCAGGCCGTCAATTTTTCCGAGTTCTTTTTCAATCGTGTATAAATCATACAAGGCCTGGGTCGGATGTTCGTTATAGCCGTCGCCGCCGTTAATAATCGGAACAGTGGAAACTTTAGCCGCGGTTTCGGCCGCGCCATTTTCCGGGTGGCGCAATACAATGGCATCGCAGTAGCCGGAAACCACCTTAATCGTGTCAGTAAGACTTTCGCCCTTAGAAGCCGAAGATGCGGCCGCGTTGGCCGTTGAAAGGACGTTAGCGCCGAGCTTAAAAGCGGCGGATTCAAAAGACAGCCGGGTGCGGGTGGAGGATTCGTAAAAAAGCGTGGCGACGATTTTTCCAGCGCAGTCTTTTTTTATCGCGCCAATTTCGTCCAGCTTTTGGAACTTCGCGGCTTTAACGAAGATTTCTTTTAATAATTTTTTGTCGGCGAACTGGGGGCCGTTTAGAACGTGAAACATATAGATAATTTCCAATTCCTAATTTCTAATTTCCAATAAAATGTCTAATTTTTAATGTCCAAAAAAACAAAATTTAATTTTTTACATTGGACACTTGGACTTTCATTGGTAATTAGTAATTGGAAATTAGATATTCAAATAAGATTTAAAATTATATATCCATCTTACCCTTAGGCATATACTCCCGCCAGGACTTAATTTCCAGGTCGTCAAGCGATTTTTCGGTAAGGGCTTTTATAAAGGAGCGGGCTAATTGCAAATCCGTAAAAAGCGGGATATGCGAATCAACCGCGGCTCGGCGGATAAGATAGCCGTCGGTAACTTCGCCGCCGACTTTTTTTACTTTTTCGCCGTTCTGTTCGCTCAGGTTAATAACAAAGGCGACTTTTTTTTCATTGATCAGGTCAATGACACTGGGCATCTTTCCGTCGTTCAGTTTGTAAACTATTTCAGCCGGAATCTCGCGCTCTTTTAAGAAATCATAAGTCGCGCCGGTGGCGTAGAGTTTATAGCCGGCGTCGGAGAGGAGTTTAGTAGCTTCAAAAAGCCTGCGTTTATTAACCGGGCCGCCGAGAGTTAAAAGGGCGGATTTTTTTTCAGTCAGGTTGTTGGAAGCGAGAATGGCTTTTAAGAGGGCTTCGCCGAGATCAGCGCCGAAAGCGGCGACTTCGCCGGTTGAAGACATCTCAACTTTTAAGACCGGGTCGGCGCCAGCGAGGCGGGCAAAAGAAAACTGGGGCGATTTTACGGCTACGTGATCCGGATAAGAAAGCCGAACCGGCGATCCTTTCTTGTAAAAAGAGTCAACAATCAGGCGGGCGAAATTAACTCCCGAGGCTTTTGAAATAAAAGGCAGGGTGCGGCTCGCGCGCAAATTTATTTCTATAACGTAAACTTTGTTTTCTTTAACGAGAAACTGAATATTATACGGGCCGGTGATGTTTAAGGATTTGGCCAGCTTGCGGCTCGTACTTTTTATTTCTTCCTCGGTTGAAGAAAAGACTTTTTGAGTCGGGTATGCGATAGTGGCGTCGCCGGAGTGGACGCCGGCGTTTTCCAGGTGTTCGGAAATTGCGTAAACGAGCGTAACCCCGTCCTGAGCCACGGCGTCGTATTCTATCTCTTTGGCGTTAACCATGAATTTTGACACGGTAACCGAATATTTTTTCGCCGTGAGCCCCAAGGCTTTTTCCACGAAATTTTCAATGTCAGCGTCGTTAAAGCAAACGCTCATGGCCGAGCCGGAAAGGACATAAGACGGCCGGACGAGAACCGGATAATCCACCTTGGCGGCGAAAGTTTTCGCTTCGGCGATTGAAGCGCAATTGGCCCATTCGGGCTGGGGGATGGAAAGCTCGTCGCAGAGCGCGGAAAATTTTCCCCGGTCTTCGGCCCGGTTTATGTTTTCGGGCGCGGTGCCTAAGATTGGCACTTTATTTTCATGGAGTTTTCCCGCGAGATTATTCGGGCGCTGGCCGCCGACGGAGATCGCGACGCCGCCGGATTTTTCAAAATCATAAATGTCCAGCACGGTTTCAAGATTCAGGTCTTCAAAGTAAAGCCGGTCAGACATGTCATAATCGGTAGAAACGGTTTCCGGATTACAGTTGACGATGATTGATTTTTTCCGGTATTTCTTTAAAGAAAGGGCGGTATTGACGCAGGACCAGTCAAACTCAACCGAAGAGCCGATATGGTAAGGGCCGGAGCCTAAAACCATGACCGAGTTTTTGCCGAGCGGTTTAACGTCATTATGCGAGCCGTGGTAAGTAAGATAAAGGTAGTTGGTTTTGGCCGGCGCTTCGCCCGCCAGAGTATCAATCTGGAAAACCGAAGGCGTTATTTTCAGTTTTTTTCTTAAGTACCGGACTTCGGCTTCGGTTTTTCCCGCGAGCTTGCCGATAATTTTATCCGAAATTCCAGCTTGCTTGGATTTTAAGAGGCTCTCTTTATCAAGTTTTTTCTTTTCGCCGAGTTCTTTTTCAATCTCTACGATATTTTTCAGGCGATAAAGGAACCAGGGGTCAATGCCGGTCATCTCATGAATTTTCTCCGCGTCCATCCCGCGCTTAAAGCCTTCAGCTAAAGCGAAAATTCTTTTCGGGGTCGGGATTTTAATCCATCTTTCCAGATCAGGCGTTGCCGTATTAAAACCGGCGTAAGAGATGCCCCGGGCTTTTGAAGCGAGCATGCGCACGGCCTTCTGCAAGGCTTCTTCAAAGGAGCGGCCGATAGCCATCACTTCGCCGACCGATTTCATGGCCGAACCGATAGTTTCTTCGGCGCCGGAAAATTTTTCTAAATCCCAGCGCGGAATTTTTACGGCGACGTAATCAAGAGCCGGTTCAAAAAAGCTCTGCGTAATTTTGGTCACCTGGTTTTTAACTTTGTTCAGGGTGATGCCGAGCGCCAGTTTGGCGGCGACGTAAGCTAAAGGGTAGCCCGTGGCCTTGGATGCCAATGCCGATGAACGCGAAAGTCTGGCGTTTACCTCTATGACATAATATTCAATTTTTGTATTTAGTATTTTGTATTTTGTATTTTGTATTTGTTCTTGATTTTGTCCCTTACTTTGCATGAGATCAGTATTCGGATTTTTCGGTTTTGGGTTTAGAGCAAATTGAACATTACACTCGCCCACGATGCCAAGACTTTGGACTATTTTAATAGAGATCTGTCTTAGAGCGTGATACTCGTCATTAGTTAAAGTCTGCGAAGGCGCGACCACTATGGATTCGCCGGTATGGATGCCCAAAGGATCCATGTTTTCCATATTGCAGACCGTAACGCAGTTGCCGGCCGAGTCGCGAACCACTTCGTACTCAATTTCTTTGAAATGATGGAGATATTTTTCAACTAAAACTTGCGGAGAGACAGCCAGAGCGGCGGAAACAATTTCAATAAGCTGTTTTTCATCATAAGCCACGCCGGATTTTTGTCCGCCCAAAGTAAAGGCGGCCCGAACCATCACCGGATAGCTGATTTTTTCGGCTATGGCTTTTGCCTGTTCCAGTGTTCCGCAGGCTTCGCTCGGAGGCACGCTTACATTCATGCCGCGCAGATGGTCGGCGAATTTTTGCCGGTCTTCGGTAAGCTCAATAGCCGAAACCGGGGTGCCTAAAACTTTTACCCCGTATCTTTTTAAGATGCCCTTGTCGTATAATTCCAGGCCGCAGTTTAAGGCCGTCTGGCCGCCGAAAGATAAAAGTATGCCGTCGGGTTTTTCTTTGGCGATTATTTTTTCCACGAAATAAGGCGTGACCGGCAGGAAATATATCTCGTCGGCGAGAAGCGGGGAAGTCTGGATTGTAGCAATATTGGGATTAACTAAAACTGTTTTAATCCCTTCCTCTTTTAAAGCTTTCAGGCCTTGCGAACCCGAATAATCAAATTCTCCGGCTTCGCCGATTTTTAGGGCGCCGGAACCAAGGACTAAGACTTTTTTTATTTTGTAGGACTTCCGCGCCAGTCGCCCGTCGGCGGGCAAAGCCCGCCCTCTGGCGACTTTTTGGCCAATTTCTTCGTTGGAACCTCCGCTTGGGCCTCGCCGTAGATGGACTACGCCGTCGGCCCAATGCTCGGTTCCGCCTTGAACTTGGCTCAAACGCGAAAGTCCTATTTTCTTTGATTTCATAGTTATATTTTTTTCAAAAATTCATCAAACAGCCAGCCGGTATCTAACGGCCCCGGCCGGGATTCAGGATGGAACTGGACCGACATGAACGGCAGATTGCCATGGATTATGCCTTCGTTGGTATTATCGTTAGCGTTATAAAACCATTCGCGAAATCCTTTGGGAATTTTACCGACGGCAAAGCCGTGATTTTGCGTGGTTAAATAGCATTTATCCGTTCCTTTAATTACTGCCGGTTGGTTCTGACCCCGGTGGCCGAATTTTAATTTGTAAGTATCGCCGCCAGCCGCCAAAGCTAGAATCTGGTTTCCCAGGCAAATGCCAAACGTCGGAATTTTTTTCGCCAAAAGTTTCCTTACGTTGGCGATGGTTTTATTCGCCATTTTCGGATCGCCCGGGCCGTTGGAAATTACACAGCCGTCAAATTTAATATTGGCATTTAAAAAATCATAGTCCCAGGGGACTATGATGACTTCGACATTTCTTGCCGAGAGCTCGCGGGCGATGTTGGCTTTGGCGCCGCAATCTATTAAGACAATAGTTTTATTGCCACTGCCATAGGACTCTATTGTAAATATTTTTTTAGTAGATACCCGGGCGACGAGATTTTCCTTATTCGGATCGGCGAATTGGATTTTTTCTCCCAATTCAATTTTTCCGAGCATGGCGCCTTTGGTTCTTAATTTTTGCGTGAGAGCCCTCGTATCTTTAATTTCCAAAGCCGGAATGCCTTCGTCTTTCAGCCAGTCGCCTAATGTCCTTTCGCTTTGATGATGGGACGGCGTCTTTATATAAGAGGAAACAATCAAGCCGGAAACCTGAATTTTATCCGATTCCCAATATTCTTTGGATGGAACACCGTAATTTCCCTGAAGCGGGTAGGTCATGACGAGAATCTGCCCGGCATAAGACGGGTCAGTAAGGCTTTCCGGATAACCGACCATGCCGGTCGCGAAAACCACCTCTCCGGCAATGGATTTTTCTTTGCCAAAAGAATATCCGGAAATTTCGGTCCCGTCTTTTAGTATGAGTTTGCCTGTCATGGGTTCGTTAAGTTAATAGCGACTAGGCTTATGGGCGCTATTTTCCTTTATTGAAGCTTTTAATATCTTTATAAGAGAATAACACATATTATCAGGCTTGTGAAGACGTGATATACTGAATTTATTAACTGTCGAGCACGACTATTTTTATGCCGAAAAAACTGGTTTATTGGTACGCCGCCATGTTTGCCACCTATATTTTTTGGGGCACGCAGATACCAGCCCTAAAGGCTTTGAGCGGGCAGGTTCCGTTAACCCTAATCGTTTTTTTTAGGTATTTAATGGCGGTGCTGGCGCTTCTTCCTTTTTTTGTCATGATGAAGGGAAGGAAGACGGTCTCAAAAGAAGATTTTAGAATTTTGGTGCTGTTGGGATTTTTGGGGGTGGCGCTTTATGGTATTTTAAACATCTTCGGCATTAAACATACCACCGGCGTTAACACCTCAATCATCCTTCATACCTGGCCGTTGGTTATGACCCTCTTCGCCCCCATGCTGATCGGCGAAAAAGTCGGCAAGGGGTCTTATGTCGGGCTGGTGCTGGGATTTGCCGGACTGGTGGCGGTAGTTTCCGAAGGTAATTTAAGTTCAATATGGGAAACAAAATACCTTTTAGGAAATATTTTGATATTTTTGAGCGGAATATGCATAGCCCTTTATACTATTTTTAACAAGAGGTTTAACCATAAATACGGCGGACTAAACGTGACTTTTCTTTCTTTCGCCACCGGTTCGGTCTTCCTCTTCCTTTTTTCTTTATTTTCCGGCGACCTGCCCAAGGCCGTTTTGATTACCCCGAAAGAATGGTTTTTGCTTTTTTGGGCCGGCGTCCCGACCCTGGCCCTGACCTGGATGATCTGGTTTAACGCCATGCGGAAAATTGGCCTAGTTAAAGCTAATTCTTTTTTTCTTCTAATCGCTCCGGCTGGAATATTTTTTTCCATAATATTACTAGGTGAAACTATTGCCCCGATAAAATTAATCGGCACTGGTCTCATCCTTTCCGGGCTTTATATTGTACAGACGAGGAAGTAAACTAATTTTAAACATAACAATATGGAGGAGGCAACAAAAATCGCCCTATTCAAGGGCAAAGAAATCAGAAAAACCATTCATAACAATGAATGGTGGTTTTCGGTCGTGGATGTGGTCGGAGTATTGACTGACAGCGTCAACCCTCGGGATTATTGGTTTAAGATGAAAATCAGGGTGAAAAGTGAGGATGGTATTGAGTTGTCGACAAATTGTCGACAACTGAAATTGGAATCTTCAGACGGAAAGAAGTATGAAACCGATTGTGCCAACACCGAAGGCATATTCCGCATTATCCAGTCCATCCCGTCTCCCAAGGCCGAACCGTTCAAGCGTTGGCTGGCGAAAGTCGGTTATGAGCGGATTCAGGAAATTGAGAATCCGGAATTGGCTACCAAACGGACAAGAATGCTTTATAAGCTAAAAGGCTACAGCGACGACTGGATTGAAAAGCGGATGCGGGGCATTGCCATCCGCGAAGAATTGACGGATGAATGGCAGAAGCGAGGGGCGCGGGAGCAAAGAGATTATGAAATTTTAACCGCTGAAATATCCAAAGCGACTTTTGGCATTACGCCAAGCCGGTACAAAAAAATCAAAGGGCTGAAGCGGGAAAACCTGCGCGATCACATGGACGACTTTGAACTGATTTTCACCATGCTCGGCGAGCGCTCAACCACGGAAATCCATCGCAATGAAAATTCCCAAGGTCGGGCAAAACTTAAGAGCGACGCCAAGGCTGGAGGCGATATTGCCGGAGGAGCCAGGGAAAAATTAGAAAAACGCCTTGGCCGGAGCATTGTTTCAAAAAAGAATTATTTAAAAAAACTGGAGGATAAGAAGAGACTGGTCAAATAGTAGTTATGATTTCGGGCTTTACATTAAGGAAAAAGTGAGGTAAATTAGAGGAAATGCTAATTTTATTTCTATGTAAAAGAGACTATTTATGGCAAATCTCTCACTGACGTTTTTAGGCGCAAAAATAAAAAACCCCATTGTTTTGGCATCCGGAATATTGGGAGTAACGAAAGCATCACTAGCGAATGTCGTTAAAAACGGGGCGGGCGCGGTAACTATCAAATCAATAAGCAAAGACAAGCGAAAAGGCCACAATAATCCCATCATTATTACCTTTGAGACAGGCATGATGAACGCCGTCGGCTATTCAAATCCCGGCATAGACGCGGCGAAAGAAGAATTCGCGAACTTAAATGAAGTTGGAGCGCCGGTTTTCGCGAGTATAATCGGAACCGCTCCGGAAGACTTCGCCTACATGGCGGAGAATTTTTTATCGGATGAGTATGCCGCCGTTGAAGTTCCGCTGTCTTGTCCGCATACTCCCGGTTTCGGAACGCTTGCCGGCCAGGGGACTCCTGAGGCGATTTTTAACATAACGAAAGCTATCAAAGAAAAGACCGACTTGCCGATAATCATCAAACTGTCGCCCAATTCGCAAAACTTGGGCGAAGTGGCCAAGGCCGCCGAGAGCGCGGGAGCGAGCGCTATTAATATGGGAAACACTCACGGGCCGGGAATGGTTATAAATTTGGAAACTAGAAAACCCATTCTTGACTTTAAGGTGGGCGGCGTTAGCGGACCGGCAATTCGTCCGATAACTGTCAGATGTATTTATGACGTTTATAAGGCCGTAAAGATCCCGATCATAGGCACCGGGGGCGTTAATACCGGAAGAGACGCGATTGAGATGATGATGGCCGGGGCGAGCATGGTCGGCGTTGGTACTGCCGTTTATTACCGCGGCATAAGCGTTTTTAAACAAATATGCGACGAAATGAAAGAATGGATGGAAGGCGCTGGCGTTAAGTCGGTGGAAGAGATCATCGGGGCGGCGCATGAATAATTTGTAATATTAAAACTTGAAATTTTTATGCAAATACAGCGCAGGGTGGAGCAACCGATAATGTTGCCGATAAAAAAAATAATAGAGGACAATAAAGACTTTAAGACATTTGTTTTTGAAGGGCAGCTGGGCGCGAAACCCGGCCAATTCATAATGTTATGGATTCCGCGCGTTAACATGAAGCCGTTCAGCATTTCAAATCAGACAGAGGATGAATTCCATATTACCGTGATGAAGGTGGGAGAATTTACCGCAAAGTTATTTGAACTAAAAGTTGGAGAGCTACTCGGCATACAAGGGCCTTACGGGCGGCCTTTTAGCTTTAAAGCGCACGGAGAAAATGTAGCCATAGTGGGAGGCGGTTGCGGCATAGCTCCGGTGAACTTCCTGATTTACGATGCAATAAGCAAAGGAAAACAGGTTTATTTTATAGGCGGTTGCCGGAATAAGGATCTTTTCATAAAAGCGGATGAAATTAAATCGCTTCCGGTAGAAACTAGTTTTGTTACTGACGATGGTTCCTATGGCGAAAAAGGTTTTACCACCGACGCCTTGAAGAGACTTTTGGAAAAAGAAAAGATTGATCAGATATTTGCCTGCGGCCCCGAAAAAATGCTGGTCGCGATTGGTAAAATCGCCCTGGAGCGCGGCATACCATGCCAAATTTCCATGGAAAGATATATGAAGTGCGGATTTGGCGTATGCGGACAGTGTTGCGTTGACGATACTGGCTTAAGAGTCTGCCATGAAGGGCCGGTATTTGAAGCTCGGACGTTATTAGATTTAAAGGAATTTGGTGCGTATAAAAGGGATGGCAGCGGAACAAAACAGAAAATTTAAATAAAAATTTGTATTCAAGAGAATCACAAAATTATATCAATGATATAATCTCATTCGCTCGTCCCGCCGCCAAGCTGGCGGGGCTCGCTCATATCGATTATGAATTATCAAAAAGAAGCAGCCAAAGCGCAAATAAAAATCGGAGCAGTCGGGTTTCGGCCCGGAGATCCGATTACTTTTGTTTCGGGTTTAATTTCGCCGATTTATGTTGATAACCGGAAATTCCCGTTTTATCCGGAAGAGTTTAAAAAAGTGATTGGCGGTTTTCAGGGCACAATTAAGGAGAAAGAACTGGATTTTGACATTATCGCCGGGATTGAGGCCGGCGGAATTCCGTACAGTTCGGTTTTGGGTTACGCCATGAATAAGCCGTCAATATTCATCCGGAAAAAAATAAAAGACCATGGAACAAAGAGCCGGATAGAGGGCGGGAAGGTGGAAGGTAAAAAAGTATTGCTCGTTGAAGACCTGGCGTCAACCGGACTCTCAAGCATTAACGGCGTGAACGCTCTGCGCGACGAAGGCGCGATTGTTGATGATTGTCTCGTAATTATCAGCTATAATTTTCCGGAAACGGTTGATAATTTTAAAAACGCGAAACTTAATCTTCACCCGCTTACTGATTTTCCGACTTTACTTGACGAAGTTGTTAGCCAAGGAAAACTTACCGGGAAAGAAAAAGATATTGTCATGGATTTTTTTAAAGACCCCAAAGGCTGGGCAGGGAGGCACGGGTTTACGAAATAATTTACTGAGCGGACAGAGCATCTTGCGATGGAAAAATTGTAAAATTAGAATGATTATATGCGCATAGAAAAAATAGAGCCATATGACAGAAGCGATATACATGTTCCGCCGATGGAAACGCCTGCGGCTGAAGAACAAGAAGCTGAAAGAAAAAAATTAATAAACATGCTTGATGAAAAAATTGCTGTTATTGACGGTTTTTTAAGCAATGGGGTTGTAGGCAGAGTAGCTAAGTTTGAAGAATGTTCGGTTTTGGTTGATAATTTATATACTATCAGGGCAAACCTAAAAAGACTTATTCCCTCGATCGCTGATAATAATTATGAAATAATCGGCGACTGTTTTCTTGAGGACAGGCTGGGAGGATTAGATATGAGTTTGGGTTTAGTCAGAAGGCTCGCTCAAGGCAAGAGCCGGAATAAGGAATTTATTGAAAATTGCGAGAGGATGTCCGTAGATTTTAGGAGATATTTTGATGTTTGTTTAAAAAATGAGGAGTTACTAAGACTGTCGCTTGAAACCAGAGAAGGCCCGGAAAATTATTCAAATTAAATTATGTTTTCAAAAAAATTTAAAATCGGCGTATTCGGGTCGGCGGCCGGGTCCAACGTGGAATCGCTAAAACCGTTGGCGAGGAAAATCGGCGAAGAAATTGCCTCGCGGGGTGGGATTCTTGTAACTGGCGCTACCCGTGGTTTGCCACATGAAGCGGCTTTGGGAGCGGCCGAAAAAGGCGGGATGAACTTAGGTTTTTCACCAGCGATTGGCCTGGACGAGCATGTCAGTAAATACAAATTTCCGGTTGATCCGTATATTCTTGTTTTTACCGGCATGGGCCAAAAAGGAAGGAATATGATCAGCACCCGGACTTGCGACGCGGCAATTTTTATTTCGGGACGCACAGGGACTATGAGCGAGTTCGCCATGTTTTATGATGACGGCGAGGCTGGTGATGTGTGCGGCTTTCTAAAAGGTTCGGGCGGAGTGGTTGACGAGTATCTTATTGGTTTTGTTAAAAGAACGGAAAAACCGAGCAAGGTAAGAATTGTCGTTGAAGAAGATCCGGCGGAATTGGTGAAAATTGTTTTTGAGGAGTTGGAAGCGGAAAAAGATAATTCAAAGTTTTAATATTGCGAAAAGGGGGCGCTACTAAAATATGGGAGAAGAAAATGGATCAATGCGGGAGATGTTGCGGAAAATGGAATCTGAAAATAGCATGATAAGTGGTTTAACCAGGAAATTAGAAAAAAATCATATTCTTTTTCCGTCAGGATTGGCCAGTGAAGAAACAGCCTTGCTCCAAAGGAGCGTGACTCATGTAATTGAACAGCTTGGAGAGCGCGCTGATCAGGAAGAAATTATGCAAAGGGCGAAAAAAATTTTTTTTGAAAAATTGGAGTGCGTTCGGGAGAAAGAATTAAAAAAATGTTTTCAGACTGAAGATGAAAAAAAGTTGGCTGAAAGAGTTTACAGATCATTAATTCATAGTTTAGAGAAGTCAGTTTTGAAGATCGCAACAAGAGATATTATGACTTTGGGAAATATCGTCCGGGACGTAGTTAGGGAAGCAGGAGAAATAAAAGAGTCGGAAAACCATTTTGAATGTGAAGCGGAATGCCTGGCAAGATTCCAGAACGCGCTTATGGTTGAAATTGGGATGGATGGAGGCCTCTCAGGCTATATCTCCAATAAGGATGCAAGATATCACGAGAAAGAAGAAATATTATTTCGGCTTGTAAATGAGTACAGAAAAAAGCAGGAGATGATTTAATAAACCAAGAAATTTTATGAGCATCATGGAAAAATTGAACAAGAGAATGGATAAAGTCAACTCGCTTTTGTCGGTCGGCCTGGATCCGGATTATGAAAAATTGCCAGAGCGGTTTAAGAAGATGGAATTTCCGCAGTTTGAATTCAATAAATACATCATGGACGCGACGCACGAATACGCCGCGGTTTTTAAGCCGAACAACGCTTTTTATGAAGAGCGGGGCGATAAGGGGTTAAGGGAGCTGAAGATGACCATGGATTACGCACGGGAAAATTACCCGGACGTGTTTTTAATCGTGGACTGCAAGCGGGGAGATATTGGCAATACTAATAATGGCTATTTAAAAGCGACTTACGATTGGCTCGGAGCGGACGCTCTGACCATGAGCCCGTACATGGGAAAAGAATCGCTTCTTCCGATACTCGCGCGAAAAGACAAAGCCTGCATTATTTTATGCCGGACTTCCAATCCGGGCGCCGGGGAATTTCAGGACATGGTTTTTAACGGCAAGCCCTTATGGCAAATCGTCGCGGAAAACGTGGTTAACGAGTGGAATGAATTTGGGAACTGCATGCTCGTTATGGGTGTTACTTGGCCGGAAGAAATGAAAATCGCGAGAAAAATTTGCTCTGATATGACTTTTCTCTGCCCGGGATTCGGGCCGCAGGGCGGGGATATAGGCGAATGGATTACGGCCGGACTTAATTCGGAAAAGAAAGGGCTTATTATTAATTCTTCGCGGGCGATAATTTTTTCCAATGATCCTAAAGCCGAGGCGAAAAGGTTAAGGGATGAGATAAATAAGTATAGATGAAATGAATAAAATTATCATTAGAAAACCCGACGACTTTCACGTGCATTTGAGGAACGGAGAGATGCTGAAAAACATCATTCACGCGACTGATAGCGTTTTCGCGCGGGTTCTCGCTATGGGAAACCTGCCAGAGCCGGTGGCAACGGCCGAAGATGTGGTAAATTATCGGAATGAGATAATGTCCGCGGCCGAGCCGGGATTTGAACCGATTATGACTATAATGCTTGTTAATAAAACCACCCCGGAAATCGCGGAAGCGGCTTATCGCGAAGCTGGCGTGAAAGTCTTAAAACTTATTCCCGGCGACACTTCAACCGGATCGGATCAGGGAGTTTCATTATACGACTTGGAAAAATATTATCCGGTTTTAAAAAAAGCCGGAGAACTGGGAATGATTTTTTCCGTCCATCTTGAGCTGGCGGCTGAAAAAGACGGAACGCCGGTTCCTTTTACGGAGCGCGAACGCCGGGCTTTGCCGTTTTTTGAAAAATTGATAAAAACATTCCCCAGTCTAAAAATCGTAGCCGAGCATATTACCACGCGGGAATTGATAGAGATCGTGAACAATTCCGGGCCGAACGTGGCCGGGAGTCTTACTTATCATCACGCGACGATTACTGCGGGCGATGTTTTGGATGAATCCGGAAGCGTGAAAAACGCTTTTAACCTTTGTATGCCGGTTGCCAAAAGCGAAGACGACCGGCGGGCGGTTATAGAAGCGATGGTAAGCGGCAATCCGAAATTTTTTTTCGGGTCGGACTCAGCGCCGCATCCTTTGGAGAAAAAGCAAAGTCCCTCGACCGGCTCGGGACAAGCTCCGCCAGCCGGAATTTTTACCGCCCCCGTTGCCTTACCTGGCCTTGCGGAAATATTTGAGCGGGAAGGAAAATTGGAAGAGCTGGAAAATTTTGTTTCCCGGTTTGGGGCGGAATTTTACGGATTGCCGCTCAATATCGGGACTGTGGAACTGGTAAAGGAAGATTGGAAAGCGCCGGAGATGATCGGGAATGTTAAGGTGTTTAGGGGTGGGGAAATGTTTAAATGGAAAGTAAGCGATTGAGCGCTGAGAAGTTAGTCTATCGAATATTTAATATTAACTTGATAGTTAAATCCGTTTATGAGAGAAAAACTAATCGCGAAACTGCAGGCTATTCAGAAAGCTTTGGCTGAACGAAGCGTCGGGGTCAATAAGCTGGAGCGGCTTTCGGCCGAAGCGAAACGGGCTTTTGACAGCGCCATTGATTCGCTTTGGAGCCGCGAGGATATTATAAAAGAGATTGAGGCCCGGCGGGAACAGCTGAAAAAATGGCGGCGGGGATTTTTCCGGACGGTTTTTCCGATAAACTGGAGATATGTTTTTTCCATGCCGTTTATTTACGGAATGATTATTCCGGCGCTTTTTTTTCATATCGGCCTTGAAATTTACCATCAGGTTTGTTTCCGGATTTACCGCATTCCCCGGGTGAAAAGCCAAGAATATTTTATTTATGACCGCCAGTTATTGCCTTACTTAAACTGGTTTGAAAAGTTCAATTGCGTTTACTGCAGTTATGTTAATAACCTGATCCGTTACGCGGCCGAGATCGGCGGCCGGACCGAGCGTTATTGGTGCCCGATAAAGTACGCGCGAAGAATGGAAAAGCCCCACTCCCAATATCCGAAGTTTGTTGACTACCTTGACGCCGAAAATTTTCGGAAGAAGTGGAGCGAGTTGAGGGATTTTTCGGACATAACAAACCCTGTCTCTGGCCCCGTCCCTTCGCGGAGATCGGGGTTGCGAGAAGCAGGGCGTGAATGACGATGCGGGGATAAAAGATAAAGCAGAGACGGGATGAAGCGGACGGTGTCCTTGAAATTCCGGGAGAGCGCGAAAATAAATGTAATAAAATTTTTAAAACATCGTTATAATACATAACGGTGTTTTTTTGACGGCTCAGGCGGAAAGGGAACGAAAAAACAACATTTCCGATTTTAATAGAATCTTAACGCAGAGCCAGTATGATGAATAACGAATAAAGAAAAGCAAAAGATAATAATAAGTTGCGGATTTAATGGAATCTTAATGGATGGGTTATATAGTCATTTACAGATAAGGAAGACAAAAAAAACCAATAAATATAATTTATATATTAAAAACAAGCAGTTAATAAACTAAGCTAATTAAAGCAAAAAAACGTATGAAAAGCATGAAATCTAAATTATTAATCACCGCTTTTATGGCCATGTTCATCTTCGGAGGACAGGTTATGGCGAGAGAAGCCGAAAGCGGATCAGGGAGCTCAGGAAACAGTTCGTCAAATTCTTCCAGTAATTCCAGCAGTTCCAGTAATACTACAACCGATGACAACGGAACTTCCGGTAATTCATCGGGAGTGGATGACAACGGCGTATCGGGAAGATCAGCCGGTACCGACGACAATGGAACCCATTCAGGATTGGAAGTTGAAGTAGAACACGGCGTAACGACTTTACAGCCTCACGGCGGAGAGGATGACGCTACAAGAACCTTAAGAGTTAGCGATGATTCAGGCATGGAAGTTGAAACCGAGCACGGCGTTACTTTCTTAAAGCCTCACGGCGGAGTAACGACCGCGGCCAGCGTAAACAATACCGCTCTAATGAATCAAGTAAAAGGGAGAATACTTCTGCAAGTTGAAAAGCATGGCGAAGCCTGGTTTGTTGAGCCGACCTCCGGTAAAGTAGCCTTCCTTGGCCGTCCGGATGACGCTTTCAAGGTAATGCGCGAATTCGGTCTCGGGATTAAAAACGATGATCTTAATAAAATCGCCGAAGCCGGCGATGATAAAGGCGGCGACGCTGGCATGACTAACCGGTTATCGGGAAAAATCTTACTGCAAGTTGAGGATCACGGCGAAGCTTGGTATGTTGATCCGGTAACGAAAAAAAGACATTTCCTCGGCCGGCCCGAAGACGCTTTCCGCGTAATGCGGACGCTCGGACTCGGAATTACTGATGACAACCTGGCCAAACTGGCGGCGGAAAAATAACCAGACTGATTAAGAAAAAACCAAATTAATACAAAATAAAAAAACGCCCCGCTCTGATAAAAGAGGCGGGGCGTTTTTTCGCGCGCGAGAGTTAATTACCGCGCGCGCGGTTAAGCGGCCTTATCGGATTCCCTTAATTTTTTTTCTTTTTCCGCTTTTATTTTTTCGTTTTCAGTAAGGTATTTTTTTCTCAGGCGGATGTTTTTCGGCGTAATTTCCAGGTATTCGTCGTCTTTCATGATGCTCATGCCCCGCTCTAAAGACAAATCAACCGGGGTCGTAAGGCGGATGGCTTCGTCCGAGCCGGAAGCGCGCATGTTCGTAAGCTGTTTGCCTTTGGTCGGGTTAACCCTTAAGTCATCGCCCTTGGAAACATTGCCGATTACCATGCCTTCATAAACTTCGGTATTGGCTCCGATGTAGAGGGCGCCACGCTCCTGCAGGTTAAAAAGCGAAAAGCCGAGCGCTTTGCCGGCGGCCATGGAAATCATGGAGCCGGTTTCGTGTTTTTTAATTTCTCCGGTATGCGGTTTAAAGCCGATGACGCGGGTGTACATAATCCCTTCGCCGCGGGTCTGGACGACGAATTCGTTCCGGTAGCCTAAAATTCCCCGGGTTGGTATTTCAAAAATAATTCTGGTGTTGCCGTGCTCCGGCTTTATTTCCATGAGGTTGCCGTGGCGCTTAGAAAGCGTTTCAATGACCGAGCCTGACATATCATTCGGAACGTTAATGGTTACTTCTTCAAACGGCTCCACTTTTACTCCGTCCTTTTCTTTAATAATGACGTGGGGCTGGGAAATTTGCAGTTCATAGCCTTCGCGCCGCATGTTTTCCAAAAGAATGGCAATGTGCATTTCACCCCGGCCGAAAACTTTGTAATAGTCGGCCCGGGAAAAGTCAATTTTAAGGCCGACATTAACTTCCAGCTCTTTTTCCAGCCTTTCTTTAATCTGGCGGTTGGTAACGAATTTCCCTTCTTTTCCGGCAAAAGGGGAATTATTGACCATAAAATTAAGGGAAATGGTCGGCGGATCAATGTTGATGGCCGGCAGGATTTCTTCTTCGCCGGTTTGGCAAATCGTTTCGCCGATGTAGATATCAGGGAGTCCCGCGATCATGACAATATCGCCCGCCTCAGCTTCGCTCACTTCTTTCCTTTGTAATCCTTCAAAAGAAAAAAGTTTGGTAATTTTTCCGGTTCGGTTTTCTTTTCCCGCCCGCCTGATAATTATGCTCTGTCCGTTTTTAATCGCGCCTTCGTAAATCCGGCCGATCGCGAGCCGGCCTAAAAAATTGTCATAGCCAAGATTAAACGGTTGCATGCGGAGCGGCTTTGAATCAGCTCCCTCGGTTGACGCGATTGGAACCTGTTTTAAAATGGCATCCAAAAGAGGCGACAGATCCCTAGAGTCGTCTTCCAGTTTGGCTTTGGCGATCCCTTCGCGGGCAATAGCAAAAATGGTGGTAAAATCCAGCTGTTCGTCCGAGGCGCCTAAGTCCAAAAATAATTCATAAACCATTTCTTCAACTTCCGCCGGCCGGGCGGCCGGTTTGTCAATTTTGTTAATTACCACAATCGGTTTCAGCCCGAGTTCCAGTGATTTTTTCAAAACGAATTTTGTCTGGGGCATTGGGCCTTCCTGAGCGTCAACGACTAAGAGTACCGAATCAATAGACCTTAAAACCCGCTCCACTTCAGAACCGAAATCAGCGTGGCCGGGAGTGTCCACGATATTGATTTTAGTGGTTGGCGCTGGTTCGCCGCCTGCCTGACCGGCAGGCAGGGCCGGAGGATAGTAAACGGAAGTGTTTTTTGAATAAATAGTAATGCCCCGTTCAAGTTCCAAGGCATTGGAGTCCATGCTTACGCCCGCCGCGGCCATACCGGTCTGCCGCATAAGGGCGTCGGTCAGGGTGGTTTTGCCGTGGTCAACGTGGGCGATAATGGCGATGTTTCTTATTTCCATAGCTGTAATTGCCGCGTAAGTGAGATTAAAAAAATAAAACCCGGCTTATTAAAGCGGGTAAATATCGGCTTAAAATTAAGATAGAGCTGATAAGCTGATAATTTGGGTTGCTTTTGTTAATTATTACGTAATAGCGCCCATTTGTCAACAGGAGTGGGTGCTTAATCCGATTTTAATTTTAAATCTCTACCATTATAACATCAATAATGTTATATTGATAAAGTCGTAAAATAATTTTTGCCGCGGCTTTTAAATATCGGTTATAAATAATTTGACGAGGCGGCAGTCCGGAGAAAAGACAAAAAGCATTCAGAGGATTTTAATAATTAATTATAATACTATGAAAGGTTATGTAACAGACATCCTGAAGGCGACCATGGAAAATGGAAATTTTCGCCAAGTGCTTTATACGGCACCTTCAAGCCAGCTCGTTGTTATGAGCTTAAAACCGGGGGAAGAAATCGGCGCCGAGGTCCATGAACTGGATCAGTTTATAAAAATTGAGAAAGGCGAAGGCAAAGCAGTTTTAAACGGAATTGAATACGCGCTGAAAGATGATTACGCGGTCGTAATACCGGCCGGCGTAAACCACAATATCATCAACACTTCAGAAAACGAATTCATGAAACTTTATACAGTCTATTCGCCGGCCGAGCACCGGGACGGCGTAATCCACCCTACCCGGGAAGAAGCCATGGCTGATGACGAGCATTTTGACGGAAAAACCACGGAATAGAATTGATAAGCAGGTTTCCACCGTAATCCTTTAGAAACCCCCGTAAAAGGGGGTTTTTACTTTGAATAAAAAATTTTTGTAACCCGGGGCTTTCGCGGGCGTCTCTATTATTCGCAGGAAAGATTAAGAATTATTAACAAAAATAATATGAAATTAAATAAAAAGTTATTCTATGGTTTGGCGCTAGGCGCTTTAATGGTTCCGGGTGTGGCCGTAATGGCTGATGACGGAGGCCGCGGAGGAGAGGATCGCGATTCCCGCGTCCGGTTTGACGATGACCGGAGATTTTTCAGGCCGAAGGTTTTTGACGACCGGAGATTCTTCCTGAGAAATAATTTTGATGACCGGTTCTTCTTCCGCAATCATCCATTCGTCCATTTCGGCGACGATGATCTCCGCTTCCGGTTCAGGGTTGACGACTAACCAGTAGTGGGGAATAAAATTTTTGTTCCCCACAAAAAAACGCCCCGCAAATGCGGGGCGTTTTTTTCTTAATCAAATTTTCATTAAAAATTAATCTTTTTTTAATCCCCGGTTATTATACTCGGATTATAGATGAAGCGAAAACGCACTTTGACAACTGAATATTCCATGATAAAAAAATTACTAAATTTATATATTTATTAAAATTTCTTTTTAATTAACCCCGTTTTAAAAACGCGGTTAACCGGAAAGAAACAAAATTATGAGCGTAATTAAATTAAAAAAGAAGTTGCTGAAATCAATTTCTTTTCTCACCATGGCCATGACAATCGCCGGCAGCGTATTCGTCATCGCCCCTCAGCCGGCCGAAGCCGCACTGACCGCGGTCGGACCGATACTGGATCCGGCCAACAACGGCTATCCGCAATTTTACGCCGATGAAAACGGTTTAGCTTTACAGCTTTGCCTTGATCAAGGTCCGGGCGGACTCTGTGTCTTAACGCCTCCGTTTGATCCGGCCATAACTAATCCTCCTGCGGCCATTGGAACGGTTGCCAGCGGAAGTTTTCCGGATGAATCTTTTTATTGGATTGCCGACGCGTTAGTCCAGCCGCTTGACGGAACAGGAAGACCTATTAGGTTGCCGGGAGCCAACACCGACATAAAAATCACTTACCGGGCGGCTCTTGAGCAGGCGTTTCTCGCCGGAATAGTTCCAGGAACCCAGAATATATTTTTAAGGGTTCAGGCTGATATCAACGGCTTGGTGCCGAACGAAACCTATACAGTTACTCATCCTTACGGTACGATGACTGTTACGGCCGATGCAACGGGCGGAGGCAGAACCAGATTTGAAGATTTGGGTTCATGCGTAACGCTTCCGACAGGCCTTTTCTGCACTTTTGCCGATCCTTCTCCAATAACCAACCCGGTTCTTGCATCCCCGACAACCAATGTCGGATCATTTCTCCAGTGGAATATTGAAGCGCCAGCACCCCCTCCGGGATTTATCGGCGACCCGAATGTTCTGCATCATGTCAGCGGCGGACGGGGCGGAGTTAATTCGGTTACGGTAGCCGGTCTTAACGCCGGAGGAGCCGGAGTTAATACCGTTACCACGGATCTATTCGCTGTTTCCGGCAAATTAGCCGATACCACCCCCCCTGAGATTACAATTACCGGAGGCACGCCATTTAATGTTACAGCCGGAACGGCTTATGTGGAGCCAGGCGCCACCGCTTTTGATGTTTTTGATAACGCGGCCGTAACTCCGGTTAATATCACAAGCAATGTCCCGGCCGGAGTATTAACCTTGCCCCGTCCGGCAGGCGAAGTTTTAACTGTAACTTATACAGCAACCGATAAAGCCGGCAACGTCGGCACGGCCGCCAGGAAAGTTAACGTAGTTCCGGACGTGATTTCTCCGGTAATCACGATGCTTGGCAATAGCCCGGTTAACGTGCTTGTGGGGGGAAATTATACCGACGCCGGAGCAACCGCGTCCGATAATGTTGACGGCAACATAACTGCGAATATTGTTACGACCGTAAGGACGCCGGGCGGCGTAGTTGAACCTTCGGTAGATACGACCATAACCGGCGCTCACACCGTAACTTACGTGGTAAATGATTCATCAAATAACAACGCGGCTGTTACGAGAACGGTGAATGTCCAGCAAGACGTAACGCCCCCTGCTATCACAGTGACCGGAGGCATAGCGACTAATGCCGTCCGGGGAGCCGCTTATACGGATCAGGGCGCGACCGCTCTTGATGACTTTGACGGCGACGTAACGGCAAATATCGCAACTACGGGACTGCCGATTGATATTAACGCGCCGATTGGCACCGTATTCACAATTACATACACTGTATCCGATATTTCCGGCAATGCCGGAACGGCTTCAAGAACTGTTACGATAACTGCTGATACAGTTGCTCCGGTAATTACCTTAAACGGCGTCACGCCAATGAGTGTTGAAGCCGGAACTGTATTTACCGATCCCGGCGCTACAGCCTTGGATAATGTGGATGGAGATATAACCGCCAATATCCAGGCCGCGAGCACCGTGCCGGCCGGTCCGCTGGTTTTGGGCGGATCATTTACCGTAACCTATACGGTAAGCGACAGTTCTCTCAACCCGGCGGTTGCCGTGGTAAGAACCGTGAATGTCGTAGCTGATGCTACTAACCCGGTGATTGCTATTACCGGCGCTAATCCGGCGACTGTGCTTGTTGGAAGCGTTTATACTGACGCCGGAGCGACCGCGGCTGATAATATTGACGGCGATGTGACAGTTAATATTGTTACCACCGGTCTGCCGGTCAATACGACCGCTACCGGAACAGCGACGGTTACCTATACCGTAACCGATACCTCTGGCAATGTCGGAACAGCAACAAGGACTGTTAATGTCGTTAATGACATTACCGCCCCGGTAATCACCATCTTGGGTAATAATCCGGCCAGCCTTACCGTGGGCGCGACTTATGCCGATGCCGGCGCTACGGCTTTGGATGATATTGACGGCGATGTTACTTTAAGGACTCAGACTACTAATAATGTTAACGCGGCGGCTATCGGCGCTTACAATGTAATTTACGTAGTAAGCGATTTAGCCGGCAATACCGCTACTTCAACGAGAACCGTCAATGTTAACCCCGCTCCTTCTTCGGGAGGCGGTGGAGGTGGAGGCGGAGGCGGTGGTGGTGGAGGCGGTGGAGCCCCAGCGCCGACTCGCGTTGAAGCAGTGAATGTTCCTTTGGTAGTAAATTCCGGCCAGTCCGGCAAAAATACCATTAAATTCGCCAACGGCGCCCAAGTTGAAATTGAAGTTCCGACCGGCGCGGTACAAGGGGCTACAACCTTTAGCGTAAATCAGGGAGCGATGAATCCGCAGAACGCTCCGGAAAATACGTCAGGCGCGTTTCTCGTCGGCGGGCAGGTATTTAACATATCAGCCAACAGCGCGGGAACCGCGAAAAAAATCTTCGGAAAACAGCTGGAAATAAACATCAGTGTCTTAAACGTGCCGGTTGATCAGACTAATATCGGAGTCTATTTCTTTGACGAAGTAACAAGGACATGGGTGTTAATCCCTTCCACCTACGATCCGTTAAAGAGCCAGTTTAGTTTTCTGACTGACCATTTAACCGATTTCGCGATAATGCAGGTTACCGGAAAACCGGCGACTATCAAGGCGACTGTAAATCCGGTAATAATCCCGACTACCCCGACTACGCCTTCCACTCCGGGAGGACAGGTACTCGGAGAAAAGAAATTCGGCGACGGCAACCTAATCCGGGGAACCGACAAAAAAATCTTCGCGATTAGCGATGGCGCAAAATTCCATATCCGCACTTTGGCCGAACTGAAAAAATACGTCGGTCGCTGGATCTATGACGTTGACGACGCGACCCTTAACGCCTATCCGACCGGCTTTGGCTCGGTTCCGGCCAAAGTGCTCGGCACTAAGGTTATTAATCCGAAAACCGGAAAGAGCCTTATCCGGACTTCTAACGGCAAAATATTCGTAGTGGAGAGCGGAACGCGCAAGCACGTAAAAAATCTTGCCGAACTGCGCAAACTCGGAAAACTTCCGATTACCAACGTTGATGATGCTACTCTGGCCGGAATTCCTTTGGCCGGTGAAGACAATCCGGCCCGCGCCGGAGACGATAACTTGCCGAAAAACTCGGGAGTTGACAAAAGCGAGCTGATCCGCGGACGCGACGGAAAAATCTTCAAAGTTGAAGACGGCAAACGGACGCAAATTTCCGACTTAAATGAATTAAGAAGGGAACACGCCGGGAAAGCGATAAAGAACGTTGATGATTCAACATTAAACGCCATCCCAAAGGCCGACGATAATCAGCCGCAACACAGCGGAAATGATTAATGGTAAAACTGAATAAAAATAATACAGCAAAGACGCCCCCTAACCGGGGCGTCTTTCGCGTTAGCGAAAGTTATTATCCGTTTGCTTGATTTTTAAGACTGATAGTATAAGATAAATAAGTGCTTTTACGGGGGTTTAAATATGCTCCTTGAATAATTTTGCTAATTTTTGCGTATTACTTAACAAAACGGCCTTAGAGCCAGAGCGTATGTTTCCAATTTCCCAAGCCGGTAAACTGTCCGACGAAGAGATTGTCGTATTAACCCTGGAAAATCAGGATAATTTTTTATACCTGATCCAGCGCTATAAGCAGAAACTTTTTAATTTTATCAAAAGAATTACAAACGTCGCGGATGAGGACGCGGAAGATATTTTGCAGGATGTTTTTCTAAAAGTCTATCTTAACCTGAATGATTTTGACCATGGTTTTAAATTTTCCTCCTGGATTTATCAGATCGCCCGGAACCAGGTAATCTCCAATCACAGAAAACTAAAAGCCCGAGCCGAAGGCTATAAGACGCCGCTTGATGAGGAAACGGTTCGGAGCCTCATTTCCGGTTTGGACATGGAAAAACAGGCGGACGCCGAAATTCTGAAACTGAATATCCGCAAGGTTTTAAACAGGCTTAATGAAAAATACCGGGAAGTCCTGGTTTTAAAATTCCTTGAAGAAAAGAGCTACGCGGAAATTTCCGATATAATTAAAAAACCGATCGGTACGGTCGGTTCGCTTATGAATAAAGCGAAGAGCGAATTTAAAAAAGAGCTGGAAAAACAACAGATTAAATTAGGCGTTTAGCGCATAGCGTTCAGGGCGGATATCTGATTGGGCGCTCGCGCAAAATAATAAGAATATGATTGAGGACAAAAATTTTGACGAGAAACTTTTAAATTCCATTAAGGAAAAAAATGTCGCGCCCAAACCGCGGTGGCATTTTATTTTAAAAGAATACGCTATCTGGATCGTTGGAGCCGTTTTTTTAATCGTGTCAGCGGTTTCTTTTTCCTTAATTATCCACATGGTTCGGTTGTTCCGTTTCCGGGAGTTCGGGTTGTATCAGAAAGCCGTCCATGGCCCTTTGGAATTCATAATGCTCGTTGTTCCGCTGTTTTGGCTTGCCATGCTCGCCCTATTCGCGGCGTTTGTATACTATGATTTTAAAAAGACTAAAAAAGGCTATCGTTATCCGCCTATCCTGATAATCGGGATTGTGCTTTTAGCGAGCGCCGGACTGGGGGCGGTTTTCGCCAGAGCCGGGTTCGGAGAAATTATTGATGACGCGATCGGAAGGAGCGCTCCGGATAAATTTTACCGCCAGGTAATAAATCCTCATGTCCAGTTCTGGTCCGAGCCGGAAAACGGCAGGCTCATGGGACTGGTGATTTCCCAAAGTAACGAAAACGAGTTTGACGTGCTGGATATAAAAAGAAAAGAGTGGGTCTTGTATATTGTGGAAAGCGGTAAGGCCGACGCGGAGATGGTGGAAGTGGGCAGGCCGGTTCGGGCGCTCGGGGAAATGGTTTCCGATAATGAATTTAAAGCCAAAGAAATTCTTCCTTTCGGAGCCGGACGAGGGTTTATTATGAAGATGAGACCCGCGCCCGGAATGCCGGGAATGATGTTTGATGAGCCGGGCAGGGCAATCCCCAGAATCCCGTTTGAAGAAAACGCGGACGATTGCGTATCAAAATGCATGGACGTCCAAAATGAAAGAATTAACAATTAACCGGAATCGCGAATTCTTTTCAATCCGTGAAGCCTGATTTAAAATTTAAATTAGTGGATTAAGAGCATTCGTTGATTCCTCTAACTTATGAAAAAATCCTATCTTTATATCGCGAGTTTCGCCCTTCTGGGCTTAGTCGGCCTAGCCGCCTTGCCGGTTTACGCCGATACGGCCAACGAAGCGATTGCCGGAGGAATGAAGAGAGCCGGCCATTTTTTTAACAAAGGGAATTTGACTGACGAGCAAAAAGCCGAGCTGGAGAAAAAAATGGAGGAAAGGCGGGCCGAAGCCGAAGCAAGGCAGGTAAAAATTGACTCGGCGATCGCGGCCGGGGATTACGATGCCTTTGTCGCGGCGGCCGGAGAAGACTGCCCGATGCTGGAAAAAGTCACCAAAGACAATTTTCCGAAGTTCGCTGAAGCTCATAATCTAATGAAGCAGGCTCGGGAAAAGCTGGCTGAAATCGGGATTGAAGAAGGCGGTTTTGGAGGATTTATGTCCGGCGGAGCCATGGGAATGAAACATGGCTTTGGCATAGGGGGACAGGGAATGATGAACCGCTAAATCTTAATAAGATGCCGGCAAATTTAATTTTACACTTAATTAGCGATAACTTTCTTCCCCTGGAGAAAGTTATCGCCGTTTTAGCGGAAAATTAATGAACGCGTCATAGGCTGCTATAAAAAAATATTTTAAAACCATGAAAAACAAAATTATTACAATTTTTAAAAAACATAAATTCATCGCGTTGATTGTCGTAGCCGGCCTGATTGGCGGAGGGTATTTTTATTACAACTCAAAAAATTCAAGCGCGGCTCCGGCGAGTTATGTTATCGGCAAAGTGGAAAAGGGCGCGATCATGACTTCGGTTTCCGGAACCGGGCAAGTAAGCGCTACCAACCAGGTTGACCTGAAGCCGCAGATTTCGGCAAAAATTATTTCCATAAACGTCAAGTCCGGTCAAACCGTCAAAACCGGAGATCTGCTCGCCACGCTTGACGCTAAAGATTTGGAAAAGCAGGTTCGGGACGCGAAAAATTCGTTAAACAGCGCCGTGGCGAATTATAATTTGAAAATCGCCGGAATAACGCCGGAAGACGAAAAAGTGGCGAAGAACTCGGTAGCGTCGGCGAAGCTGGCGTATGAAAATTCTTTAATTGCCCTGAAAAACGCGAAAACTGCCGCTGGCGATGATTTGTTGAAAGCGCAAAGATCTTTGGAAGACGCCCAGAGAAATTATGATACCGCGGCAGCCAACCAAGGGATCGCGGTTGATTCAAAAACAACCGATATAGATAACGCCTATATTAGCGCGAAAA
Organism: Patescibacteria group bacterium; assembly: GCA_041661405.1. Taxonomy (GTDB): domain Bacteria; phylum Patescibacteriota; class Patescibacteriia; order Patescibacteriales; family JBAZCA01; genus JBAZCA01. The sequence continues at coordinate 83,613 of JBAZUL010000002.1, forward strand.
ACGCGGTGAGTTCGGCTTACACTTCAATCCGCTCGTCAATAGTAACGATTGACGGAATGCTCGGCATGAATAATTACAATACTGCCAATAATGCCTATCAAAGTTCCATTGGCGTCCGAAATCCGCAGACTCTTACTACTGCCAAGAACTCTTACGATTCCGCCCGGAACGCCTTGCTGAAACTGGAAGCCGGATACCAGGCGGCCAGCTGGACCAGGGAAGAGACCGAAAAACTGCTGGATGAAGCGATTGCCGCGGCGCAAGCGGCGAGAAAAATTGGCCAGGATACTTATGCCATGTTAACTTATTCGGTAATTTCAACCGACCTCAGTGAAACAACGTTAACCAGCCTGAAATCTTCCGCCAGTTCGGCCGAATCTTCGTCCGCGGGAAGCATAACGAGCCTCCAGTCGGCGGTTCAGGGGATCGCGAGCGCCAAATTAGACCAGAATTCATCCGATATTTCGTCTTCGGGTTCGGTCGCGAGCGCCAAGTCAGCGCTGGAAACGGCGAAAAGCAATCTGGAACAGACTAAAGCTGATAATGAAAAAAACATAGAATCAGCCGAGTCGGATATCAAATCAAAAAAGATTTCCCTGGAAAACGCCGAAGCCCAGTATGATTTAAAAATGGCCAAACCCCGGGACGTTGATTTAGCCGCCAGCCGGATTCAGGTTACGCAGGCGCGGGAATCGTATAATACGGCTTTGGAAAATTTAAGCGAAGCTAAAATTATTTCCCCGATTGACGGAGTGGTGGCCAAAGTTTACCAGAATCCGGGCGACCTTTCGTCGGTTTCGCAGTCCACGGCTTTAATAACCATTGTTACGAACAACCAGCTGGCGACCGTTGACCTTAATGAGGTTGACGCGGCCAAAGTCAAAGCCGGGCAAAAAGCCGCTCTGACTTTTTCCGCCATTGACGGCCTGGAAATTACGGGCAGTGTAGTTGAAATGGACGGCGTCGGTACGGTTTCTCAGGGAGTGGTTACTTATTCGGTTCAGATTGCCCTGGATACTCAGGACGAGCGGATTAAGCCGGAAATGAGCGTTTCGGCCGTGATTACGACTGATCAGAAATTTGACGCGCTGTTAATTCCTAATTCAGCCATAAAAAGCGACGCGAGCGGTTTAAGCTACGTGGAAATTTTAAAAGGCGTTAGCGCGGTCACTGACAATAACGGAATTATATCCAAAGAAACGCCGGAGATTAAATTTATTGAGACCGGGTTGGCGGGCGACGCTAATACGGAAATAGTTGAAGGGCTTAGCGAAGGAGATTTTATTATTACCCGGACGATCGCGTCTTCCGCTGGTTCCGCGACTAAGACGGGCTCGCAAAATAGCGCGTTCGGAGCGCTCGGCGGCGGAGGCGGAGTGAGAGTGACGAGATAAGGGCTAATTGCGGGCTTGAATTATTTTGTTTTTTCACTGCGGAAACGCACATGTATATGCTGTAGATTAGCATGGTACAATAAATTGGCATTCTATCTAACGCGCAAGACTCAGTAACGTACATGTCCTCGTTTCAAAAACAAAATAATTCAAGCCCGCAATATTTTGCCGAAGCGTAAGCGTAATTGATTATTGATATATGATTGAATGTATAAAAATAAATAAGGTGTATGCGAGCGGCGACGCGGAAACGCGGGTGCTTAAGGACGTTAGTTTTAAAATTGAAAAGGGCGAGTTCGTCGCCATTACCGGGCCGTCCGGATCAGGCAAGTCAACGCTCATGCACATCATCGGCGCTCTTGATTCCCCGACTGACGGAAAGTATCTCCTTGAAGGCCAGGACGTTTCCGAGTTGTCGGACGAAGATTTGGCTGACATCCGGAAAAATAAAATCGGTTTTGTTTTTCAGTCTTTTAATCTTCTGCCGCGTTCAACCGTAATCAGGAACGTAATTTTGCCTCTCGTTTACGCCGAGATTCCGGCGGAAAAAAGGGAATCGCTCGCGAAAACCGCCCTTCTCTCCGCCGGGCTGGAAGAAGGAAGATGGAATCATTTAACCAACCAGCTTTCCGGCGGGCAGATGCAGAGGGTGGCGATCGCCCGGGCGCTCGTCAATAACCCGTCAATAATCCTCGCTGACGAACCGACCGGAAACCTTGATACAAAAACCGGCGAAATCGTCTTAAAAACTTTTCGCGATTTAAATAAAAAAGAAGGCCACACGATTATTTTAATCACCCATGAAAAAGATGTAGCCGCCTACGCCGACCGGATAATTTTTGTCCGCGACGGGGTGGTTGTTGAGGATAAGAGGAGCCAGCGCGAAGTGAAAAAATAGATGAATTTTACTTACTATTTTATTATTGTTTTTGAATCAGAGATTATGTTATTCAGCGACTTATACCAGGAAACATTTTTCGCGATTAAGGCCAATAAAGGCCGGTCAGGCCTTACGATCCTCGGCATTGTTATCGGCATCGGTTCGGTTATCGCCATGGTCGCCATCGGCCAGGGCGCGCAAAAATCCGTTGAAGCGAGCATTGAATCCATCGGCTCCAACCTTCTTATCATCATGCCAGGCTCCCAGCGGGGTTTGGGTGGCGGCGGAGTTTCAGCCGGAAGAGGCAGCGCCCAGAGTCTTACGCTGGAAGACGCCGAAGCTATTAAAAAAGAAACCGCCTTGATTAAAGCGGTTGAGCCGGAATTGACGGGAAGATATCAGGTCGCGGTCAAAGGCAGTAATACCAATACCCAGGTAGTCGGCACCGTAGCCGAATATCCGGAAGTGCGGAGCGTTGAAATTGATCTTGGCAATTTTTTAACTGAGCAGGATATTAAAGGGTTAAGCAAAGTCGCGGTTCTCGGTCCGACGACAAGAGACGACCTTTTCGGCGAAGGCGCCGATCCCGTCGGCCAGACCGTCCGGATAAACCAGGTTGATTTTCGGGTAATCGGAGTTACGAAATCTAAAGGCGGGAGCGGATTCGGGTCGCAGGATGACATGATTTTCGTTCCGCTCGCGACCGCCAAAGCCTATCTATCGGGCAGTAGTTATCTTTCAACGATTTATGTCCAGGCTGAGAATCAGGAGTCGCTTACGGCCGCTCAAAGCGGGATAACCGAACTACTTCTCGCCCGCCATAAAATTTCCGATCCGGCTTCGGCCGATTTTCAGATATTAAACCAGGCCGATATTGTCGCGACCGCCTCTTCGGTTACCGGAACTTTTACCATGCTCTTGGCCGCCATTGCCGGCATTTCTTTAATCGTCGGCGGGATCGGCATCATGAACATGATGCTTACGAACGTTACCGAGCGGACGCGCGAGATCGGCTTAAGAAAAGCTATTGGCGCGAAAAGGAATGACATTTCTAACCAGTTCCTGGGCGAGGCCATAATGCTCACTTTTATTGGCGGCGGACTCGGGATTGTCCTTGGCTGGCTCATATCCGCGGCTGTGTCAAAATTCGCCAATATCGCCACGACAGTTTCGCCCTCTTCAATCTTCTTAGCTTTCGGGGTATCGGCAGGCATCGGAATAATCTTTGGCTATTATCCGGCTCGGAGAGCTTCAAAATTAAATCCGATAGAAGCCCTTCGTTACGAATAACTTAATGCTTAAAGCGAACCATATGAATAAAAACAAATTTTTTTATCTGGTGGACTTTTTACTGCTTCTGGTTCTGGTTATTAATATTCTGTCAGTCACGCTGATCAGAAATTTCAAGGCTCATGAGTTTACCAGCTATCTGTTTCTTTTTCTTACCGCTGTCCATATGCTTCAGCATGGCCGCTGGATTATTATCACGACAAAAAATCTGTTTAAATAATTTAATATTATTAAAAAAGTATGGGTAAAACAAATCTGGTTATCGCGCTGTCAGCGGCGATTATCATCGCCGGCGCCGGCGGTTTTTACGGCGGCATGCAGTACGAAGCGAGCAAAAGCCCTTTGGCTGATTTTCAAAAAAATGGAACCGGAGCGATGAGGTTTCAGGGAGCGGCCGGACAGGGAGCCGGCGGCGGAAGAATGATGGCGGGAAACATCGGCGGGTTTGTCTCGGGAGAGATTTTAAAGAAAGACGATAAGACCGTTACCGTGAAACTGCCGGACGGCGGTTCAAAGACCGTTTATATCGCCGACGCGACGACCGTGTCAAAATCAGTGGACGGCTCTAAAGACGATTTAAGCGAAGGCGCGAATGTCGTGGTTACCGGGACGGCTAATTCGGACGGAAGCGTTCTAGCCGAGGTTATCCAGATACGACCGGAAGGAAGCGGAAGCGCCGCGCCGTCAGGAGGCCAATAAATTTTTAAGGAGCATAGAAAAATCACCCCGTGTCTGGGGTGGTTTTTTATGTGATGAGCGGCTGTTTGCCTTTTTGGCAAAATGAGGTAAAATTAGAAAGTTGGAATTCGCGCGGGATTTAGCCTTGAGAAAACAGGGAAAATAGTTAATATGCCTATTGTCCTGGAAGTAAAAAATTTATCTAAAAATTACGGATCAGTCGCGGCTGTTAAGGACGTGAGCTTTAACGTGAGCGAAAACGAAATTTTTGCCCTGATTGGCCCGAACGGCGCGGGAAAATCAACGACCATCCGGATGATCGCGACAATCCTAAAGCCGACCTCGGGAAAGGCCAGCGTGCTGGAGCATGATATTGTAAAAGATGCGGATCGGGTGCGCGAGGCCATTAGCTATCTGCCGGAAGAGGCCGGGGCGTATAAAAACCTTACCGGACGACAATATCTTAAATTCATGGCCGACTTGTACGCTGATGACAAAAAAAAATCAAAAGAATTCGTTTTACTCGGAGAAGAGCTTTCGGGATTAGGCAAAAGGCTTACTGATAAGATCGGAACCTATTCCAAAGGCATGACCAGAAAAATATTACTCGCCCGGACATTAATGATCCATCCGAAGCTCGCGATTTTAGACGAGCCGACGAGCGGCCTGGATATGATCAACGCCCTGGAAATCCGGAAAATCATCCGGCAATTTTCCCGGCAGGGAATGGCGGTTTTATTATCCAGCCATAACATGCTGGAAATTGAATTCTTGTCCGACCGGGTGGCGATTATTGACAAAGGAGAAATCCGGGAAATCGGGACGAGCGAAGAGTTGAAGACAAAATACGATTCGCGTAATTTAGAAGAAGTTTTTCTTAGAGTCGCTAAACCGTCATTTTGATAGGTTGCCAAAATTATCATTCTGACCCCGCATTTGCTGGAGAAGAATCTGTGTATGCGGTTTTACCAAGGTTGCAGATCCTTCGCTTCGCTCAGGATGACAAAAAAATAAAATATGCAAAAACTTTTTACCCTCGTAAAAAAAGAGCTTCGGGAAATGATAACGCCCCAGGTAATAATTCCGGCGGTGGTTATGGTTCTTATCTTTATGTTTATCGGCGATGTCGTTGGCAAGGAAGCGAAAAAATCCAAAGCTCCGCAGAATATAATTGTGCTGGATAATGACGGATCCGGGCTCTCCGGGGAAGCGATTGAAGTTTTAAAAAACAGCAATTTTAACGTTAGCCTTCTCAGTAAAACGACCGCCGACGAAGCCATAAAAACCGCCAAAGAAAAAAACATTTCCGTGGTTTTAGCTATTCCGGCCGGTTTTGGCGATGGCATTGGAAAATTTAAACCGCAAAAGATTGAAACTTACGCGATCATGAAAAATTTCAGCCTGCAGGGCAACCAGAGCAAAGCGATTCTGGACGCTTCGCTCGCGGCTTTTAATAACTTCGTGAGCGACCGGATTATCGCCTCGCGAGTCAAAGGCGGAAGTCCGGCTGATTTAAAAAATCCGATCCAGAGGGAAGATAACGTCATTATCGGCGACCGGATGGCGAAAGTTAACGCTTCGGCCATTATCGGATTTGTCCAGTCGCAGGCGACTTTTCTACCGATTATCCTTTTTATGATCATTACCCTGGCCGCGACCATCATTGCCACGGCCATTGCCACGGAAAAAGAGAATAAGACTCTGGAGACGCTTTTAACCGTTCCGGTGGATCGCCGCTTTATTATCATGGCGAAAATGATCGGCGCCGGAACCGTCGCCCTGATCATGGCCGGGATTTATATTGTCGGTTTTAGTTTTTACTTAAAAGGTCTTACCGGCCAGACGGCCGGAGCGGGAAATATCGGCGGCGCGGCGGAAGCGCTCGGGCTCGTTATTACGCCGGGCGGCTACGCGCTACTCGGGCTCACCATCTTTTTAGGCATCCTTTGCGCGCTTTCCATCGCTACGGTTATTGGCTCATTCGCCCAGGACGCCAAAGGGGTGCAGGGACTGATTTCGCCGCTCATGATCATGCTTTTGATCCCTTATCTTCTTCTTATGCTCATTGATATTAACAGCGCCGGTCCGGCTCTAAAATATCTCGTTTACGCCATCCCTTTTTCTTACACCTTTCTCGGCATCCAGAATATTTTTTTAAAAAATTATTCCATGATATTTTTCGGCCTCGGCTACTCGCTCGCGTTTTTTACGGTCTTTGTCTTAATCGCTGGAAAGATATTTTCTTCGGATAAAATTATCACCTTAAAAATAAATTTCAGGAGGAAAAAGTTATGAAAGAAGACCAGCAGGCAAAGTTATCGCGGATAACCGGAAACGCGCGGGTCATCTCGGTTACCTGCCTCCAGTGGGGCGATACGGGTAAAGGAAAAATCGTTGACCTCTTGATGGCCAGCTGGGCCGATATAAACGCCCGGGGAACGGGCGGCGCCAACGCCGGGCATACTGTTTCCATTAATTCAAAAGACTATATTTTACATATCATTCCTTCCGGCATTCTTCATGACAAAGAGGGGAAAATAAACGCCATCGGCCGGGGCGTGGCTTTTGATCCTTACATATTAAACGAAGAGCTCGGGATACTTAATAAAGAAGGTTTGAGTTATAATAACCTAATGATTTCCGGCAACGCCAAGCTCGTTATTCCGCCGCAAATCGCCCTGGATCGGGTTCATGAAGCCTGGTCGGGAAAAGGGAAAATCGGCACGACCGGCAAAGGCATCGGGCCGGCTTACGAAGACCATGCCGGCCGCCGCGGGCTCGTGGTTAACGATTTATTGAACATTGATATCCTAGCTGAGAAGCTGAAAAAAAATATCCGGGAAAAATTGCGAATTCTGAAATCTTACGATTCGGAACTCGTTTCCGGAATAATGGAAGACAGGCATTTAGGCAAAGGGCGCTACTACCGGCCGGATGAGATTTTTAACGCTGACGCTATAATTGAAGACTACCGGCGATACGGCGAACAATTCCGCGGCATGATCCATGACGTTGAAAATTTTTTGCGCGGACAGCTCGGCAAAAAGAAAATTCTTCTTGAAGGCGCCCAGGGGCATCTCTTAAGCGTTGACGAGGGCGGCGCGCCGCACACGACTTCTTCGGATTGCACAGTTCCGGGTCTCGTAAAGGGCGTCGGCCTCAGGGAAAGGGACGTAGATATTTCTTTCGGGGTGGTAAAATTTCCTTACATGACCCGGGTCGGCTCCGGGCCGATGCCGACCGAGATCGGGGGAGAGAAATCCGGCGAATGGTGCAATCGGGACGGCGCCGGACGGGAAAAGGAAAAAGAGGCTTTTCCCGAAACTGATATTAACAGCCCGGACGAATTCATCCAGGGCATCGCCTTAAGGCAGGCTGGAAACGAATACGGCGCGACAACCGGCCGGCCGAGGCGGGTCGGCTGGCTGGATTTGCCGCTACTACGCTACGCGCTCCAATCGGCCGGAGCGAAGATAATCCTTACCAAAGCCGACGTTTTAAATAACGCCCGCGAAATAAATATCTGCGCTGAGCATGAATATCAAGGCCCGGATTATTTTTACTGCGGAAAAATATTGCGAGCCGGAACAAGGCTCAAAATCGCCATTCCGGGAAGCGAATTTTTGCGCTTCTGCCGGCCGGTTTATGAAAAATTTCCGGGCTGGGAAACGGATATTTCCGGAATATCAGAGTTTGACGGATTGCCGGAAAAACTGAAAAGCCTCGTCCGTTTTGTTGAAAAGTCCGCCAACGCCGAAGTCGCGGCCGTTTCCACAGGAAAAGACCGGGAAGACACGATATTTATTTAACGCTACTCCATATTATATGATTTTTTCCCCGGAAGAGCTCGTTCCGATTCTTCTCCAATATAAATATTTTTTCCTGCTTCCCGCCATGATCCTTGAAGGGCCGATAATAACCGTAGTCGCCGGTTTCCTGGTTTCAATCGGCCTTTTAAACGGCTATTTAGCTTATTTAATCGTGGTGGCCGGCGATTTAACCGGTGATTTCCTCTATTACGCCATTGGCCGCTACGGCCGGGAAAATTTTATTGTTAAATGGGGAAAATATATCGGCATTACCAAAGAGCGGATGGTAATGCTGGATGACCATTACAATGAGCACGCGGGCAAGACAATGCTCGCGGGAAAGTTTCTTCATGGAGTCGGCGGAGTAATTCTCGCTTCAGCCGGAGCGTCAAAAGTGCCTCTATTAAAATTTCTTTGGTATAATTTTATCGGAACTCTGCCTAAGTCATTCCTTTTAATGGCCATCGGTTATTTTTTCGGGGAAAATTTGAAACATATAGATTCATGGTTTAACGCGCTGTCGTTGGTTTCCCTCGGCATCGCGGGAATCGTCGGACTGTATTTCCTGTATGGAAAAAAGAAATCAGGCTGAAAATATTTTCCATCCGCTTCCCGGCGGCCGGATTGAGGCAAATGATTTTAAGCGTCCGCCGAATCAGGCGGTTGAAAAGCGGCTTAATACCGGCGAGGGAGAAGTTTATTATTATGTTAAGGGCGGCTTTCCGGGCCGGCCGGCCGCGCTCCTTCTTCATGGACTCTCGGCCAATCACACGACTTGGGAAAAAACAGCGGAAACTCTCTGCAAATTGAAAATTAACTGCGTTTTGCTGGATTTGCGCGGACACGGCCATTCGGACAAAAAAAAGAAAAAATCCCTCTATACCTTTAAAAGGTTCAGCCGCGATATTGAGCTAATCCTGCGAAACGAGAAAATTGAAAAAGTAATAATCGTCGGCTACTCGTTCGGCGGTTCGCTGGCGCTGGATTTTTCCTTAAGACATCCTGAGCGGGCGGCGGGATTGGTCTTATTGAGCGCCAATCACGTTAATCCCCTTAAATATTGGCGACTGCCTTTTCTTATTCCTTTGGCAAAAATCGGAATAGGGTTGCTTTCGTATCTGGTCATCTGGCAGAAAAGAAAGCAATATAGTTATTACCGGCCGATCTCATCCAAAGGATACTGGAAATCCGTCTGGCTCGGTTTTAAAACCATGCCCTGGTCAATTAATTTATGGATGCTTCTTATGATGGGGAGGCTGGATTTAAAAAACAAGCTCGCGAAGATAAAAGCTCCGGTCTGGATCGTCCATGCACTGCGCGACCCGTTCGTTTCCCGGGCGGAAATAAACGACATGATTGCATTGCTTCCGAATGCCAGGGAAATTGTTTCAAAGAATCATAACCATTTTCTCGCGACCGCGGCGGCGGACGAGATGACGGAGATAATTATTAATTTTTTAAGGGAAAATTTTAGGATTTGAAAAAAATATTTAGTTGACGCAAAGATTAGAAGCTTTTATGAAATACGAAAAGATGAAATACAAAATTTAGTATTTAGTTATTTTCGTATTTCGTAGAATGTTATTATGAGAATAGCCATATATTCAGACACTTGTTTTTACCCTCAAGTAAACGGCGTCGCCAACGCGGTAAAGGAGAGCGCTTTTGGCTTGGCAAAACTCGGACATGAAGTCTGCCTTTTTACCGTATCCAAAGCCAGGGAAGAGACGCTTCGGGAAATGGTGGATAATAAGTTTAAAATATGCCTTTTGCCGTCATTGCCTTTCTGGGGCTATGAACGGGAGCGCATGAGCCTTGTCCCGGGGTTGTCTTTTAAAAAATTGAAAAAATTTAAGCCTGACGTAATCCACGTCCATACTCCGTTTTCCGTCGGCTGGGAAGGGGCGGCCTGCGCTAAATTTTTAAAAGTTCCGCTCGTCGGAACCCATCATACTTTTTTCGACCATTATCTCGAACATGTCCGGCTGGATTACGATTGGGCTAAAGGATTTTCCTGGAAGCTGTTTGTCCGTTTTTACAACCTCTGCGATTTGGTTTTAAATCCTTCGCGAGCCTTAAACGGGGAAATGATTTCCCGAGGTCTTAAAAAACCCGGCCAGGTGCTCGCCAACCCGATAGATACGGAATTTTACCGGCCCGCGGATACTGAAACTAAGCCCGGGCTGAAAAAAGAGCTCGGTTTTTCCGGCCCACTGGCAATTTATACCGGGAGGATAAGCTACGAAAAGAACATTGCCGAAGTTATTAAGGTTTTCGCTCTGGCGGCGAAAAAATTTACTGATGCCCGGCTTTTGATAGTCGGCGACGGGCCGGAAAAAGAAAACTTGGAAAAATTCGCCCATGAACTCGGAATAAGCGATAGAGTGAAGTTCGCCGGATTTTTATTCGGGGCAGAACTGGTAAAAGCGCTTCAGGCCGCTGACGTTTTTATCACCGCGAGCCTTTCTGAAAACCAGCCGGTTTCGGTGCTGGAAGCCATGTCATGCGGTCTGCCGGTAATAGCCTCTCGGGCGGCCGGGATTCCGGAGATCGTTAAAGACGGAGAAAACGGGTTTTTAGCGGCGCCTGGAAATACGGAAGAAATGGCGGAAAAGTTAATCGCGCTTTTGGCTGACCCGGAAATACGGAAGAAATTCAGCCAAAATTCAAGATCAAACGCCCTTAATTTTTCCCGGGAAAAAATCGCCGACGAACTCGCGGGATATTATGCTGATTTGAAAGAAAAAAAATCTTTAATAAAAGTCCGCCTTTATCTTGAATTTTACAATTTTTTCGGCGGTTTCCTTTACAAAAAAATCGGCACCGGCCTTTTATCATCCTATAAAAACCAAAAACTGATTTTAAAATATGCTGGTATTGAATACGAAGAAAACGGGTCAAAGGATTTTGACATCCTGCAGATTAACACGCCCTGGCTCCGGTCGCTTTATCTTATGAAAAAAGCGAAAAAGGCCGGAAAAAAAGTTATTGTCTGGTCCCATGTTTCGCCGGAGGACATGAAAAAAGTTTTTCGTTTCATGGCTTTTATCCATCCGCTGGCAAAAAAATATTTAATTTACGCTTACAGCCAGGCTGACCTGATATTTTGTCCGACCGAATATACCAAAGGACTGATGATCGGCCACGGACTTCCGGAGAAAAAATTGATGGCCATGTCCAACGGGGTGGATTTGGAGCGCTATTTTCGGGACGAAGAAAAAAGAAAGAAGGGCCGTGAAGCCTTCGGAACAGGTTGCGTTACGGTCGGAACGGTTGCCCTTATCATTCCGCGGAAAGGAATTGATACTTTTCTTAAGATGGCTGAAAATTTTCCTGAGAATAAATTCGTCTGGATCGGAAAAAAATACAGCTCGCTTCTCGTTAAGCCATTGCCGAAAAATCTGCCGGCTAACTGCGAATTTACCGGTTATGTGGATGACATCCTTGCGGCGTTCAACGCCCTGGACATATTTATATTTCCTTCTTACGAAGAAAACGAAGGCATGGCCATCCTTGAAGCGGCGGCTTTAGGACTTCCGATCCTTGTCCGCGATATTCCGGTTTACGAGGGCTGGCTGACTCATGGCGTTGATTGCCTAAAAGCCAAAAATGATGAAGAGTTTAAAAAATACTTGGGTGAGTTAATCGTGAGCGCTGAGTTGCGCGAAAAGCTCGGACAGGCCGCCCTGGAAGTCGCCCGGAAAAAAAGCAAAGCGGTCTTGGCGGAGAGGGTGGTTAAAGTTTATGAGGAAATTTTACGGGGGTGATTGCCGCTAATCGCGAGAGAGCAAAACTGAAAGGATTAATTTTTTGGATCAACAAAATCATATGCCGTTAAGCAGGGAAAAACAGGGTGAGACATCGGTATTATTTTCAACTTTTCTTTGGGGGGTTTTTCCGGTAATTACCGTCTTGTCGCTTGGTTCGCTGGATCCGCTTTTGTCGCTCGGCGTCAGCACCTTTTTCGCGTCAATATTTTTCGCTTGTTTCTTGACTGTAAAAAGAAAATGGCGGGATCTGAAAAATAAGAATGCTTTTAAGGATGTTCTGTTCGCGTCTTTGTTGCTGGGAATCGGATATTACGCCCTGTATTATTTAGGGCTTCGCTCTACATCTCCCGGCAACGCCGCGATTATTGCCCTGTCGGAAGTTTTTTTCAGCTTCATCCTTTTCCATCTTTGGCACAAACACTACATTCCCAAGACCCACATTTATGGCGCCCTTTTAACTTTAACCGGAGCCGTTATTATTCTCTTTCCTAATTTCAAAGAATTCCAGTCGGGCGACTTTCTGATTCTCGCGGCCGCTTTTATCGCGCCGCTTGGTAATTATTTTCAGCAAAGAGCGAGGAAATCGGTTTCGGCCGAAGCAATTTTATTTGTCCGCACGATGATAGGTTTTCCTATTATATTTTTACTGGCTTATTTTTTTCATTCTGATTTTAGCGGGCCGGATATCAAAAAGGTAATGCCATGGTTGATTTTAAATGGCTTTGTCATTTTAAGCCTTTCAAAGATTTTTTGGATAGAAGGCATCCATCGCATGAGCGTTACTAAAGCGACGGCTTTAGGCGCCATCGCCCCGCTTATTACCTTATTTTTCGCCTGGCTGATACTAAATGAATCGCCGACCAATTTTCAGCTATTGTCTGTCATTCCCATGTGCGCCGGGGTGGCGCTTTTGGGAATAAAAGGAAAACAAAAAATTCCGGCGTTGATTGACTCTTAATGGGTGTTTTGCTATATTAAAAATATACAAAAAAATATGCTAACCGCGAAGAAAAAATTAAAAAAAATTAAGATAATGGAATATCCGGCAGTTTTTGAGCCAGCCGGAAAATGCGGGTATAATGTCTCTTTCCCATCTTTCCCCGGATGCGTTACTTTTGGCCGCAATTTTGAAGAAGCTAAAATTAAAGCCAAAGAAGTTTTGGAATTATGGCTGGAAGAATTAACTGAACGCGGCGAGGCTGTTCCGGCCTCAGCGGCGCGCCCGATAATTGATCAAATAAGGGTCAGTTTGCCCGGTAAAGTAAAACTCTCATATGCGGCCAATAACTGCTAAGAAGCTTATTAAAATACTTCTTAGTAATGGATTTATCCTGTCGCGGCAAAAGGGAAGCCATCAAATTTATAAAAATCCAAATTCGGGAATTATTGTTCCGGTTCCATTGCACGGAATGAGCAGGCCGATTCTCATCGGAACCCTGATGGCGATTATTAAGCAGTCAAAAATACCGGTTGAAAAATTTAAATAATCGCAGTTGCCGTAATCGCCGCTAAAAGGCGATTTTTAAGTTTATGCGGGACGAAAATTACATAATCAAATATTCCACCTGGCAGCTTTTAAAAGACATCGGCGGTTATCTAAAGCCTTATCGTTGGAAATTTACGGCGGCTTCTTTTTTGCGGCTTATTAGCGATCTGGCCGGCCTTTATCCGGCTTACGCCCTGGCCGCCATTGTTACGTTTTTAAGCGGCTACAGCCGGGGCGGTTCTCTTAGTTACTTCTGGCGGATAATAATCATCTGGACTTTGGCGGTAGTTATAAGAAGCCTGTCGCGGCAGACGGCTAAGTATATCGGGTATCAGGTTTCGGAGCGGGTGGCTTTGGACGCCCAGCTTAAGACGATAAAACAGCTTTTTTTAATTGATATCGCCTGGCATGATAAAGAGAATTCCGGCAATAAATTAAAGCGGATTCAGAAGGGGAGCTACGGACTGGACCGGATTTTGAGGATGTGGATTAATAATTTCATAGAAATCGGCGTCAATTTTATCGGCATGGTTTTTATTTTAGGAAAGGTGGATCAGACCGTGGGAATTTTGACCGGAGCGTTTCTCGCGGTTTATTTCGGCGTATCATTTTCCATGCTCAGGAAGGCCTCAAAAGCCTCTCAGCTCGTGGACATCAAGGAAGAGGAAATTATGGGAGTAATTTTCCAGGCCATGAACAATATCCGGTCGGTAAAAGTCCTGGCTCTGGCCGGAAAAATTGGGGCGATTATTATTAAGGAAGCAGGCGAACTTTTTAAGAAAATCAAATACCGGATATTCTGTTTCCAGACCCGGACCGTTGTCCTTGATTCGGTAATCACGGTTTTCAGGGTTGGTATTATCGTAACCATTGTATTGGGAATCGTGAATGGGCGCTATGAGCTCGGGTTTCTCATCCTGTTTAACGGTTATTTTAACTCTATCATCCAGTCAGTAAGCGAACTCGCGGATACCACCCAGGAACTCATCGTCTATAAATACGGCATTGCCCGGATGCAGGCGACTTTGGCCGTGCCGGTCGTGATTGAAGACGAAGCCGGCAAAAAGGATTTCCCGGTAAAATGGAAAAAAATTTCCGTGAAAAATTTAACTTTTTCCTACGGCAAGCAGGAAGTCATCAGCGGCATGTCTTTTGAAATCAAGCGCGGCGAGCGGATTGGCATTGTCGGGCTTTCCGGGGCGGGGAAGTCCACGCTCATGAAACTGCTCTTAAAAGAAAATGAGAATTATCAGGGAGAAATTTTGATTGACAGCCTGCCGCTTCGGGAAATTAAGAAAAAATCCTACCTTGACCGGGTCGGGGTGGTTTTGCAGGATACGGAAGTCTTTAATTTCACTTTGCGCGAAAACATAACCATCACCGGTCTGGAAGAGACGGAAGATATGGGCGGTGGAAACGCGGAAAGTGAAAAATTGAATGACGCGATTAAAATCGCCAATGTGGACGATTACCTGCCGCGGCTCCCTAAGGGGTTAGACACTTTTATCGGGGAAAAGGGCGTCCGGCTTTCGGGCGGCGAAAGACAGCGCCTCGGCATTGCCCGGGCGGTTTACAAAAAGCCGGAACTATTATTCCTGGATGAAGCGACTTCGCATCTTGACCTTGAATCCGAAGGAAAAATCCGCGAATCGCTCCATAGATTTTTTAAGAAGGTTACCGCCTTGGTTATCGCCCACCGCCTGACAACAATCCGGGAAATGGATAAAATCTTGGTGATAGAAGGCGGAAGGGTGGTTGAAATGGGAAGCTATGCTGAATTGTACGGGAAGAAAGGGCGGTTTTATGAACTATGGAATAAGCAAAAGCTTTGATCGGGCAAAGCCTCTGTCTAACAATCAGGCTTATCTTGTTATCAATTTTAGAGTTTACGGCGCCTTAATAGTTATTTTCGTATTCTTCTTCATCACTCGGTTCTAAAACATTGTCAATTTTTTCCACTCTCGCGGCCAGGCCGATAATATCGCTTTGGATTTCGGCCGCGCCGGTATAATTTAAGCGGGATGCGTCCCTTAGGCTGGCCTTGATAGTCTGGCTGGCGTTTATTTCAGCCCGGGAAACGTCAGTCAGATTTATTTCCGCTTCAGCTGTGGTAAAAGAAAAAGCGTTTAACCGGGACGCGTCTTTTAGAGCGATTTCCAGAATTGTTGAAGCGCCTTTTAAGTTTAGATAGGAAACATCCCTGTTGCCGACTGAAATTTTCGCGTAATTAACGTCCATGTCCGCCCGGGCCATGTCTTCCAATTCAATCTTTAGTGTTTCGCCTGTAAATCCGGAAGTTTTAAGGCGGGTCAGGCTGTCTCCCTGGTAAGAGATCAGTTCCGGCATAGTGATAGTTAATTTTACGGCTTCTGAATCAAAGCAGAAAAAACAAATGCCTTTTCTCCGGGGTTCATGGTTGATTGTTAGCGTATTGTTTTCAACTCCGGTTTTCATCCGCTCAATTTCTTTTTGAAACCCTTCGGCTTTAAAGGAATAATCATCGCCTTTTTTCAGTTCCACCTGATAATTGCCCAAGGCGGCGACGGAGTTAAAGTCTTTTAATTCCAGGTTTTTTGTTACAGTTTCCCTGGCGCGGACTTCGCTTATTTTTTCCTGGATTCTCGGGGCGTAATCAAAACCAATGACTCCGGCCGCCGCTATGGCAACCATCCAGACGGTTAAAAGTCCGCTTACGAGCAGGACGCTGAATACGCTCTTTTTTCGTAAGAGGGAAAAACCGATAAATATAGCGAACAAAAGCGGGATAAGGGCGATCAGGTAGGCCGAGAGAATGCCGAGCCGAAAGGCGTTCTCATAAGCAAAATCCGTCAGAGGGATGTCGGAAATAAGATAAGGATGGTTTAGCCGGAAAGCGAAAATAAAAGCGGCAAAAGCCAGTCCGACCGTAAGGAAAAGCGGGAAAAATACAAAGCCGAGGCCGGTAATTATCCGGATAACAGGAATGACAGCATTCATGATTTTTTTTAGAATCGTGAAAGCCAGTCTGATAAGCGTAAAGGGAAGTTCAAGGAGTTTTCTTAGCCCTGATTTTACCCGTTCTGTATTTTCGGCGTTTTTTATTTTTTCCACATTCTCTCTTACCGCCTGCTCAATCGCGGCCAGCGTAACCGGATCGCCTCGCATTTCCAGTTTTTGGGCGCTGGTTTGGGCTTTGGGGACAAGAAACAAGAGTATGAGATAGGCGATAATTCCGGTTCCGCCGAAAAAGATGGAAGCGAAAAATATCAGGCGGACAATGAGCGGATCAATTCCGAAATAAACGGCGATTCCCGAGCAGACTCCGGCGATAATAACGTCATCCGGATCGCGGAACAGCTTTTTCAATTTTTTTTCCTCTTTTGTTTTTTCTCCGCTGGTTTCTTTTTCTCCGCCGGCTTTTTCGCCGGTCCGGAGTTCCTCGTCAAAGTCTTCTACTGTCCCCATGACTTTAATAAGATCAGCGACATCGTTTGCCGTGATGACCTGTTTCGCGGCGCTTACTTTGGCCGTGAATTTTTCCGCGATGCTCGCTTCAATGTCGGCCATGACTTCATCCTTGTCCGCGTCGGCTCCGAGGCGGTTACGGACTGATTCAAGATATTCTTTCAGTTTAAAAAAAGCCTCTTCCTCAATGTGGAAGATGATTCCGTTTAAGGTAATAGTTATGGTTTTGTTCATAGCCTTTTTAGTCCGCGAAGAGCGGCAATTATTTACTAAGGGTATTCATTGATTTATTTAAATCGCGCCAGACGGTTTTCAAAGTTTTTAAAGTCTCCGCGCCTTTTTCCGTCAGCTCGTAATATTTCCGCGGCGGCCCGGATTTTGATTCTTCCCAGGAGTAATTTAAGAGGCCGATATTTTTCAGGCGGGACAAGAGGGGATAGATAGTGCCTTCCACGACGATTAAATTCGCTTCTTTTAATTTTTTTAAAAGATCGCTCGCGTAAATCTTGTCTTTGGAAATAACAAGGAGGATGCAGTATTCCAGGATGCCTTTCCGCATCTGAGCTTTGGCGTTTTCCAGGTTAAATTTATTTTCATCAGTCATATTTTTGCGGATTTAGTTAGCTAATTAGAGTTATCCACAGGTTTGGTTTAATTATAATACATGCTACCTTGTATTGCAAGGTATCATGATGGATTAAAGGGTGAAGTATTAAACTCTGCCTCCAGTCGCATGACCTGAAAGGCGCCGCCGACCAAAGCGTCGTATTAACGACCGACAAACTGTTGTTATTTGGGAGATATGTGTTACATCTTCATGTGTCATATTGCATGTTGGGTAATGTTGATTGTTCTATAAGGATAAGCTATATTTATGGTAGTCCGTTAATTATAATTATTTATCCCGCGCCTTAGAAGCCGGGCAAAAATTTATGGAAGAGTTTAAAGAAAAATGGCTTCAGCCAAAAAATTTATTAATACTCGCCGGCATTTTGCTTATCGGAGCGGTCGTTATTGTCGCCTTGCTTCGCGACCGGATAGTCAACCCGAATCAGAATCAGGTCTCGGTAACCGGGCAGGGCAAGGTAAGCTATGTCCCTGACATCGCCAATATCACCCTCGGGGTCCAGATTGATAAAATGTCCAAAGCCGACGAAGCTTTAAATAAGCTGAACGGGGATATAAAAAAAATAATTGAAGCCTTGAAAAAAACCGGCGCAAAAGAAGAAGATATTCAAACCCAGAATTATTCGCTTTACCCTCAGTATGACGTCATAGATAATGTTTCAAAATTAACCGGTTATAGCGCCAATCAGCAGTTAATCGTCAAGGTAAAAGATTTTAAGCCCGGATCAGACACGGTGAGCAAAATAATATCCGAAGCTTCCAAGGCCGGCGCCAACCAGGTTAACGGAATAAACTTTACGACATCCAAAGAAGAAGAATTAAAACAGGAAGCGAGAATTAAAGCCATAGAAGACGCGCGTTCCAAAGCCGATAGTATCGCGAACGCGGCCGGGGTGAAGCTCGGCAAAGTAATCGGCTGGTGGGAAAATATCGTATTTTCCCCGAGCTCCAACCAATCCTATTTTGACGGCAAAGGCGGCATGGGCGGAGGCGGCGAAATCGCGTCGCCTTCAATCCCGTCCGGAACCCAGGAGATTATCATTGAACTGAACCTCAATTACAGGGTGAAGTAATTGGATAAATAGTCACTGGAAGATGTTAAATAAACCGCCCCGCCCCGCATTTTGCGGGGCGGGGTTATTTTGTTTTGTTAAGATTTGTTTTCTGCTATAATGGAATGGCTTAAAGAGTTTTAAAATTGGTGTTTTATACTTCGTTTTATGAAAAAATATTTTTTTATTTTACTAATCCTGGGATTAGCGCCCGTAGCCGTAAAATCCGCCAGTTTAAGCCAAAAACTTTCAGGCCGGATTCTCCTGAGCGTTGAAGGGCATGGCGAAGCCTGGTACATAAATCCGGCGGATAACAGGCGATATTATCTTGGACGGCCGGACGACGCATTCCGAATTATGCGCGAATTGTCTTTAGGTATAAATAATGAAAAGCTGGCCACAATCAGGCCGGCTGAACGCGACATGGCCGCCGCTTCACAGGTCGCGGGTGTAAAAATTATTGCCACGACAACAGATGCTTCTAAAGCAGAGGCGGAAGATGCGGTTCAGAATGAAGCCAAATATGATCAGGTTCTAACAAAGAGCCTCTTGGGAAAAATACTCCTTCAAGTTCAAGGCAATGGCGAAGCCTGGTATATCAATCCGACTGATGAAAAAAGATATTATCTCGGGCGGCCGTCCGACGCTTTCCGCATCATGCGCGAATTGTCGCTCGGTATCAGCCGGGAAGATCTCGCGAAAATTCATAAGCCTGGAACGAGCGAGACTATTAACCAATACAGCAGTTATGAGCATAAAAAAATTACTGCTAACGGAAAGGAATTCAGCCTGGATTTAATTACTGTTGACCTTTCCAATCCTAACCTAAAAATTATCACCGACACCGCGAGCGACGCTGACTGCGATGAAAATTGTCCGGCTAAATCGCTCGCTAAATTCGCCCTGGATAATAGCGCCTTTGCCGGAATCAACGGCACTTATTTCTGCTCATCCTCAGGCTGTAATTATAATTATTTTTTTTATCCGGTTTATAACAGCCGGCTCGGAGTAATGATTAATGAAGACCAGTGCAAATACTGGACGACCGGACCGATATTCGTTTTTGACGCTAATAATAAGTTTTATTATTTCAAGGACTCAAGAGAATTCAAAAGCGTCGCTGATTTTGAAAAAAACTACGGCGTAAAGCTCCAGGCGGCCATCGGCAATAAGCCGCGGCTTATCCAGGATTACATGAATTATCTTATTGAATGGGAAATGGATAAAAAACAGATGGAAACCAAGGCAGTAAGGAATGCTATCGGTTATTTAAACAATAAGCTTTATCTTGTCGCCGCCTATAACGCTACCGTGCCGGAGCTCGCTGACATCATGAAGACTTTCGGCGTTGAATTCGCTTTAAACCTTGACGGCGGCTACTCAAACGCCGTATGGTATAACGACGAGTATATGGCCGGGCCAGGCCGGGACATTCCGAATGCGATATTGTTCAAAGAGGAATGATAATGAATAAATAAAAGGCGTTCGAAATAACTTTCGGCCGCCTTAGCGAGTATTAGAATTATGTTAGAGGAATTTAAAAAAATATTAAAAGAAAAAGGGGAGGTTTACATGCGCGTTAAAGTCCGGCCTAATGCCGGACGCACGGCCGTTAAGGAAGTTATGGCCGGAGATGAAGGAAAGACTGTGAAGATTGATATTGCCGCCCCGCCGGAGAAAGGCAAAGCTAACTTAGAGCTCATTAAATTTTTTGAACAGCAGTTTCAGGCGGGCAAGGGAAGCGCTAAAATTATAAGCGGAAAGGCGGAAAAAATAAAACTGATAAAAATAACCGTTAGAATATAAAACACATGCCGGCAAACGAATTAAAAAATATTCCCGGACATATCGGCATCATCATGGACGGCAACCGGCGCTGGGCGAGAGAGAGGCATCTCGCTGACAGCGATGGCCATTTTAAGGCGTTGGAAAAAATGAACCTTTGCCCGGCCTGGTTTTTCGGAAAAGGGATCGCGGTTGTTTCTTTTCTCGCTTTTCCGGCGGAAAATTGGGGAAGGAGTCCGGAAGAGGTTAACTCCTTAATGAAGCTTTTAAGGCAGAACATAGAAGAAGCCGCCAAAGACGCGGAGGAAAAAAATTATCGGCTGGTCTTCGGCGGCCGCGTTGGGGAATTGCCGGGCGATTTACCTCAAATTATCAAAGAAGCCATGGACGCGACTAAAGACGGTAAAGCCGGGATTATTAATATCTGCCTGAATTACGACGGCCGGACTGAAATTATTGACGCCGTCAGGAAAATGGTTAAGAGCCTGTCTTTAAAGGCGGATTCGGATTATGGCGATGAAGAAGACCGGATTCATGAGGGAATGATCCGGAAATATCTTTACGGCGGCGAGCTGCCGGATCCGGATTTAATCGTCCGTTTTTCCGGAGAAGAAAAGAATTCAGGGTTTCTCTTATGGCAAAGCCCGCTCTGCGAGCTTATATTCATGAATAAGTACTGGCCGGAATTTGAGCCGGCTGACGCTGATTTTCTTTTAAGGGAATATGATAAGCGGCGGAAAAAATATGGATAAGGATAAAAAAAAATTCGCCCCTTTGGCCGACCGGATGCGTCCCCGGGTCATGGAAGATATGGTAGGGCAGGAAAAAGTAGCAGGCAAAGACGCTATGTTCCGGAAAGCGATTGAAGCCGGCGAAGCGCCATCCATGATTTTATGGGGGCCGCCAGGATCAGGAAAAACTACGCTTGCCCGGCTTATTTCGGGATATTTAGACGCCGAGTTTATTCATTTTTCGGCCGTTACGAGCGGAGTGCGCGATTTAAGGAAAATCATTGACCGGGCAAGGGAGAATCTTTTATATGATAAAAAAACCGTTCTTTTCATTGACGAAATCCACCGCTGGAACAAAGCCCAGCAGGACGCTCTACTCCCTCACGTTGAAGACGGAACCATAGTTTTCATCGGCACGACAACCGAGAACCCGAGCTTTGAGATCCGGCCAGCGCTTCTGTCGCGTTGCCGGGTTTTTGTTTTGGATCAGCTCTCCGGCAGTGAACTGGAAACAATTATTAAAAGAGCCCTTGCTGACGAAAAGCGCGGGCTTGGCGGGAAGAAGGTAAAAATCGGGGAGGACGATATAAAATTAATCGCCCGGATGTCAAACGGCGACGCGCGCGCCGCCTTAAACGCGCTTGAATATTTAAGCGGCATTACCGGCGAAATCGGCGAAAAAGAAGTTGAAGAAGCGTTCCAAAAATCCCACCTTTTATACGACAAGGACGGCGAAGAGCATTTTAATATCATTTCCGCTCTGCATAAATCTATGCGCGGTTCGGATGCGAACGCGGCTCTTTATTATCTCGCCCGGATGCTTTCTGGCGGAGAAGACCCTTTATATATTGCCAGGCGCCTTGTGCGTTTCGCTTCCGAAGATATCGGACTGGCTAATTCCCGGGCCTTGGAGCAGGCTGTAGCTGTTTATCAGGCCTGCCACTTCATAGGGATGCCTGAATGCGGAGTGGTATTGGCTCAGGCGGTCGTGTATTTAGCTAAATGCAAAAAATCCAATGAACTTTATATCGCTTACGGCCAAGCCGAAAAGGATGTAAGGGAGTTAGGCAACCTGCCTGTTCCGCTCCATATCCGGAACGCCCCGACCGGGCTAATGAAGGATTTAGGGTATGGCGCTGGCTATAAATATTCGCCGAATTATGATTATAAGGAAAAGCAAGAGTATCTGCCGGAGAAAATTAAAGGGCGTAAGTATTTAAATGACGGGCATAACGCATAATTGTGGAATGTGGAATGTGGAATGTGGAATGTGGAATGTGGAATGTGGAATGTGGAATGTGGAATGTGGAATGTGGAATGTGGAATGTGGAATGTGGAATGTGGAATGTGGAATGTGGAATGTGGAAT
>JBAZUL010000003.1:0-98781 GCA_041661405.1 Patescibacteria group bacterium
TTGTAAGCGGATGCATGCCGTATTTATATTTTAATATATGGGCGGCGTAAAAACTGTCCTTGCCGCCGGAACCCGGCACAAGACAATCATAAGATCCATCGTTTTTCCGGTGGCGATCGCATAAAGCTTTCAACTCCCCTTCCCGCTCCAGCCAGTCAATACTTTTCTTTTTTTCCGCCATGCGGCAGGCATCGCAAACGCCAAATTCGTCAAAATTAATTGTCTGTTTTTTACTGTCTTTGGTATGATTATATTCAACCGCCGAATTTGGCCGCTGGTTTGATATAACGCATCTTTTGCAAAATTTTACTTCAGGCGGCAAACCGTATTTTGTTTCAATTTTTTTCATATTTCTTTCGTTAAATTGATAAAATTTTCAATAATTTTCAGTCCCGCCCGCCCGCTTTTTTCCGGATGAAATTGACAACCAAAAATATTACCGTCTCTTATTGCCGAACAGAAAGTATAACCGCCGTAATCTGACAAAGCTAAAACGTTTTTTTTTGATTCGGGCTCTAAAATATAAGAGTGAACAAAATAAACCTGATCTTTTTCGTTAAATGAATCCAAAATCGTTTTTGACCAGTCTCCCGGCGCCTGACAATGGATTGTGTTCCAACCGATCTGCGGCACTTTTTCATTTCCTTCCAAATCCGGAAAACGCGCCACCCGGCCTTTAATAATATCCAGCCCCTTATGAACGCCAAACTCGCGGCCTTCGGAAAGCATCAGCTGAGCGCCTAGACAGATACCGAGTAGCGGCTTATCGGCGGCGGCGATTTCTTTTATTTTTTTTTCTAAGCCGCGCGACTCTAAACCCCTCATACCCGCGGGAAATGATCCAACTCCTGGCAAAACTACCCCGGAACAGCCGTCAAGAGCATCCGCTTCTTCAATAACCGCGGTTTCAGCTCCGAAAAATTTAAACGCCCTTAATAAACTATACAGGTTGCCTACTCCGTAATCAACAATGGCGATTTTAACTTTACTATTCATAATCTTCTTATATTAATATCATTGGCGGCTAAATAATCTTTCACTTGATTAATTGAAAATTCATTATAATGAAAAACCGAGGAAACGCCTAAAGCGTCAGCCCGGGCTTCGGTTATTGCCTCCTTAAAAGAATCAAGACTACCGGCGCCGCCATGGGCGATTACCGGCACAGGCGAAAAAGCGGTGATTTGGCTTATTAATTCCTTGTCATAACCGAGCCGGGTTCCCTCGCGGTCAACTGAAGTAATTAATATTTCCCCCACGCCTAAGTCAATAGCTTTTTTAATCCAGCCAATCACTTCCAAGCCGCTTTTTTCCCGGCCGCCGTCGGTATAAACTTCATAACCGCCGTTAGGCTGCTTTTTGGCTTCAACATACAAAACCACGCACTGGGAGCCGAATTCTTTAACCGCTTGGCTTAAGAAACCGGGGTTATTTACGGCATAAGTATTCACGGCAATTTTATCCGCTCCGGAACGCAGAACATTATTAATATCGCTTATGCTCCGGATACCTCCGCCGGCCGTAATGGGTATAAAAATATTCCTGGCAACTGATTTTAAAAGATCAAAACTAATACTGCGCCCATAAAGACTCGCGACAATATCAAGATAAATTAGTTCATCCGCCCCTTCGGAATAGTAGCGGAAAGCCAGCTCTTTCGGATCACCAACTACTCTCAGAGCTTCAGTCTGAACCGGCTTGACTACGTTCAAGCCTTTGATATCCAAGCGGGGAATTATCCTGATATTTTTCATAATTAACGCGCGTTGTTTAAATTCTCATTCTTTATCATGATGTCTGGTGCCGCGGAATTTTACATCTTTTCCGGCGTATAAATCTGATAATTGATGAACCATATCTTTCGCCGCGCCAATATCGCCGCCAACATGCGCGTAATGATCATATATAAGATCCTGGTTAACTTCAAGCAACAGGCGGTAAGCTTCGCTATCCGGCATTTCCATCAGATTAATCAAAATCAAATCGGAGTTTCTAAACCGGCTGAAAAAATCTTCCGGACCGGTTAGCTTGCCCATCTTAATAAGTTCATAATACAAATCCGAACCCGGGTAAGGCGTTACCGGCCGGATAGTCCGGCATTGGTAATAAGTATTATATTTTTTTATCAGTTCAGCGTTCTTTCGTAAAGACGCCTCGGTATCGCCGAAGTTATTCCAAATAAAATTAAGGCCCATGCCAACACCGCCCGCCCTCTTGACGGTTTCCAGGGCCTTAATATTCTGCTCTGCCGTAGCATTCTTATGCATTAATTTAAGAACTTCGTCGCTTGATGACTCAAAACCGATATTAATAAACTGGCATCCGCATCTTTTTAATATCTCCACGATCTCTTCATTAAAAATGTCAACCCGCGCGTTGCAGCTGAATTTTATTTTTAATTCCTCGGCAATCAAGGCCGCTTCAAATTCTAAAAGTCTTTTTTTACTAAAAACAAATAATTCATCTTCAAAAAAATAATTGTTAACGCCATAACGATCCCTTAAAATCTTCATTTCTTCAATTATATTTTCTACGCTCCTAAACCTTATCCCTTTCTCCATCCGGTAGCAGAAGTTACAACGGTTAATGCAACCGCGGCCGTTAATAATCATTAAGCTCTTCTCTCCCGGCTCTTGATTGAACAACTTGCTGGCGGCCGTATATTCTTTCATCGGAAATATCTCCCATAAAGGAAAAGGAATTTCGTCAAGCTGTCTTATCAGCTTATTCGGACCGGTATAGTGAAACTCGCCATCGTTAAGATACGCTATTCCCGGGACTTTCGATAAATTTCCCCCGCTTAACCTGCAGTCTAATAAGTCTGCGATCGTATTTTCCGCCTCGCCGACGGCGATAACATCCGCGCCGGTAGCCCTTAAAACATATTCCGGAATAGGCGACGGCCCATGCCCTCCGAGCATAAACAGGGCGTTTTTTTTATTCGCGCTTATTACCTTGCATAAATCAACAACCGTCTCGGAAAACCTCGCCGCTAAAAAACCCAGACCTATTAAATCATATTCATTGCTGTCTAGAAACCGGGCTAATTCATCGTTAGTGTAATGAAAAACATCCATTGAGTAAGCCTCAACTTCCGCGCCCTTATTTTTCAGAATCGCCGCTAAATAAGCCGGACCGAGCGGAAACCGGTTATCGTCCTGGTATAGGTCATGGATAATAAACAAAACTTTGGCCCTTTTAGGCATAACTCTATTTTTTAATCAAAATAAATTTCCAATCAAGGAGCAGGTTGCCGGATATTTGCCGGCCGCCAAGGGTTTTCGTGGCTAAAGCGCGGCCACTTTCCGGTTGTCAAACTCTACCGGCCGGTCATCGGATTTTATAGAAACTTTAAAGTTTTTTCCGATTTTACTGATTTCCCGCCTTAAATATTCTTCAGTGTACATGTTAAAGAAATTATATGATAAAGGCTCGCCATCTTTATTAAAAAGTTCTTCTTTGCCCGGCGACCGAAGGCGCGGCTGTCCGCTTCCCTCGCCCGGCATCCTTACCTCTTTAATTAAATAATTTCTCTGGCCAAAAACCGTGCGGATAATTACGTATCTTTTAGCGACCCGTAGTAACTCGGCTATTGCTTTAGCGGGCGGGGGCGGCAAGTGCAATAAAACATTATTGCACATCACCAAATCAAAAGCGTTATCGGTGAATTTTAGATTAAAAATATCACCAACAAAAAATGGAACAGCGCCGCCAAAAGCTTTCCTGGCGAGCGCTATAGAGTACTTAGTTTGGTCAACGCCGGTATAATTAACATCCTTGTCAATCCTTGCGCGCAAACTTCTGAGATAGTGTCCCGCGCCGCAACCGACATCCAAAATTTTCATGCCTTTCTTATAAACCGGCTGAACGGCCTGGCACAAACTTTTAGCTGACTCCATCTCTGGAAGGTCGCCGGTCGCCCGCCGGTAAAGTATATCACTGTAACCAGCGGCTTGATCCCAAATTTTCCAATTTCTATTTTTTTTAGCTTTCATATCATCGCTTGAGTTTAATTAATTTACTCGCTAGCTCCAAATCGGCGTATTCATCAATATCGGCGCTCCTTTCAAAGGGAATTTCATATTTTATTAAATTCTTTCCGTAATATTTTTTTTCTTTGACAAAATTGCCGACTCTTACCCAGCGCACCGATCCGGTCGGGCAATAAACGTTTTTCGGTAATTTTTTTGAATCAACCAAATACTTATTTCCGAAAAACATTTCAATATTGCCGCCTTTCTCCCGCATCGCCCAAAAAGGGTTAAGCCAATAATAAGAAACTACGCTCATGAGGCACTGGGCTTTTGATTTGGCGAGCATTTTAAACGAATCCTTAATATCCTGCGCCGAGCGCAAGGGGCAATTAGGCATTAGCAGACACAAATATTCAAACTTCTTTTCCAGGTTTTTCAGTAAATGCAAAGTAGCATCTTCCAAAGAGGCGTTATCTCCGGAAATTTTTGCCGGGCGTCTGACGGATTTAACTCCCAGCCGACCGGCGATTTTTAATATTTCTTCTGAATCAGAACTTACATAAATATCGCTGCCGAATAATTTTGATTTTAACGCCGCTTCTATAGTATAAGCAATCAAAGGCTTGCCATAAAAATCAATGACATTCTTTCTGGGAATCCTTTTTGATCCGCCGCGAGCCGGAATCAAACAAATATTATTCATTTTTTGAGCCGCCATATTTTTTTTATTTCCCGGCCGGATTTTCTCAGCCGTGAAACATATTGCTTTTCGTCCCTGGGCCAAATCTCCAATACGACATTAACCGGATTTTTAGCGGATAACTTAGGCAGAAAATTTTTTATTAGCCGATAATTTAATTTATCATTAGCCTGGCTTACGCAGAGATGCTCGCCGGTTAATGGCACAAAAGTCTTTTCGTCATACCAATAACCGGACATATCAGACGGACTTAGGTGAAAATGGACAATACATTTTTTTAATTTCGCGTACTTTTTTAAAGAAGCGGAAAATATGTCATCATATCTATTTTTATTTTTTTTAAGAAACATAAACCAGGCGTCTTTGGCGGCTAAAACAGCCGGCTTATTAATATCATCCTTATTTTTTATAAAAACATAGGACTTTTTATTATTTTTAATAAATTCTTCAAAAAGCGATGAAATCAGGACATGTTCAAAATCAAGAGTAATGCAAAGTTTGTTCTTTAAATATTTTTTAAGCTCTAAGAAATCTTCCGGCCGGGACAGTAGCGCCCGATTTTCTAAAATCTGGTTAAAAAATAAAATATCGCTTTCCAAACTGATTATTATTTCAGGAAACCGAGCGGTCAGAACATCAAGCCGGCCGGCCAGGGTCTTTTGGCAGATTTCTTTTTCCCCGGCAATCTCATTAAAAAAAGCGCCATGAACAACCATCACGCCCTTAAATCCGAGTTTATCCAGTTTAGTTAGCAGGCGGACTAAAAGCCGGTAAGACTTTTCTCCCTTGGCATCCGGGGAAGCCAAATCAAAGCCGCGAGCCGGCTCATGAATGGAAACTATGTTCAGCCGCCGCAGAATGGCCGGTAAATACTCAAAATCTTTTTCCGAGCCTAAAAACACCTCGTAGCCAAAAAAATCAGCATTACTAAAATTTTTATAGTTATTTTTATTGACTTTGCCGAGGATATTTATCATTTTGTTAAATCGGAATGCTTTATCAAAGCATTTTCCGGAATATCAATTTTTGCCCTTTTGCCGGTTACTGAACTTATTTTTGAGGGCGGTATGCCAATACCGGGGCGTTTCGCCGCCAGCATATCTTCGGTAATTTTAGCGCCTTTGACAATCAGCCTCCCGGCCACCAGACTGCGGCGGAAAGCTTTTCTCATTTCTCTTTCTCGCGAAAGAGGCTTAATAGACTTTTCCTTAAAATTTACGGCCTTTTCAAAATATCTTATTTCTTCCGCCATTTTTCTGAACTCCGCCGGATCAGCTGAACTCGGCTGGTCAGGACCTGGCATTTTTTTATCCAATGTAAAATGTTTTTCCACTATCCTAGCGCCCAAAAGAACCGAAGCCGCCGGGACAAATATATCCAAGGTATGATCTGAATAGCCAATAATCTGGCGAGGAAATTCACGCGCTAAAACAGCAATTCTATGCAAATTCAACTCTTGGGGTTTGGGCGGATAAAGAGACACGCAATGAAGGATAGCTAGTTCATTATTATTTTTTTCAAGAATTTTAACCGCTTGCCTTATCTCGTCTAGATCGCCGAGGCCAACGGAAAAAATAATCGGCTTTTTAGTCGCGGCTGTTTGTTTTAAAAGCTGGTAATTATTCAAGTCAGTAGAAGATATTTTATGAAGCGGCGCGCCGATACTTTCCATCATCCCAAGCGACTCCTTGCCAAAAACTGAAGCAAAAAAAATAATCCCGATTTTTTTCGCGTAATCGGCCAGCTTAAAATAATCATTTTGGCTTAATTCCCAACTTTTAATCATCTCAAAGAAACTTTCTTTTCCTTTGACATGGCCGGCTTTCTGGGCCTCCTTAATAATCAGTTCCTCGGTTTTAAAGGCCTGAAATTTAACGGCATCGGCGCCTGACTCCCGAGCCGCGGCAATGAGCTTCTTAGCGATACTAAAATCGCCATTATGATTAATGCCCGCCTCGGCGATGATGAAGGTAGAATTTTTTTTAAACATATATGGGCCTATGAATAAATAATTATCTTTTTAAACTGCGGCTAACGCCTAAGCCTGGCCTTTTTAGTTTCTAGCGCCAGCCAGAGACTACCAGTTATTAATCCGGCTAACCACTTTTTCTTTTAACTTCAAATAAGATTTAATCGCTTTCTTTTCCACTCCCGGCGAAACCAGCCGCAAAATTTCCTTTCCCAAAATCCGATACTGACCACCAACTTTATTAGCCCGGATCAACTCTTTCTTTAGCATGCGCTTAAGAGTGCTTGAACTCACTTTTAATAGTTCCCGAGCCTCGGTAGTAGTATAAACCTCGTTGGATTTTATTTCTTTTGACATATTCTCATTTTAGCTTATAATATAGAAAAGTGTCAAATAGTGTCAAAAAAGGCCAAATGGCTTTGACGGGCGCGTTTTTTATTGATACTTTTATATATACCATGATACTATTATCTCATTAATCTCCAGTCTGAATTATATGAAAGTAGGTTTCTTTTTACAACGCCGTTTTGCCGTTATCGGCCAGGCTCTCGCCTCTAACCTCAACCAAAAATACGGACTGGATAAATTTTGCGGTTATGTTTTGGGACGCGAAGGCTATCGCTATATTAAGGAGCGCAATCCCCTTTTTGCTGACCGCCTTTTGCTGGATGAAGACATCCACCGCCGCTATTTAACGGAAAAAGTTGATCACCAATTCATAGAAAAATTAGAAAAAGATTACGGCTTTCCCAGCCTCTGGCCTTATCTTGAAATTGACCGGATTATCCGATCAGGCCAGCTCGTCAGGGCTTTTCCGCATGATACACCGCCCTTTTCCCATGAAGAAATGCTAAGAATTATTCAGGTTACCGCCCGGGCAATCATTGAATTCCTGGATCAGGAAAAACCGGACGCTGTTGTTTTTTCCGTGGTCGGCTCTCTGCCCGGCTTGCTCCTCTATAAAATAGCGAAAAAGAAAGGCCTTAAAACGTTAGTTATTCATCACACCCGGATTGCAGTCAAGCACACAATAAGCGATAACTGTTATAATTTTAGTTTTGTAAATGATATTTTTAACCAGCTTAGCGAAAAGACAATATCCCTGCCCGAAGAACAAGAGCTGGCCGTCCGGTATTTAAAAAATCTTCGCCAGAATCCCAAGCCTTATCGGGATCTTGATTTACCCAAATACCATCCGGTAAGCCGGCGTCGGCAATTTAGTTTTATCGCTCCAAGAAAACTTATTTGGTCTGTTTATTGGAGGCTTAAAATGATCGGCCGGTACTTAACAAATCCAAATCGGGATGACTACAGCAATATAAATCCTTTTTGGGAACTTTGGGACAACTTAAAAATTAAGACCCGCTTACTTATCGGCTATGGGCGTTATTTTGACAAAATAAACCCGGATGAGGACTTTGCTTTTTTTCCCTTGCATCGGGAACCGGAAATCGCTACATTGCTTTTCGCCCCTTTTTATAAAGACCAGCTTTGGCTTATTAAACAAATAGCCCAATCACTGCCGTTAAATTTTAAACTTTATATCAAAGAACACGCTCCCATGCTCGGACTCCGAAAACGGTCTTTTTACCGCGAACTAAAAAAGATTCCTAACGTCGTCTTAGTCAGTCCGGCGGCGGATAGCCTTGCCTTGATTAATCAAGCCAAACTGATTTATACTATTAGTGGTACTGCCGGCTGGGAGGCAATCCAGCTGAAGAAGCCGGTGATTGCCTTTAGCGATATTTTTTACACTAAACTGCCAATGGTAAAGAAGTGCCAATCTATTGAGGATTTGCCGCGAATAACCTTTGAACAGCTAAATGATTTCCGGCATGACGAAACAGCGTTGATAAATTTTTTAGCGGCGATTTTTCGCGAAAGCGCGGAAGTGGATTTAACCAAAATCTGGCAAATTGAAACAGCCAATTACGTTGAAGATGAAAAAGAAGAACTTATGCCTTTGTCTGACATGATCGCCGGCAAACTAAACCTAAAACCCCGGTAAATAGCTTTGTTCGCATACAAAATATAAAAAAATACTAAAGTAATATAAAAACTATGAGATTAAATCCGCACGCTAAATTATTATGGAACGGCGACCGGGTAAAAAGCTGGCTGGAAGGAGATAAAATACATCCCATCTTGATTGAAATAGCCCCCACCGGCTATTGCAACGCTAACTGTCCCTGGTGCTTTTTTGAAAATCAAAAAACCGCCGAAAAAATCGATCCGGCCGTTATGCTAAAAACCATTGATGAACTGGCTAAAAACGGCGTAAAAGCTATTAACTGGACCGGCGGAGGCGAACCAACCCTGCATCCTCAATTCGCCGAATTCGTCCGCCGGGCGGCTGATTGCGGCATTGAACAGGGACTGTTTACCAACGGCTATTTAGAAATCCCCGAGCAGGAAAAATTCAGCTGGATCCGGATTTCCTTAACTGACAAAGGCGTTGATGCCATTAAAAAGCCGCGCGTGCCTTTTGGCATTAATCTAAACCAGACGGCTAATCAAACAGAAGATGAATTAAAAAAAATTTGCCAGGAAGCCCGAGATCTGGGCGCAGCCTATTTTCAGGTCAGGCCGGCTCTTTTAGGGAGCCACAAAATCCAACCCAAACTTACTCCGCCGGATTATTTAAAAAAATACGCCTCAGAAGATTTTCAAGTTTATACCACTCCCTATAAATACGAAGAAGCTGTCAGACCCAAAGAATACAACAAATGCTACGGCTATTCATTTTGCCCGTCCATAAATTGGAAAGGTCATCTGGGAGTTTGCCTTTATATGATGGGAGACAAAAATTTTATTTTCGGCGATTTAAATGAAGCGGGCTACTCTGCTCTGTGGGAAAAAATTCCCGAACATATTAAAGTCTCGCCAGCTTGCCAAAACTGCTGCAAAAACCATGAAATCAATAAGCTCCTGGATTTATCCAAAGGCATAATCCAGACTTCGTTTTTATGAAGAATAATATTTTAATCACCGGCGGCGGCGGCTTTATCGGCTCGCGCTTAACTGGCGGCAAAATATTTAAAGGTAAAATTGAAAATTATCGCGCCATAGAAAAGCAATTAAAAGGCGCGAAAGGCATCGTGCATCTGGCGGCCGTCAGCCATCACCGCACCTGCTCAGCCGACCCTAAAAAATGCGTTCAAACCAATCTGCTTGGCTTAATTAATATTTTGGAAGCGGCCTTAAAGAAAAAAGTTTGGGTTTTATTTATTTCCACTTACGCGGTCAAAGAACCAAATCTTTACGGTTTAACCAAGTTGCTCGGCGAAGAGCTTTGCCGGCTTTACCAGGCTAAGGGACTAAAAATAAGAATTTTAAGATTGCCCATTGTCTACGGCCCGAATGACCGGCCGGACAAGGTGGTTACTAAAATTTTGAACCAGATAAAAAACGGCATTACCCCGCGAATTAATACCGATGAAAAATTTCACTTCACCATCGTGGACGACGCGGCTAGAATGATTGAACAGGAAGTGGCGGTTATTTCCGGCGGCCGGGGTAAAAAATATTCGCTTCATGATTTGACCAGCGGCATTAAAAAATGCCTAAAAGAAGACAAAAAATAAAATAATATACATATTCAGCTAAAAACCGCTTTAATAAGCGGTTTTTTTGTTATATTGACATAAATAATAAAATATGTTAATTTATAAAGTTATTTTGTCTATTATACAGATAAAATGTGCACATTAAAATCTGAAAATAAGGAGTAAACTCATGAATGGAAATTGGCTAATCCAGTCGTTTTCGGCAATGCTACTCGCGGTGCCGGTGTATCTCCTGATTGATTTTTTCCATAAAAATCTCGGAGTTAAGCCGGAAGCGTTTCTCGTCTGGTACTTCATCGGCGTGGCGTTTTCGTCCGCAATCTTTGGCGGACAACCGGTTGAAGTGCTTTTCCCGTCAATCTTGCTAGTGGGCGCCATACTGCTCATCGGTTTGACGGTAGGCGGAGCATCAAACATCCTGTTTTTCCGCTCCATGCAAAGCGCACCTAACCCCGGGGTCACGCTGGCGATTTTTAATTCCGCCAGCATCGTGGTGATTTTCGCCAGCGTAGCTCTAGCTCACTTCTGGCCAGGCCACTTTCAGGCCAAAGTAAACTACTGGCAAATTCTTGGCGTGGCATTAACTGTCGCAGGCATCGCCATCATCTCGCTCAAAAGATGAGGAGGAAATTATGAAAACGGTAATAGCGACCACCACGTGGTATGACGGAAGAAAAGCGGCGGACAAGGTAAGGCTGGCGCTGGCCTGCAAAATGTTGAAAAACGTAAGGCATGGCGGCAGGCATTATCCAACGGTTGTGCTTAACGGCACAAAAAACCGCTGGATGAACCAGCGTCTTCGGGAAGCGGCGGATGAAAATGCAATTATCTACCCTTGCACGGTGCCGGGCATGGGGCCTGGCCGTCGGCTGGCGTTCTTCTACGCCCTGACTCACCTGCATATCACGCTCGGCCAAAAAGACGGGGTGATACTCTGGACCGAACCGGAGAAACCCGGGCTGATCGATTGCATCGGGGCAATTGTAAGGCCCATTATTTTGGGCGAAGCCGACGTGGTCATACCCAAAAGAACCGAGGCCAACTTTGGCACTTACCCGGAATGGCAGGCCGAGATTGAACACGAGTACAACTCGGTCTACGAAGAAGTCACAGGCAGAGTCGGCTTTGATCCGGCTTTCGGCCCGGTGGCTTTCCGCGCCAGCACTCTCCAAAAGCTCCTATTCTGGAATCCGGTGAACGCTGGCTTGGAGGACACCTACATCACCCACTATCTTCCCATCCTGGTCAGAAATGAGCGGGTGACGGCGGTGGAGGTGGATGTGCCCTACCCGGAAAACCAGAGGCTGGTGGAGGAAAAAAGCAAAAAACGCTTTTATGAAAAGCGGCTTTGGCAAAAAGCCACTTATATCAAAGCCTACCGCGCCCTTGGTCCTCTACCCAAGCTGGTCTAGGCCGGCATCGCTCATTCGTATTAAAGGCTGTTCACCTAGTGGACAGCCTGTTTTTTTACTTTATTTTTAGAAAACTATCTGCTAAAATACAAACATGTTAGATAATAAAAAAAACTCCGCTAAACAAGTCTGGCTGTGCGATTTGGCGCACGATTATCAGACCATGTCCATGAATAAAATGCCTTTGGGCATCGGCTTAATCGCGGCCTATTGCCAAAAGCAAAACCTTTCCGGCGTAGAGTATAAAATCTTTAAATTCCTGGAAGAATTAAAAAATGAAGTTAAGAAAGGCGAGGCTCCGCTCGTTATTGGTTTTACTAATTACGTCTGGAATACTAATTTAAGCATTGAAGTCGCCAAAAGGGTAAAAGACCGATTCCCGGCCGCTCTCATAGTTTTCGGCGGCCCGAATTTTACCGCCGATGACGATGAGCGGATAAAATTTTTCAATAAAAATCCTTGGATAGATCTATACGTTACGCTTGAAGGGGAAAAGGCTTTTTATAATATTCTGAAATTGATGCTTGAATTGGGAGGTGATATTAAAAAAGTAAAGGACGCGATTCCGCCGAATACGGTATTTTTAAAAGACGGCGCGCTCATGGAAGGAAAAGTCCTTGAAAGAATAGACTTGGCGGAAATTCCATCACCTTATCTTGAAGGGTTATTTGATAAATATTTCGGCAAACTGATGCCCATGGTTCAGTCGGTCCGGGGCTGCCCGTTCCAGTGCGCCTATTGCTACGACGGCCTTCCCTATTGGTGCCTTTTAAAAAGGCGTAATATGGAGCTGTTAAAGAAAGAAATGGAATACATCGCCAAGCGGTGCTTAAAAACCGACCACTTCTATATCACCGATGCTAATTTCGGCATGTACGAAGAAGATCTGGAGGTCAGCCGCGCGATTGCGGAACTGCAAGATAAATACTCCTGGCCATGGTACATATCTATCAATACCGGAAAGTACAATAAAGACCGAATTTTTGAGGCGGTTAAACTCACTCGCGGCACTATGGCGGTTTCGGCCGCTCTGCAGTCAACCGATCCGGTAGTATTAAAAAATGTCAAAAGGATAAATTTGCCTTTAAAAGATATCGTTGAATTAGTTAATGACACAAAAAAAATCAGTTCCGCCGCCGGCACATCCTCTCATCTTATTCTCGGCCTGCCCGGCGATACTAAAGAAGCGCACTTTAAAAGTATCCGGGATGTTGTGGACGCGGAAATTGACGTAGCCATCTTATTCCAGTTCATGCTTCTTCCGGGAACAGCGCTTGCCGGTCGGGAGGAAAGGGAAAAATATGGATTCACTGCCAAATACCGGGTGCTTTCTTACTGCTTCGGGCGCTACGGCTGGCCGGAATCGGAAGACATTATTACTTCGGAGGTGGAAATTATTTGCGTTGCCAGCAACAGCCTGAGTTTTGACGATTATCTTGCTTGCCGCCGGTTTGATCTGACCGTCGCCATTTTTTACAACGACGCGCTTTTATCCGATTTATACCGGATTTTAAAAACGCTGGGTATTTCTATCTTTGATTTTCTTGTTGATCTTCAGGAAACAGCCCTGAAATCCGACATGAAAGAAATCTATGAAGAATTTACGAGAGAAACTGAAAGCGAACTTTACGAGTCGCCGGAAGCGATAATGGCGCATATTAATGAACCTGGAGTATTAGAAAAATATAGAAACGGCGAATACGGCGCTAACCTGATTTTTAAATATAAGGCTTTGGCTTTTTCCAGATACATAGGCTTTATGATTAAGATTGCTTACAACCATGCGGAAAAGCTTATCCGGCAACAGAAACAATCCATGCTGGAAAAATACCCTCATGTCTTTGAATTTTTAAAGGAACTCCAAACCTTCCAGTCTTCCCTGTTATCCGACCTGCTGGATACTTCTAAATCTTTTAATCTTGATTTAAATTTTAATATCGCCGAATACCATGCCCAGGCTTTGCCACTTAATCGGGTCATGAAAACCAAAGAAAAGGTGAAAATTGAACATACGGCCGAGCAAAAAGATATAATCTCTAAAAGCATCGCCCGCCACGGCGAGGGCATTATCGGAACGAGTAAACTCATCTCTCAGATTCCGCTAGCTATGTTATTAAGGAAAACAATAGTAGAAAAACGCTAGCTAATATGCGCATCACTTTTATCGCCACTAAACTAAATCTTGATAAGGGCGGCTCTAATCCGGATCTCTATTTAAAAATCAAAGCCTTAACTAAGCTGGGCCATGATATTTTACTAATCACAGTATTTTCCGAAATCAATAAGCTGCCATCTGATTTGTCGGCGCAAGTTAAAGAAGAATTTATTAAACCAAGAAGCCAATTCAATATTCAGCGGCAAACTTATAAAATTCTAAAAAAATATTCGGCGCAAACCGATGTTTTCCATATTGAAGGCCATTTCTTATACGGCGGCGGACTCTATCGGCTATTCGGCGGGCGAATCCCGGTAGTGGCTTTCTTTAATCGCGAGCTCGTAAGCTGGCCGCCTTTTTCCGATAACTTTGCCATAAGGCTTAAGCAAAAACTGCGTTTTTTAATTGAAAAAAAAATTGGCGGCTGGCTCGCGAATCATATAGATTTTTTCATCTTCACTTCTCCGAAAATGGAAGAAAACTATTTTACTTTTGGCTTAAAAAGAGGTTCAAGCGCGGCTATGCCCGATTTCGTTGACATCTCCGAGACCGAACATTACGCCCGCCAGGCTCGGCCGGATAAAAATGCCAAGGAATTCAAGGTATTTTCCGCCGGCCGGCTGGTGCCGGAAAAAAGATTTGACCTTCTTATCCGGGCGGTCGCGAAGCTTAAAGGCAGATTACCAATAAAACTGATCATCGGCGGCGACGGCCCTAACTTGGAAAACCTAAAGTCTATAGCCGTGGATTGCGGCGCGAAAGATATGGTTAATTTCACCGGCTGGCTCGGGAGGGTTGATTTAATGCGCAATTTTTTAGAATGCGGCGCTTGCGTTACCACCCAATGGCGGCCGGATATTTCATCGGTTCAGCTTTTAGAATCAATGGCGCTCAAAACGCCTTGTCTGGTGCCTGCTGATACTGCTTTTTCCTGGATTGCCGGCGACGGTGCCATTACGTTCCGGCAGGATGATATTAATGATCTTGCCATCCAAATCGCCCGCCTGGCTGACGATCGCGAGCTTGCCAATAAGCTGGGGCTGGCCGGACAAAAGAGAGCCCGTGAACTTGATGTCTGGCATTTAACCGGTAAACTTGAAGATCTTTTGAGGCGTACAGTTAAAACCCCCGACAACAAAACTCTCCGCGCTTAGCGGAGAATGTAAATCCAGTATATTTTTCTGGCTTCAAAAAATTCAATTGAGCTCATATAAATAAATATTGTTATGAGCCACTACCTCTTTTAAGCCTTTAATCCCGGATAAATCCCATTCGGGATTATTATTTTTGTCCCAAAATAAATATTTCACCCCGTATTTATCAAAAATTTTATTAATACCGCCGTCTTTTATCGCTTCTTCATACTCTTTAGCTAATTGGGCTATAACTTCCGGACGCCTTGATGCCAGTCCGGCATCGCTATTTATCAGCTTTTTCTGGTACGTATAAAAGTCGTGTCCTGACCAATAGCCTTCAAGGTTGCGGTAAAGCACCTGGTAATAAGTTCCCCGGGCGCGGTTGTCGCCTGCTATTTGCGACAAATATTCCTGAAAATTACCCCGCGAATCTTTATTTAAAAAATAATAAATAAACAGCGTATCCTTAAATCTGTCTATCGGAACACGGCTAATAGTAACGATCTGGTTCCAAAAAAGATCATGAGGCGTAAAAATAGTAAAAAGGTAATTATCGGTTTGTTCGGCAAAAATTACGGTTGGTTCGACGACTTTATTTAAATAATCAATAAAGGGTCGGTAATTCTGCTCATACCTCTTTGGCTCAAGGGTAGTAAAAAAAGACCTGTATTGGCCGACAGCAGTATTTAAAAAGGCGACGCCAATCAGGGATACAAGAGCGTAAAACTTTAATTTTTCCCGGTTAACAAGCCGCCCAAACATATAAAATCCGATAACAATTGAAAGTGGGACAATAAAATACCAGTAGTAATGGCCATACTGAAGCATTCTGCCGGTAATTATCTGCTGGTTTAAAGCAATCCATCCGGCTAAAATGATGGCGAGAATCAAGGGGATATTTTTATCATTTCGGCGCTGATGCCAGAAAATTAAAAACAATGCCAAAGCCCCAAAGCCTATTTTAGAAAATATCGGCGCGCGCCCCAAAGACATCCAGGAAAAATAGGCGATTTGGCGATCCATTTCAGTACTTGAAAACATGAGACCAAAAAGCCTGATAAGATTATAAGCGCCGATAGCTAAGCCGAATAAGCTGATAAATAGTATTTTCTTTAACCCGGCGTAATCTTTTTTTAAAAAATAGATTAAAAAGAGGCAACCGTTTAAAATCAGAACAAAAGACCATCCGTAAAAATAAATATAAAACATCGCGCCAAAAACCAAAGCCGAATAAACTTTATATTTAAGGCTGGAAGAATTAATACTCCTGGCTAAAAAATTTAGATAAAGAAATAGGGCGATCGAACTAAAATAAGGGTAAAGCACCCGCGCGTAAATATTGAAGCTGTTATAGAAGAGAGCTTTGTTATAAACGATGGAATATCCGCCAACGGTGAATACGGCGGCGGCTAAAGATAAAAGTTTGTTGCCGGACATCTCCAAAGAGAAGAAGTAAATAAGCAAAATTAAAACAAATATTCCGATAAAATTATAAATATTATAAAGTGTTACGATATTGACGGATTGGCCGAACCCTAAAATCTTTACCGGCGCCAGTAAGATGTAATCGCTATAGGAAAGATATAAATCTTTCTCATTTTTTCCTTCGCGAGTTACGGCGCTGCCAAGATTATGGCCTTCGAGCGCCTCTTTGCCTCGTGTCAGATAAAAATGCGCGTCTGTTCCGAAGGCGTTAATATTTATCCCCTGGTATTCTTTCCCGATAACCCATGGGAAAACTAAGAGCGGGGCGAAGATAATTAATGACAACAGCAAGCCTAAAACGAGCATCAAATAATGCTCTTTGATAAAGTATATTATTTTTTTAAAACAATTTTTCATTTTAATCGACTATTACCTCACTGACTGCCCGCGTAATCCGGTTAACATCCGATTGAGAAAGCTTAGCGCTTAAGGGTAAAGAGACAGTCCGCTCCCCAATATATTCGGCGTTCGGAAAATCACCTGGCTTATAGCCAAAACGTTCGCGGTAGTATTGATGAAGATGCACTGGGATATAATGAACGCCCGTACCAATGCCGCGTTCGTGCAAGCGCCGCATAAATTCATCGCGGCTTACCCCGGCTCTTTTTTTGTCAATTAAAAGAGTATATAGATGCTTATTATGATAAATATTTTTATCTATTGGCGCCGGCAGTCCGATTGGCAAGCCGGAAAAGGCGGCATTATACTGATTCCAAATTTTCTGCCTTTTTTTATCAAATTGGCCGATTCGCTTCAGCTGATGGATTCCGATTGACGCCTGCATATCCGTCATGTTGTATTTATAACCGGGAAAAATCACTTGATAATGTTTATAGCCATCATCGGAAAATCGCTTCCAAGCGTCTTTGGACATGCCATGCAGGGCGTAAATTTTTATCTTATCCGCGAATTCCTTATTGGCAGTAGTCACCATGCCGCCTTCGCCGGTAATC
This sequence comes from Patescibacteria group bacterium, assembly GCA_041661405.1. Taxonomy (GTDB): domain Bacteria; phylum Patescibacteriota; class Patescibacteriia; order Patescibacteriales; family JBAZCA01; genus JBAZCA01. The sequence continues at coordinate 17,351 of JBAZUL010000003.1, forward strand.
ACGTTCTTAGTTACATAAAAACTAAAGCAGGTTAAATCACCTATGGAGCCGATCTTTCTCCCATTATAAGCCGAGCCCAAGGCTTGAGCGGCATCTTCTATAACAAACAAGTTATGTTTTTTAGCAATCCTCATTATTTCATCCATTTCGCACGGTCGGCCGGCCAGATGCACCGGCACGATAGCTTTTGTGCGCTTGGTTATGGCCTGTTCTATTTTCTTCGGATCAATATTCATAGATCCGGGATCAACGTCTGCGAATACTGGCGTGGCGCCAACGTGAATAATGGTATTGACGGTCGCGCAGAAAGTCAAAGGAGTAGTGATTACTTCATCGCCCGGCTTAATCCCGCAGACCAACAGTGAAAGATGCAGTCCGGCAGTACAGGAATTTAGCGCCAATCCGTATCGCGCGCCAGTATAGTCGCACACCGCCTGCTCAAATTTTGCGGCTTTTGGACCAGTCCCAATCCAACCGGATTTCAATGTTCTTACCATCTCGTCAATCTCTTCACGACCGATATACGGAGAACCAAAAACGATATATTTTTTTTGCTTTGCCATAACTTCGTTATTCCGCGCGTTCACGCGCGAAGATTCTGGTTATTAAAAATTTTGCCATCGCTAAATTCGCCTTAAATTGATCCCAGCTTTTTATTTTCATCAAATGTCTGATAATTTTCTTCGGCCTTAAATAAAACCTCAAGTACGCCCACCTCTGCCAATTAAGCATGGATTTGGCGCTTAACCAGGGAAATTCATGCACTGGCGGGGTATAAACGCCGTAATTGTCATAGTTAAAATTCTTAATATAGCCTTTTTCGTTTAATTGGTTAAAAACTTCACTCCCCGGAAAGGGCTTCAGAATTAAAAATTTTGCAAAATCCGGATCCAGCTCTATGGCAAATTCAATAGTTTTTTTAATAGTAGCCGCTGACTCGCCCGGCAAGCCGATTATAAAAAAGCCCCAAGTATTAAAACCATATCTTTTTGCCAGCCGAAAAGCGCGGCGCAAGGCATCTTTGGATAAATTCTTTTTTATTGATTTTAAAATATCCTCGTCGCCAGTCTCCACGCCAAAACCCAAATCTTCAAAACCGGTATCCTTTAAAGCCTTTAGCACCTCGTCGTCAATACTATCGGCGCGAATACCGTTGGCGAATGATAAGGTTAAATTAAATTTTTCCCGCTGGATTGACCGGCAGATCTCCAGGGTTCTGGCTTTATCCAAAGTAAACACATCATCCATAATATGCAATTCTTTCACTCCGAAATTATCAATATAATACCTTATCTCTTTTATCAGGGAAGCGGTTGAACGCGTGCGGTAAAGACGGCCAAATATCTGTTTAGAGCAACAATAAGTGCAGCCAAAGGGACATCCGCGCGTTGTCATTATTGACATAACCGGATGACGCAAAGCGTCCGGTGTCTGGTAATTTTTTAAGTCACTAACCAGCTCCCAGGCCGGATACGGCATTTCATCCAAATCATTTATTAGCGGCCTAGCTTCGCCTTTTATAATTTGTCCGTTAATTCTTGCCCATAAGCCTTTGATCTTTTCATAATCAACTCGTCCGGATTCTAAAAAAAGAGCCAGCTCCTTTACTGTTTCTTCACCTTCTCCCACCACCAAAAAATCTATGTTAGGATTTTTCAGGCAATCGTCCGGGGCAATTGTCGGATGGACTCCGCCAAACATAACTTTGGCGGAAGTTTTTGCTTTTACTAATCCTGCCAGCCCGGCGGCCGCGTTAAAAGTCGGCGTCACGCAAGTTATAGCAACTAAATCGGGCTGAAAGTCCGTTAAATATTTAACAAATTTTTCGTTACTATAACGCTCGGCGTCAATATCAATAAATTTTACCTTATGTCCGGATTTTTTTAGAATCGCGCCAACAGACAAAAGCCCCAGCGGCGGATATGGCGGGGCGAAACTTTTACCATAAATTTGCCTTTGTGAAGGCGCGACCAGTAAAATTTTCATTGTCGTAAATTTTTACTTCTCCTTAGCTGGCGGCTGAATTTTATTAAATTAACAAAATAGCGCCAGGAGTCGCTAAAAATCTTTACGGTAGTATAAAGTGATTCCCGGATAAAAACCGTAGGCAGATTGCGTATTACTAATCCGGCAAGATGTGAGCGGGCGATGATTTCCGTATCCCAAAACCAACGCTCATCTTTAACCTCGCTTAAAACCGGAATAATCTTGTCTCGCCGGAAAAACTTACAGCCGGATTCCGTATCGCCGAGATCTAAACCTAAAAATAACCCGACCAGAGACTTATAACCCTTGCTTAGAATCCAGCGGTGCAAAACTTTGAATTTAAGTTTATAAATTCTTTGTCCGATAACTACGTCCGCCCCGCTCCTGATTTCAGCCACTAAGGCCGGAATATACCAGGGACTGGTTGAAAAATCAACGTCAACAAATCCCGCGGTCGCTCCCCGCGCCGCCAAGATGCCTTCACTGACGGTTTTTCCCCGGCCGCAATTTTTTTTATGTTTTATGAACCGGATGTTGCCGGCGCCCGGATTAGCGCTGATAAAATCATCAATCATCCCGACTGTATTATTGGTGCTGGCATCATCAATGATAATAATTTCCGACTGACAGACGGTTGCATCCAGCACCTGCTTTAGCCGTCTTAAATTTTCCGTCAGATGCGTGTCTTCGTTATAACAAGGAACTATAAGGCTTAATTCTATAGTCTCCATAAAGGCTTGGAAATTAAATAAAATATATCACGAAAGAAGACTTTTGCCTAATTTACTTCTCTTCGCCAATTATCTTTTCCGCACGTTTTTGCCAGGTATAATTTTTGACATCAGCCAAAGCCCTGGCGGCAATTTTTTCCGCTAAAAGTTTATTAGTTAACACTTTTATTATTCCTTCGGCCAGAGCCCGGGGATTATTAGGATTAACCAGAACCGAGTTTTTTTCATTCAGAATTTCCCGAAGTGATGGCAAGTCAGAAGCTACAATCGGCCGGCCACTGGCCATGTATTCAAATAATTTTAGGGGCGAAGTATAATATTCTGATGTAATATTGCCCTTTTTATTAGGTAAAACGAGCACATCTGCCGCTTTTAGACAAGGCGGCACCTCGCAATGCGCTAATTGGCCGATCATAATTACCTTATCAGACCCAGAACGCTTCTTTATTTCTTCAAATTCAGTCTGATCCCCGCCGACCAATAAGCATATCACATTTTCCAGGTATTCAAGAGATTCCAGTAAAATATTCACGCCTTTCCAGCCATGATAATGTATATTGCCGGAGTACACAATAATTTTTTTTCCCGGCAAAAGCGGTAATCTTTTTTTCACGTCATCCGCGGGAGAGTCTGAAGAAAATTCTTCCAGATCCACTCCGTCCGGAGCGACTATAATTTTAGCGCCATCAACGCCGGCGGCTATCAACTCTTTTTTCAAATACCGCGTAAGGACAATTATTTTTTTGGCTTTTTTATAGGCTTTCTTGTGCCGACCTCTAATCCGGCTTGGAAGCTGGTGCACTTCCAGATAAAAATTATTAAAAAAAAGTCCGGCTAAGGGAGTCCTAAAATATAAAAGATCATATTTCTTATTCAATAAATATAACCGGGCGCACAAGAAAAAACTTAAGGTTCTGATTAGAAAATTCAGACTGCTAGATCCTTTAGCTGATAAATCAAAGTAAGGGATTTTAATAATTTTAAATTTATTTTTTATATTGTAGAAAGAAAAAATTTCTTCGTCGCTTCCGTCTTTCATGCCCGTCATTAGCACCACCTCGTGCCCGGCCTCGGTAAAGGCTTCGCACATTTTAGTAATCTGGATACTATGGGCCCAGTTGCCAGGAAGATGAACATTCGCTATATATATTAATCTCATATAAGCTAAGATCCTAACTTAAAATAAATTTCCTTTAATAGAACGGCTGCTTCGGCCCAAGTAAATATTTTTGACCGCTTTAAACCGGTTGTTTTCAATCTTTCTCGCAACTCACTATCTTTTAATAGTTTAATCATCTCATCAGCCATATTATTGATATCATAAGGATTAAACAGGATGCCAGCCTCGCCGACTATTTCCGGCATACTGCTTACGTCTGAAGCCATTACTGGGACTCCGCTCGCCATAGCTTCAACGAGCGGCAAACCAAAACCTTCGCTTAGTGAAGGAAAAATAAATATTTTGGCGGCCGAATAAATCCGGTTGATTAATCGGTCTTCAACATAGTCAATAAAAATTATGTCATGGGAAAATTTAGATTTTTCGGCGATTTTAAAAATATCCCTGTACTTTTCCGTAGCTTTGCCGACTATTACCAATTTTTCATGGCGGTCAGATTTTTGGCGCATGCAGATATAAGCCCTGACCAGGTTGGCAATATTTTTATGCGGCTGCAGGCGGGCAACACTAAGTATATACTCACTTGAGACTTGCGGATATTCATTTTTGACTATCTCAAAAGATTTATTAGGGTCTAAAGGCTGAAATTTTTCCCCGCCTCCGTTATAAATCGCAATCAGCCGATTCGGCGCGATCTTGTATGTCTGGCAAGCCTCCTTTCTGGCTGTCTCTGAACACACGATTAAATAGCTGAACCAACGGTTGAAGTATCTTATAACCCAGTGGAAGACGCGAGCCGAAAAACAAAACTTCGGATAATAAAATTTTCCGCCTCCATGAATCGTAATTATTTTATGCCGGGCTGGGGCAAGCCAATAACCGGGATAAGCCCGCGGCTGGAGCCAATGGATTATGTCAAATTTTTCGCGACGATAAAGCCAAAAAAAGTATAATTGCCTTAAAAATCTAGAAGGATAAAAAATTTCCTTCATAATAATTTCTTTAGCCTTCCGATATAACTCATCATTATTCTTTTCGTAGTGAACCAAAGTAAAATCAAACCGTTCATCGGCTATTAAATTCTCTATCAAATTTTTAGCGTAAACGGCCGTGCCCATTCCCTTCCTTTCGTCCATGGCATAGCTCATGAGCGCGACCGTAATTTTCTTATAATTTGCCATTAAATTATTTTTTTTCTTGCCGTAATATAAATATTATCTGGCGGCCAAAATATTTTGAAAAAAAAGAAAACCAGGCGTTATGCGGAACGTTAAGGCGCCTGCGCGAAATATAATAATAGCTGGGGTAATGCTTTACTATGGAAAATCCTGCTGACTTAAATTCTTTTTTCATATCATCAATATTTCTAATATTTACCCATAAGGGGTGATAAGTCTTTTTTTTACGGCTATAATGGGAAAAGTTAGTGTAAGTAATTAAAATTTTTGTGTCCTTATTTGAAAGATTGCTATTGAGATATCTCAATAGTTCCCTTACCCGATCAATAGATAAGTACTCAATGACTCCCGAAATAACGATTACATTAAAAATCTCGTTAAAAGGAAAGTTTTTAAAATTATCTTTTTCCAAGTCAAATACGGCGTAACGGCCAAAGACTATTTTCTGCATAAACACATCAACGCCCGCGTACTTATAATTGCTGTTTTTCAGCATTTCTCCAAGCGAAGCCGGGCCGCACCCTATATCAATGATTGAACCGCCAGAACCGCCTTTAATAATCTCACCGTATATCTCATTTATTCTTTTATGCGGCTTTTTGTACTTTCGAGATTCGGCTGTCCAGTACTTATCCAATCCGACGATAAACGGCTTCTGGAAATATGCCGCACCTCCGGATCCGAAAACCAGCTCGGCATCAATATTATTAATTCCCATAAATTCATCTACCGCCTTTTGGCACCCTGGCCAGGCACGATAATCGTCAATGATAACATATCCGCCTGGAACGACATTTTCGTATAAAGTGTCTAGACAAAACTTTGTAGATTCGTACCAATCGCAATCAAGGCGCAAAAGTCCGATATCCCCAACCGACTGTTTGTGGGCGGGCAAAGTTTCGTTAAACCACCCGGGTACTATCTTTACCTTGTTTTTTTTATTTCCCGTAACTTTTAATAATACCTCTTCAACATCCTCAATTTTGCACTCACCTTTATCTCTTTTATACTGCTTATGTGCTAAAATACCATCAGCGACAGAAGGCTCAGGCAAACCGGCGAAAGAATCAAAAAGCCACAAATTCCTTCTTTCGCCGTATTTATTAATAATCTCGGCCATTACGGCCGCCGCGCCGCCTTTCCAAACCCCGCATTCCACAAAATTTCCGGACATACCCTGTTTTTCAATTTTTTCGACGAGCTCATACAGTTCATAGAGCCTATCATGGCCGACCATAGTATAACTCTCAACTTTTTTAAAAAGCAACCATTGCCTTAGATGCTTTATTTTTTTTATCGCGTCATTTAAAGTCATATTAATTAATATTTATAATATTCAGAATTACCTCAATATTTTTTTTTGATAACATAATAGCCTTTGACCTGGCAGACAAAAAGGTTAGTTTGGGAGTATTTATTAAATTTTCAAAAGCATCTCTAAGGATTTCTGGGGAAAAACGGCGGATGTCTAGAATCAATTGGCTTAAATCTAAATCTTTAAAAATACCCGCGGTTTTCGGTTCGTAGCCGATAGCCATAACTGACACGCCGCCAAGCAAAGCAAAAATAGACGAATGGAGCCTAGTGGCGATAAAATAATCCATTTTACTATACAACCGCAATAGGTCGTCCATTTCCAGCTCATCCTCTATTATTCTGACTCGCGCCTTAGCGTTATCGTCCAAGGCATTATAAATTTTTTTTGAAATAATTCTATCATCCTCGCTGAATGATGGTCCGACTGATTGCGGCATTAAATAAAACCGGAATCCCCGAAGAGTATACTCGTTAATAAACGATATTAGAGAGCTTATGTAGACTTGAAAATCTTTTTTCTTTGACCATGACCTGACAGTGAGACCGACACAAATGTGGCCATTTTTTTTATCTTCAATGGCTCCATAAAATGCTTTATTCTTGCCGCTCCCTTCATCGCTCATTTTAAGTAAAAATGCCGAATCGCCCGTTAAAATAACGTTTTTATAGAGACTAAGTTGATTTTTTAAAAAACTCATTGAATCCGTCTCTCTGACGGTAATCAGCGGGAACCGGCGCATAGCGCGACGCATAATAAATTTTGAGTATAAATTATTTATGGGGCCAAAAGACTGCGCCGATAGAATAACATTCTTTTTGAACTTAGCGCCGACAATAAGCTGATGTAAATGGCTCATAATTCCTACGGGTAAAATATTGATCCGGCACTCGGGCTCCCGAAAAAAACTACCTCCTTTTGAGATAATGACATCGCACTTCTTGTAAGCATCCAATGTTTTCAGCGCCTCGCCCGAACCGCTATAATACCAATAGGCTAATCGGGGAAAATTTAGAAGCGCTAAAGAAATATAATATTTACCAAAAAAGAATATAGCTCCTGCCTTATTGGTCAAAGAATAAAACCATTTGCCTTGATTAAACTTAGGTAAATCAAGAAGAGGCAAAAAAAATTCAACCCCCGATGACTCCCACCATCCGCGATCATTTATATTGCGTCCGATGACACTAAAACGGAATCTTCTATTTACCGCCTTCAATCCTCCGATTAATCCCAGAACTATCCCTAAGTCGCCTTTATTTTTAATAGAATGAAAGTTTGTAATCAAAATATTCATAAACAATAAAATGGTTAATTTATTAAAGAAACAAGTTGCCAGACGCACTTTTCTATGGTATATAATTTGCCCGTCTCTTTTGCCTTACTCTTTTGACTTTGAAAGTCTGCCGGATGTTTAATTACAAATGTAATTATTTTTGCGAGCTGTTCCGCATTTCTAGTTTTAAAAGTGAAACCATTATAACCGTCTCTAACTAAAGCTGTCATGCCGGGAATTTCGGAAACTACAACAATCTTTCCAAGCATCAATGCCTCAAGCAAAGATAGGCTAAGCCCCTCCCAAAGGGAAGGCATAACATAGATGTCGGCGCAATTTACTATTTCCTTAGCGTCATGCCTAGCTCCCAGAAAATGGACATGATCAGCATACGGACTCAATGCCGCCTGTTTTTTCAAGAACCGGGAATACTCATTCGTGTCGGAACCGCAAATTAAAAAATGAATTCTCGGATTTTCATCAACAACCTTCCCGACGGCGGCAATCAGCGTTTCATATCCCTTTTGAGGATTAACATTACCATTTGATACTGCTAATATATCTTTTTCACTAAACCCCAACTTGCCTCTCACATCGTCCGCGGCCGGTATATTTTTAATAAAATCCTCGGAAATACCGTTCTGAACTACTACAATTTTATGCTTAGAAATTCCTTTTTCTATTAAATAATCTTTTACTTCTTCGGAAACCGCGACTATTTTATGGGTCAGAAAGGAGAGCAAGCGATCAATAAAAAAATGCTTAAAGCTCTTTTCCTTTCCATAGGAATTATGTTCATAGGCAATAATTTTATCAAAACGAAAGGCCAAAAGGCAAGCCAAGCGAACCAAAGTATTTGCCAAAAATAAATGTGAAATTATCGCCTCGTACTTCTTCCCCTTAATTAATTTAGCAATCAGCCATATACCATGAAGCGAAAACCCTTTAGCGTCAATATTTATCAGCTTCCCCTGGGATAATTTCAAATCTTCATAAAAGCCTTGCTTGAGGCTTGGCAATATAACAAGCACATCCACTGCGTACCCCAACTCCTCTAGGCAGTTTGCCTGGTCAACGACCAATCTTTCGGCTCCCCCGAAAGATAGGTTATTTATGACTACAAGAATCTTTTTTGGCTGTTTACTTCGCATAATCAAGCTTATAGATATCTACTATTGGACCATTTTGTCTTAATTTCGGCAACTTAACGAGCGGATTATCAATCGCTCCTCCCAAATCCATGCCAATATCATCTTCCGTGGCTCCGGCCGGAAATCTCTTTACTAAAGAAAGACTGGACAGATTAAGGTTAACTTCCTCTAATTTCCCCTTCCAGTATTGCAGATCATCCTTATTAAGCCAACTAATAACAAGATAATCGTATTTTTTATCAAAAATTTCTTTTGGTATTTCATTGTAGTGCGGAAAGGATAAAACATAATAATTAGGTTTGGGAAGCGCATCATCCGGCTGACTTAAGAGATAGAGCCGCTTTTTAGTGGCAAAAGAAGTGTGCGCGGTCATATCTTTTATTGTTTGCCGATTTTCGTTTAGCTCCAGGTGGCCGTCAAAATTTATGATATTCTCTCCCGCTGGCAGGTTATTATAAATCCAGTTGACAGCTTCAAGCCGGCTTGAAGGCAGTAAAAATTTATAATCCCAAAGCAAGGGCGGATATAAAGATAAAAGGCATAAAACGGCTATCAGTAAAGCGGCTGCCTTTTTACGGCTCGTCCGCTGATAAAACCAGGATAATCCGAAAGCGGAAAAAAGCGCCAGCACAGGAAGAATGGGCAGCAGATAACGGGCGATTTTAATACTGATTGAACTAATCGCAAAAAAATAAACAAAAACAAAAGAAGCTAAAATTAAAAAAATATCCCTTTTTTTGAAAAACATAACAACAGAGCCGAATAAGGCGCCGGTCAAGAGCAATGGATCACTCTGCCAAAGCGCTCCCAGATAGTAAAAAATAGATTTGCTAATGGTGTTAGAACCGTCCGGAACTAATGGAGCGGACCGATCAACTAAAGGGCTGAAAGTTTCAGACAAATTAAGCATCTTATTCGGATTAGGGAATAATCCCCCGAGGTAATGGATAAAGCCGTAGGTGTTTAAAAAATAAACTATTAGATAAACAACGGTAAAAATAAGATTGGCCGACCAAAAATACGGATTAATAATAATATTCTTAATCTTTTCTTTTTTATTCTTTAAATAATGCGCGGCTAAAAATGAAACATACGCAAAAATTCCTACCACGTGCGTGCCAAAAGCCAGGCCAATAGAGAGACCGCACCATAAATAATGCTTAATTTTAGCCGACGGCGCCTGATAAAAATCAATAATCATATACAAAGCCAAAAGTACGGTAAGCGTTTGCGGTAGCCAAACTCTTGCGAAGTGCGAGGCCTGGATAAAAAGCAAACTGGAAGAAAGTAAAAAAACCGACAATAAAGAAACTAATTTATTATTAAACAACTTCTTGCTAATCCTGTATAAAAAGTAGAGGCAAGCCAAGCCGGCAAGAACAGATATAAATCGCCCGAGAGGTAAAAATTTCGCGAATTCAACTTGGCCGAATCGCTCAAGCGCCGCCAGACTGGGAAAAAGGCCGGACAGGCGCATTATAAATAACGCAATTGCGAAAAACGGCAAGTAAAGATAAGCGCCTAATGATAAATGATAAAATGAAGGATAATTCGGCCGCAGGCTGTGGCCCGCGATCATTTTCAGCGCCGCGGATAAGAGCGGCGCTTCATCGCCGGTAGTATTAAAAAGCGAATAGTTAAAAAAGATACCGGCCGATGCCATGATAAAATACGCCGCCATAATAACCAGCAAGGCATTTTTCTGCCAAAAATCTTTTTGCCAAATATTATTCATTTTCATGCTTTTTTATTAACTTCATCATTGCCCTTAGATAGCATAATATTTCTTACATAAATCAACAGCCCCAGACCCTGACCCAAAGAAAAGACAATATCTTTGATATGGATGGCATAAATAAAGAGAATCACGCCTCCGGCAATGCTAAAGTACCAAAAGGAAAAAGGAAAGACGCTTTTTTTGTGCTTTTCAGAATGAAGCCATTGGATAAAGAACCTCAAAAAAAACATAAATTGGCCGAAAAAACCAAGAATAACCCAAAAATTCATGTTTTTACCGATTAAACCTGACATAAGCTACAGTTAAAAATTAAAAATCCGGCGCAGGGAGCATCCCCCGCGCGAACCGCTAAACTCTTTTTCTGCCCGGCCGCCATTATCTTCCACTTCCTGGGAGGTAAAAAACTTAGAACTGGGAATAAAATTATACGAAGTTTTTTGCTCGCAAAAAAAATCTTTTTCCTTGATTATTTTACTAATCCAATCTTTAACTATTAAAGAATCATTGTTAATAATAAATTCCCGTTTAAATAAAATATGTGACGGGTCTTTATAGCTGATCATTTTTTTTCTTAAAAAATCCTTTAAGAATGCCTGCCAGTTGCTGAATTTCCCGAAGACAATCTGCCAAGTCTTAAATAATATCATAATTGGCGTTTTCATTAATGGCTCCTTAATCGGCTTTAACCTTCCGCTCACTGTAAGGCAGCCTTCCTCGCTCGCGATTTCATTAGAGTAGTCAAGCGCGCCGGAAATCAAGCCTCTCCCTGCTAGCTTAATTTCAACTCCCGAATCAAAATATTGACGGCCTGGTAAATAAAGCCGGAAAGCGCCTCCTTTGTATAGATTGGCCGCGAAATAATATTTTTCGGTTTGTCTGATTCTTATGCCGGAATCTTTAAGAAAGATATTAATCCTCCTCGCGGTCAAATAGTCATTAATATCGGCGCGCTGGCTGATGCCGCTATGGCTCAGAGAAATTCCGGCCTGCAGCCAGTTATATAAAATATAACACAAATAACGGTCATCTAGGCTGGCCGGCCCGATGCCTGATCCGGAAGAAAGGGAGGCGATGTTAAAAGCAGTAATAATTTTAGCGTTTGCGTCTAAATCCGATAAATAAACAAAGCCTGAAGGAATCAGATACTCGGTATTGCGCGACATATATTCCCCTCCAACGGTAAAATTGGGGTGAAGGAAGTTAATCAGGAAAGCACAAGCGCGCTTAATTGAAATAAGAACATCCTCTCTTTTATCCAGTTCGTAATATTTCGCGAGATAATCAATCATTAGCGATAAATAGCCGACATCAGGCCCGCCATATTCTCCCCACCAACCTTCCGAAGACTGGCGGCTGATAATTAAATTTAATTTTTCACCAGCGGTTTTTAAATATTTTTCACAGCTAGTCAAGAACGAGATTTTAGCTAAGGCAAAAACGCTTCCGGCCAGCTGATTAAAAACCGACGTTTCGTTATGTTTAATGAGCCAGTCGGCCGCTTTTTCCAACCCGCCCAATATCTTATCGTAATCTTCAAGTTTTTCTTTTCCCATCAGGCCGATTGTTTCCGCCAAAGCCGCGCTCAAGAAAGCCGTGGCCACGTAAGAGCTTTCGTTAATATACCATTCATTAAATGAACCGTCCCTGTTCTGAATTTTTAAAGCAAAAGAAAGTGAAGCATTAATCCAACCCAGTATTTTTTCACTATGATAATATTTATTTCCCGGAAAATTATGCTTATAAAGCAGAGCAAGAGTTAGCGCGGCTTCCTGGCAGCGGGCACTACTAATATCATTCGTGCGGTAATGCCAATAATCCCGGTCAAAAGACCCGTAGCTACCGGATAAAGGGTTACGATTTAGCTGACCCAATAAACGAGGTGCGTTCGCCAAGACTGATGACAAAAAAATGTTTTCAGGGACAGATTTCATATATAGTTTAGCTGTTAGTAGTTTTCGGGACGCCGTTGTTAATTATTTCTTTAATAACGTAATTTTTTCTATCCGCCCCGTTTTGCCGAATGATCAGTTCCCCAAGACAACCTAATGAAAATGACTGCACCCCCACGACAACTAGCAACATGCCAAAGATTAATAAAGGCCTCGAACCAATTAAAACGCCCTGAAAAACTTTTATCCAAAAAAGGTAAAATAGGATCGCGGATCCAAAAAAGAAAAGCGCGAGACCGTAAAGACCGAAAAAATGCATCGGCCGATCAATAAAGCGGCGCAAAAATAAGAGGGTTATAAAATCAAAAAGTCCGTTTGACAATCTTTTGAGCCCGTATTTTGTTTTACCATGCATTCTCTGGCGGTGGTTTACTTTAATTTCATTTACGCGCAAGCCCATATCGGAAACAATTGCCGGAATATAGCGATGCATATCGCCGTATAGCCTGAGCTGTTTGGCTGTTTCTTTTTTATAGCCTTTATAGCAGCAATTCATGTCATGTATATTTGTTTTTGTAATGCGCTTGGTTATGCTATTGGCAATGAACGAAGCGAATCTCCGGCTAAAGCTGTCCAGTCTTCGGTACTTCCAGCCGCAAACCAAATCGTCGCCCTGCTCCAACGAATTAATAAAATTAGGCAGCTCTTTCGGGTCATCCTGCAAATCGCCGTCAAGCGTAATAATATACTCCCCGTCGGCTTCGTCAAAGCCCGCTTGCAAGGCCTGTGACTTGCCAAAATTCTTCGTAAAGGAAATTATTTTTACGCCAGCAATTTTTCTTAATTCCGCCAAGGTGCCGTCGCGGGAACCGTCATTTATAAAAATAATTTCATAAACCAAAGCGGTTTTTTCCATAACAGCCTTAATTTCAGCGAACAATTCGCCGACGGATTCTTCCTCGTTATAAACAGGAATAATAATTGAAATCTTTTTCACATGTTTAATTGTTAAATTTTTTTACCAATTTATCAGTTAAAGGCATTATAACTTTTTTAATAAAATCGGGCAGAACAAAATAAATCTTTTTCGCAGCCCTTTTCAACCGGATTTCCGGCTTTAATTTTTCACAAGGCCAAACGAATTTATTGACCGCCCACATTTCCTCCAGCCGGTACCGGCGCGGCATAAAAAGCGGTTCGGTTTTAGGATAACCAAAGATTAAATAAGCTACCGGCGAGTAAAGCTTCGGAATGTTAAAAATTTTCCGCAAAACTTTTTTGCGGGGCAAATGGCAAATCCAGCAACCGCCCAATCCTAAATCATGAATGGTAAGAAGCATGTTTTGGATGGCGGCGGCCGAGCTTTGAAGCCAGTCGCGATATTCCAGGTTATCACTTAAAGCGGTGTTATAAAGAACTAAAATACCATAAGGAGCATTTCTCACGGCGCAAGAACCTCCAGCAGCGAAAATTTTTTCCTTAACATCAGCATCATCAATAAAAATAAACTTCCAGCCCTGAGTATTACAGTGGCTTGGGGCGTGGATACCGGCATGAAAAATTTTTTCTAAAATCCCCTGCTCTAGTGGCCGGCTGGAAAAATGCCTGATACTTCGCCTGGTTTTAATTGCTCGCTCTAGTTCCATAAATTATAATCCTGCCAAAATTTTATCTATAAAATCAGACAGGCTATGATCCTTTGCCACTATTTCCCTTAAATCATTCCCGATTTTCGCGCGCTCTTCAGAACTTAAACCCATAATATATTTTATCTTTTCACTCAATTCCATGTAATCTTTCTTCTTATACATCAATCTCCCGCTATAATTCCCAATCACATCCTCTAAGGCTTCATTGCAGGTTAGAATTGGCAGTCCGGCGGCCATGGCTTCAAGGATTGCCTTATCAAGGCTTCCGGTAAGACCCATATTCACGAATAAATCAGCTTCATTCAGGGCCGGCGCAATTTCCCGGTTCGGCAGAGAACCCCTGAAATTTATCGCGTCTTCCAATTTTTTTTCCTTTACCATCTCTCTCAATTTTCCCAGATATTCTTTCTGCCCCGGCGTCCCCGGACCACCAATAATATCCACCTTAACCTTCGCATTCTGCCTAACTAATGCTTCCGCCGCCCGGATCAATGTTTCATAATCCTTGGATGGTGAAATTCTTCCAATAGTTATAATCTTGAATCTATTATTTTTAATTCTTAATTTATCATTCTTAATTCCGTCAACGTCAATCCCCTGCCCGACCACTTTAATCTTTATACTGTCTATCCGGCAACCGCTCTTAGTTGAAGTAAAAATTACATGAGTCAGCTTTTCGGCGATTCTTAAACCAATAGGAACATATCCGTGCGCATACCATAAAGCAACTTTCTTTCTTAATATTCGCCAATAAACAGCACCGAGAATGATGTATTCATAATTCATGTGCACAAAGACTTTATCATAATCCTGACGATTTTGCCAGATGTGCTTATAAAAATTAAAAAGATATGCAATCCTTGATTTACGCCTTTCTTTACCTAAGCTTAACACCCTCACATTGTCCGGCAAACAATATTTCCCGCTTTTCAAGCACACTACCGTAACCCGCTCGCATTTTTTGGCAAAACCGGCAATCCAGCCGTGCATAAAACCGAGTACGTCGTCTTTATTGTCAACAGTCTGGGTAAGAATTAATAATTTCATAATCGCGTTAATTTTTGATTGGCGCTATTTTTTAGGCATAGCCCAAAAAACCACAGCAACTGCCTATACGTTATAACCAGGATTTTTTATACTGACGCAAATATTCCTCTTTATCCGCCAGTTTTTTTATTGTTTCGGCCGCCCGACGGGTTAAACTTTCCCCAAGCTTATGATCACCCAGTACCCTGATAATCGTCTGGCTCAAAACGTCTCCATCCCCGACCGGAACTATGAACCCGTTTTCCCCGTCCTTTACGAGCTCCCCGGCGCAACCGACATCGGTCATGATAACTGGACAGCCGGCCGCCATAGCTTCAACCGCCGCCATGCCCCAGCCTTCATAATTTGAGGTCAAAAGAAAGAGATCGGCTGTTTTATAATACGAGGCCAAATCATCGGTCCAGGTTTCCAAAATCACCCGGCTGGCTAATCCGTTTTTTTTAATCAACGATTTTAGGCGGACTTCCTCCCGGCCGGAACCAAAAATTATCAATCCGATTCGCGGCTGTTTTTTTACGACCTTCAACATTGCTTCAATGGCCAAACCGATATTTTTTTCCGGACTGAGGCGCGAAGCCATTAAAATTATTTTTTCGAATTGCGGATATTTGCTTTTTAAATCTAACTTAACGCTGGCGCCGGTAATTTTTCCGACATCCGTATAAATCGGCAAAACAAAAATTTTTTCTGAAGCCACGCCCAGCTTAATTAAAGAAGTTTTGATTCTCGCGCTCACCACCCTTAAGCTGTCCGCCCTTTTGATTAATACTTTAGCGAGCATCACCCTTATTTTGTTAGTCCGCGACTGGCGCCAAAAATAGAGACTGAAAACATCGGTGTGAAATTGCAGTTGCAACTTAATCCGGTTGAAAACGGCTAATAAAACGCCGGCCAGCCCGGTCTCAAAAGGATCTTGGGTAAAAATAAGGTCTATCTTATTCTTTCTTAAAATATTTCGGGCCAGCCGCCAAGTGTCAAAATAATAAAACAAACGACAAGAGGAATTAGTCGGATAAATAACCAGCCTGTCGTCAAAAATAATGGGAGAAAACTTTTCCCTTGTCCAAACAATAACAAAAAGCTTTTCAACGATAGCGCTGTATTCTTTTAATCTCTCAAAGCTTGCGGAATTTTTCTTAAATATGGCTTTGTCTAAATTGATAACGAGGATATTCATTTTTTTCTTAAAAAATTATAAACCTTCCTTAACCCCTTGCCAAAAATGCCTTTTTCGGAAATGGCGGCGTGGGCTAAATACTCTACCAAATATATGTCCAAGGGTAAAGAAAAAAAATTCAGCTTCACTCTTAACTCAAACCATTTCTTGAATATTTTCGCGTCCCAGCTCATGATCTTATAGCACTCCCGGATTACCCAGACTTTTTTCGCGTCAATCCAGGGCGAGTTAAAATCCTTTCGGAAGCGGTCAATACTGCCCCAGTCTTCGGTTTTTTCCGGCGGTTTAAAACCCGTCTCTAGGCTGGTTTGATAGAGCTTTGAGCCCGGATAAGGAAGATAAGCGCCCAAAGTAAAGCCGGCCCGGGGATGGATCTTGTAGATTTTATACATTAGTTTCAGGGTTTCATCAAACTCCTCTTCAGTCTCGCCCGGCAAACCGACAATAAAAGAGTAGGTGGCGTGAAGATCATGCTTGGCGATAGAGCGCACCCCCTTAACCATCTTTTCCACGGTAAAATTTTTATCTATCATTTTTAGAATCCGGTCAGAGCCGGACTCTAAGCCGATTAACATATCAAAAACCTTAAATCTTTTCAGCCGGCCGGAGAGCTCATCATCAATAAAATCAATCCGGATTTCTAAATGGCTTGGCAGATTGATTTTTTCCAGTATTTCCAAGGCTCTCCTTTTATCAACGAAAAAATTATCATCATAAAACTTAACCGCGTCAATCTTATAATTCTCTTTAAGAAAATTAATATCCTCTATAACCGCCGCGACCGGCCAGGCGCGCCAGCGGTTCTGGTTGAATTCGTTATTATAGCAGAAAGCGCAGCCGAACGGACAGCCGCGGCTGGCTTTATAGGCGATGACTCGTTTGTATTTTCCCAGGGAATAGACATAATCGTTGACATTGAGCAGGCTGAAATCAAGGCGCCAGTCGCCCAAATTTTCTATTAACGGTCGGCGCTGGTTCATGACCGGCTCGCCTTTTTCTTTATAGCCCAAACCCAATATGTTTTTAAACCGGTAATTTTCCCTGGCTCCGCCTTCGGCCAAGGCTTTGGCGAATTCCAGTATGGTTTCTTCGCCTTCGCCCTGGATTAAAAAATCAACATAATCTTCCTTTAAACATTCCAGCGGCAAAAGCGAAGGATGGATGCCGCCCCAGAGAATCGGCAGATCCGGGTTAAGGGCTTTTAATTTTTTTGACAGCTCGGCTGAATGTTTGGTCTGCGCCCCGGTGATTACTGAAAAACCGACAAATTCCGGATTCTTTTCCGCGATTTTTTCCGCTGTTTCATTAATCTGATCTTCGTTAATATTTACGAGTTCCACGTTAAAACCACGGCTTTTTAAGGCGCTGCCGACCGAAAGAATGCCTAAGGGCAGTATCTTTTCCGCGTGATCTTCGGAAAAATTTATCTGAGCAAGAATTATCATAAACTTATTTTTATTGATCCTGGCATCTATCCTTAAAGACAGTCCTTAGCGTCTCAGCGGTTTCGTCCACCGTCTTTTCCCAGCTGAAAAATTTTATTTTCTCTTTCGCGTTAACGGCTATTTTTTTCGCGAAATCATTGTCGGAGAGAATTTTTTTCGCGGCTTTAAGCAGTTCCGCTTCATTATTATAATTCACTAACAATCCGGTTTCGTTATCAGTAATCACCTCCGGATTGCCTCCGCGGTTAGTCGTAATAATCGGTGTCCCGGATTGCATGGCTTCCAGTAATACATGCGACATGCCTTCATAATTGGAATTTAAAATAAACAAATCGGCGGCCTTAAAATAATTCATTATTTTTTCATGCTCAATCCTTCCGAGAAAATGAACATATTTGCTCACCCCCCGCTCTCGCGCCAGAGATTCCAAGTTATCATGCTCCTGCCCTTTTCCTAAAATAAGCAGGTTGATTTTCAAGTTTAGCTCTTTCATCAATTCAGGCATTATTTTTATAATGCCGTCAAAACCCTTCCAGGGGTTGAGCTGGCCGGGAGAAACTATAATCTTACTGCCCCGGCCGTATTTTTCTTTTATAGAAACCACGGAATTTTCATCAAAAGGATAGCGGGAAAAATCAAGCGAGTTGTAAATTACTTTCACCCTTTCCTTATCAACGCCGATTTTTTCTAGAACTAGCCCGATAAAATTGCTCGGCGCGACAATTTTGTCGGCTTCCAAAAGGACTTTTTTTCTTCGCGCTTTCAGCCTCTCAATTTTTTTATCGTAAACCTTGTCCTGAAAATCAAGAATATAATCGCAACACCAGCCATTCCTTACCGCCGTTTCCCAGGCGCTGTCACCGACAAAACGGACAACGTATTTCATTCCCCTTATCTTTTTTATGAGATAGGTAAAATATCCCGCGCTGTAAACGTCCAAAGCGTAAATTTCATCGGCCCAGTCCGCCAATCGCCACAGTTTAGCTAAATAACGAATTTGGGATAGGGCGGCGATTCTTCCCCTTTTTATCCGAAAAACCATTCCCCTTTCTTCCGACCGCGTTTTTATGAAAGAATAAGTGATTATTTTTACTTCAATTCCCTTATCAATAAGCGCGCGCGGCAAAGCTTCAAGCAAAGTGGCCGGCCCGCGGTAATCCGGCGGATAAATTCCGGTGGCAATCAGTACTTTTAAAGTTTTTCCGCTTTCCGGCTCGGCTAAAGAACTTTCCGGCTTTTTTACGAAGATATAAGTTTCATAAATGATAAAACTGAATATGGCAATTATTATGGTTACAATAATCTGAGCCAAAAGATACCAGACGCCAAAAATTTCCACCGCCAGATACATGCCAAGGGTATTTAGCCCTAAATTAATAAGACCGACAAAAAGATACTGGCCCATTTGTCGGTAAATGCGTTCTCGCCCCGCGTCGCGAAAAGTGAAAAATTTTTGCAGATAAAAGCTTACAAAAAACGAGCCGATAAAAGCGAGTATCGCGGAAAAGAGATACCAGATACGAAAAAAATCGGTCAAAACGAATAAGAGAATCAAATCCGCTAAAGTCGCGATACCTCCGGAAATGATAAATTTCACGATAGTTTTTCTCTTATATATCGCCCTTAAAATTCTTATTGCCATAGGAAGTTAATTTGCGTGCGAGTGCCGAGCGTGCGAGCGAGACATCCCGCAGCCGCAGGCATGCGGGATCCAGCGTGTGAGCAAATTATTGAGCCTGCCCGATCGGAGCGAGGAATAAAAACTCCTTCGCATTAAATTAATTCATCAGCACTCTTACCTTTTTAGCGATCGCCAGTTCCTCGTCCGCCTCAACAGCAACATGCGGGCATTTTAAAAATTTCAACTTGCGCGTTACCGCGTTTCTTGTCATCGGATTGCCGGCTCCTATCCGCCCGGTAAAAACAATGCCATCCAGCCGGCCTTCCAGAGCCGCGTAATACGAACCGATGTATTTTACCAGCCGATAGACTGCCATGTCAAAGGCTGTTTTCGCCGCTCCGTTGCCAAGCGAAACAAGCTTTAATAGCTCTTTGTAATCTGCTATCCCGCCGGAAACTCCCTTAATGCCGGAAGAGTAATTTAAAATTTTTTCCAGCCTTTCAGCCGCTTCGCCCGTGCCAGTTCCAATTTCGGTTTGGCTATCTTTATTCCGGCTGAAATCAATCACCGCTTCCCGCTTTCCGCCTGATTCAGCGGAGTCGCCTTGTTTTAAAAGATAGAAAATAATTCCCGGATCAATATCTCCCGGCCGGGTCATCATCATAAGGCCTTCCATCGGAGTAAAACCCATTGAAGTATCAATTGGCTTGCCTTTTTTTATGGCGGCGACCGACCAGCCGCCGCCAAGATGGCAGGTGATTAAATTAGCCTTTTTAAAGTCCAGTCCGAGTTTTTTTGCTCCGACCATAGCGGCGTATTCGTGGGAAATGCCATGGAAGCCGTAGCGCCGGATATTGAAACGGTCGGACAAATCTTTTGGCAAAGCGTAACTTTTAGCCTCTTCCGGCAAATCCCGGAAAAAACCAGTATCAAAAACCGCCGCCTGCGGTATTTCCGGAAGATAATTCATGGCCGCCCGGATGCCAGCCAAATTGTAAGGGTTATGAAGCGGCGCCAGTCCGTTATATTCTTCCAGCCGGCCGATTTTTTCGCTGTCCAGAATGAGCGGATCGTAAAAATCATCGCCGCCGTGCACTACCCTATGGCCGACCGCGGCTAAATCGCGCAGGTCGCCGATTTGTCGCAAGATGTCTTTTAAGGCTTTTTCATGGTCAGCCGCGCCGTCAATAATGCCGCTTTTCAGGCATTTTTCCTCGTCATTAAAAATCTTATATTTTATTGAAGTGGATCCGGAATTAAGAACCAGGATGTTGGACATATATAATTTCTACGAAATACGAAATTGACGAAATACGAAATTTTCACAGAGTCTAGCTTTATCTATCACTTGACAGCAATCTTCCGTAATTTTTCTTCTTCCATAACCCGGCGGCATTAGCCTCGTCAGTGTCAATATGCATGGAAAGCCGGAAATTTTCCGCCACTCTGACGATTACATTTTCAAAAATAACTCCCCGCTCGCCCGCGGCTGACACCCTTACTTTATGCCTATGCCCTAATTTTAATTGCTTTGCTTCTTCGCGGCTCGCGTGAATATGCCTCTGGGCGATGATCACCCCGTTTTTAATCTTTATTTTTCCTTTCGGACCCCTAAGCGCGATCCCCGGCGTTCCTTTTAAATCGCCCGAAAGCCGGACCGGAACTTTAATTCCGAGCTGATAGGCTTCAGTAGCGGTAATTTCAAGCTGGGTTCGGGAACGAACCGGGCCGACGACTCGGACTTTAAGCGCCATTTTTTTGCCATCAACTATGACTGTTTCCCTGGCGGCAAATTCGCCGATCTCGCTTAAATCTTTAAATTTTTTTAGTTCATAACCCGGGCCAAAAAGCCGCTCTAGGTCTTTTCGCGACAAATGGATATGGCGGGCCGATATTTCAATGGGAATTTTCATAATAATTTTCAACTGTTAATTTTCACCGTTATTTGGAAAAATCATGACAATTATTCAGGCAAATCTTTTTTCCTCAATAACCCCGTCTGCGCGCCGTAATGGCCGACGACCGAGGCGGTATTTTTAACCCCTAAAAACATGGCTTTTTTTATGTCGCTATTATAGATTTCCAGTCCGGCTATAAAAGACGAGCCAAACGCGTCGCCGACTCCGGCGGTATTGACCCGCTTTTTCTCTTTTAAAATTTTCTGATAATAATTTTTATTTCCCGCCCGGACGCTGGCGCCATGCTTGCCGTTGGTAATTACGACGATTTTTGAACCCCAGGAACTTATGGCATAAAGCAGATTTCCCATATCATTAAAAAAAGCGCTGTCTTTAGCCGTAAAATCCTTGCATGATTTTACAAGCTCAATGGCCTCGTCTTTATTAACGATCAATACTTCAGTCTTTTTTAAATATTTTTCCAATGTTTTGTAGCCTTCCATGAGCTGGCGATGCCCGGGGTTCCAGGCGATTTTCGGCCCGCTCAGTTTAAAGACTTTACTTAAAACATCCTGCCACTCTCCAGACAGCGAAGTTATATACACCCATTTTGTTTTATCCAAAATTATTAATTCATCATCCCGAGTACTCGGGATTCTTAATTCATCGTTAGCCGCCCGGTTGGAAAAAACTACGTGCTCGTTCTCCTGCCCGGTAATAAGAAAAGAAAAACCAGTCTCTTTCTTTTTCGTAAATTGCGCGAGGCTCGTATCTACCCCCTCTTTTTTAAAATTTTCCTTAATCCTTTTTCCCCGATCGTCATTGCCCAAAGAAACCATGGCCGCGGATTTAAGCCCGAGCCGCGAAGCCGAAACCGCGACGTTCGCCGCGCCGCCTCCGAAAGTGAAATGCGCTTTATCAACTTTAATCTTGGCACCGTATTCAAAGCAGATCAATTTCTGCCTTAAAACATCCTTCTTATTGTCCAGGAGTATTCCCTCTCTGGTATAAAAAGTGATGTCCTCGGTCGCCCCGCCGATGGAAATTAAATCATGTTTCATATAAGTAAAAATGGTTAATTCAGGCTTCTTTCCTTCTGAAATTATATCATATTCCGGCCTAAATAAAAAATCGCCATTACAGCGATCTTTACCAGACTAATTTTCTTAAATTATCAATACCGCCCGAACCGGCCACTCTGCTATTTTTCATTTAAAGTCTTCTGTTTTTTTATTAAACGCGTCGCGATCAGACTTCGAGATCAAGTAAATATTGTCGCTGTCGGCGCGCTTGGCAAAGTATTGGCTCTGGCCGTTGTCTTTGCCGATCATGATGGCGCCTTTAACGCCATCACCGCTAAACTCAACGATTATCAGATTCTTTTCCAGGTCAGTTCCGCTGAACTTCTGGGGCGGAATGGCTTCAGCTTGCAAGTCGGCAAGGGCGGTTAATATCGAATCTATTTTTTCTTCTTTTACATCAAAAGAAATGGGCGAGACTCCTTTCCATTTTCCGTCTTTTTTCTCTAAAATAAATTCCCGGTCCGGATAATGGAATCTGATCTTTGCTATTTTATCCTTATCAAACGCCAATAGCGTCCTGTCCCGCCACTCATAAGGCAAAAACGCGGCGGATAATCGGACGGAAATAGCGTAAGTATTATCATCACCCTCTTTGCCGATATAAACTCCGGAATAATCGCCGGTCATCTTGCCGACAATAAAACTTCCCGACTCATTTCCGCCCTGATAAAACCTCACTTCAGTTCCAAATTCCTTATCAAGATCAAAATCGCTTTTTTTATCTTTATTGGCGCTCGCGATTTCCAATCTCGCGGACTGGGCTTTTCTAAATTCAGTCTCCAGTTCATTTATCACTTCCGGGTCGGCAAAAAATTTTCCCTCGCCTTCCACTTTCCAGCGCTCCCCTTCCTTAACCAGCTTAACAATTTTTTCATTTCTAGCGATTTCAATTCTTTCAACCCGGTTAATATCCATTGCCGCTAAAAAATTCTTCGGCACCCGCCTTTTATCGTTCCAATCGCGAACCGGACCGGTCAATAGATAAGCGCCCCCGGCCAGAACGATTAATATTACCAATAATTTAATATTTTTCATCATCTTTTTTTATTTTTTTTAATAGCTTTCATACCTCGCTCTTCTTTCGCCTTCTTCGCGAAACATATCTTATGGTTCCCAAGACAATTACTAAAATCGTAATTCCAAAAACATTGCCGTAGCGCGCGGCCGCCTTTCCGGTTTCGGACAATTCTTTTATCGGCCGGCTGGAAATCGCCTTGGATCGGATGTTTATGAGATCCTCGTCAAGGCTTAATAAGTCCGCGAGATTTTGGAACAACGCGAGATTATCCGGCGCGTTGCGGAGGAAGCTGTCTTTGATAAAATCGCTGTCCCCGACCACTGCCATCCTTGAAGAAAAAGTTTTTCCGTTTTCGTAAGCAGACGTAAAATTTCCGACCGCGAGCGCGGCCAGGCTGTATTTTCCCCGGCCGTCAGCCGGCGCCGGTATGTTTTGCGGGCTTAAATTAAAGCCGTCAGAAACTTTCCAGCTCTTTTCCGAACTCATGATTAGATTAGATACTCTAGTATCTTTATCCATTTTATCTTTTATAATATCCACACCAGACACCCATGGCAGTACAACGGTTTCAAGATTGGCGACCGCCGAAATATCCTTGTCAAACCCTTCCTTTAAAATTTTCGGCCAATACGGGTATTCTACGGAAAAAGCTATAAACCCTTGGTTAAAGGAGGCAACGCCCGACTGCTGGTCCAAAATCAGGTTATTTTCAACCTTTATCCCATATTTCGCGAGCAGTCCTTCCAGCCCGGTAATGTTCTTCTCGGCGCTTAGCCCGTCGCCGACTTTTACTCCGTCAATAAGGGCGAGAAGGTTCCCTCCGCCAGAGAGGAAGCTATCAATCGCTTTCAGCGCCTTATCATCAAATTTTTCCATCGGCCCGGCAATAATCAGGGTCTTTAAGTTTTTCGGTATTTCACCCGTTGATTTTAAATCCACTTCTTCGGCTTCATATATTTCCGCGAGCTTTTTCGCGGCAATGCTTCTTTGTTCCGGCGCGACCGTTCCATAACCCGCGAGCCAGCCTAAACCCGGCGTTTCTCTAGCCGCGGCTTTTTTAATAGCCGCGGTAATCCGGTATTCAAGGTCTTCAGTCCCCTCTATTACCGGAATAACCTCGGTTTTATCGCCATAGCCGATAGTCATGCCCATATAGCCTTCCGTAACCTGATATTTGTCTTTTTCAACGACATTAAGCTGCAGGGGCGGAATACCGGCCGCGTAAATCCTGGATTTTAATTCTTCGTCATTTCCCGGATCAATAAATTCCACTTTTATTTTTCCCCGGCCGTAAGTTTCATATTCGGCGAGAATGTCGGCTACTTCCTGCCTTAAGGCGATAAACTGGGCTGGAAGGTTTTCGGAAAAATAGGCTTTGATACTGACAACGTCATCCAAATTTCCGGCCGTGTCCTTGGAAGCTTTGGAAATGGAAAAGTCATTAGTTTCGGTAATATCCAGGCGGTAAAACATTTGGTAAGAAATAAAATTAATCACGCCTAAAATCGCGATGACAAGGATTATGGTTATGGATTTATTTAATTTTACTAAAATTTTACTCATATCGCGCTGTTCACGTTTTTAATTTACGGCAAAATTTAGATACCAGATACATAATACTAAATACAAAATACCAGATACTATTTCCTCTCCTCTATCACTTTTACATTCAGCCACAAAAACAAAAATATGAATGACAAATAATAGAGGATGTCCCTCGTGTCAATCACTCCTTTGGCAATATTGTAAAAATGGCTGCCCAATCCGAGAAAACGCATTGTTGGCTGTAAAATTTTCGGCGCGCCGGAAACGGCAAAATCAGCGCCGACGATAAACGCGGCAAAGCAGGCGGCGAGCGCCAGGACAAAAGCGATTATCTGGTTGCGGGTCAAGGAAGAAATAAAAAGCCCGAGAGCCAGATACGATCCGCCTAAAAGCAAAGCGCCGAGATAGCCGCCAATCATCGGACCCGGATCAATATTGCCGAGAAAAGCGATTGTTATTGGCAGGCTTGCTGACAAAAGAAGAGTAATTATTAAGAAAGCCAGAGCGCCGAAAAACTTGGCTAAAACCGCTTCCGAATCTTTAATCGGCAGGGTTAAAAGGAATTCAATGGTTCCGGTTTTCCGCTCCTCCGCCCAAAGCCTCATGGTAAGAGCCGGGGCGAGGAATAAAAACATCCACGGCAGGAGGGAGAAATAATTTCTCATGGAAGCCTGGCCGGCCAGGAAGAAAGAATTAAAATAAAGCCAGTTCCCGGCGATCAAAAAAACCGCGATAAAAATATATGCGATGGGCGAATTGAAGTAGGACCAAAGCTCTTTTTTAAACAGGATGTAAATATTTCTCACGCTATCAGACTTAAACATAAATAATTTAAAATTTATTTCGTCAGCTCCCTGAACACGTCTTCCAGTGAAACGCTTTTTTTAGAAAATTCCAGTATGCTCCAGCCGCTATTCATGATCGTCATGGATAAATATTCCCTTAAATCAACGCCGGGCTTTGGTTCAATTTCGTAGCCGTAAATTTCGTCCGATTCCCTGTCTTTTACTTCCGCCCGCCCGACGTTTTCCATGGCCATGATTTTTTCCAAAACCGCGCCGCGCGGGCCTTTGATTTTTACGTAAATCAAATCCTTGCCCGCGAACCGGCGCGCGAGCTCGTCCGGAGTCCCTTCGCCAACGATTTTTCCTTTATTAATAATCACCGCCCGGTCGCAAATCGCCGCCGCTTCGGCGAGAATATGGGTGGAAAAAATTACGGTTTTTTCTTTGCCTAAATTTTTAATGAGTTCGCGGATTTCGGCGATTTGGTTCGGATCCAGGCCGGTCGTCGGCTCGTCTAAAATCAGAATCTCCGGATCATGGATTATTGCCTGGGCGAGACCCGTCCGCTGGCGGTAGCCTTTGGACAGTTCGTCAATGGGGCGGTCGTAAACATCTTTTAAGCCGCAGGACGCGACAGTCTCCCTGATCCTTTCTTTTATCTTTTCTTTCGGAATTTTTCTTATCTCGGCGGCGAATTTCAGATACTCGCTCACTTTCATGTCGTCATAAAGCGGGACATTTTCCGGCAGATAGCCGATTTTTTTTCGGGTCTCAAGCGAATTATTCTTAACCTCCAGCCCGTCCACTAAAACGCTCCCTTCAGTCGCTGACCAAAACGAGGTGATAATTTTCATGGTAGAGGTTTTTCCGGCGCCGTTCGACCCGAGAAAACCCAAAATTTCTCCCTTTTTCACGGAGAATGAGATGTTATCTAAAATAGTGCCATCGCCGAGTTTTTTTGTGAGATTTTGAATTTCAATCATGTAAGAAAAATAGCTTATAGCGCACAAAAAATGTTCACTATTCACTATTTACTGCTTACTGTTGTCTATTTTCTATCTTTATACTCCCTTATCGCCTCCACTACCTTTGATTCGGGTTTTAAATTCTCCACGAACAGGACATGCTCAAGGTTCACGGACATGTTGTCTTCCGGGCCGTGAATTTCATTGCCTAATTTTACCAAAGAAAAATTTTCCGTGTCAATACTTTCCGGATTCGCCTTTTCCGGCGTTTCTCCAGCACCCCCTTCGCTCGCCTGCAAGGTCTGGACGGTTTTTAAATAATATATGTCCTCAATCAACAGAGTTTCCGGAGTAACGTCAGCCACCCGGCCAAAATATACTTGGCCGTTTGATAAAAATATCGCCTGATACCTGTCCGGATTAACCCAGTTTGAAAGGCGGTTGAATTTTTTTGAGCTGTAAAAAAGAAAATCAGCGACCATCAGCATGATGATCACGCAAACGATAATAACCACCGCCCAAAAAATGGTCTTTTTGCTCCGCGAATTGCCTGATAAAATTTCGGTAATGTTTGGCATAATTGTTAAATTTGCGAATCAATTAATTAATTATCTTCCGCCATCCGATGGTCAAAAATATCCTGGATAAAAACGCTGGCGGCCGTCGCGACCGGGATGGAAAGGATGGCTCCGGCTATGCCCGCTAACTGAAAACCGATTAAAAGCACGGCAATGCTTACGATCGGATTCAGCCCCACGGCTTTTTGCATGATTTTCGGAACCAAGACGTTATTTTCGGTAAACTGGACTAAATAATAGAAAACCGCGGTAACGAGCGCGAGCATCGGAGAAACGGAAAAAGCGATTAAAACCGCCGGTATTGCCCCCATGATCGGCCCGAGATATGGAATAAATTCGGTAATCCCGGCGATCAGGGCGAGCACCAAAGCGTATTTTATACCGAGTATTTTCAGGCCGATATAGACAAGCAAGCCGACGGCAAAGCATAATACGAGCTGGCCGCGAAGCCAAAGGCCGATTTTTTTCTGCATCCGGCCGACTAAATCAAGGGCGTAAGGCTGGTGCTTAAAAGGAATAATGGATCGGACGATTTTTTTCATGGCATTATCTTCAACCGCCATGTAAAAAGTTACGACCAAAGTCAGGAAAAAAGAAAAAATACTGCCGAACACTCCGGTTACCGTGGAAAATACGTTGCCGGCGTTCGTTTCCAGTCCCGATCGGACGGCGTCCAGGGCGCCTTTAATGCTCTCCAGGGTTCCTCCTTCCTGAACGCTGAAAAACGAATAGCCTTTAATGATTTTATTTATGTAATCGGGAAAGTTTTCCGACAAATCCCGGACCTGCTCCGAGATCGGCGGAATCATCAGATAAATAATTGAGCCGAACAGGATAAGCAAAGCCAGGTAAATAAAAATCACGCCCAAAGTGCGGGGAATTTTCCGCTTCTGCATCCAGTCCACTAAGGGACCGATGGCGGCCGCGAAAACCAGGGAAACAAAAAAAACCACGAGAATATCGCGAATTAAAAACATGATATAGATCAAAAAGCCTATCAGGATCACTTTTACCAAGGTGACGGTAGAAATATTTATGTTGGTATAGCGGTTTGATTCCATATTATTTCGCCAATTTATTATTATTCATATTATACGCTATCATCAAGTCTTAAGCAACAGTTTTCATCGCGACGAATTTTAGAATCCGGCGGCTTTCCATAATCCATCCCGGCATAAAAAACACAAAAAAGCGCCCCGATTAAGGGCGCTTCAAATATTCGTTTTATTCGTCTAAAATTCGAGCGGATTCGCGATTCTACATCATGCCGCCCATTCCGCCCATGCCCGGCATTCCGCCTCCGTGCCCGTGTCCCGCGTCTTTTGGTTCGGGTTTGTCGGTAATTACGGCCTCAGTAGTTAAAAACATCATGGCGGCTGACGCGGCGTTTTCCAAAGCCGAGCGCACTACTTTAGTCGGGTCAATAATTCCGGCTTCTATCAAGTCCACGAACTTGTCGGCCGCGGCGTCATAACCGATATTTTTATTGCCCTGTTTATGCTCGCGGATGATATTGTAGAGAATGAGCGATCCGTCTTTTCCGGCGTTCGCGGCGATCTGTTTAATCGGTTCCAGGATCGCCTGATCAACAATCCGCGCTCCGGCATCGCTGTTCTTTTTTTCCATGAGTTCATCAAAAGCTCTTCCGGCAATGGCGAGCGCCAAGCCGCCGCCAGGCACGACTCCTTCTTCTACCGCGGCCCGGGTCGCGTTTAAAGCGTCTTCAATCCGGTCTTTTTTCTCTTTCATCTCGGTTTCGGTCGCGGCTCCGACTTTGATAACCGCCACTCCGCCCGAAAGTTTCGCGAGCCGTTCCTGTAATTTTTCCTTGTCATAATCCGAGTCCGTATTTTCTATTTCTTTCCTAATCTGGGCTACCCGGTCTTTGATGGTTTTTTCCGCGCCTTTGCCTTCAACAATGGTGGTATTTTCTTTGGTGGCAACGACTTTTCTCGCCCGTCCGAGATCGGTTATTTCAATATTTTCCAGTTTTAATCCGATGTCTTCGCTGATTACTTTTCCGCCGGTTAAAAGGGCGATGTCCTCAAGCATTGCTTTGCGGCGGTCGCCAAATCCCGGGGCTTTGATTCCTAAAACATTGAATGTGCCGCGCAGTTTGTTGACGATGAAAGTAGTCAAAGCTTCGCCTTCAATGTCGTCAGCGATAATTACGACTTCCTTTTTGCCGGACTGGGCTATTTTTTCTAAAACCGGCAGAACTTCCTGGATGGAAGCTATTTTTTTGTCAGTAATAAGGATATAGGGGTCTTCGTAGGAGGCTTTCATCTCGTCGGCATTGGTAATCATGTAAGGAGTAACATAGCCTTTGTCAAACTGCATGCCTTCCACAACCTCTTTTTCCACGCCAAAAGTCTGGCCTTCTTCAACGGTGATTACGCCGTCTTTGCCGACCGAGTCCATGGCCGAGGCGATAATCTGCCCGATTTCTTCGTCATTAGCGCTGATAGAGGCCACCTTAGCCCATTCTTCTTTCGTGGAAATTGGTTTTGATATTTTTTTCAGGTTAGCGACGATTTCCGCCACTTTCTTTTCCATGCCTTTCCTGATTTCAATCGGATTGATGCCCGAAGATACGAGCTTGATTCCCTCTTCAATCATGGCCTGGGCTAAAACCGTGGCGGTCGTCGTTCCGTCCCCGGCCGTATCATTGGTTTTACTGGCGACTTCTTTTACCATCTCGGCGCCTAAGTTTTCAAACTTGTCTTCCAGATCAATTTCCTTCGCGACGGTTACTCCGTCTTTGGTAATAGTCGGCGAACCGTAAGCTTTGTCAATTACGACATTCCGTCCTTTAGGTCCGAGGGTGACTTTTACCGCGTTGGCGAGCTTATCCACTCCAGCTTTTAATCTCGCTCTTGCTTCTTCATTAAAAATAATTTGTTTTGCCATATTTTCTTTATCCATGGTAAGGCGCGCGTATCGGCGCGAAACATACTATGAATTTTTCAATTTAACAATAATCAATGCTGTAATTTTTGAATTATTCCAAAACCGCGATAATATCGCTTTCGCTTAAAACCAGATATTCAACGTCGTCAATTTTTACCTCATCCGGCGAATACTTTTTAAAAATAACTTTGTCTCCGACCTTGACGCTCATCGGCGCGCGGCTTCCGTTATCCAAAAGTTTTCCTTCGCCAACGGCGACTACTTCCCCGCGTTCCGGCCGTTCCTTATCAACGGTATCCGGTAAAACGATTCCTGATTTTGTCACCTCTTCCTTAGAAGCGGGTTTTACGACAACATTCGCGTGAATAGGCTTTATTTTCATAATTTCATCATATCCCATAGCTCGTAAAGGCGGCGTTCATACTTAGCGTTTCGCGAATTACGGCCGGGCGATTTTATTAATATAAAAAGCTAAATTTTGATTAGCACTCTGACTCCTAGTCTGCTAAATTCAACCATATTTTAGCCCGAAGAATTTTTCTTGTCAAGAGGGAGCGGGAATGTTTGTTAAATGATGAATCCTCGCATGTCGTCCGGACAAATAATTTGATAGGAACTATCCTGATACTCCAGCCATTTTAAGGACGGCCTGCTCGTTTTCTTTTTTTTATTCCATTTAAATTCAAACCCATAAAGCCTCCCTTCCCTTTCTTCAACTAAATCAACTTCCGCGCCGTCGTAAGTCCGCCAAAAATAATTATTCGCGTAGATTTTATGATAAGCTTGATATTTAAGCCTTTCTGCTACAAGAAAATTTTCCCATAATACCCCTTTGTCATTTCTTTCGCCCAATGCGTTAAAATTATTGATTATTGCATTTCTTATTCCCAGGTCATAAAAATAAATTTTTCTTAACTTTGAGATTTCCCTTCTTTTGTTTTTGGCGTACGGGGGCAAACGAAAAATAATATAACTTTTTTCCAGCAAATCAACGTATCTTTCAACTGTATTTTTATCAATTCCCACTAAACTGGAAATTTCGGTATAAGAAACTTCGTGACCGATTTGCAGAGCCAGAGCTTTTAGCAGATTCAAAATTATCGTTGAATTTTTTATTTCCTGAAATTCCAGTATGTCCCTGTACAGACTGCTTGAAGACAATTCTTTTAAAAGTTCTTTTTTTTCGTCAAATGAACTTTTTGTTACGACATCCGGATAATTTCCGTAAATCAGATAATTTTCTATCTCTTTGGAAATTTTTAAGTAATCTTTACTGGGATATATTTCTTCAAGGCTGAGCGTAAAAAGATGATAAACGAATTTTCTTCCCGTGAGCGCTTCCTGAGTTTTATCCAATAAATTAATACTGGAGGATCCGGTCGCTATGATTTGCTTTTTATCTTTAAAATAGTCCGCCAACAATTTTAATGTCTGGCCGATGGTTTCAACTTTTTGGCCTTCATCTATTAAAATAATTTCGGCATCCCCTATCAGAAGTTCCAGATACTCTAAATCTTTGTTATTTAACAATTCCCGGTCAGTGGGATTATCGCAATTAAAAATTTTAACTTTTTTATTGGCTTCGCTTAATATTTCTCCGGCCAAAGTTGTTTTTCCTGTTTGTCTGGCGCCGGTAATTATTACGGCTTTGCCTTTAAATAATTTTTCCTGGATTTGCTCTTTTAAAAGTCTTTTATACATATATGCGTAATTTAGTGATTACATTCACTACTTTACGCCTATTTTAAAAATAAGTCAAATATAAAAATTTCCATAAATTTTATTATTCTAATATCATTTTTAACACAAATTCTGATATTAAGCCTGAATTTAGTAAAAAAACACCGCGGGTCTCAAAATGACGACACCGCGGTAATAGTTGTTTGCGTTTAATAGTCTTTTATACACATTATGTGTAACGGGAATAAAAATCCCCGAAGACGGGTTGGCCTTCGGGGCATAGCTGTTAAAAACGTCTTAAATAATTATTCGTGGCTCGGTCTCATTGATAAATGATGCTGAATTATTTCCCATTCTCCTGAATCATCTTTTTTCCAGGTGATAGTAAACCTGGCCTCTCTACCGTCAGAAAGATTATACATCCCCGAATGAAGATAGCTATTGTCAGAGAGCTTCTGAACCGCGTCTTCGCTAATTACGCCGATATTGTTTTCGGAAAAATACTTAGCAAAATATGCCTGCTCATTATCTTCTTCGGGATTGCCGGACAGCTTAACATCCAACCTGAATCCATTCTCCAGTTCAAATTTCTTTTCATCATTTCTCGCGGAAGAATGGTGATGATCTACTTCCCACTCACCTGCCTCATTTTTTTTCCAGACATAAGAAAATTCCGCTTCTACAACCGCTCTTCCTTCTTCAGCATCTACGGTAAAATTATATTTACCCGAGTGAACATAGCAATCCGCCGAAATAACATCAACTTTTCCTTCAATAATCTCGCCTTCGGGATTTTTCTCAAGAAAATGTTTAAAGTATTCCTTTGCTCCGTCTTTTCCTCTCTTAAAATCGCCCGAAACTGTCGGAAGAAAGGTATTTTTTTCCGTATAAAGGGACGCGACTTTTTCCGCTTTACCGGATAAAAGCTGATCGTTCCATTTTGAAAAATTTTCTTTGGCAATCTGCTCCATTGTTTCTTGTTCTGGATTAATAATAGTTTTAACTTCGTTCATAATTTATTTATCAAAAATATTAATTTATTTTTCCATCCCCTTTATCCTCCTCCACCGGTTCGCCGCCCGGGTGCGAGCCATTTCCTTGGCGATTTTAGCGGCAACGCTGGTAAACTGTTCGGCGTCTTGTCTTTCAAGATTTTTTCGGGTTTCTTCGGCTCGGGCTCGCGCGACTTCGGCGCGGGAAATATCAATCTCCGCCGCCCGTTCGGCCGTATCAGCCAAAATCACAATCTTATCCTTTAAAACTTCAATAAAGCCGCCGGAAACGGACATCACTTCAATGTTGCCGTCCGGCTGCCGGACTTCAATCACGCCGGGCGCGAGAATGGAAACTAAAGGGATATGGTGCGGCAAAATCGTAATTTCGCCGTTTCTCGTCGGCACGGTAACCTGCGCCACCATCTCCTTAAACACTTCCCGCTCAGGAGTGACTATTTCAAATTTAATTGTTTTTGTATCGGCCATAACTTTATACTTTTGACTTTCTACTATTTTCCCACATCCTCAATACCTCCCCGCATATAAAAATCGCCTTCGTTTTTAGCGTCGTGCTTGCCTTCAATAATTTCCTTAAATCCGCGGATCGTGTCGGCGAGTTTAATATATTTGCCCGGCCGGCCGGTGAATGTTTCGGCGACGTGGAAAGGCTGGGACAGGAAGCGCTGGATTTTCCTCGCCCGGGTAACTGTCTGCTTGTCTTCGTCGGATAATTCTTCCATGCCGAGAATGGCGATAATATCCTGCAAATCCTTATAGCGCTGTAATATTCGCTGAACACCCAAAGCGACTTTGTAGTGCTCTTCCCCGACGATTTTCGGATCAAGGATTATGGAAAAAGAATCCAGCGGGTCAACGGCCGGATAAATTCCGAGTTCGGACAAACTGCGGGATAATACGATAGTGGAATCCAAATGAGCGAAAGTTGTCGCTGGCGCCGGATCAGTTAAGTCGTCTGCCGGAACGTAAACGGCCTGGAAGGAAGTAATAGAGCCTTTATCGGTTGAGGTAATCCGTTCCTGCAATTCTCCCATTTCCGAAGCTAAAGTCGGCTGATAGCCTACGGCCGAAGGCATGCGCCCTAAGAGGGTTGACACTTCGGAGCCGGCCTGGGTGAAACGGAAGATATTGTCAACGAATAATAATAC
Source organism: Patescibacteria group bacterium (assembly GCA_041661405.1). GTDB lineage: Bacteria > Patescibacteriota > Patescibacteriia > Patescibacteriales > JBAZCA01 > JBAZCA01. The sequence continues at coordinate 51,296 of JBAZUL010000003.1, forward strand.
GTCCTGGTTCTGCTCGTCGCGGAAATATTCGGCAATGGAAAGGCCGGCGAGTCCGACGCGGGCTCTTGCTCCGGGCGGTTCGTTCATCTGCCCGAAAACCATGGATACTTTGTCAATTACTCCCGAGTCTTTCATTTCATGGTACAGGTCATTTCCTTCGCGGGTTCGTTCTCCGACTCCGGCGAAAACCGAGTAGCCGCCGTGCTGTTTGGCGATATTGTTTATGAGCTCCTGAATGATAACGGTTTTTCCTACGCCAGCGCCGCCGAACATTCCGACTTTGCCGCCTTTGGCGATCGGGCAGATTAAATCAATAACTTTGATGCCGGTTTCTAAAATTTCAATTTTGGTGGATTGCTCTTTAAAGCTCGGAGCGGCGCGATGAATCGGATAGCGCTTTTTCGTCTTGACCGGCGCGCCGCCGTCAACTGTTTCCCCTAAGACATTAAAAATCCGTCCAAGGGTTTCGTCGCCGACCGGAACAGTAATTCCGGCTCCGGTATTAATTACGTCTGAATCCCGTTTTACGCCATCGGTTGAACCCATGGCAATCGCCCGAACCGTATTGCCGCCGGTGTGCTGTTGGACTTCTAAAACAATCTTTTCCCCTTTGTTGTTAGTGGTTTCCAGGGCGGTAAAAACTTCCGGCATTTCGCCCGGAAATTCAACGTCAATTACCGCGCCGATTACTTGTTTGATTTTTCCCACCGCCGAAGCGGGGCTTGCTATTTTTGAATTTGACATATCTTTAGTTGATAATTAATGCGACTTATTCCGCTAGAGCGTTCGCGCCAGCCGAAATCTCCGCTATCTCCCTCGTAATTCCCGCCTGCCGGGCTTTATTGTAAAATAACGTTAACTCGCTGATCATGTCGCCGGCCGCTTCAGTCGCCTGATGCATGGCCGCCATCCGGGCTGAATGTTCGGACGCGTTTGACTCTAACAAGGCCTGAAATAACTGGGCTTCAACGAGCCGCGGCACCATCTCGTCCAAAACTTCCCGGGGCGACGGTTCAAAAATGTATTCGTATAAAAACTCTTCAGTTTTCAAATGCTTTGCCTTTTTTTCCTCCATGAACTTTTTATCAATCCCAAGCCTGGAATCAGCGCCAACCACTCCCAAATATTCGTCGTCCGCGGTTATTTCAACCGGTAAAAGCTGTTTTACCCGCGGAACCTGCCGGGCCGGATTAACGAAATCGGTATAGCCGACCATAACTTTATCGTAATTGCCCGCCAGATATTCGTCAATAATGAATTTTGACATCGGAATTACTTCTTTCACTTCAGTAACAAAATCTTCTTTAGAAAATTCGGCGCCCAGCTTATAGCCGTAATACCGGGCAATGGCTTTGCCCCGCGATCCGATAAGGATTATTTCCGGTTCAACCGCCTTTTCTTCGCCGATGAAATGGAATTTTTTTATGGATTCATGAACCTTATTGACTATATTGGTATTAAAGCCGCCGCAAAGTCCTCGGTTAGAAGTAATCAATACAATTCCCACCTTTTTAAGATCTTTTCTTTTGGCGAGCAAAGGATGCGATGCCTCACTGCCACCATTCCCGTTACCGTTCGCCATTTGCGACAAATGCAAAACTGTTTCCCAGCTTAAATTGGCGTAAGTCCGGGTTTTTAAAACCGCTTCAATGGCTTTGCGCATTTTTGAAGCCGAGACCATTTCCATAGCCTTGGTAATTTTTTTTGTATTGCCGACGGATTTGATTCGCCGCCGGATGTCTCTCGTTGATGGCATTTGTTTTAATTTTCAGTTATGAATCTGACTACAATTATATTGCGAGCGAAGCATTGAAAAATTATGGTTTGTAATTGTAGTCAGATCTACTAGCTCAAGGTCGCTTTATAGTCCTCAATCAATTTCTTTACGTCTTTTTCAATCTGCTCGTTCAATTCCTTTACTTCGCCAATGGCTTTTAAGACCGCTTCGGCATTGTTAACGGCGTACTTATGGAGGCCCGCCTCAAACTCGCGGACTTTTTCCACCGGAACGTCATTAATATATCCATTGATTAAGGCGTAGAAAATAAGCACCTGCTGACTGACGGAAATGGTTGAATATTGATCCTGCTTTAAAACTTCCATGAGCCGCTTCCCGAGTTCCAGCTTGGATTTTGTTTCTTCATCCAAGTCCGAACCGAACTGGGCGAAAGCCGCCAGTTCCCGGTATTGAGCCGCGTCCAGCCGCATCTGGCCGGCCACTTTTTTCATGGCCTTGATCTGGGCTGAACTGCCGACGCGGGATACGGAAAGTCCGGCGTTAATGGCCGGGCGCTGACCCTGGTAAAAAAGATCGCCTTCCAGGAAAATCTGGCCGTCGGTAATGGAAATGACGTTAGTCGGAATATAGGCGGATAAATCTCCGGCTTGGGTTTCAATGATCGGCAGAGCGGTAATGGAGCCGCCGCCAAAATCTTTATTTAATTTACAAGCCCGCTCTAAAAGCCTTGAATGAAGGTAAAAAACATCGCCCGGATAGGCTTCGCGTCCCGGAGGCCGCCTTAAGAGAAGCGATATTTCGCGGTAAGCGACCGCGTGCTTTGAGAGATCATCGTAAACCACTAAAACATCTTCGCCCTTGTCCAGGAAATATTCGGCAATGGCCGTACCTGAGTAAGGCGCGATATAAAGTAGCGAAGCCGGATCCGAAGCGCCGGCGAGCACTACGGTCGTATATTCCATGGCTCCGGCTTCTTCAAGTTTGGCGACAATATTGGCGACTTTGGATTCTTTCTGGCCGATGGCGACATAAACGCATTTCATGTTCTCGCCTTTCTGGTTGATAATCGCGTCAATGGCAATGGCGGTTTTCCCGATTTGGCGGTCGCCGATAATAAGTTCCCGCTGTCCCCGGCCGATCGGAATCATCGCGTCAATCGCTTTAATTCCGGTCTGCATCGGCTGGCGGACGCCTTCCCGGGTAATTACGCCCGGAGCGATTTTTTCCACCGGATAATCATTCTTAGAGTCTATCGGTCCTTTGCCGTCCACCGGTTCGCCTAAGGCGTTGACCACCCGGCCGATTACCGCTTCGCCGACCGGCACGGACAGAATTTTTTCCGTCCGGTTTACCTGATCGCCTTCTTTGATTTCAGTATAATCGCCGAGAACTACGGCTCCGACGTTATCTTCTTCAAGGTTGAAAACCACTCCAAAAACCTTTTTTCCTCCGCTAGTTACGAACTCAAGCATTTCCGAAGCCAAAGCGTCAGAAAGGCCGGATACGCGGGCAATGCCGTCCCCGACTTCTACAACAATTCCGACTGACTGCTTTTTCGCCTCAGCCTTAAAACCGGCGATTTCGTTTTTTAACTGCTCAATGATGAAATCTTTTGTAGCCATATTGGTATAATAGGTAATTATTTAGCTAAATCCATTTTAAGCCGGAACAACTTGCTCCTTAAACTGCCATCCACTATTTTATCTTCATACTTAATAATCACTCCGCCTAAAATTTTCTCGTCCAGGCTTTCTTTTATTTCCAGTTTTTTCGCGCCGCTCATCTCTAAAATATATTCCTTTAAATCTTTCATTACATCTTTCTTTAAGGGATTGGCGCTTATGATTTCCGCTTCCAATATCCCCTCTTCTATTCTGAAAATCTTATCTAAATTCCGAATCACGTCTTTGGCTTTTTTAAAATCATTGTTTTTCGCCAAAACCGCGATAAATTTTTTCACTACGGCTTTAATTTCCCCGTCCTTTTTTTCCCGGACAGCTTCGTATAATCCCGTAGCGTATTGTTTGGCTGAAATTCTCATAATCCAAATCTAAAATCAAAATTCAAAAATCTAAAATCTAAAATTACAGATCCTTAGCTTCTTTCACCATTTTATCAATCAGTTCTTTATCCTCTTTGGCGTCCACTTTTTTGTCCAAAACTTTTTCCACCGCCAAAACTACCAATTCCCCGATTTCTTTCCTTATTTCCTTTAAAGTAATCTCTTTCTCCACCTGCATCTTTTCTTTTTCTTTATTAATAATCATCCCGATTTCTTCCCGGGCTTTAACTACCATTTCTTTCTTTTTTTCCTCGGCAATGGCGTTGGTTTTCTCAATAATGTCATTAGCTTCCTTTTTCGCGCGCGCGAGGATTTCCGCCCGTTCTTTCTCGGTTTTCTTTAATTCCTTTTCAATCCGCTCCGCGTCCGAAAGGCTCTTTTCTATCTTTTCCGTCCGCTCTCCCATGGTCTTTAAAAGAGGCTTTAGAATTAAAAAATACAAAACCGCCAGGACAATGGCAAAATTTATCACCTGGGCGATTATCAGTTTTACGTCAATGTGGAAAGTTTCAATTAGGGACTCCATAGAATCTATTTTAAATTTTAGATTTTTGATTTTAGAATCATATCAAAAATCGCAAATCAAAAATATTAATAATCTCACTTCTACCCCACGCCTTAAAAAGCAGTGGAGCAGCGGGTAAAACCACTAATCTTATTTGATTGAAAACGCGATTACCAGCGCGTAAATGGCGATAGCTTCGGCAAAAGCGGCGGCGAGAAGCATCGGAACAAGGATTTTTCCGGCCGCTTCCGGATTTCTGCCGATTGATTCCATGGCTTTTCCGCCGATCATTCCGATTCCGAGCGCCGGAGCGATTGAGCCGAGGCCGATAGCCAGGGCTTTGGCCAACATGATTGTGTCCATAGTTTTTTTATAGTTATAAAGTTAAAAGTTTATAAAGCACAAAGTTGAATACTTTCAACATTAATCTTTATAAACTTTCACCTTATTAACTTTTAACTTTATTACTTTCAACTTTATACTGTATTAATGCTCTTCCTGAATCGTGTTCATGGTAAGATAGGCAAGGATCAGCATGGAAAAAATCAAAGCCTGGATTAACCCGACTACTACTTCTAAAAACATAAAAGGCACCGGCAGGCCGAAAGCGAGGATTGCCGCCATGGAAGCGAGTAGCACTTCTCCGGCGAAAATATTGCCGAATAACCGGAAAGAAAGGCTGGCGATTTTCGCCGCTTCGCCGACGATTTCAATCAGGCCGACAAAAGCCTTGATCGGATTAACGATTATGATTGTCGGGTCTTTCCTTATTTTTCCCGGTATTTCCAAAAACGCCTTTATGTTAATGAACTTGTTGAAATATTTCCAGACTCCGAGCGCCATGACCCCGAAAATATGGCTCGCTACCACGCCGATAATCGCCAGAGCGAGCGTTGTATTAAGATCAGCGGTTCCGCCGCGCAAAAAAGGGACAAAAACTTTTTCTCCGTGCTCGGAAACTACCTTACCGACCGAGCCGACTCCCGGCAAAAGGCCGAGCCAATTATTGATCAATATCAGCATGAAAAAGCTGAAAACAATGGGAAAAAACTTCAGGGATTTTTCCCGCGATCCGGTTACCGAATCAAACATTCCTAAAAATCCCTCAATAATCATTTCAAAAGCGTTCTGGATTCCCCGCGGAACAGCCCTGATTTTAGTCCGCACCGCTATCGCGATAACAAGGATGATGATTATTGCCAGCCAGGAATTGATTAAAGAATTGGTAATGCTGAAACTGCCAAAATGGGCGATTGGTTCGGCAAACAGGGTATTTTCACGCACCAGCTCTTCCTTATTGCCATCTTCGGCGCGGCTGGCTTCGGCTTCCGTTTTTGCTCCTGATTCTTCAGTCCCTGTCTGAGCAATTTCATGCTCAACGCCCTCTTGAGCCAATTGTGTTTCGCTATGCTCCATACTTTAAACTTTTGGTTTATTTCCGCCTTTCTTAACTTTTTCCTCTTCTTCAATTCTTCTGTATTCCCGGCCGACTTCCTTTACCAGCCCGAACATTGAAATTACAAAAGAAAAGCCGACGCTGAAAAAAATGTAAAATGATTTATCATTATTATACCTCTCGTCCAGCCAATTTCCTAATAGCGCCCCGATGAGGACCGGCGCGGCGATCCAGCCGGAAAACCGAAAAAATAAAATAAGCGCCGGCTGCCACCAGGCGTTGTCTTTGGATCCCTCTCTGTCCGCGTCCAATGCTTCTGGCTTTTTTCCTTTATCGCTCATATGCCAAACGAATAGGGACGCAACAGTCCCTATTCTCCTTACTCTTCTTTTTAGCTTAATTCATGACAAAAGTCAAGAGGTTTTTAGTATTTTTAGCCGATGGCGGCAGGCCCTATCGCCTTAAATACCGAATAATTCTCTCGCGTTTCTCGTAGTTACTTCAGCGATTTTTTCCAGGGTCAATCCCTTAGCTTCGGCAATCCTCCCCGCGACGTATTTAACCAAAAGCGGCTCATTCCTTTTCCCCCGGAAAGGCTCGGGCGCCATGAATGGACAATCAGTCTCAACCATAAATTTATGCAAAGGCGCTTTGCGGATGATCGCGTCAGCCTTGTCGGTAAAAGTTATGAGGCCGGTGAAAGATACCATGAGCCCGAGATTAAAATACTGCCAGGCCAGGTCTTCTGATCCGTAAAAGCAATGCATAACTCCCCAGGGTCTTCCGTCATCAGGAAAAAGATCGCGATTCTTCCGCTTAAAATCTTTTAAAATCGCGAGCATATCGTCATGGGCGTCGCGGCAATGGATAATAACCGGAAGATTCTTTCTCCGGCCTAAGGCGACCTGCGAAAGAAACACCTCTTTCTGCTTCGCTTTTATCGCGGCGATGTCGCCGGTCTTTGGCAGATGAAAATAATCCAAGCCGACTTCGCCGATAGCGACGACTTTTTCAAAGGTAGCGAGTTTTTCATAAATGTCATAATTAAATTCTTCGCCGGTCGTATTTATCTCCTCGCCTTCTTCTTCGGCTTCGGTTTCATGGAGATGGATCGGATGGATGCCGATGGCCGCGTAAACCCCCTTTTCATATTTATTGGCATAATCAATCGCCCGCTTTGAAGTGCGGTACTCCGAGCCGACTAAAATCATCCAGGTATCGTTTTCCAAAGCCCGCTTTATCACTTCGTCGGCATCTTCGCGGAAAGCGCGGAAATTTACGTGGGCGTGGGTGTCTATGAGCATGATTTTAAATTTAAAACATAATTAGCCAGGCTTATTGCCTCAAAATCTTCACATGATTTATGTCCCTCAAATCAACCAGCCTTGACGGCTTTGCTTTCAGCTCTCCGGCGTCTATTACTAGATCCGGCCGGTATTGCTTAAATATTTTTTCCGTTTCCGAAACATCCTTGATTAACGGCTCCCCGCTTAAATTAAGACTTGTTGAAACGAGCGGCGCTCCGGTCTTCTTGATTATTTTAATTAAAAAATCATTTTTCGGCAATCGGACAGCGATTGACCGGCCTCCGCCCCGCAAAATACGGGGCAAATTGCCTCTGGATTCAAGAACAACCGACAGTGGAACTGAGCGGGACCACGCCATTTTCAAATATTCATCCTGTTTTTTGTTTATTCGGCAATATTTTTTTGCCATCGCGAGGCTTTTTACAAGGATTAAAAGCGGTTTTTTCTTTTCCCTTTTTTTTATTTTAAAAATTTTCCGGACTGCCTTAGCGTCAGTCGCGAGGCATCCTAATCCGTAAACCGTATCAGTCGGATAAGCGATTACTTTTCCCTGATTTAAAAAATTGACTATCAAGTCAATTTCCTTTTTCCCGGGACTCTTAAAATTTATTTTGATCCGTTCCATACTTTTTCTTTGAGATAAGCGCCGGTTTCTTTTAATTTTTCCGTGTTAAAGCTGTCCGTATCAATTCCTTTAAAATCCATGTTTTTCAGGCCGGCGCTTTTGCCTTCCCCTAGATTCTTAATCTTCTCCCAAAGGTTGGGTAAAAGCGGGACGATTACACCCGCGTATTTAAGAAGAATCGGCGCTATTTTTGAAGTTTTTATGTATCCAGCTAAAAGCTTGGCTCCGATTTCAACCTGGTTAAGGCCGTATAAAGCCAGCCCGATTATCAGCCCGCCTAAAACCAGGCCGAAGATAGCGCCGAGCAAACGATTGATGGACTTTAAAAACGGGATGAAAAAAAGCGAATTATAGCTCCCCTCAACCAAAATAAAGAAAAAATTTATGAGCCGGTTGGCGATGATGAATACGACCATGAAAATCACCGCCCTCCCCAGGCTCTCAAAGCCGAAGAATAATTTTTCCGCCAAAGCGTAAACCGGAAGGTAAAAAATATTAGCGATCCAGACGCCAATAACCAAAGCGATAATCGCGCCGATGGTTTTTATGAGTCCGTTAAATAAGCCGTAAAAAGCAAAACCGGCGATAATAAGAATGAGTATGATGTCAAAACCGGACATAAAAATCAATTATTGTTATATTCTCGGAAATAATGGATCTTCTTTTTTTATCTGCTTCTCGCCGAACTGCCGGACAATTTTCTCCGCGGTTTCCGGTAGAAACGGGAGGAGCAACCGGCCGATATTAAGGATGTTTTTTGCCACCGGCTTTAATACCTCCATTATCTCATCTTTTCCTTTCATTTTCCAGGGGGCTTTTTCGCTTAAAAACGCGTCGCTTTCGGCGATTTTTTCCCAGATAATTTTCAAAGCCTGGTCAAACTGAAATTTTTCCATTTCATCGTTCCATCTTCTCTCCAGTTCCTTGTCTTTCGCTTTGGCCAAATCCAATTCAATGCCGTTTTTTTCCAGAAGCGTTGCCGTCCGGCTAACGAGGTTCCCTAGCCCGTTCGCCAGGTCGGCGCTATATTTTTTTTCAAACTTGTCAAAAGAAAAATCGCCGTCTTCAAAGGGAGTAATTTCCGCCAATAGATAATATCTTAAAGCGTCGGTCCCGTATTTTTCCACGACTTCGTAAGGATTAACAACATTACCCAAAGATTTACTCATCTTTTTCCCGTCGGCGGTAATAAATCCGAAAATTAAAATCTGTCTGGAAGCCGGCAGTCCGGCTGACATTAGCATGGCCTGCCACATAGCTGACTGTTGGCGTAAATTGTCTTTGCCCGCCACCTGCGTAACCGGCCAATACTCGGCAAACTTTTTTTCATCTTCAGGCCAGTTTAAAGCCGAAATATAGTTTACCAAAGCGTCAAACCAGACATACATAACATGCTCTTCGTCGCCCGGCACGGGAACGCCCCAGGGCATCTTTGATTTTAACCTTGAAATGCTAAAATCCTGAAGCCCGGATTTAACAAAATTTTTTATCTCATGAAGACGGTGGCCGGGCATGACAAAAAAAGGATTTTTTTCATAAAGCTCCAAAAGTTTTTCCTGGTAATTTGACCATTTGAAAAAATAATTTTCTTCCTCAATAATTTCCAGTTCCTGGTTCGGATGCAGAGGGCATTTGCCGCCAACCAACTCCGAATCGGTTTTTTCCAGCTCGCAACCAACGCAGTATTTGACTTTATAGATCTTTTTTTCAATATCGCCGTTTTTGTCGCACCTCTTCCAGAATTCCCGCGCGGCTTTAATGTGATGCTCGTCCGTAGTCCGGATGAAATTATTGTAGCTCAGGTTAAGCGATTTTTTTAAGTCTTCAAACCGAGCCGCGTACTGGTCGCAGTAAGCCTTAGGATCAATGCCGGCTTCCAGAGCTTTGCGGTAAATTTTCAGGCCGTGCTCGTCAGTACCGGTGTTAAAAAAAACCTCTTCCCCTTTTTGGGCGTGGTGCCGGGCGATTACGTCCGCCTTAATAATCTCCGCCGCGAACCCGATATGCGGGTCGGCGTTAACATAAGGCAGGGTCGTTGTAATATAAAATTTTTTATTTTTGCCGGACATTTACATTTATATCTTTAGAAATTTAAACAATTCTTCGGGATAGTTATTAATAATAATATCAACCGATTATAACGACAAACTCCCCTTTTTGGTCGTTAGTATTGGCTTTTATTTTCTCAATGATATTCGGAAGGCTTCCCCGGTAAACGGTTTCAAACATTTTTGACAGCTCCCGGCAGACGACCACCGAGGTAATTTCTTTTTTCTTTATTTTATCCTTCTCGTTTTTTTTATCTTTCTTGTAATACCCTTTCCCAACTTCCTCCAGCGGTAAAATATCTTCCGCTCCTCCAGCCAAACCGGCGGCCAGTTCCTGCAATTCTTCTAAAAACCTAATTATACGGTGTTTTGATTCGTAAACCACGACCGGATATTCGCTTTGGAGAATCCGGCGGATAAATTTTTGCCTCCCCTTCTTATGAGGCGGAAAGCCCATGAATATGAATTTATCGGTCGGGATGCCGGAAATGGAAAGCGCCGCGGTTACGGCTGAAGGCCCGGGCACGGATTCAATCTGCACGGCCGCGCCATGCCGCGTCCTTACCATTTCTTTTTCAACCACAACAGATTCTTCGCCCTTTTCGTCATTGTCTCCGCTTTCGGGGCTAAAACGTTCTATTACGGCCTGAACGAGCTTACCGCCCGGATCGGAAATTCCCGGCGTTCCGGCGTCCGAAACCAAAGCCAGGTTCTTGCCGCGGGCGAGCAGGTCTAATATGTATTCTATTTTTTTCAGGTCTGAGTGCTGGTGGTAGGAAATCGCCGGAGTGGCGATTTTGTAGTGATCTAAGAGCCTTTTTGTTATCCTCGTGTCTTCGCACAAAATAAAATTCACCTCCCCAAGGATGCGCAGAGCCCGCAGGGTTATGTCCTCAAGATTTCCGATTGGAGTAGCGACAATGTATAGCGTTGACATATTATCCTATCTCATCCCTTCGCTCTTTAACGTATTTCGCCCATTCCTCGGTCACTTCCACCAATATCTTAAAAGGCGCTTCAATGATGAAATCAAGGATAAAGACAAAAACATTCATGCGGGAAAACTTTTCCGACAGCCATTTCCCGACCGCCAGTATCGGCGTGTAAAAAAAGTCCGCTAAGAGGCCAAGAATATTTTCGTGGGTCTCTATTACATGAAGCTCCCTCACCCGGGCGCGGATGCGGATCCCGAAAAAACTTACTAAAGTCAAGAAAAAGAGAAAGAGGGTTATGCTTATGAAATTAAAGTTTATTTTAGTAAGCAGCCAGACAACCGCCCCGAAAGTGGCGAAAAAAGTCACCGCGTAAAGCGCGCCAAAAAAACTATTCAGGCTTCCGCTTTTGCCCGGAAGCGTCCTTACCTTATAAGGGTCTTTCCTTCTTGATCCGGGAAAAATTACTTCCCTGATTCCTTCTATGATTTTTTTCGTATTTTCATCGGAAGGCACCGAAGTAAAAACGACAATCAGGAAAAGGAGAAACGGGGGAAAAGCGATATTGACCGCGAGCGATTCAAAATTTATAGATTGGCCGAGAATTCTCGTTACCGGAACTTCAAGGATAAACGCTAGAATCATCTTAGTCAGGAAAATGTAAATAATACTCCGGACGGCCGCCCGCCAGAGCTTTGACCGGGTTTTTTTATACTTTTTTTCACAAACTTCTTTGATAGTTTTTTCAAACTCCGGCAGATCGCTTTTCAGCTTATGATAAGCGCCGACCGGATCAGCCTCAATCACCTCGGAAAGGACGGAAAAGAAAACCGTATAGCGCGCGATTATCCGGTCAAGCCTTTTCGCGAGCGGATGGCTGAGCTGATAATCAATCGCCTCCCTTAAGGAATAAATATTAGCGGCGATTTTTTTTATCTCTTCTTCGCCGGCTTCGTTCCAGCCCTGGTTGTAATATTTTAACAGGATAAATTCCATCATGTCCCGGTCAAAACGGAAATAATTCCTATGGATGCCGGTATATATCTGGATATCCTTGTCCCGCTCAAAAGCGGAATCAGTAAGCTCTATGCTTTGGCCTAAAATATCAAAAATATAATTAATGAGTATCTCGTCCGATTCTTTCCGGCCGAGCTTTTCCTCAATCTCCGAGGCCGCCAGGCCGATAATCCAGTTAGCAAGGCTGTCGCCGTTTTTCCTCTGCCCGTCCTCTTTCGGGGAATAAAGCTTTAGCAGGACGTATTTATTGATGGTCGCGGCGATCTCGTTGATTTTTGTTTCGGGAATTTTATTGTTAGGAAGATAATCGGCGCGGATCAGTTCGGTTAAAAGATGCCGGGATACTTCTTCAACCCTCCCCGCGGTAAGCGCCCCCTGGATTACGAGCTGTCTTTTTAAAATCCTTTCAATGGCGTATTTCCGGAGCAGATGCTCGTCTTTGTAATCAACCGAATTTCTGATCTTTTCATAAAAAAAAGCCATCTTGGAAATCAGGGTGGAAACTTTTATTTTCGGTTCGCCGGTTTCGGGTTCAACTTTCTCCTTTTCATCGTAAATAACGCCGAAGAGTTTCTTCGCCCTGTCGTCTATTATAAGGCTGTTTTCGGTTTTTTTACGGGTTAAAGTGGGATTTTGCATAAAATGCCTCATTATCTTAATCTGCCTCCACCTTATCATTTTCCGGGCTAAAAATCAATGATTTGCGGGTGCCGAGCGTGTGAGCGAGGCATCCCGTCCCGCCCCGCACTATGCGGGGCGGGAAAGGCATGCGGGATATGGCACGAAAACGAGACATTAAAAAACCCTCCTTTGATATAGAGGGTCATGCCATTCTGCCAGTTTAAAAATCTTAACGCCCGGCTACATTTTTATAAACTTATTTATTTCTTTTTTTATGGCGTAAATCTTATAAGCCATGTAAAAAAATCCGTAAGCGATGATTATCGTCGCCAGCCCGACAACCAGCCGGAGCATAAAATCAGTCCAGACGATAAGGATGCCGAGAATCAGCAATATGATCCCGTTGCCGATTAACCCGTAAATAAAATGGTCAGCCTTTTTTTCAATTTTTTTGTAAATCAGCATAAAATTAAATATTTAAATTACCACCGAAGACTACTGGCTTTTACCGAACATCCTTATGATCTTGCTTGTCCCGCCTTTATTAATAAGTTCCAGAAACAATCCGGTCCAAGCCGATACCTGGAAAGTCGCAAGTATGGCTCCGACCAAAAAAAGTAAAACCATGAAGCTCGCGAAACCCAATAAAACAACAAGCCAGAAACCGGCAACTGATCCGAATTTGATAAAAATGGCCGCCAAAAAAAGAAAAGGCACGGCCAGGACAAGAACGATGAATATGGCGATGAGTCCGAGCGCGAGATTAATTAACGCCAGGAGCAAGGCCATCTCAATACTAATAAGCCAGTTTTCTTTAAACAGTTTCCAGCCGTTTCGCAGGGAAATGATAAGCGGCTGGTCTTTCACTACCGCGTAACCGATTGAGTATTTTATAATAAAAGAAATAAAGATTGAAGCTGGTATAAATATTATGAACAGCGCTACGTAAAGCGGGGCGGCCAGACTGAGACTCGCGACCAGCGGAATAAGGAGTAAAAGAAAGATGCCGGAAAAAATCAGCCGGTTGAATAAATTCAGGATAAAAACCGGCCAGAAATTATTCATGCCCGATTGAAGCGCTTCGCGGAAGGCCGTCTTTTTATTCTGAATTATTTTAGCCGAAGAATTTACCAAAGCCGCCTGGGAAATTATTACCAACCAAACGAGGAAAGCTCCGACCGCCAAAGTCAGTAAGAGAATGATGATGACAACGGAAAAATTTACCGGATCAGTGGCGGCGGTCATGGCGACATTTCTTAGACCTTCCATGGTAAAAATTCCCGTATCAGCCAAAGTCTTTAACCCGGGAAAAAACCCGGCGCTCTCATCACCCCCGAAAGTCTTCATGATGATTTCGTACTCTCCGCCGTTTCCTAATAGGGCGGTAAACAGTCCGAAAAACCAAAGAAACCGGAATTTCCAAGTTATTTCCCAGGCTTTTTTTATTATGTGGCGGTAAAAAGTCATACCTTGCGCGTATCTCAAATCCCATATCCCGAATCCCGTCCGGACGCGAAATGTGAGTTGCGAGAAATAATTTTTAACTGATCCGATTATACCATTTATCCGAAAAGCTGAAAAGGGGTGTTAAAAATTACTAGGCGGTTAAGCTGTTTTAGGAGCGGCTTCTTCTTTTTTACCGAACGCTAAAGGTTTTTCGCCGACCAATTTTTCAAAGTCTTCCTTTTCAATGGTTTCTTTCTCCATGAGTTCCTTAACGACTTTTTCCAGCTCGTCTTTTTTCCGGGAAATAATTTCTCCGGCGAATTTCATTCCCTCTTTCATTAACAAGGATATTTCTTTATCTATCTCTTCGGCCGCTTTTTCCGAATAATCCCTCTGTTCGTGGATTTCGCGCCCGAGAAAAATCATCTCGTCTTTTTCGCCAAAAGTCCTTGGCCCGAGTTCGTCTGACATGCCGTAATCGGTTATAAGCCGCCTCGCGACCTGGGTCGCGCGCCGAAGATCCGACTGGGCGCCGGTTGACGGTTCGCCAAAAATCGCTTTTTCAGTCATATGGCCGGCGAGGAGAACGGCAATTTCTTCAATAAACTCTGTCCGGGTATGGTAATGCTTGTCTTCTGACGGAAGTTTTAAGGTGTAGCCGCCGGCCCGGCCGCGGGCGATAATGGATATTTTATGCACCGCGTCGGTATGGGGAAGGAAATGGGCGACAACGGCGTGCCCGGCTTCGTGATAGGCGGTAATTTTTTTCTCATGATCCGAGAGGACGCGCGAACGCCGCTCCGGACCGAGCATAACTTTTTCAATTGATTCCAGAACATCAGGCATTTCAATTATTTTTTTGTCGCGCCGGGCGGCAAGGATGGCGGCCTCGTTTAAAAGGTTAGCGAGATCAGCGCCGGAAAATCCCGGAGTCCGCTCGGCCACCCGCCTTAAATTAACATCTTTAGCGAGCGGCTTTTCCCTGGCATGAACTTTTAAAATCGCTTCCCGGTCGGCGATATCCGGCTCGTCCAGAATTACCCGCCGGTCAAAACGCCCGGGCCGAAGGAGCGCCGGATCTAAAACGTCCGGCCGGTTAGTCGCCGCCACAATAATTACGTTTTCATTTTCTTCAAAGCCGTCCATTTCCACTAAAATCTGGTTTAAGGTCTGCTCCCGTTCGTCGTGTGAGCCGCCGAGCCCCGCTCCCCGCCGCCGGCCGACCGCGTCAATTTCGTCAATAAAGACGATGCAGGGCGAGCTTTTTTTCGCCCGCCGAAAAAGGTCCCGCACCCGGGAAGCGCCGACGCCGACGAACATCTCAACGAATTCGGAGCCGGAAATGCTGTAAAAAGGCACGTTCGCTTCGCCGGCCACGGCTTTGGCTAAGAGAGTTTTTCCGACGCCGGGCGCGCCTAAGAGCAGAACGCCTCGGGGAATCCGGGCTCCGAGCTCAATGAATTTTTTTGGATATTTTAAAAAGTCCACTACTTCCTTTAATTCTTCTTTGGCTTCTTTTACGCCGGCCACGTCCTTAAAAGTAACTTTGACTTTATTTTCTTTGCCGAATTCTTTGGCCTGGGACTGGCCGAACATCATCGCCCGGCTGTTCGCTCCGGCGACCGAACGCATCATAAAATAGATAAATACTCCGATTAGAAGTAAAGGCAGAAGAAAAGGCAAAACCGAACCGATTAAAAACGAAGAGCCGGATTCGCCCTTAACTTCAACGCTTATTCCGGCGATCTTTTCCGGAGCGACGCCGTAATTTTTTACGATGTCGGAAAAAGATTCTCCCGGTTCTTTCTTTACGGTTTCTTCTTTGCCATCCTTTAAGCGGACAACAAGGTTATCCCCTTCCACGGATATTTTATCTACTTCGCCTTTATTGATCTGCGCGACAAGCGCCGGGACTCCAACGGTTTCGGTTTCTCCTCCCGTGTTAAAGCCGTTCTGAAAAACGCTGAACAGGCTGATTATCAAAACGAAAATCAGGAAAAATATGAAGAAATTTTTTATGAGGTTGGACATATGGTTTTGCGGCTAAACGCGCCGATTTTATCGGTTTAAATACCAGCCAGCGCCATTTTAAGGCTGGATTATGACGCGAACATTAAGATAATTTATCATCCCAATTATATAATCTTTGATGGCGAAAGACAAGGATGCAACCTGATAATTACAGATATGCGTTAATCTGTAACTATTCTATTACACTTTTACCGGATTTACAAAATTTAAAATAAAATACATCCCGCCTTAAAAAGCGGGATGTATTGATTTTGTTGGTTTATTCTTTCTCTTTCTTCGCTTCCTTGTCCTCCGTAGCTTTGGCAGAGGAGGGCTTCTTGGCCTTTGCTTTCTTCGCCGGCTTTTCTTCGGCCGCGTCAACCGGAGAAGCTTCGGTTTTCTCAACTTCGGCCTTGTCAACTTCGGCTTTAGCCTTCGGAGTCTTCTTTACTTTCTTCGGCTCTTCAGTTTTTTCACCGGCTTCCTGAGCGGATGCCTTAGTTTCGTCAGCCTTAGCTTTCTTGCCCCGCGTAGCTTCAGCGGAGTGGGGGTCTTCTTCTTTTTTTACCGTAAGACCTAAGCGGTGCTCTTTCGGTTCAAGGGAAATAATCGTAAATTCCCTTTCTTCCCCTTCCTTATAGGCTTCGTTTATTTTCTGGTTCGGCGCGAGGCCTAGCTGGTTGATATGGGCGAGGCCGTGAATATCCGCGTCTAGGGCGACAAAAAGTCCGAACGGGTTGATTTTCAATATTTTTCCTTTTACTACCTGCTCAACTTTATATCTTTCGCCGGCTTCTTCCCACGGGTTTTCCATGAGTTTTTTCGCGGAGAGGAATATCTTTGAGCCGGTCATGGAAATAATTTCGGCTTTAATCGTATCGCCGACTTTATAGAGAGAAGACGGATTTTCAATCCTTTGCCAGGCCAGTTCGGAAATATGGATAAGCCCTTCAAGGTTATCGCCGAATTTTATAAACACTCCAAAATCGGTTACCGCCGTGATAATGCCATCAATCATTGAACCGATCTGGTATTGGCCGATAATATCCTTCCGGCGCTCCAGCCAGGCGTCTTTTTCCGAAAAAATGATTTTATTTTCCTTTTCGTCAAGCGTGATGACTTTTACCTCAAACTCCCTTCCGGCAAAAGTGCGGAGCTTATCTAAAATCTTTGACTTGTCGCCGCCTTCCACCCGGGGGTAGTTTTCCGGCGAAAGCTGGGAGACCGGCAGGAAGCCGGCAATCTGCCTAAAATTGGAAAGCAGTCCGCCTTTATTCGCGGCTACGATTTTTACTTTGATATTGCTCCGGTCTTCATAAGCGCCGCGCAGAACCTGCCAGGCTTTTTCCTCGCCCGCATGGCGGAATGAAAGCTCAAGCTCGCCGTTCTCGTTTTCTTCCTCAGTCACGGTCGCCTCGGTCGTATCGCCGGGTTTTAAACTTGAGTATTCTTCGGCTTCGTTGTAAAGCTCGCGGCCGCGAACCACGCCGGTCATAAAGCCGTCAATATCAAGCTTTACCTCGGCTTTTGAAGCGGAGACTACTGTTCCGGTTACTGTGTCCCCGACTTTAGGGACTTTGATCGGATTTTCATCCAGCAAAGTTTGAAAATCTGAATTTTCTTGAACATCATTCATAGTAGCATTTCCTTTCTTGATGGCTGTTTACTGATAACAGCCAAAGCCTTTTAAATAAAAAAAGACTGTTTTAACCCCTCCGCCAAAAACGGAGAAAGTTCCCGGTTCGCCTGAATACCGGAAAGTTTATTAAAGGCGTAATGAATTTCCTTAATTATACATAAAAATACCGATAAATCAAGAGGTGGAGAATAAAACAAAAGAGAGACCCGATTTTCGAGCCCCTCTATTATCATGTATCCTAAATTTCAATTTTCCATTCCCAAATTCAGCTTTTACTCCGCGCAACCGGCATCGGCCGAGTTTCCGGCGACTGTCCCTTCGCCAAATCCCGGAGCCGGGCTCTCGGACGACAACTTTTCTTTGCACTCATCCGGAGCGTTATTAAAGCCGGCGCAAATCGTCGCCATCAAATCAGCCTGGCTCCGGCCGGACTGGGCTTCAGTGCCGTTCACTATTAGGGTTGGCGAACCGCCTACCCCGTATTTCGCGTTATCAGCCGCGTAAACCCCGAAAGAAGGATAACTGCCTTTAAAATCAGTCTTAGCGTTAAACTTTTTCATAACTTCAAATTGCTGGTCAGTTTCGCTCGCGCAGGAAGAAAGCTTAGCCTTGTCAATTCCGGTTTCCGTCAAACAGGCTTCGCCATTTCCTTCTTTTAAGAAGCATTTTAAATAGGTTAGGAGTTTTGTCGGTTCGTTTTTGTCTATGCAATACTGGTTTAATTCTTCTTTAAGCTCTTTTTCACCGTGCATGGCGTAGTCGCAAAACTTCAATTTAAAATCAATTTTATTGCCGAGCTTTTCCACGACCGGGATTATGCCTTTTTCAATCTGCGTGCCGTAAGGGCAATGGCTCATGACAAAAAGTTCAACCGCCGGCTTGTCGCTTTTGGCTATGTCAGCCGCGGGGGGTTGGCTGGCGGCATCCTCATTCCCGGTATTATCAGCGGCCGCCTGAGCGCCTTCAACGCTTAAGGCCTGCGGGAAAAAAGTCGTCCCGTCTTTTGTAATGTAGGAATCAACTTTCTGCCCTTCGCCTAGGTCTACCGATAGTTTATAGAGCCCGTTTTCCTCTATAATAGATTCAACCGTGGCTTTCCGGCCTTGCATCAGATTTTCGTTAATATAAGTTTCCGCTTTGGCTTTGGCTTCTTCGGGTTTTAATATTTTCGCTTTGGAAGATTTTAAGTCCGCTAAGGAACAGCCGGTTAAAACCAAAGCTAAAGCCATTGATATTCCTCCGATTTTCGCCCATCTAAGCATGATTGTTTTCATATTTTTTTCCTCCTTTATATTATTAATTTTTTAAACACGCGAAGTTAGTTAACTTCTACTGATTTTTATCCTGCGAAACATTATGGCACACAAAAAAAATAAATCCCATTTTTACAGGTTAACCAGCAGAACAATCACCGCTATAAGAGCAAAAAAAAGAAAAGCTATAATTTTTAGCATTGACACCCCAAGTCTTTTTTCATCAATTATTGGCACGGATTAGTTTATTAGTTGATTAGTTAATTAAGAAAATTAAAATACCAGCCAACCGCTGATCACCTTATCAAACCCAAGTCGTGCTCGCTACCTTGTCTCCCTTTTCCTTAAACCGCATTAAGCGCACGCCTTGCGTGTCGCGCCCGAGCTTTGGCACTGTTTTAAAAGGCAAACGGATAACCTGGCCGCTCGCGGCGATTATAATCATGTCCTTGTCGCTCATCTTTTCCTTATCAACGATAAAAGCGTTGACAATGTCTCCGGTTTTAGCCGTAACTTTGGCCGTCCGGATCCCTGATCCGCCCCGGCCCTGGATTTTAAAGAGGTCTAAGGGGGAAACTTTTCCAAACCCGTTTTCCATGACAACAAGCGCCATGCTCTTTTTTAATTTTTCCTTATCATTTTTTATTACTCCCATGCCGACGACAAGGTCGCCTTTTTTAAGGCGGATACCTCTTACTCCGGCCGCTCCCCGGCCCATATCCCGAACATCGGTTTCCTTAAACCGGATGGACTGGCCTTTGGCGGTTATGAGCTGGATTTCATCCTTGCCGCCGGTCGGTTTGGCCCAGATCAGCCGGTCATCCGCGTTAATCTTTATGGCAATGAGGCCGGAACGCCGGACATTGGCAAAAGCCGAAAGCTCCACCTTTTTAACCAATCCCAGCTCAGTGGCGAAAAAAAGATATTTGCTCGCGGTAATTTTGTTTAAAGGCAAAATTGAAGTAACGCTCTCCGACCCTTCCAGCTGGAGGAAATTGACTATTGCCTGCCCTTTGGACGTGCGGGCTGATTGCGGTATTTCGTAGGCTTTGAGCTGGAACGCCCGCCCCTTAGTCGTAAAGAACAATAGATCGGAATGGGTATTGGTCGTAAACATGAATTCCACCATATCCTCTTCTTTAGTCGTAAGGCCGATTACGCCTTTGCCTCCCCGAGCCTGGGATTTAAAAGTGTCGGGCGGCAGGCGCTTTATATAGCCGTCGCGGGTCATCATGACCATAGTTTCTTCGTCCGGTACAAGGTCTTCCATTTTAAATTCCTTGATATCCCCGGCAACAATGGCGGTTCTTCTCTCGTCCCGGTAATTTTCGTTCAGCTCTTTCAGCCCGTCTTTGATAACGCCGCGAATCTTGTTTTTTGATTTTAAAAGTTCTTCCAGCTCTTTTATGAGCTTCATCTTATCCTTTAACTCGGTTTCAATTTTCAGCTGTTCCAGGTTAGCGAGCGTCGCCAGCTTCATTTCCAAGATGGCAATGGCCTGCCGTTCGGTCAGCTTGAATTTTTTTATGAGGTTAACCTTGGCATCTTCGCGATCTTTTGATTTTTTTATGGTCGCGATCACCTCGTCAATTTTCGCCAGGGCAATCATTAAACCTTCTAAAATATGAGCCCGGTCTTTGGCTCTCCGGAGTTCAAATTCCGTCCGGCGCCGGATTACAACTTCTCGGTGTTTTATATATTCTTCCAGGATCATTTTCAGGTTCAAAACTTTCGGCTGGATGCCGTCCACTAACGCGAGCATGTTGACGTGGAAAGTTTCCTGAAGCTGGGTCATTTTGTAAAGGTTGTTTAAGATCTTTTTCGGGTAAGCGTCTTTTTTCAGTTCAATGACAACGCGGACGCCGTCCTTGTCGGATTCATCGCGCAGATCCCTGATGCCTTCAATTTTTTTGTCTTTTACCAGGTCGGCGATTTTTTCCACTAGCGTGGCTTTGTTAAGCTGAAAAGGAATTTCCGTGATTATAATCCTGAAGCTCCCGCCTTTGGTTTCAACGATTTCAGCTCGGCCGCGCATGACGATTCCGCCTTTGCCGGTCGCGTAAGCTTGCAGGATATCCCGCCGGTTGTAAATAATTCCGCCGGTCGGAAAATCCGGACCTTTGATAAAAACCATCAGATCCTCAACCGTAGCGTCGGGGTTGTCTATTAAATGGGTTATGCCGTCAATCAGTTCGCCTAGGTTATGCGGCGGGATGTTGGTAGCCATGCCGACGGCGATGCCCATGGCGCCGTTCATAAGAAGATTCGGCAGTTTAGCCGGAAGAACTCTAGGCTCTTTTTGCGAGCCGTCGTAGTTTGGAACAAAATCCACCGTATCTTTGTCTATGTCAAAAAGTATTTCTTCGGCGATTTTCGCGAGCTTAGCTTCGGTATATCTCATAGCCGCCGCTCCATCGCCGTCCATGGAACCGAAATTTCCTTGGCCTTTAATAAGCATGTAGCGCAGGGAAAAATCCTGGGCCATCCGAACCATGGAATCATAAACCGCCGTATCGCCGTGCGGATGGTATTTGCCGAGCACTTCTCCGACGACGGTGGCCGATTTTCTGAACTTGGCGTTGGCGCGGAGCCCTAAATTCCACATGGCGTACAATATGCGCCGATGCACCGGTTTTAAACCGTCCCGGACATCCGGCAGGGCGCGGGCGACGATAACGGTCATGGCGTAATCTAGGTAGGATTTTTCCATTTCCCGGACGATAGAGTGCGGTTCAACCATTCCGTATGCTGTTTCCATCTTTTTTTCAATAACCAAAGAAGCGGCTGGTTCAGCGCCGCTCTCTTTTTCAGCGGCGCCGTTCTCCTCTTTTGCCGCCGGAACTTTGGCTATCTCTTCTTCGTCTTTTTTCTTCTTATTTTTTTTTATATCCTTTGCCATAGTTGGTCATTTAATGCTGTCCGATAATCCTTAAATAGCTTGCGCGTTATTTTATTTTTGAAACGAGGACATGTACGGTCTATTCTCCCTGCAATTTCCTTTCCAATTCTTCTATCTTCTTCCTTAATTCTTTCAGGTCAACTTTTTCGGCTGATTCGTCGGTTGAACTAGCGATCGCGTTTCCGGCTTCCGGGCTGGATCCATCGCCCGAGGGAGTAGCGCTTGCCGCTTCGTCCGAAGGTAAAACCGCCGGGGTAGAAGTCGCGTTTTCTTCGCTGGCAATATCTTTTACTTCATCAATCCCCTTTTTCGCTTCTTCCATTGATCTGGAAAAATTATCCGATATCTCTTCCCAATTAAAATCGCTTTTCGCCGTCTCGGGCGTTGCCTGAAAAATATTTTTTATGTTTAAAACCCAGATAACAATTATCGCCAGCATGAAAAAAGTCACTCCGCTCCACATCACCAGCCGCTTATTTTTTTCCACCTCTTCGGGATTGGGAAAAACTTCCAACGGCTCTTCAAATTTAAGGTTCACGGCGTTAATTTTATCTTCCCGCGGCTTATCTTCGGCCGATCTGTTAACCACTCTTACGTTTTTCTTTACCGATTTCTTCGGCCGCTTAGCGCGGGTTTCTTTTTTTAGCTCGTTCTTCCTCCTTGGCATAACAAAAAATTAAATTTTTAATATCACCAGTTCCATATCTTCCTGCGGCAAATCCTTTTTGGATATTTTCAGTTTTTCTTCCTCAGTCGGTTTGATCCCGAGCTCTTTTACGAATTTTTCCACCCCGTCTATGTCGGTAATCTTGGAACCGGCCGTTTTGTAATGCATCGGAATGACGATCCGCGGTTCTATCTGGTTTATCACTTCAACGGCTTTTTTCGCGTCAATCGTGTATTTGCCGCCGACGGGTATCATAAGAATGTCGCACTTGCCTATTTTTTCCAGTTGTTTGTCGGTTAAGACATGCCCCAGATCGCCTAAATGGACTATCGCGATGCCTTCCATCTCCATCCAGTAAATTACGTTCCGGCCGCGCTCGGCGCCTTCTCTTTCATCGTGGTGCGAATCAATCCCTTCAATGGAAATCCCTTTAACGTCGTATTCGCCGGCCGATTTTATTACGAAAGGTTTGCCGCGCAGAGCGTCGGCGTTGTTATGGTCATGATGGTTGTGGGAAACAGTAATAATGTCCGCCTCAAAATTAGGGACTTTAAACCCGGTATCTTTATCAAAAGGATCGGTAACGATGGTTACCGCGTCCGATCCGGTTTTATCCTGGATTTTAAAGCATGAATGTCCAAGCCAGGTGATATGCATAATGTTTTTAAATACAAAAAATAGGCTTCAATACCTATTTTTAATATAGCAGATTGGGGAGGGATGTCAACGCGGGAAATAGCGGGTTCTCTTATCTTAATCAGCCGTCTCCCCGGTTTTTTCCTCTTCCAAAATATCCTTGGCCATTCTTAAAACTTTCAAATCGTCACTTACCAGTTTTCTCTTATAACGCAAGTCAAAATCGGCCAGCTTGCCTTGTATTTTGGTTAATAAGGCTAAGCCGTCCTTATTGGCCGCCTCCATCTCGCTAACCGCGTCCTGTAATGCTTTGGAATTATCATCACTCATAAAAAATATTTATTTTTTTAAAGCTTTTTCGGCTTTTTCAATCGCCTTAACGACAGCTTGCATATCATTTGGAGTATTTTTTCCATATCTTTGATATATTTGCTGGTAAATCTGAAGCGCTGTAGCCTTTTCCAGCTGGGTAGATTCCGTAATTTTCTTTTTTTGCTGTTTCGAAATTTCGCTTATAACCTGATTCATCGTTTTCACGAAATTTTCCATTCCCCTGGGGCCTTTAGTTAATTCACCTCTGATGCTTGAGGTAGCGTCATACCAATCTTGAAACGTTGGATGTTTTTCTTTATAGGTAAGCACTTCTTTTAACGTCGCTGGCTCTTTCTTTTCCTTAGCCCCGCTCTTGGCTTTTTCCTTCTTTTTTCTGCCGCCGGATTTTACCATTTCTCTGACTGTTTCCTGCAGACGCTCCCGCTCATCCTCGTTCAAACCCTGAAGATCAGATTCTTCAAATATATCTTCAAGATCATCTTCCTCCAAGCCGTCAAAATATTCCTGCAAACTGCCTTTGGCTTTTTTAGCCGCTTTTTCCATTTTTTCCACGGCCGAATCGGCCATATTTTCAATTTTTTCGGTTGCCGCATCTTCTTTAATCCGCTTTTCTTCAGCGGCCTCGGCAATTTCTTTATCGGTTTTTCCAGCGTTATTTAGCCGTTCCATAAAGGCCTCGGCCTGATCTTTACGGGTTTCCATCGCGCTCTTTCCAACCTCAGCGCTTTCGAGAGCTGTATTTAACCCTTCAATTATTCTCTGATATTCTTCCCGCTTCTGCGTTGCTGCCTTAAGAACATCTCTTTCCATGGGCAGTAAACTTTTTTTCTCGGTCAACCTCCGAATTGTTTCCTCGGCCCGGCCAAACCTTTCCTGATAGTCAGCCAACCCCTTGGCGGTCTCATCGCATATATTGGATATATCGTTAAACATCTTAACACTTTCTCCCATTTCGACCTCGGCTAACTTCTTGTAAGGGGCCAGTTCTTTCTGTAAATACCCGTCCAGCCGATTCATCCATTTAATTTTTGTCGCCTCTTCGCCTTCAAGCTTCTTTATCAAACCATCTTTTGCCTCAGGTCCCAACTCTTTGAATTCCATCATTTCCTGAACGGATTTCTCCCTGTCGGCGATAGAAGCTTCCAAATCCTCCATTTGCCCTTTTCTTCTCGCTCCGGTTGTTTCTTCTATGTTCTTAAGTTTTTTGTCAATCAAGTTTCTAGCCATGGCTATTTGCCCTTCCACTCCTCTTTCTTTGACCACGGTCCGATAGTATTCTCTTTTTCCTCTTCTTTCTATTATGTGAGATTCGTCAGCGCTCATCACCACTTCTTCACTGCCCGGTTTATCGCGATAAGCCAAGCCTGATAAAATATTATCTTTTCCTTTATATTCTTCCGGCAAATAAGTTTTTCGCCCGAAAAAAGTTTTAACGTTTTTTATCTTCTTAAAAATCCCTTTATCCTTTACAGCTTCCCTGCCCCCTCCGAAGTATCCCTTTTCCAATTCAATCTTCTCCTCCTGGCCTCTTTCTTTGGCAATTAAATCTTTTTCCTGTTCATCAAAACGAATTCCGCCTCTTTGGCCCAATACCATTTGATCTAACTTGGATGCTTCCAATTCCTGCATCCTGATAGTCCGCTCAAAATCTTTAATTTTAACGGCTGTTTCGGAAACTTTTTCCGGCGCTTGTTGCGCTTCGGGCGGTTTTACCGCCTCGGTTTGTTCTGCTTCGGATGTAGCCATATGCTTTGCCCCTTTTATTAATTCAAATTTTGTCTGTCTTAATGCAATTATACCCTAACCCCAACAATTCATCAATCAATCCTCCCCCTACCTCGCGAAATACATCCCGTCATCGTCATCATCCGCCGGAGCGCTTGCCGCGTCCGCAGTTTCGCCGCCAAAATCAGCAATAGTCTCTTTCTTCACTTTTCTCCGGCCGGATTTTTTTTCCGCGATTTTTTCTAATACATCCTCGGCCTTCTCTTCGTCATCATGAAAATCGTCAACCTCTTTTATGTCTTCTTCGCTGTATTCATTTTTTTTCTTTGCCGATTTTTTTCTGTCTCCTTCGCCATCTTCATTATCCGGCTCATCATCGGTTTTGTCATCTTCATCCTCCTCATCGCCTTCATCATCAGCGTCATCAGAGCCTCGATCGATATCAGCGGTTCCGACAGGCAGGTACTCATCCGGCGCTACGGCCTCGTCGCGGTTATGGAGCGACACGCCGGAAACTCCGGTTTCTATCATGCCTTCGTATTGCTCCTTGGAAACTAAAATTTCTCTCGGCTTACTGCCGTTGCCCGGACCGACTATGCCATTTTCTTCAAGTAAATCTATGAGCTTGGCCGCCCGCGAATAGCCGACCGAAAGCCGCCGCTGTAAAAGCGAAGTTGAAGCCCGGCCCATATTGATGACGATCTCTTTAGCTTCTTCAAAAAGATCATCCGAATCCGCGTCGCCGCCCGACATGCCGACCCCGCCTAAGCCCCGGACTTTTTGCCGCTCGGTAATGCCTTCAATATAATTAGCTTCCCCGCCGTTTTCTTTTATGTAGCGGACGATTTTTTTAATCTCATTATCCGAAACAAAAGCCCCCTGAATCCGCTTGGGCTTTGAAAGTTCGGCGGTTACGAAAAGCATGTCCCCGGAACCTAAAAGTTTTTCCGCGCCGAGCGAATCCAGAATCGTCCGCGAGTCAACGCTTGAGGCGACGGAAAACGCTATCCGAGCCGGCATGTTAGCTTTAATCAGACCGGTGATAACGTCAACGCTCGGCCTTTGCGTCGCGAGGACTAAGTGAATCCCGACCGCCCGCGCCATTTGCGCGAGGCGGATAACAGCGGTTTCAACTTCCCGCGCCGAAACGACCATCAAATCGGCGAGTTCGTCTATGATAAAAATGATATAGGGCATTTTTTCCAATCCAGTTTTGCCGTTCTTCTTCCCGTTATTCATGGATTCGTTATAGGACTGGATATTTCTTTTTCCGACTTTGGAGAGAATATCAAATCGCCGATCCATTTCGTTTAAGCACCATTTTAAAGCGTTAATAGTCTTATCCACGTCCGTAATAACCGGGGTTAAAAGATGCGGAATGCCGTTATAAATCGGCAGTTCCACCCGCTTCGGGTCAACCATGATAAACCGGAGATCATCGGGATTGTTCTGGTATAAAAGGCTGACTATTATTGAATTAAGACAAACCGATTTTCCGGAATTAGTCGCGCCGGCAACGAGAAGATGAGGCATTTTGGCGATATTATAAGTCCAGGGTTTGCCGGAAACGTCCTTGCCGAGGGAGATATAGAGATTTGATTTTCGGTCTTTAAATTCCTTTGACTGTAAAACCTGGCGGAGCCCGACTACCGCTTTGGTCTGATTCGGCACTTCAACTCCGACGAGTGATTTTCCCGGAATCGGCGCTTCAATCCGGATCGGGTGCGCCGCCAAAGCCAAAGCCAGGTCATTCCCCAGGGTCGTAATTTTCGCGAGCTTTATGCCCTCGGCCGGTTTAAAAGTGTATTGGGTTACGGTCGGCCCGACTGAAACCTCGCCCATGCCGACGGCAATGCCGAAATTCTTTAGAGTCCTTTCAATCACCTCGGCGTTATTTTTTATATCGCCGCTCATCGGCTTGGTTACCTTATCGGATAACAGGTCTAGGGGCAGGTCAATTTTAACATGGCTTGATTTCCAGGGCTTTTCTTCTTCTTTTTCTTTTATTTTTTTCGCGTCCATGGCCGGATTGATTTTTCTCGCGCTGAATTCGGCTGCCGCGAGAATTTCTTCTCCGGCTGTTTCTTCCTCCGGCTCGTCCTCGCTTTCCGGTTCATTGTCCGGTTCGCTGTTTTCTTTTCGCCTCATGATAAAAGCCATGACCCGGTTAACCCCGGACAAGGCTTTGGCAAAAATGCTTTCGCTTCCGACAATGGCGCTTAAAGTCGTATCAAAAACCAGCATCAGGGAAATGATAACTAAGCTAATAACCAAAATTACCGAAGCCCATAATCCTAAAACGCGAATCAGCCCCAAACCGAGAAAATATCCGAGATAGCCGCCGCCCCGGCCTTGTTCCAGAGCGGTTTTCCACTCATCCTGGCCGATAAAGAGCTGGAAAATGGCTTCCATTGAGAGGACAAACAAAAAGAGCCCGAGATAGTTTGATCCGCGGATATGGTATTTTTCCGAAGCGTAAAGAAGATAGCCGAGCCCGAGTAGCGCGAGCGGGAGCATGAATTTTCCCCAGCCAAATACGTAAGTCAAGCCTTTGGCGTAATAAATTCCGAAACTGCCAGCCAAATCAAAAAGACTTAAGACGCCGATCGCCCCGAGCGTAAGGATTATGACAATATAGATGCCCTTTTTCGTCGCTGGATCAAGATCCATGGACGGCATAGACGGCAGGCTCGGCGAATAAAGCCGGTTTAATAGTTTTCTTTTTCTTCCTCTTCTGGCCATATTTTTAGCTTTCATGCCGGCTGGCGGCAGGTTTTGGCAATAAAAAACAGTTAGTTTTATTTAACTGCTTTTAATTATATCATTTATCAGGGATGAAAAAAAGGGCAACGGAGCGTCTCTACAATTTGCGTTTACCGTTTCGCCCGCTATACGCAATCGCCCGGATAATGTCCTCCCGCGACTCGCTGACGCTCGCGCGGGACAGGCACGCCTATCTCTTGGCTCCGCTATAGGCAATCGCTCTCACAATGTCCCAAGCCATAGCGCTCTTTGGCGCGTAGCCGTAGATGAATTTAAAAGATTTGATGGCTTGTTTTTCCGAATTCAAATTCCTGTTGGCTGGTCTTAGGCCATAGGAGATTACGGCAATGGCGTTATTGTCGTGAGTATTGGTTTTGTCCGGTTCTCTCAGATAGATTTTCTTAAACGCCGCCTCGGCGTTCTTCTCAGTCACAGTGTTCTTCTGTCCCGGCCATCTGCCATTGGCGATTTTAATGATATCGTTCCAATCGGTTTCGGTTGCCGGGTTTCGGCCAAAGGCCGATTTGAATGAGGCGATGACGCCGGAGCGTTCGCCCGAGCCTAGTATTTTTGTTGTCCCGGTTCCGGCGGTGATGAAACTGGTTAGAGCGTTTTTGGCTTTTGACGCTATAGCTTTGGCTTCGCTCTGGAGGGTTTCCAGGGCCGGAGTTGCGGTTTTCGGGGTTTCACTATTGCTGTTTTTGTTATCATCGCTTCCCTCGCTGGCATTGGCCGCGGTTCCGGAGCTGTCGCCAATATCAGCGCCAGAGCTGTCATCACTGCTTCCATCTCCTGTTTCATTATCATCATCGCTTCCGCTGTTCGCGCCAACGGACTGGTTTTGCTGGTTAAAAAGATAGCTGGGAACGGTATTGCAGTCCCGGGTGTAGGTCAGGGTATTGGAGTTAGTCGTGTTGCCGTTATTATCTAATGCCGCGATATACCAGGTATGGGCGCCGCAGGAGAAGTTTTGGGTTGGGTGTCGGGAGGTGGCGGTATTCGCGATATTGTCGGTATCCAGGATATTGTCTATGTAGAGCCGATATTTTTCTATGCCGGATTCAGTGTCGGATGAGGCGTTCCAGGAGAGCGTTGGCCGGGCCTCGGAGTTTACCGTATTATCCGCCGGGGAGGAGAGGGTGAATGAGGAGGGAGCGGCAGTATCTTTTTCCAATGAGAACGTATGGGTGGAATAGCCGCCCGAGTAGGTGAACTGGATAATACCTGAGGAGTCGGAGAGGCAGGTCAGGTTAGTTCCGTTGCCATAGCTCGTGGAACAAGTAGTATCGCCATAGCCGGTGATGGCCGTCGTAGTGGCAATATTGTCTATTTTAAATGTGTAGTAGGTACTGGCGAGGAGATCGCCTATTGTGTGGATGGTTGATGTGGCATGGGTCTGGCCAACGGCAGTGGCGCTAGAGGTCGCAATCCAGGATTTATTCTTGGCTCCGGTGGTTGACCATTCGGTGATGGAGATGTCCATGTAGGCCGAGGTTGAGGCCGTGTAGTACCCGCCTCCGGCGGGTACTACCGAGAAATTGGAAGTGGCGATAGTTTCAGTGGTGGTAGAGGCGGTTAATGCCCTGTATTTGCCGTTAGAGTAGATCCTTATGGAGCCGGTTTTAGGGATGGCGTTCGTTCCCACAGTATAGGGCGGCTGGTACTCATACGCTCCGATGTCGGGGAGACCGTAGATCGGGAAACCAGCGTAGTCGGTAGCTAGAGAGACGTCGGTTCCGGCGTCGATGGCGGGACTGTTGTAGGCCAGTTGGAAGTCGGCGGCGGCGGAGTAGTCGCCATTAGCATTTGTGAAAACAGGATTAGTCACAAAACCATTACTTTCACCGGATGCGCTTTGCCACGCAGTAAAATTTGCGCTCGCTACTCCATTCCACATCCACCAAGCACCATCAACCGCATAATTATTATAATCAGCCACTGCAGTCATGCCCGCCGAAAATCTCACATGCCTAGTAGATGGCGTAGATCCAAAAATATTGTTTTTTATGGTAAAATTATGTCCCGTATAATTTCCTACATAAATACCATTTCCAGCTGTATATCCATAAAAAACATTATCATAAAAAATACCCGCGATACCTCCGGCGACAGTATTGTTATAAATAGAAGAGTTGAAACCATTAATGACATTATTATAAACTGTAACAGTTAAAGTCTGTGAAGTACCCAAATCAATGCCGTATAGATGATTGATTGTTCCCCCTGACATATAATTTCTATACACTAACCATGCTCCGGTTGGATAAGTATTAGCCCCAATATCCATACCTCTCCTCGTATTTGTTATTATATTTCCATATATTTCACATCCTGATCCTCCAAAATCCCCCGCATATATTCCATTTGTATCTCCAGAATCATCTAGTGTGATAGTATTATTGTAAATCTTAACCGCACTGGAATTTACGCCGCTTACAGCTATACCCGAGTTAGTAGTACTGCCTCTTGTATTAGCCACTTTATTGATAGTATTTTCGTAAACATTGCCGTTATCTATTCCTTCATTAGTACCTGCGTTTGGTTCAAAATCGACGCCGGCATGTCCGCCACTGATTGTGTTACCAAAAATATCCATGCCATCAGCATCAACAACAGCGATTCCTTGCCTGTCGATACTGTCCGCTCCTCCTCCAATTACATTATTACTAATAACAATATCTTCTGGTGTTTTTTCCGTTGCTATTTCCCAACTCACAAATATTCCATCTCCTTGAGTACCAATTTGTTGAGACTCAATCAAGTTTATTATATTGTTATCAATCGTTACATTAGTAGCACCTCTAACGCAAGCGCCATAGCCAGTACCTGATTGAATAGTGTTATTATTTATATTTATGTAATCAGAACCAGGAGTAGCATAAATACCTCCTCCGTTAGTTGACCCGCTTGCCTCACCTTGAAAATATTCTATTACCAAACCATCTATCGTTATATAATCTTTGTCGTTAGTGCTTATCCCCATTCTTTGAGCGATTTCAAACGTATTTCCTGAAGGATCACTGCCGAGATATAAATTTCCGCCAGAATATTTCCATTCGTCTGCGCCAAGAGAACCGATTGTTCCTTTAAGCAAAACTGTACTTCCACGCATAACCCAAAAAGGTTCAGTAGCGTATGCCTTGTTGTACTCCCCATTTCCGTCCGGACCTGTCCAACCAGTGCCATTATCCTGCATGCTGCCGTAAATCTTCGGATCATCCCCGCTCCCAAACGCTCCGAACGTAATTACACTACCGTCCGTCCCCGAAGCCGGAACCGTCAACTGCTCTCTCCAAGTTTGTCCTTTTCTAAAATAAACAAAGTCGCCAGGCTGAAGAGCAGCAAAAGCATTGATGTCGGCAATGGTTTTGAAGACAGAATCTGTACCGGTGTCGGTGGCGAAAGTAGTGTGGTCATAGGTGGTAAAATCCGGCGTGGCGCTCCCGACATTAGTGTCAGTCACTGAGGAGTCTACATAATATGTCGCCGCCTCCGCCCTCCCCGCCCCAAAAACAAAAAAACTTCCCAAAAAAATTGCGAAGAAAAAGACAAAATTAAAGAATCTGAAATTTTTAACTTTGAGATTTGATTTTTGATTTTCTGTTAATCCCCCCCCCTGAGCCTGCCTCATCGACTCGCCTCGCTGAGTCGAAGCGGGCAGGCAAGCTATTTCAGTTTTTGTATATTCTCTTCTGTTTAGAGACATTCGTTGGAACATGTCTTTGGTTTTAGTTTTCCCGTTCCTTTCTTGTCTTATCTTCCAGCCAAAGGCGCGGGATTGGTTTATGTATTTTAAAACTTTCTGGCTTGCTTGGTTCTTGAGTATATTATAGCCGATTATTTCTTCTTTTTCGACAACAGCAATTTTTTCACTTCCCTGTCAAAATCGGAAATGTAATTTTTATCTTGCTTTTTGCGATATTTTTCAAACTCCGCTCCGGCTTTTTCTTCCGCCTCTTTGGCGCTGATTATTCCGGCGTTGGCTAGCAACTTTTTCTCGCTTAATTTCAGAAATTCGTCTAGCTTGGATATCCAGTCTCGCATAGTCATCAGCCGCTCATTGGTAGCCTGAAGTTCCGCGAAATCAAGATAAAGCGAGACGATTAAGTTCAGCTGTTTAATTTCTTTTTCCGACAAATAATTTTTGGCAATTTTTATGTCATGAGCGGTAATATAATTTCCCTTAAAACTTGTCAGCCCCATCAGCGGCTTTTTGCTGTCGGCTCGTTTCACGATTATCTCGGCCGCCGTGTGCCCATGCACGGCATAATGCATCTTATTTTGCACCGTGGCGAAAAATTGTTTGGTGTTTTCCGTATCTTTTTTATAATCAACGCTAGTCGCGTAGATATCCGTCACTTTTTGATAAAAGTTTCGCTCGCTGGAACGGATATCGCGAATTCGCTGTAAAAGTTCCTGGAAATAACGCGCCCGTTCGCCGCCTTGTTTCAGCCGTTCGTCATCCAAAGTAAACCCCTTGATAATATATTCCTTTAACCTCTGCGTCGCCCAAATCCGGAACTGGGTGCCTCGCAAAGAATTTATCCGATAACCGACGGAAATAATTGCATCAAGGTTATATAGTTTGACTGGGCGGTTTACCGCTCTAACTCCCTCTTTTTGAACTACCGAGGATTCCTCGGATGTTCGATTTTCTTCTAATTCTCTTTCTATGTAAATATTCTTCAGGTGCAAGGCGACATTATCAATACTGCAATCAAAAAGCTCCGCCATCTGTTTTTGCGTCAGCCACACTGTTTCATGATCCAATTTCACTTCAACCCGGGTCTTGCCGTCGTCGGTAGTATAAATTATAATTTTATTGCTTTCTTTTTTCATAAATCAAACACCGCAAAAAAATCAAACGCAAGCTATTATTAGTTGCTTTGCTATCTTTATTATAGCCAATTATTTCTTCTTCTTCAACAACATCTTCCCATCCGGTTTCCTTAAAAAGTTACCGGAAGATATCACCTTCTTTCCGGTCTTGCTCTCCAAATCAATCCGCGTTCTCCTCGCCACGCCTCCGCCTCTTCTTCCGGCAAGCTTGTTTTCCTCCATACTATCGGCGTTTTCACTTTGGGCGAATTGCCGGGTAGAAAATTCCGCCAGAGCCGTGAAAATCAATTCCGCCTCGCTCATATGGTCGCGCAAATTTTGGGATTTTAGTCCTTTCAGATTTTTATGTTCCTTTACCGTCAGATCCGACCATTCCTTATGAATAATATTGGTTAGAATAGCAAACTCCTGTTTTTCGGAAATTCCGTGTTCACTCCAGTAATCCGTCAATTTATTCCGCGTCTCCTGCCCCATCATCCTCTGCTGGATCCATTTTTGGCTTCGGCCGTGTTTTTTCCAGTTTTCCCGCGCCCGATTCAAAGACCTTTCCGGATCAGACATTTCCTGCAATCTTTCATAACCGACTTTGGCCAGCCACAATTTTATCGGTTCGGCTTTTTTGGATGGCACGGATTGGATAAGACGAAAAATAGTTTCGGGATTAGCGACATCGGTTTCTCTCATTTTTCCATCTTCGGCGATCATTTTCAACCGGTTACATTTTGTAACCGCTTCACTTCCTTCCGCTTTTAAGCGATTTTTCAAAACTTTCCAATAATTTCTGGCTGCTTGAAAGTCGGGCTGATCCAGTAATGCCCGGATTATGTCCACCACAGAAAAATACCAAATCTCCGCCTTTTCGTCATAATGCCGGCGAATTTGGAAATTTTCAAAAATCGCTATTTTTGTGTTAGCATCCATAAAAATACTATTAACTGCCTTCTGTCTGCATTATAGCCGATTGCCAAATTTTGGACAAACTATTTTCGCTTTTCCGCGAAATTACAATAATTATTCAATCTTTCTCCCTTAACAGTTTCCCGAGCCAGATTAAAAGCCCGATTATCGCGGCGCCGGCGATGATCAGAAAATACTTGAACATTTGCAGTTTCCGATCGCGGCCGGCAATCGCCCATTCATCGGCCGGCGGCAGTTCCCCGGCGATTTGGACTTCCGCGCCGCTCCCGTTTCCCGAACCGTCCAAAGCCGCGGTTTTCTTCGCTTTCACTAAATCCTCAGGACCTCTCGGAAAAATCCGCGCGCCCGAATCGTTCCGGATAAGGATTCCGGTGAGCTCTATTTCATCTCCTTCAACGACTTCAGCGGTTTTTATGCCGGTGCTTTTTTTAATATAACCGACGGCTTCGGCCTCGCCGTCGTCAATGTAAAACTGATAGCCTTTCCTCTCCGTAATCAGCCCGGCTATTTTTACCAGTCCGCCGGAAACCGCATCTTCAATCCCGTTTCCGGTTACCCGCGCCGGTTCGGGCGGATTGCCGGGTTGGATGATTTTCATGTCTTCAGGCATGGACGTTTTAATCCGCTTCTCGCCCGAAATTTCCGTTATCTCGCCCCGGACTTCAACAATGTCGCCGACTTTTAAATCCGGAAATTCTTTTTTGTAGTTATAGACCTGAATGCCGCAGTTCTCCGGAGCATCGCCTTCCCCGCCGGCTCCAGCTATTACAGCATCCTCTTTATCCTGTTCAGGCGCCGGATTGGTCGAAGGACTCAAAGACGCCCCGCTGATTATGTAAAAATACTGGGATCCGAAAACTCCGGGCAGAACCGCGACGATTCCCCGGGTTGAAATTTTTTCTCCTTTTTCAATTTCATAAACCTTATCTAATTCCAGCGCCTGAAACTCTGAGTCATCCGCGGCAGTTGCGTTTTTTACGCCTTTTACTGTCCCGCTTTTGGCAGAGCCGTTTTTCAAAGCAATTTCGGCCGCGGCAATGATATTTTTTTCTCCGGGCGTAACTTTAGTCGTCCAAAACCATTTACCGTTTTCCCCTTTAGCGTAACTTGCGCCTTCCATCGCTCCGGAGTATTCCACTTCCTCGCTCAGCTCGTCCAAACTATTAAAAAGCCGGACTTTATCAGTATCGTTATTTAAGGTCAAGCCGCTTATTTCCCTTTTAACCATAAAGAGCGCGTCCGGCTCCAGCCACAAATCGTCTTTTATCCGGTATTTGCCGCTCGCGCTCGCGTCCCGCAAAATCCAGTTTATCGCATTCATCCTTACTCCGCCCGAATTCCAAAGCTCAATAAATTCTCCGTCCAGGTCAGATCCGGACGGATCAGGAAAAATTTCGTTAATCCTTAGACCGGTTAAATTAGGCTGATCTTTCGCCAGGGTTATATCCGAATCTTCATTATCGCCGTCAATCCCGCTATTTTTGCCATCAGCGCTATCGTCGCCGGGCGCCAGAGCTTTAATAACTTTCTCTTTAGTGGATGTTGCCTGGCCGTCTGATACGGCGAGCTTAACGGCAAAATTTCCGGCCTTTAAAAAAGTATGCTCCGGGTTCGCCAACCTATTTACAATCCCGTCGCCAAAATCCCAAAAAAATTTTAGCGCGTCCCCATTCTCGTCAGCCGTATCCGAGCTGTCAAAGCGGATCGGGATCCCGGCCAGGATTTTTTCGGGATTATTAAAATCAGCCTCAGGCGCGGCGTTCATCTTTTTTATTTTATTTTCCGCGTCCGGAGTCGCGACTTCTGACCAGACCCAGCGTTTTTCCGAAAAATCATAACTATAGCTAAAACCTTCCGTTGCTTTTTCGTAATTTAAGCTCTTGCAGGCTTTTTCTTTTTCCGGTTCAAAAAGTTCCAGAAAATCTTTCGTATTATTCAAAGCCAATTTGCTTTCGCTCCGGTAAACCGCGCTATACTCTCCGGATTTTAATATCATGCCCGCCTGTTTTCCGTCGCCCGCTCCGGCAGTTTCTTTTTTAAAAACGAACTGCTTTCCGCTTTCGTCTTTTATTTTCCAGCTGGTTAAATCAATTTCCGCTTTGCCGAAATTATATAGTTCAATGAATTCATCTTCGCCGTCTTCACCCGCCGGATCAGGCAGAATTTCTGTGAATATTATATCAACGCAAACTCCGGACTGTTTCACGCTCTCCGGGTCATCTTCCGCTTCAATAATATTGCCAAACCCCGGAGTGATTTTTTTTGTTGCCTGAAAATCGTTTTTGTTATTAAAAGTATTATAGCCGTCCATGATTCTCGCGAGTGAATTAGGATCCGAAGCAACCGGAGCGTTATTCTCCGGACTGCCGTCATCCCAGTCGCCGTAAGCGAGCTGGTCAATAAGATTTGCTTTAACGTCTCTAAGAATAATCAAGTCGCCCTTATTATTTAAATTCCCTTTGGGCTTTTCTATGACATAATATTTTTCCGTCCCGCTAGCGGATATTTTTCCGGTTAAAGCGGTTTTAGCGCCGCTTCCGTCTTCTAATGTCCAGCCGGATAAATCCCATTCCCGGGAAGTCGTATTAAAAATTTCCACCCATTCCACCTCGTCGTCCGCCGGATCGCTCACCAGCTCATTAATTAAAACTTCGCCCAGCCTGGCTGAATTCTGGCTGTCGTTTATTTCAGCGTCCGAAGAAGTATCGGCCGGCGGCTCAATTTCTTCTCCGGTTTTGTCTTCGCCCTGATCCGGATTTTCCTCATTCTCGTCCGCTGGTTCGCTAGCCGGCGGTTCTCCGGCGCTGTTTTCCGCTCTTGGCGTTCCTCCCGGATCAAGGCTCGTCTGCCAGGCGCCGTCAACTCTTCTTTCCGCTGTCCGCTTAGTCGCGTTATCGCCGACAACGTCGCCCGCGCCGTTTAATTTCCATTTCGCGCTAAAATCAACGCGGTCAACCAAATTTCCCGAGCCGTCAAATAATTCCAAAATTTCGCCGTCATTTCCCAAAGCGCCGGAATAATTTGGCTGGTCAGCCGGAATGCCGGGCACCGGATTATCGCTCGTCCGTTCCAATAAAAAATAGCCGCCGCCGGCTATCTTTCCATTTAAATTTATTTTTGGCTGTCCGTCGCCCGCTTTAAAAATCCACCCGGACAAATCAACTTCCGCGTCTGTCGTGTTTTTCAGTTCCATCCATTCATTATTAGCCGACTCGGCCGTCCCCATCCAGGCGATTTCGTTTATTAAAACCGCCGGCGGGTTAGCGGCTACCCCGGTATTATGAAAACAAACCGTTAAAATTGGAATCAATAATAATGAAATTATTGCCCTCCCTAGCTTCATGTTCTAATTTTACCATATCCCCGTCCTGTTTATCAATTAAATAAACATATTATCCGATGGCCTCTAATATTCGGCTGTTCATATTTTCGCCGGATCAGTTAATAATCCTTATTTTAAAATTCCGATTTTTAACGATTTCATTATCGCTCCGGTTTTTTCTGCGGAATGGCTACTCCTTTGCGAATTAAAAGCGCCGGTCGCGTCCTGGCCGCAATAATTAATTATGGCCGCCGAACCGCCGGGATGGGAAAAAATATATTGGGTAGCGTTGTAAACCGAGCCGTTAATCGCCAGCCAGCAATCCGTCCTGGCGCTATGGGCGGCTACTTCGTCAAGGGTATAGGTTTTTTCGCCCGACGACGGAATCTGAGCATTCTCTCCCAAGCCGGAATCGCCGTTTCCAGTACCGGATGGATTCGGTTGTCCGGATCCCCGGCTTTGATTTTGAGCAGGGTTGCCAGAGTTAATTGCCGGCTTTTTATTTTGAGCGCCGTCAACTTTTAACTGGCCCGGATCTGTCACCGCGCTTAACTGGTTGGCTCCGGTCTCCGGACTTCTGGATTGATCGACGCTTAGCGCTCCGACAGAGGACGTAATATTTGACGCTCCCAGGGAACAACCGGACAAAAGCAACAAAACGACAAACACCGCCGCTAAAATCCTGCGATTTCCTTTATTATTTTTTCGCATATTTTTCTGCTGACATAAAAAATTATTAATAACGAAGAATAGAATTCGCCTCTTAACCAGAAAAATGATACAATTAATTCATTAAGGCTATATTAACAATATGTTTATAATTATTATCTCTCTTCTTTTGACCAGCCTGGTAATATTCGGCAGCCACGCCTTTATCGGCTTTTCGGCTGTTAAATTTTTTAACATAACCCGGGGGAAAAAACAAGTCACCGTTTACGCGGGTCTCGTCGTTTTATCGCTCGGTTTCGTCGCCTCGGCCATACTGCTTTACTGGTTTCAGTCTCCCGTTTTGAAGGCCGCCTATTATTTTTTCTCGCTCTGGACCGGACTGGCCATGAACCTGATACTTGCCTTTTCGCTCGGCTGGATTATTATCGCCATTTTTAAATTTTCAAATAGCGGATTAAACCTAAAGTGGTTAGGAATCCTCCTCATCTTACTCGCCCTGTTATGGTCGGCTTACGGATTCTGGAACGCCGACCAAATCAGGGTTAAAACCATACCGGCCGGGATTCAGAACCTGCCGGACGCCTGGACTGGAAAAACCGCTATTCATATTTCCGATGTTCATCTCGGCGCCATTAACCGCGCTCCATTCGCGGAAAAAATAGTCAGGCTTATCAATAAAGAAACGCCTGACCTAATATTCATAACCGGAGACTTGTTTGACGGCACTTGCCGGGATTATGAAGAGCTGGCCGCTCCCCTTGCCGGATTAAAGGCGCCGATGGGAATTTATTTTATCACCGGCAACCACGAGACCTACGACGGCCTGGCCGAAATCAAAAAAGCTCTTACTTTCACGCCGGTGAAAACAATGGAAGACGAGATAATAGATCTGGATGGAGTGCAGGTAGTCGGAATAAATTACCCCGTAAAAGAAATAAGAAAAAATATTGATCCAATCCTCAATTCCGCGGATAAGACCAAGCCATCAATTCTTCTTTATCATGAACCGGTGCCGGACTACGCCGAAAAGGCTAAAAATGCCGGAGTGGATTTAATGCTCTCCGGCCATACCCACGCCGGCCAGGTTTGGCCGGTAAATTTCATCACCAGCCTGGTTTACAATGGCCTTGATTACGGCCTTCATAAAGACGGCGATTTTTCGCTTTACACCACCTCCGGCGCCGGTACCTGGGGCCCGCCCATGCGGACGACTGTCCGGCCGGAAATCGTTAGAATAATATTTGAGTAAACTTATTGGCCTTTTTAAAACAACTTCCTTTGCTTTGCTTCAGCTCTCTCCTCATCGCTAAATATTCTTACCGTCCCGTAAGTTCCGTCATAACCGGGTTCAATATGGAGTTCCCCGGCTCTTGCCCGCCGAATCCCTTCGGCGATTTCCGGCCGGGTTATTTTTTTTATATCTTCAACCGGCATTTTAAGGAGGATATTAATTTCCGTCCCGCCTTTTCTTATCATTTTGCCATATTCGGCCTGGACTTTTTTTGAACTCCGCGCTTTCACTCCTATCGCTTCGGCGATGATTTTATCCAATCCCACGAGCTTCACGAACGGAGCGGCATTTTCCGGTTTAAATCCTTCATCCCTGTC
The DNA here is from genome assembly GCA_041661405.1 of Patescibacteria group bacterium. Lineage (GTDB taxonomy): Bacteria > Patescibacteriota > Patescibacteriia > Patescibacteriales > JBAZCA01 > JBAZCA01. The sequence goes on from JBAZUL010000003.1 coordinate 90,274, forward strand.
CGCCAATTCCTCCACCCGGTAAACCACTCCGATAGTTATCGGCTTTTTGCATACCGGGCAAACACCTTTATTTTTCTTTGTTTCCGCCGGAGTAAGCCTGAGGCTATGTTCCCGATGTCCGTCAAAATGATACATGCCTTCTTCCGGATAAAATTCAATCGTGCCTTTCAGTTTTTTTAAATCCTTATTTTTTATTGTTTCGTAAATCTCATCATAACTTTCATTTTCCAAATCCATAATATTGGCTTCGCGTCCGAGGTTAGCCGGAGAGTGCGCGTCTGAATTGGAAATGATCGTCATCCGGTCCAGAGCGGAAACCCGCCAGTTCATTTCCGGGTCGCTTGAGAGTCCGGTTTCCAGGGCGTAAATGTTTTCCGCCTGATCCTTAAAACATTCTTCCATAGAATCAAAACCGGATTTAGAGCCGAAAACCGAAAACCAGGGCGTCCAGACATGAGCCGGATATATGAGAAACTTCGGATGGATTGAAAGGCATAATTTCACTAATTCGGGCGCTTTCATCCCGAGTATGGGTCGGCCGTCGGATTTAATGTTATAACCGCTTTTTTCCAAGTGGTTATTTAATTTTTCCGCCGCGAACATGTTCGGAGCGTGCAAGACCAGGTGGATTCGCCGCGCTTTTCCGTTGTCCTTATAGATCAATGAAATCTCGGCGGATAATATGAATTTGACCTTATCATCCGGCGCAGATTTTAATTTATACAAATCATTATCCGCTTTCCCTTTTTTCGCCGGGCATCTTTCCAGCTCTTTTTTTATATCCGAAAACCACCGCGGATGGGTAAAATCCCCGGTGCCGATAATATCAATCCCTTTAATCCGGCAGGCCGCGCCAATATTGAAGAGCGTCAAATTCTTTGAACACGCCCGGGAGTATTTGGAATGGATGTGGAGGTCAAGAATTTTTTGCATAGTCTGAATCCGCGCGATATCAGCGTTTTTATCAGCGAAAAATCCGCGTTTTAAAAATCCATCCTGAAAGAAGTGCTCCAGTCGCGAAACCCGAGCCGCTGATAGAGCTCCCGGACTTTGGGTTTTGAATAGCGGGCCGTTATAATAAGCTTATAACAGCCGAGGTCTTTGGCTTTTAAAATCATTTCTTTCACAATGCCGGATCCCAATCCCCGCCCCCGGCAGGATTCGTCAATATAAACGTCCTCAATAAACCCGAAGGGCGTATCATGAAGCTCGTTGGTTAATAAAAATAAATACCCCCGCCCAACTTCTTTGCCATCTTCGTTATTCACAAAAAATTTAATTCCTTTAGACGGTATTTCTTTTTGCTGGATTTTCATAGTTTAAAAATCGCTAGTTTAATTGCCTGCTGATTATCGCCGCTATCCTCTCCGCCCAACTCTTCACTTCATTTTCTTCCCGCCCCTCCACCATTACCCGGCATAGATTCTCCGTCCCCGAGTAGCGGACGACGACGCGTCCTTCGGAACCGAAATGCGCTTCGGCTTCTTTTATAACTTTAGCAATTTCCGGGACTTCCGACAATTCCGGTTTTGATTTTACCGGGATGTTTAAAAGCAGTTTGGGGAAAAAGACGATTTCTTTTGCCAGCGCTGACATCGGTTTCTTAAAATATTTCATCGCTTCCAGCAATTTCAAGCCGGTTAAAATTCCGTCGCCTGAGGAAAGAAAACTCCGGAAAATAATATGCCCGGATTCTTCGCCGCCGATTATCGCGCCGGTTTTTTTCATCTCCCCGTACGCTTCCCGGTCGCCAACCGGAGTATAGGCGTGCTTAACACCTAAATTTTTTAAGGCAACCACAAATCCCAGATTGCTCATTACCGTGCTGGCTACGACATCATTTCCCAGCTCGCCTTTTTCTTTTAACATCTTGGCGAAAATATACAAAAGCTGGTCGCCGTTTAATACTCCGCCTTTTTCGTCAACAGCGATCACCCGATCGCCGTCGCCGTCAAAAGCCAAACCGAGGTTAGCCTCATATTTTACCACTTCCTGCCGCAAGTTTTCCGGATATTGAGATCCACAACCGTCATTAATGTTTTTCCCGTCCGGCTGGTTAAAAATAGTAACGACTTCGGCGCCAATTTTTTTAAAAATTCTAGGGGCTATTTCATGGCTTGCCCCGTTGGCGCAATCAAGAACAATTTTAAATCCTTTGGCTTCAAAATTTTTAGGCAGGGCGTTAAGCAATCCGGTTTCATATTGTTCCACGGCATCAGTAATTATTTCGGGATCATCCGGTTTTGTCCCGCCCCAATCTGTTTTTCCGGCAACCCTGCCGCCAATAAGCTCTTCAATTTTTTCCTCTTGCCCTGAGTCCAGTTTATCCCCTTCCCCGGTAAAAATCTTAAAACCATTCCAGCTCGCGTCGTTATGGGAAGCGGAAACTTCCAAACCCAAACTAAAATCACCGGACTTAGCAAGGAAGGCTAAACCCGGTGTTGGAATGACTCCAACCATGACCGCTTCTCCGCCGGAAGATTCAATGCCCGCGACGGCGGCATTGGATAGCATTTCTCCTGATCTCCTGGTATCCCGGCCGATGATGATTTTTGGCTTTTTGCCCTGGGACCGGCTAAACTCTGCCATGGCAACGCCCAACCTAAAAGCCATGGACAGACTCATTACTTCCTCCCCGACTTTTCCCCGAATTCCATCGGTACCGAAATATTTCATACTATTTTAAAAAATCCATTTTACGCATTGCCGCGATATATTCATCTGGTCTCTTTGAATAGTAAGAAAACGACCGGTATTGATCAAGGTCGCTTTGAAAATATTTATACAGCTGGTTTCGGAATAATTCCAATCCATGGGCCGCGGAATTTAATATCTGCTCTTGCCTTTTTTCCTCACCATCAAATTCAAAAATTTTTTTATCAAGCGCGTCTATTGGCGCACCCGACCCCGGATTATTAATAACGTATAACATATCTTCTCTGGTAATCAACCCGCTAAAATTTTTAATTTTCTCTTCCATCCGCTTGTCCTGATGCTTTGCCGGGTTGGCGAGATATCTCTTTATGGAATCAATTTCTTCTTTATTCAATTGATGGCCCATTGCCTCATACCCGCTGTCTGTATTTTTTTGGAAAGCTAAATAAACCGCTGTTTTCCTTTCTATCTCAAAGCGGGCTTTCTTCAATAACAATAGCCTGCGTCTCGCTTCTTCTGTTTTTATCAAAATCTTTTCCAGTGAATCAAGCTCCAGCCGCTCGTCGCCCTTGATGTTCTTTTCATTGTTTAAGCGCTCAATCATATCTTTTATTGCGTGCCGGATGTCCGACTGCGGCTCGACCTTAGGCGCGCCAGCTTGAAACTCTTCTTCTGATTCTTTACCGTCAACATGGTGATAAAGAAAAAAGTTGTTTGTTGACCCTAAATTCTTGACAATACAATCAAAAATATCAAGATTATCTCTTGAAGCTACATATTTTTTCTTAAACATTTCCACCTTAGTTTTTAACTCAGGCATTAACCGTTCATCTGCCAAATCAGCGTGTGAATCAGCTTTCGGAGAACCCTTGACCGGCCTAAGATAAGCCTTCTCTGGCCTGCGAGCTGATTTACTGCTGTCTTCCGGCTCGGAATCCGGAGGCAAAATTGCCTCGACGGTTTGTTTAATTCCCATATGGTTTTGACCCTTTTTTCCGGTTTTTTAATATATAAATCTGAATTTAAGTTTTTTTGGCTTACTTCTATTTTAGGCAATAAGAAAAAATTAAGCAATAATTTTACTGGGCCGTAATCGCCCCGGTCGGGCAAGCATCAATCGCTTCATCCAGTCCGCCAGTCGGCTCCTCTTTTGTTACTACCGCGAGTCCCTCCTCATCCAGCCTAAAAACTTCCGGACAGAGCCGTTCGCAGGCTCCGCATCTTATACAATTATCTCTGTCAACTTTTATCGTCATACTGATATCTTCAGTGATTTTAGAACAATGGTGATTATATTAACCACATTCTATCCTTCACTTTTTATTTTAGCTATTGAATAAAAAAATCGCTTTTTCTATATTATTCCACAGTTACGCTTTTCGCCAAATTCCTCGGCCGGTCAACGTCGCGGCCGTTTAAGACCGCCATGTGATAAGCAAATAGCTGGAGCGGCACGACCGACAAGATCGGGGTGAGCATTTCTAAAGTTTTTGGAATATAAATTACTTCATCGGCAACCTCTTTTACCCGGTCATTGCCTTCGGTGGTAACTACAATTATTTTTCCTCCCCGCGCTTTTATTTCCATCATGTTGCTTAAGTTCTTTTCAAAAACGCTGTCTTCCGGAGCGATATAGACCGACGGGAAATTTTCGTCAATCATGGCAATGGCGCCGTGCTTCATTTCCCCGGCCGCGAATCCTTCGGCGTGGATGTAGGACAATTCTTTTAATTTCAGCGCCCCTTCCATGGCGATTGGATGATTGTATTTTCTTCCCAAAAAAGCGAAATTTTTATAATGGCAGTATTTTTGGGCGATATGTAAAATATGCTCGTTTTGTTTTAAGACTTCCCTGATTTTTTCCGGCAGTTCCGAAAGCTCGCGGATAATCCTTTCTCCGGTAACGAGCGACATCTCTCTTTGTCGGCCAAGCATTACGGTAATTAAAGCGAGAATCGCCAGCTGGGACGTAAAAGCTTTGGTTGAAGCGACGGCGATTTCCGGACCGGTATGGTTATAGACTCCGGCGTCAGTATCGCGCGCGATCGTAGAGCCGACGACATTCACAATGCCCAAAGTCAAAGCGCCTTTTTCTTTTCCTTCCCGGACCGCGGCTAATGTATCGGCCGTTTCCCCGGACTGGCTGATGGCGAGCAAAGCGGTTTTGTTATTTATCACCGGCTTGCGGTAACGGAATTCATGAGCGTAATCCACTTCCGTATCAACTCCGGCGTATTCTTCCAGCATGTATTCACCGACCATAGAGGCTAAGCGCGCCGTTCCGCAGGAAGTAATAATTACTTTTTCAATTTCCCTGATTCGGCTAAGCGCGCTTTCCAGTCCGCCGAGCTTGGCTTTGCCTTGTTCCGGAATCGTCCGGCCGCGCATGCTATTGGCGATTGATTCGGGCTGTTCAAAAATTTCTTTGAGCATAAAATGGGCGTAGCCGCCTTTTTCGCAGGCTTCATCGTCCCATTCCACCTCACTTACATCCTTAGCCACTTCGTTTTGCTCCAGGTCGTAAATTTTTAAACCGCTACCGTTTATTTCGGCCACTTCGCCGTCGTTTAAATAAACCGCCTGGCGGGTGTAGCGGAGGATAACCGACACGTCGGAAGCGAAAATCGTTTCATTTTCGCCGAGTCCGATTACCAAGGGACTGCCGTTTCTCGCGGCTAAAAGTTTTTCCGGTTCGTCCGAGTGCATAACAACAAGGCCATAAGTCCCTTTTAGCAGTTTCAAGACTTTCATAAGAGTTTCGGTCAAACTGCCCGAATAAAAATCTTCGATTAAGTGGGCGATTACCTCGGTATCGGTTTCGGATTTGAATTTATGGCCGCGCGATTCCAAGGTCACTTTCAGGGCCTGGTAGTTTTCAATTATCCCGTTATGCGCCAGCCAAATTTTCCCGGTACAATCGGTATGCGGATGGGCGTTTATCTCGGTCGGCGCGCCGTGCGTCGCCCATCTTGTATGACCGATGCCGACGTGGACATGAGTTTTGCCATTGCCACCAGCCTTTTCACAACAAAGCAATCCCTTGTCATGGGAAATTTTTTCTTCCAGTTCTTTGATTTTGCCCACTTCCTTGCAGGAAAAAACTTTCCCGTCATTACCGATAACAGCCACGCCGGCCGAATCATACCCCCGGTATTCAAGTTTTTTCAGGCCGCCCACGATAATCGGCAAAGCCTCTTGTTTTCCAAAGTATCCGATAATTCCGCACATATGTGTTAGTTGATTAGTTTTTTAGCTCCTAATTAACTAATCAACCAATTAACTTTGCCATATAATTAAATAGACATCTATGTTAGTGCTCTTGTTTATACTTCCGCCTGTTTGCCTCCTCTAACTGTTCCGGCGTATTTATTCCGAACCATTCGTCCGGATTTTCCAGGATAACCGCGTCGTACGCGGCCCTCTCTATATTTGCTTCATCAATAAACAAAGGCAAGCCGCATTCATTTAATATCGGAATCAGTTTCAGCTTAGGAAATGTTTTTTTAAACCATTCCCGATTGAAACAAAAAGTCCCGGTGCTGGTCTCGTTAATTTCTTTCATTTCTTCAGTTATATTCTCTTTCTCAACTACGGCTTTAAGTTTTTTATTTTCATCTCTCACCACTCTTCCTAAAAGCGACGGATCACCAACCCTGCAAGTCAAAAGGGTTAAAACATTTTTGCTTTTAAGGTGAGCGTTAATTAATTTTTTTAAACTTTCAAATTCATAAAAAACCGAATCGTCTCCGTTGAGGACTAAAAAGTTATCAATCTCGGCCGGCAAAGCCATCTCTCCGGTATGCGCCGCGTGCGCCGTCCCGAGCTGTTCAGCCTGTCGGGCGTAAACATATTTTTTTCCCGCCGTTTCTTCAACCTTATCAGATTTAAATCCGACAACCAGGCAGATATTTCCTTTTGGTATTCCGCCTTTTTCCAAAGTCTCCAAAATATACGAAAGAATCGGCCGCCCGCCGATTGGCAACAGCACCTTCGGCAGATCAACGCACCCCAATCTTTTCCCCTGTCCGGCGGCGAGTATTACTATTCCGAAATTATAAAACATAAATTCAAAGTTCAAAGTTTTTTTTCAAACTTATAATCTTAACTTTTAGCTTTAAGCTTTAAACTTTTAACTATTTTATTCTTTCCCACAACTCCCCAAACAAAATCTTCTGAGTCTCGTAAATCATCCGGTTTTCTATAATCACTCCGACCGGGTTGTCGGCCGCGTCGCGAGAAATAAAAGCGCACTTGCCGGCGTAGATTATTATGAAAGTGGCCGAGTCTTTTGACAGACCGAGCCAACGCCGTTCGTCCAGGCCGTGCGTCTTTCCTCCCGCGGCCAATGAAATCACTTTTACGTAAATTTTTCTTTTTATCCGCGCTTCGGTAAATCCGGGATAAGCCGAATTAATCGCCTCCGAGGCTTTGGTGGAAGAATAAACAAAATATTCTTTTTCGCTTTCACTCTCCATGGATTCAAGAACGTCCTCCAATATCAGCCGGACGCCTTCATTGCCTTCGTAAAACTTCGTTACCGGCCGGCCGCCTTCTTTTTCCTTTAAAGATTTTAGCTCCGGGATAATTCCGCTAATTTTTATCCTGGCTTCTTTTAATTTTTCTTCCCGCTCGTTTAAGAGCCTTAAAAGCCTTTCCGGATCTTCAGCGACGAACTTCTGCTTGGTTTCCTGATGGTAGTAGCTCGCGAGCCCCATCTCCCGCAATTGCTTTAAAATATCATAAGTCGTCCCCCGGTTCAAGCCGGTTGATTCCGAAAGACCCCGCACCGAAATCGCCCCGTTTTCAAGAAGCTTTAAGTACACTTTTATTTCCTTGTCCGAGAGATCAAGTTTTTTTAAAATGGTTTGATACATAATATTCTCATAACTTAATTTTACCATGGAAGAAGATGTGGAGCAGGGGAGATCTTCGGCTCTCCCCTGCTATTTTTTCTTATCGTCCTCCAGAAATTCCCGGAGGACTTTCTTTGCCTGTTCAACATACCAGGCAAAGTCGACAGGTCTCAAGTCCGGCCTGTCTTCTTCTTTTTTAGACCCATATCCACATGGGTCTAAAAGTCCTTTCCTCATACGAACTCCTTTCCGATTTTAGCATATTCAGTTGCTCATCCGCGCCTCAGGCGGAACTAAGAGCGACTAAACCCGCTAAAATCTCTTTAAAAGTTAAAAGAGCAACGACCCCACGAACGCGGGATCAAAAAAGAACAAAAACTCATCTAAATATAATTATACACCCGTCCGAATAACTGTCAAGTATTTTCCTGCATATTTTAATATATACACATTATTTATTTAAAGTTAGCTATATTATACTAGCTTAACTGTCATAATTATTGTTTTCAATTAACAGGTTATCCACAAGAAAAACCAACAAAAAAATCCCGAGTACTCGGGATTTTTCTTTTCTAAATTCCATTATCCTCCCCGCAAAATGCGGGGTACTCTTCCGGATATAAAACACTCCGGGTTTTATTCGGAGTGTTTATGCTAAATTCCATTATCCTGGCGCTGGCCTACTCTTCCAGGGCTCAGGCCCAAGTACCATCGGCGATGAAAGGCTTAACTTCTGTGTTCGGGATGGGAACAGGTGTGACCCTTTCTCTTGAAGCACCAAGATGATGGAATCTAGATCAAAACCAAAAAAATTTAATCAATAAGAATCAAAAGCGTGGGAAAATCAAATGGAATATTAGTACTCCTCGGCTCAACATATTGCTATGCTTACACCTGGAGCCTATCAAGGCGATAGTCTCTCGCCTTCCTGTGAAATCTAATCTTGAAGACGGCTTCGCGCTTAGATGCTTTCAGCGCTTATCCAAACCGAAGGTAGCTA
>JBAZUL010000004.1:0-91395 GCA_041661405.1 Patescibacteria group bacterium
GGACGTTTCGGATATCCCGAGTTAGACGATGTGTGCGAGCGAAGCGAGCGCGCAGCGGCTAACGAGGGCTTGCCCGCGCGCGTTAGATAAAATATTACGCGAGCGAAGCGAGCACATTTTGTCTAACTCCTTTATATCCGAAGTGTTTTCGTATATTGTACGGTATATTGTGTTTTTAACGAATATTGGATACAATTTAATTGTAGCTTAATTATACACAGCAATTAAATGGATGTCTATCTGAAAAAATTAGAAATTGAGTTAAAGTTGCGGAATTACAGTCCTAAAACTATCAAGAGTTATGTATTTTGCGTGGAAAAATATTTGCAAGCGAAACAGAGCGGCTTTAATTCAGTTGACGTTGATTTCATAAAACAATATCTTCTGTCTATAATAGAAAAAGGCGCGGCCTCTCAAACTACCAACCAAAACCTGCAAGCGATCAACTTTTTCTGCTGGAATGTGCTAAAATATAAAAATAAGATTGACATAAAATTCGCCAAAACTCCGAGCAAGCTTCCTGTTGTCTTGTCGCGAGATGAAATACGGGCTATTTTAGAAACAATTGCCAACGAAAAGCATAGGCTGATAGTGGCTCTCGCCTATTCCGGCGGCTTGCGCGTCAGTGAAATTATCAACCTGAAAGTCAAAGACATAAATTTGCCGGAATTGACCATCCATCTTAAAAGAGCGAAAGGCAATAAGGACCGCATTACCATTTTACCGGAAAAACTGACGGAAGATATTAAAAAGAATTTTTCCGGAAAAAACCTGAACGATTACGTCTTCGCGAGCGAGCGCGGAGGGAAAATAACCGAACGAACCGCCCAAAAAATTTTTGAAAACGCCCTGAGAAAATCAAATATCCAAAAAGACGCGACATTTCATTCGCTCAGGCACAGCTTTGCCACGCATCTTTTAGAAAACGGCGTGGACGTGCGTTATGTTCAGGAATTGCTCGGGCACGCCAATATCAGGACAACGCAGGTTTATACCAAAGTTACCAACCCAAGCCTTAAAAATATCAAAAGCCCGCTATAACATGCTTTCCTCCTTAAAAATCGCTTCAAAAGCTTTAAGAGCCAACAAAGGCCGAACCGCGCTGGCGATCTTAGGCATTGTCATCGGCATCGCTTCGGTGATAATCGTTTTTTCGGCGGGCGAGGGAATCCGGCGGCTCGTTGTCGGCCAGGTTGAAGCTTTCGGCACCAACATCATTGAAACCGAACTCCGGGTGCCGAAAAAAACCGCGACTGGCCGGGCTTCGGACACGGAGCAGGGCATGGCTCAGGCTCAGGGCGTTCAGGTAACCACCCTAAAAATCGCGGACATGGACGATATTGATAAACTGCCGAACGTGGCGCGAAGCTACGCCGGAATTCTCGGGCAGGAACAGGTTAGCTACGCCAACGAACTGAAAAAATCCTTTCTTTTCGGAACCAGCGCGAGCTATATTGACATTGACCAGTCGGAAATCGGCGCTGGTCGTTTTTTTACCGATGCCGAAGACCGTTCGCTCATGGAAGTCGCCGTGCTCGGCGCTAAAATCAAGGAAAAATTGTTCGGTGATAGCGACCCTTTAGGCCAGTCAATACGAATCAGGAAGCAGAAATTCCGGGTTATCGGGGTAATGGAAGAGCGCGGGGCCATGGCTTTCATGAATTTTGACGATTATGTATACGTTCCGATCCGGACTTTGCAAAAAAAAGTAATGGGCATTGATCATGTCATGTACATGATCCATGAGTTAAATGACGTTAATCTGGCTGACGAAACCGCCGAACAAATCCGTTTAATAGTCCGCGAAAATCACAACATCACCGACCCGGATCGCGACGATTTCGCGGTAATAACCATGGCTGAGATGATGAAAATTTTAGACACGGTCACCGGCGCCCTGACTCTTCTTTTGCTCGCCATTGTCGCCATATCGCTAGTTGTCGGCGGGGTCGGAGTGATGAATATTATGTATGTCATGGTTTCGGAGCGGACGCCGGAAATCGGCCTGCGGAAATCAATCGGCGCCAAATACAAGGACATTATGGCTCAATTTTTATTTGAATCAATTCTCATAACCCTCACCGGAGCCGTTATCGGCATTGTTTTCGGAATAATCGTTTCCTGGTTTATTTCGCTCCTCGCGTCCAATTTCGGCCTGGCCTGGGAATTCGCCGTGCCGATCAGGGCTTATCCGGTGGCAATCGGTTTTTCCCTTTTATTCGGCCTGGCTTTCGGGCTTTATCCGGCGCGCAAAGCCGCCCGGCTGGATCCGGTTGAAGCGTTGAGGAGGGAGTGATGTTGCGAGGCGGCATTGAAAATATATAAATACCTGCTATAATCAGCATTAGGTTTTGATTGTAAAAATTTGGTTTTTATATTCAGTAAAATGTTCAATAATAAGAAAAAATCCATAGATTTTACCCGGGCTTACGAATCGGCCAAAAGGGAATTAAAAGATGTCCGCGGGCTGGTTTCCGAAGAAGCGGAAAAAGCCGCCCAATATATTAAAGCTGAAGAAGAAAAAATTATTGGCGGCGTAAAGCGGGCGGAAAAAAGCGCGGAGAAGTTTATTGTTTCCGAGGAGAAAAAAATTATCGGTAAAGCAGAGGAAATTTACGAAAATTTGCCGCCAGTTAAGAAGAAAAGACGGCTGGCCAAACTAGCCAGGCGCTTAAAACTGCTTACCCCGCTTTTAATCGGATTTGCGGCGCTCATTATTGTTTTAACGGGAATTTCCGCCTGGATGTTTTCGGTTATAGTTTTTAAATCCATGGAAGGCCGGGAAAATCTCCTCTCGGCCGCGGCGCTGGCTCGGGCTAAAGATTTTGAAGGTTCCATGGCTTTGAGCCGGTCGGCGGAAATGAATTTTAAGGAAGCTTCCGCCAAGGCTGATGAAATTAATTCCAGCGTATTAAAATACATTCCCTTGGTCGGCGGCATCGCGGAAAATCTTAAATACCTGACGGTCACCGCCGACATGCTCGCCCGAACCGTAAGCCAGGGGACGGTTTTTTACCGGGAACTCCAAAACCTTGTCGCCCGGGATGACAGTAATTTTTCAAAACTGAGCCAGGAGGAAAAAGGCAAGGTTTTAAAATATCTTTACGAAAGCGCGCCTGAACTTTCCGGCCTTAAAGCCAATCTTGATTTAGCCGCCTTAAACCTTCAAAAGGTGGAGTTTCCGCTGATCCTTTATCCGGTACAAGGAAAAATTGACGACCTTAAAGAACAGGTTGATCTCGGAAGGGAATTTCTCGCCCGGGCTATTCCGGCGGCGAAATTTCTCCCTGAACTGGCCGGTTATCCGGAAAAGAAGAATTTCCTTTTTCTTCTTGAAAATAACGACGAACTCCGGCCGGCCGGCGGCTTTATCGGCAACTACGGGGTAATGGAAACTTATTACGGCGATATTGTTAAATTTGACACCGAAGATTCTTATCACCTGGACATGCCGGTCAAAGACAAAATCAACGTTGTTCCTCCCGCGCCTCTAAAAGAATATTTGGCGCAGAAGTGGTATTTCCGGGACAGTAATTGGTCGCCTGATTTTCCCCAAGCCGCGAGAACGGCTGAATGGTTTTTTAACGAAGAAGCGAAACTTTTGCCGGCGGACGCTAAAGCCGCTCCGGCCGCGGATGGGACTGGCAACGAACAAAGCGTTGCCTCGCCCCGGGATTTTGACGGCATTATCGCCATCACGCCGAAATTCATAACCGATCTTTTAGCCGTCACCGGCCCGATAACTGTTGAAGGCCATGAATATAACAAGGATAATTTTTCCGAACTCTTGGAGTGGCGGGTGGAGGTGGCTTACCGGGATTTGGGAGAGCGGGAATGGAACCGGAAGGAAATGGTCGGGATTATTGCCGAAGAATTGAAAATCCGGCTTTTTGATCTGCCATTTGAGCGCTGGGGCGAGATTTTTAAAGCTGTTGATTCCAATATTACCGGGAAAAATATCATGCTCTATTTTAAAGATTGCGATTTGGAGCGGCTGGCCATGGAAGAAGGAATCGCCGGTGAAATGAAACCGGCTCTAAACGATTATTTTATGGCGGTTGACGCCAACCTGGGAGCTTTTAAAAGCGACTCGGTCATGAGTAAAAATATTATTTACGAAGTTCGCGAAAAGGACGGCGCTTTGTTCGCCAAAGCGACCCTTAATTACGCCCATCAGGGGGATTTTAGCTGGCGGTCAACAAAATACCGGAGCTACACGCGGATTTTCGTTCCGGCCGGATCAGAGTTGGTTTCGGCCGAAGGTTTTGAAAGCCCGGTGGCGTCCGGGCCGAAAGATAATTCTTTTCCGTCCGAATGCGTTAACGATCCGGAGGACAAGAATTATTTCGGCGGATTATTTACGGTTGAGCCGGGAAAAATTAAAAACCTCGCCATTGAATACCGTTTGCCGGCCGGAATTTATAAGGCGTATGTTGACGGCCGCTACGAACTGTATCTGCAGAAACAGCCGGGCAGCCGGGTAAGCGAAGCCGAAGTGGAGCTTAATTTCGGCAAAAATATCGCTTCTTACAGCCCGAACGGTTTTTCAGCGGAAAAGGTTAAAGATAACATGATAACTTGGAAGACGGATTTAAATACGGATAAGATGTTTGTCGTAAATACTGAATAAATATAATATAGCTATGTTCATAAAAAGGATCGGCATTGATCTTGGCACAACTTATACTTTGGTTCATCTCCCGAAAAGGGGGATTGTTATTAATGAGCCGTCGGTTGTCGCGGTTTCCATGGTTGACCGCAAGGTCCTCGCTGTCGGAAACGAAGCCAAAGACATGATCGGCCGGACGCCGGATACGATTATCGCCTTAAAACCGTTAAAAGACGGCGTCATCGCCGACTACCGGACGACCGAAGCCATGCTCCGTTATTTTATCAATAAAGCGACGGGCGGAATAAAGCTCTTTCGGCCCGAAGTCATGGTCGCCGTTCCGGCCGGAATTTCCTCAACCGAGCGACGGGCGGTAATAGACGCGACTATCGCGGCTGGCGCCAAAGCCGCTTACATCATTAAAGAGCCGGTAGCGGCGGCCATCGGCGCCGATATTCCGATCGGCTCGGCTTCAGGGCACATGATCGTGGACATCGGCGGCGGTACTTCAGAAATGGCAGTCATATCTTTGGGCGGCATTGTCACATCAACCTCAGTCCGGGTGGGCGGCAATAAATTTGACGCCGCCATCTTGGAATACATCCGAAGAAAATACAATCTGGCCATTGGCGAACGCACTTCCGAAGACATAAAAATCAACATCGGTTCGGCTCTTTATCTTGAAGACAAGCTCACCATGGAAGTCCGGGGCCGCGATCTCGTTACCGGCCTGCCGAGGACCATAACGGTAAAATCGGATGACGTAACCGAGGCCATCCAAAACGAACTGGAAGCGATCGTGAACGCCGTTAAGCGGGTTTTGCATGACACCCCGCCGGAGCTGGCCGCCGACATCATGGACAAAGGCATTGTCCTTTCCGGCGGCAGTTCGCTCTTACGTAATATTGAACAGCTTGTTTCCCGGACTACCGGCGTCCCGGCCTATGTCGCTGACGACTCGCTACTCTGCGTCGCCAAGGGAACGGGGATCGCTTTGGATAACCTTGATTCATACAAGAGAAGCATACTGGCGACGAAGTGAGAAAAAATTTCTAATTTCCATTCCTAATTTCCAATAAAATTTATAATTTCTAAATGTATAATGCCTAATTATTTTTTTGAATATTGTACATTAATCATTGGGCATTTTATTAGGAATTGGATATTAGAAATTAGATATTTTCATTTATGCTTATTGGCATTGACGCCAGCCGCGCTAACCGCGCCCATCGCCACGGACCGGAATGGTATTCCTATTACATTATTAAGCATTTCGCCCGGCTGGATAAAAAAAATCAGTACGTACTTTTTTCCGATATGCCCCTTTCCGGAGGGCTTTTGGATTTGACCTGCCCGGAGATGGAAAAAGAATGCGTCGGAGAAATAAAATTTGACAAAGACGGTTTTCAGGTAATAAAAAGCCCGTACAATAATTTCCGCGCTCTTGTCCTGGCCTGGCCTTTTAAGTTTTTATGGACTCAAGGTCGGCTTTCCGCCGCCATGCTAAAAAGGATGTGCAAACTGGACATCCTTTTTATACCGGCTCACACCCTGCCTTTTATCCATCCGCGCAAATCCGTCATAACGATCCATGACATCGGCTTTGAAAGGGAAAATGATTATTACAAAAAAGAGAAGATCGGTTCCGAGTCAAAGAGCGTCCATGGCCTTACTGATTTGCTGGTGAGAATTTTTACTTTAGGCCGCTACGGCGCCAACAGCCAAGATTATCAGTCCTGGTCCGCGAAGTTCGCCTTAAAGCGCGCCAGCGCCATAGTCTGTCCGTCGGAATTCACTAAAAAGGAAATTTTAAGCCTTTACGGCGGCGATGAAAAAAAGATAAAAGTGGTATCCAACGGTTTTAACGACGAATTTTATAATACCGCGGTAAGGGAAGATAAGGTCGCGATGGTTCTTGAAAAATACGGCGCGACAAAACCCTATATTTTGTATCTTGGGCGGCTTGAGCGGAAAAAAAATATCCCGTCGCTTGTTGAAGCTTTCGGCATCATGAAAAATAAATATCCGGAAATAAAACATAAACTGGTTCTGGCCGGCAACGCGAGCTATGGTTATGACGAGGCGAATTTCATGGCCTCCGAATACAGCGTGGAAAGGGATGTAATCATGCCCGGCTGGATTGAAGAAAGAGATCTTCCTTATTTTTACAAAGGCGCCGACGCTTTTGTTTTTCCTTCCCGCTACGAAGGCTTTGGCATTCCGCTTCTGCAGGCCATGGGCACCGGCATTCCGATCGCCACGTCCAACAGGAGTCCGATACCGGAAATCGTCGGCGACGCGGGCTACTTTTTTGACGCTAATGACGTTTACGCCATGTCCGACGCGATCCGGGAAATAATCATAAACCAGGATTTGAGGGCGCGGCTCATCGCGGCCGGCATCAAAAGGGCGAAAAATTACAGCTGGGAAAAATGCGCCCAGGAAACGCTCGCGGTATTGGAAAGCGTAAAATGACAATCAGGCATATTGACAAATATTTTTCTTGTGGTATATTAGGAATAACTTAGCCACAGACAGCGGGATGGAAATTGCCAATTTTTAATTTACGATTGCCAATTGCAATTTTTTATAAATTCCTGCCGAGGCGGATTAGTTAATTAGTTGATAGGTTAATTGGTTAACCAGTAGATTAAATTAGCTTTTAGTTCGCATTCTGTGGTTAACCCACAGTTTTTTTATTTACTGTCTTCTCAGGTTTGCAGTTATTAATGCCACGCGGATTAATTGATCATTGATAATCGCAAATTGATAATTGAATAACATATGCCTAAAACCAGATTACAAAAATCGGAGATTCTAAGGACATTGCAGGAAAAAGTCAAAAAATCAAAATCATTGTTTTTCGCCCGCTACAGCCGCATGACTGTGGAAGAGAGTGAAAAATTGCGTTCTGATTTAAGGAAGGAATCCGGTGAATTTTTAGTTGCCAAAAAAACCCTGATCAACCTGGCGCTCGCCGATTCGGACATAAAAGGGATTGACGCTAAAGCCCTGGAAGGCCAAGTCGGGATTATTTTCAGCTATGGCGATGAAGTCGCTCCGGTTAAAGAAGCGAGTAAGTTCATTAAGGAGAAAGAGGGCAAGCTGGAATTTTTAGCCGGCATCCTGGAAGGAAAAGTATTGGCCGCCGAAGACGTAAAAATGCTCGCCATGCTTCCGTCCAAAGCGGAACTGTACGCGAAAATCGTCGGCTCAATCAATGCTCCGGTTTCGGGATTTGTGAACGCCCTGGCCGGAAACCTAAGGAATTTGGTTTATGTCTTAAAAGCGGTGGAAGATAAGAAGACGAGTTAACAGGCGGATATAGGTGCCCGGTTTTGAATAATTTTGAATCATTATTTACATAGCGAATAATGAATCATGAATAATAAATTACGGAATTTTTTCCGCCCATTATTCATAATTCATTATTCATAATTCATTTTATGGCAGACGAAGTAAAAAAAGAAGAAACAACCGAAGAAGTTGTTGTTCCGGAAAAATTTAAGTCTTTGGTGGAAACCATTGAAAAAATGTCAGTTCTGGACTTGGCCGAGCTGGTAAAAATTTTAGAGAAAAAATTCGGCGTGTCCGCCGCGGCTCCGGCTATGATGATGGGCGCTATGCCGGGAGCTCCGGTTGAAGCCGCCGAAGAAAAGACCAGCTTTAACGTTGAGATCACCGAAGCCGGCGCCAACAAAATCGCCGTAATTAAAGCGGTCCGGGAATTAACCGAGATGGGCTTAAAAGACGCCAAAGATTTGGTTGACGGCGCTCCGAAAATGCTAAAAGAAGGCGTAAAGAAAGAAGACGCCGAAGCCATGAAAAAGAGACTGGAAGAAGCCGGAGCGAAAGTTACATTGAAGTAAATCCGCACGAACAGTTTTAAAAAAGGTGGGCCTAATGCCCATCTTTTTTTATTGGTTGATATTTTACGTTATGCGTTAAGCGGTCATTTCAAATGTTCCGCTTCAATTTCGTAAACCGTCGCGCCGTTTAAGATGTATATTTTTTTCGCGCTTTCGTCAACGATGAAATCTTTAAAGTTATCAAATTTTTCCGACTGGTATTGGAGGACGAAGCTTCCGTCTTTTTTATAAACTGCAAGGCGTTTTTCTTTCGGTTCCGAAATGTAAATATATCCGGTTTCCGCGGAGCTCACTTTAAGGGCCGTTGGTCCGCTAAGGGGATGGATCAGTTTTTCCAGGCTAAAATCCGCTTTTTTCCCGGAAAAGAATTTTTGGACCTCGCCGTTTCTGTTAAGAATATAAACATTGCCGTCAATGTCCAAATCAAGGGCCTCTTTAAAATCCGCCGTTTCGGTAAGCCAGTTTTGCCCGGCGCTGTAATTATCGCCGGATTTATTAAAGCGGACGATTTGCCCGCCGGCAATGTCAAGGAAATAGAGGCGATTATTGTAAGTGGAAAAAATATTGAGCCCGGCTGCCCGGTCAGAGCCGAGTTCCCGTCCCGTCCATTTTTCCGCCGCCGGATCAAAGGCGGCGATTTTATTGCCGGACTTATACAGGCAGTCGTTATTCTTATCAGTAACCGGCGCCGAGAGACTGGTAAATTCGGCCGGGACAACGAGGGATGTCGCCGCTTTATTTTTTTTGTCAATCTTAAAAAGTTTTGCCGAAGCGCGATCGTAAGCGAAGATTTTTTCGCCAGCCATGGCGAGGGTTGACGGATCGGCCCCGGACACTGCGATTGAAAAGTCAGCCAGGATTTTCGGATCAGCGATTTTTACGGCGTGGCTGAGTTTTTCTTCCTGTTCGCGGAATTTTTTCTTAAGCTCTTCGTACCTGGCGCCGTCGCCTCCGGCGTCCGCCGGAATTTGATCAAGCAGACCGGCGACCTCAATAATCAGGTCCTTCGCCCCCTTTTCATTGCCGTAGAGGAAGCTGGCTTCTATCTGGTTCTGCTTCTGCGCTACCTCTTCAGCCAGCCGGCTGTAGTTTTCTTTAATCCCCTGATCTTTTTTCTTATGAGCCAGGAGCGACAAATTTACGGAGAAAATGACCAGACAGGCGGCTCCAGCAATGAGTAATATTTTTCCAATCCGTCCGAGGCCCGTAAACCAATTTTTCAGGCCTGAAGCGGTAAGGCGGGTAACGGCGAAAAAACGGGAAGGCAAGCCGGCTAAGGAATTGAAGGATAGTTTTCGCCGACTCTGGTTCTCGCGCGGACGGGTTTCGGTAGCGCCTTCGGCTCCGGAAAAACCGGAAGGAACCGCCCCGGCGCTTCCGCCGGGTTTAATTTTGGAAAAATATCTCAGGCTTAACCCGGCGAATCTTACTAAAAATTCGGCCAGGGCGATTAGCGGTTTTTTCAGGGAAAAACGGCTTGTCCTTTTTTTTGAAACGATTTTTTCCCTGATCAGGATGAATTTGCTTTCTTTGGGGAAGTATTTTCGCGAACCGGCCATAATCCATTCCTTAATTTTTACTCCCCAGTTTTTTATCGGCAGGATTCCGGACGGGCTTAAAAAAGTTTCAGTTTGCTTTTCGGTTTTATCAAGATACGAAAGCGAAGCGTTCGGGTCGTTCGGCGGGCTAATCAAAAGGCTTTCCCGGGAGATTTTTTCATTTTTCAGGTTTTTTATGATCAGGCCGAGGATGGAAGTAATCGCGCTGATATCTGAGAGTTCGTTCCTGATCAGTTCGGCGGCTCCGGCCGGAGGAAGCGTGGTGATGATTTCCGAAAGTTTTTTCTCGCTGAAATATTCCGGCAGTGTTTCATTGGTAAAAATCGCGCGCGCTCCCCTGGGAAAAGGGCCGCTTATGATATGGGAGAAAAGGTGTTTTTGGGATTCGGTCTCCGGTATTGAACCCCGGCTTTCATTTAAAATATTAATCAGTTTGGACTGGACAGCGTCCTTTTCTTTAATCCGGACGGCTAAAAACGCCTTGTTGGTTCCGGCGCAGGAAAAGTAGAGCGCGTCTTTATGGATAACCCCGACCGTAAGGCTGGAATTTTTTTCCGGCAACCGGATCCTCTCGTCCCGGCAGAATCGGGAAAAGGATTTATTGGTGGCGGTGAGGGCGGACTCAAGCAAAAGGTCAATTTTTATGAGGCCCGATTCTTTAAAAAAGTACTGTTCGTTCTGGTAATAATTTTTCGGAATTTCCGTTAAGAGGAAATTAATCATTTTCAGGCTGTCGTTCCGGTTTCCCTTAATTTCAACCAGGATAAAAAGTTTTCCGAGCCGCATTTCTTTTTCCGCGTCGGTTTCCGACAAAAAAATATCGTTCCAGACTTTGGCGCCGGTTTTTGAGCTTAACGTTATTTGGGCGAATTTATAAGACATTAGTTGGAAAGCGAAATATGCTCTTTACTATAAGTTGATAATATTATACTATAAATCCATAAATAATAAAGGTC
The DNA here is from genome assembly GCA_041661405.1 of Patescibacteria group bacterium. Lineage (GTDB taxonomy): Bacteria > Patescibacteriota > Patescibacteriia > Patescibacteriales > JBAZCA01 > JBAZCA01. The sequence goes on from JBAZUL010000004.1 coordinate 10,994, forward strand.
TGCCTTAAAATTCGCCAAGTATTTATGCTTCAAAAGCTTTTCGGGTCAAAAGCCCGGGTTTCTCTTTTAAAACTTTTCCTTTTAAACGCGGAAGAAAAATTTTTTGTCCGCGAATTAAGCCGGCGCCTCGGCCTCCAGGTAAACTCAATCGCCAGGGAACTTGATAATCTTGAGGCTTTCGGGCTTTTAACCTCAAAGCTGGAAATTGCCGACCAAAAAAAATATTACCGGGCCAACCGCGATTTTATCCTTTTAGGCGAGCTTAAAAATCTTATTATCCGCTCCCAAGTTCTTTATGAAAAAGATTTTTCGGAAAAAATGAGGCGGATAGGGAATTTGCGGCTTCTTGTCCTCTCGGGAATTTTTGCCGGCTGGGACGCCGGTCCGGTTGATATCCTCGTCGTCGGCAAGCTCAATAAAGCGAAATTCCTTCAGCTTATAAGCGAGATGGAAAAGGAAATCCAGAAAGAGCTCAATTTCACTATCATGGACTCGGACGAATTTAAATACCGCAAAGACATGACTGACGTTTTTTTATACAGCATCCTGGAAGGCAAAAAAATCGTTTTAATTGATGAAATCGGATTGCTGTAAAATTACGGTTTGCGGCTTAGACTGTAAGCTGAAATAATGCTGGCTGGTTGGATAACGCATTAACGCGTGTTTCGCCTTGCTCCATAAAATACTGAGCATGTTGGAGCGAATTTACAGCTGGTTGTTTTAGAGTAGAAGTTTATAATGTAATATTAGCCTAATTTTAATAATTAGGCTTTTTGTTTTATATCCCCCTTTACTTTTTGCCGCAAATCTGTTAAGGTGATGAGTCAAAAAAGCCGTGAACAGACAACGGTAAATAGTAGACAGAAACAAAGCATAAATCCTGTTTATAGTCGCGCGCTTATTTTTTACTAAAAAATATGGATATCAATCTGGTTAAAAGAAAAAAGTGGACCATCGTTACGCTGGTATTATTATTTTTAATTTTCGGTCTGGGCGGGAGTCTGGTCCAGGGGTTTAAATATGAAGCCTCAGCGAAAATCCTTGTTTATCAAAAATTTCCCGCCGGTACGGATATCTACAGCATTAACCGGTCAAACGAATATTTAAGCTCGGTTTTGGCCGAGGTGGTAAAATCCGATTCATTTTACGGCGAAGTCATGCAAGCCGGATTTAATATTGACGCTGATTATTTTAACGAAGAAAAAAGCAGCAAGGATATTTTAAAAAAATGGGGGCAAACCGCCGAAGCCCGGCCAGCCATTGATTCAGGCATGATAAACATAAGCGTTTTTCATCCGGATCGTTCTGAGGCGGAAAAAATCGCCCGGGCCGTTAATTTCGTTTTAGTGACGAAAAACCAGAATTACCACGGCGGCGGCGAGAATGTCGTTATCAAAATTATAGACAAGCCGCTGGTCTCCGACTGGCCGGTTAAGCCGAATCTTCCCCTAAACCTCGGTTTGGCTTTCACGATAGGTCTCGTAGTCGCTTTTACTTATATTTATCTTTTTCCGGAGGAAGGCTATGACCTGTCTTTTTTACCAAGAAGAAAAACTAACCGGATAAAAAATTATGAAAATATTCCTGATCATCCTGGCCGCGAAGAAAATAATTGGCATAGCTTTGCTAGCGTACTTGCGGCTAAAAAAGAAGGACAAAATTATCCTCGCGAAAGCGAAAGTTTTAGCGCTCCGTCACGGGGAGAAGTATCCGATCTTTCAGGGGATGATGAATATAATATCCAGGTTGGCCGGACAAACCGCGGTGTTGCTTATGAAAATCCGATCTTGCCTCGGGATACTGAAAATGAATACACTGAAGACAGTAAAAATAGCGGCGATCAGTATGGCGCCAGTCCTGCCGTTGGTTTTAAAAACGAAGAATCTCGCGGCGAAACTCGCCCGCGGTATGAGGATATTTTAAGCCGGGGAAGCATGGAGAATTTACGGTAAGGAATAATATAACGTAACTGTATAAACTAAAACGCCTTAACCGGGCGTTTTTTCGTTAAGCGGATTTTAGCGTTTGCCATTGCGGGGGAAGGCGAATTTTGGTAAAATGTAAGAAATAATAAGCTGAGTTATTTTATGGGTTCTTAATATTTTTAAGTGTTATGAGAGAAATTCCACCGATTTATCCAAGAGAAGATGATAATGCCAAAAAAAAAGAAAAAATATATGACAGGCGACAGTTTCTTAAAAAGTCAGTTAAGCTGGCAATGGGTCTTGGCGCGGTAAGCGCTTTAGGACCCTTGGCGCCGAAAGTCTTTGGAGAAACAGCGCCTTCAAAAGAAAAAGAGAGGACAGAAAAGGAAATTCAGCAAGCGCGAAATATATTGCTTACTGGCGATCCGGAGCGGTTCTTAGAGAACCGTTTTGTTGTATCAGCGCTATATTATTCCCAAAATTTTCTTACAAAAGGAATATATAGCGATTTGAAAGATCCAACAAGGATGGTTGTTGCCGCCATTAAAGATTTAATTACTCCCGAACTTCGTAAAAAATATATTGATTACCTTTCAAAAATATATATTGAATCAAGTCCGCCTCGGGTAGTTCCAAAAGTTTCCTTGCCTTTAAAAAGGATGAACTTTGGAACCGGGAAGAATCATTTAGACGCTATTGATCTTTTTACTTCCGAGGGCGCGCCTGTTTCGGCCATGACCGACGGCGTGGTAGCGTTGGCGGAAAACGGCTGGAAAAAAGAAGACAGGCTTTCCACGGTTTCATATAGAGGCGGAAATACGGTTATTTTGTTTAGCTTTGCGAAAAAAGATTTTTATCGCTACTGTCATTTGGCTAGCACTCCGCTTAAAGCGGGAGACTTCGTTTCCGCCGGCGATTCGATTGGAATTGTGGGGCATTCCGGAATGAATGCCTCGCTTCCCGGACATGGCGGCCACCTTCATCTTGAGAATAACAAGCTGGATCCAGAGTCAGGAAACATGTTTTTTACATCTTCAAGCGAACTTAAAGGCCGTATTTTAAAGATTGAACAACAATATCTCGCATCGAATAAATAGCGCTTGAATTTGCGGATTTGATAGTAAATTGAACCGCGACTGTTTTATTTTAATTGCGGAGGCGTGATATTTATGATAAAATTGATAAAGAGATAAACAAGACAACCGTATGATAAATAATAAATATAGCAATCAAACAGATTTGATTCAGTATGCCGGGGAATTGGGAAAAAAAATCGGCTTTTTAATCGCGGGTTTGAATATTCCCGAGAGAGCTAAGGAAGCTCTCTTTCTTATTATTGAAGATTTTTCTTTGGATCAGCTGGAAAGGCTCAATAAAATCCTGGAAACCCGCCTTATAAGCGAAGAGACGGGTTTTATTGAAGATGAGTTAAAAATAGAATTGGAAAAAATTAAAAATGATTATTTTAAAGGAGAAGAAAAGTTGAATCTGGAAACCTTAGCCAAGCTAAATGGAGTGTAATTAAAACCGTAACCATATGGCACTTGAAGCTACCTTCGGCCTTGAAAGGCCGCCGAAACCCGAATCAAGAGAACGGGCGTTGTCAAATTTTGAACCGGATTCGGGACTGGAAAAAGACGCGGAAAATTTAGGCCGGAAACCGTTTTTATCAAAAATGTATGAATTGGCCGCTAGTCTTTACGATCGGGCGGCGGGCAACCGCCAGAAAGAATATTTTAACGAGGCTAAAGACCAGTCCGGGCCGGAAGCGGCCGAAAAGGGAGAAAGCCGGTTAAAAAGAATCGGTCGGTTTTTAACCCGCGAAAGGGAAAGCGCGATCGTAAGCCAAGGCGGGAAAATCGGTTATGACTCTATTGCTTCAATTGCCGGCGTAAAAGGAATTATTGACTGGTCGCTTTATTTAGGAAAAGCCGGCCTGAAAAAAGTTGGGATTGACGTAAAAACCTCCATGCGCGGGGATGTTGATAAATTTTTTACCGAGAACGCGGTTGAGCGTTCTCTTTTAGGTATAACTAATAAAGCGATTGAGTTAAGGCGGGCGGATAAAGGCGTGCAAAGGAAATCTGGTCCGGACGGAAAAATGAGGCTGGTTGGAATTGGCGGGGAGGAAAACCTTGGGACTTACCGGGAATCAAAGAAGGAACTGCTTCAGGCTACGCGCTTATTCAAAGAGAAAATTGCCGATGTGAATATTTCCGCGGAAAAACGAAAAGAATTGCAAAGAGAACTGGCCCTGATAATGAAAGATTATAAGTTAAGGCAGGCGGAATTGCAAAAAGGCCAGAGCGAAAAGTATGATAATGCCATGCGAAAATACACCGGCCAGAAAGTGAATGCCTTTAAATTGGGGAAAGACGCGGTTAATTCGGCCTTGACATGCACAGGCTTTTTTATGCTGAGAGGAATTGGCTACGGCACCTTTGCCGCTCTAGAGCGGGGAAAAGGCGAGTGGGATAAATATTCCAGATCAGCTTTTAAAGCCAGAAAAGACGAAGGCGAGCAGGCCGGCGACTGGAAAAGCGCGTATAACGAAGTTTCAGCGGAAAAAATGAAAGCTGTGTTAAGAGGAACAACCGTTAACGCCGCCCGGGAAACCTACAATGAAATAATACACGGAAGAAAAGAGGGAAAGCTAGGCGCGGAAGAAATGAAAAAAAAGCTTGAATTTGAAAAAGCGGAAATGGAAAGGCTGGAAAAAGATGGAGCAGGCCATTTTGGCAAAGCCTGGCATAAAATTAAAATGCGCTCGCCTGAATATCTGGCGAGATTGCGGGGACTGGGAACCGTCGCCCGGGCTTTTGGCATTGGAGGTGTGTCTTACATGGCTTACGCTACCGAAGGCGCTTCTTTAGTCCAGCCATACAATCAGCTCATAGACAGTATAGAACAACATAGAGTCTTAGATACGGCTGGACAAAACATTGTTGGCGGAGTTGACCGGACTATAAAATTATTTGATCTGGAGGAATGGCAAAAGCGGGTCGATTTGGTTAGCCAGAGAGCCAGCGGCCATACGCTGAGTGAAAATTTCGCCAAGCTGAGGAATTCCTGGCAGGAAATGGGAGTGGCTTATGCCGGAGAAAAGCCGGAAGCATTAGCGAGAGCTGAGGAGGAATATTTTAGATGCGAAGACAATATTAAGCGCCTGGAAGAATCATATAACAATTTTAAAAAAGATCTCTCAGTAAGCGAAAAGGATTATCTTGACGCAACAAAAAAATTAGCGGGCACCGACCCGTCCAGCCCTGAATACGCCAAAGCCAAGGCGGATGCTGACGCGAAAGAAGAAAAATTTGATGCTTTAAAGGAGCAGGAAGAAGGGACTGAAAAAATTTATGAAGGAAAAAAACCGTTTTACGAAAAGTTGTTAAAATCGTCTAAATCCGAGTTGGAAGCTGAAAGTAAGAAAGTTACGGGCGGCGAACCGGTTTCTCCCGGCGCGCCGGAAGCCGAGACTCCTGAAATTCCAGTTTCTGCCGCCCCGTCCAACGCGGAAACCATTCCGCCTCCTGATACTTCGGCTCAAGTCTCCGCTAATAAAGCTCCTGCGGAAGCAACGTCCGCTCCTGCTTCTAAAGAGGAAGTTTTGCCGGTTCCGCCGGATTCTTCAGCGCCGCAAAAAGAAATTTTAGAAAAATACGGGTTGGATTTAAAAGAACAGCCGTCTCCGGAAAAAGTTAAAGAATTTGAGCAAATTTACAAAGCGCTCTCTGAAGAGAGAAAATTAACGGCCAGTCAGTCAAAAGAGGTTATGGCTTTGTATTATGGCGGTGACGCAAATACATTTTCAGGCGAACACTTATTAAAAGTATCGGAACTCGCCAAAGGCAGTAAGGGACTGGACGCGGAGTCATTAGGAAGGATCGCCAATGTTTTAGACGAGGAAACGGTCAACCAGCTGGAATATATGCTTGACGAAAAAAACAGGATAACCGGCGCGGGCAATCAAAAAAAACTAAGGGCGGCAATATTGGAAAATTTTTTAAAGACAGGAAATATTAATGATTCACTCGCTACTGTTTACGATGGCGAGGGGGTTGAACATGGGTTAAGAAGATTGATTGAGGCAAGCCCCAATGAATACGGTTTTAAAAAAGATTTGGTGAACGATTTTGGCGGAAATAAAGGTAAATTTTTAAAAGCTTTGCGGGATTATTCGGGCAAGGAAGCGCACCGGCTGGCCATTAACGGCGGATTGGCTGAAATCCAGGGTAAAGGCAAAATGAAAGAATTAAGAATTAAAGAAGCTAATAAATATTCAATCAGCGCTTATGCCGATTATAATAATGAGGGTGAACCGGAAAATGTTAAAGTACGAGTATTGGAACTGGAGAAAGCGGGCGATTACCGGAATTATAAAACAATAGCGGTAGCGAGAAATGGCGAGATTTACGACGGTAACGAGGAAGTGATGAAAAAGTATGATAAAAAAAGCCTGGTTGAGGCTTTAAAAGGCGAAAAGATAGTTAACGAGCCCAGGTCGGAACAGACGAAAAAATCAGCAATATTGGGAGAAAAAAAACCGGAGAAAAGCCAAACTGCCTCCGAGGCTGATAAACCGGTCGTGCTGGAAGAAGCCGGCAAAAAAGAAGTAGAAGCGAAACAGCGGGCCGCTATTAAAGAAGAATTGAAAAAAGCGGAAGATCAGGAGAGAGCCGAAGCCCGGAAAATATTGCCGGAAGAGAAAAAAATAATAAGGGCAGGATCAAGACAAGCCGAAATCCAAAAAGATATACAGGAGGCGGCGGAAGAATTAGGGATTACGGACAGGGCAAAGGAAATTAATGCCCGGATTAGAATGAGGGAAGCGGAGGCGGCCGGGCAGGCTGGATTAAAAGAACCCGCGGCGCTTAAAGAAGAAACCATAAGTCCGGCGGATGCGATAAGGGCGGACGATTATTATTATGATGACCATCACGAAGCTATCGCAGATCAGAACGAAGCGTTGCCTGAGGCGAAAGTTGAACCCGGGCACGGGCATGAAACCGCGAAAACGAGCGAGACGGAAATAAAGGATAATAACGAGCGCGATGTTTTAAGGCATTTTAATATTAATTCGGGGCATTACGAAAAAATTAAAGACATGACCGCGGCCGAATTCGCCGAACTCATAAGACAGCGGGACGCCGGAGAAAAAGTAAAAGTCCTCTATAAAAGCGGATTCTGGCCCTGGAACGCGAAGGAAAGGAAAGCTGAGATGCTGGAACAGACGCACCTTAAAGATTTCATATTTTTCCATAAAGCCGAAACGAGCGGGATGACGGTTGAAGAAGTTTTAAGGAATTACGGGGTAAGCCGGGGCGGAAGGATTGCTTCGGCAGGATTGGGAAGCTCAGGAGCTAGAACTAGAGCGGGGATTGAAGACTTAACACAAGGAAGGGATAGTTGGAAAATTCAAGAATCCGGAGGCCAGCCGGTTGCTCCTCAGCCGAAAAATTTGGATGGCGGCCAGTCAATAAAGCCTGGCGTTGAAATAATAGAACTTGACGCTCTATCTCCTGAGACTGGAAAGGAAATCCCGGATATCTCGAGACTTTTTTACAGCCCGGAAGGAAAACCGCTTGACCGACCCGAAATTATTGCCAGGGCGGTTAAGGAAAGGGAAGCGACGATTGATGATGTTTTTAGCTATTACTCGAAAGAGACCGGATTAAAAGCCGGATCAAAATCATATATAAGAGCCAAAACAGATTTTGTTAATTATATAAACATAAAAGGTTCTGAAAACGCAGAATTAAACGGCAACCGGGCGATTAACGCCTATAAAAGAATGGGAAAATATCTTGAAAAACTTCCGGAAGCGACGGGCTCAAGCAATATTGATTATGTTGATTTAGATAAATTAGGCGTTGATACGCGAGGCAAGACCCGGGCCTTAAATCCGTCGCCGGATCTTCCATTACCGAGATATTAGCTATTTTTATCAAAAAGAAAAAACCCCGAGCGGTGAATTGCTTGGGGTTTTGTTTTTCGGCAGGACGCCCGAGGATGGGCGTTGGATGGATTGGAAAGAACGGGGGAGTGGTCCCGTTGGGAAACGGGACGCGAGGTTGGGCGGGGGGGCTACCACGTCCCGGTAACACCGGCGATGTTGCTAAGTGCCGGTATGCCAGGACGGCCCTTATAGGATACTTCAACTTCAACTCCTTTCTCCTTGAAGTAATCCTTCAGGGCACTGGCCCGTTTTTCTGCCTCAGCGTCGGCTTCCGCCTTTGGTTTTTGTGGGTCACTATAGACCGCGATCTCCTCCGGCGTAATTTCTTTCTTTTCGGCATAGGTAAGCAGGGCATCAGCCTGCTTTTTTTGCCGATCCGAAAGAGAAGTTACTCCCGCCTCGAAAGGCGAGAGAAGCCAACACTTTTTGCCCGGTTTGGCCAGTTCAAGGCGGGTGGCCGTTGAGCACCCGCCTTTGGCGCATTTTTTGCGGGCAACCGCCCTTTTGGCCTTGCTGGCTGCGAGATCCTTTCCTATCGCTGCCACCAACGACTCAAGAGAGTCAAGACGAGAGTCCACCGTGGGCCGCCAGGTTTCCAGGGCGGTTACCCGGGCCTCCAGGTCGGAGGTGGGGGCGACGAGGGCGGGAGGCGGGGGTGGGGCGAGGGTACCTTCGGCACATTTGCCGTCGGCGCACTCGGCCGGGGCTGGGAGAGCCCCGGTCAAGTAGGGGGAGGGGGGGACCTCAGAGAGGGGGTGCGCGGGGGCGGCCGGTCCTGAACGCGTTCCAGCGCATCCGGAGAAAATGTTTACTGCAAAAAAAACAAAAAAAACTGCCAACAGGCTTTTCGTCTTCATAATATCTCCTTTCTTGAGAATTGAAGACAGATTTTTGTTTGCGAGGGCGCTACCGCTGGCCGAAAAAACAGGCGGGCCGTCCTCATGAACGAAAAAACACACTATCCCTCAATCAAGAAATAATATTTCGCTAATATTGCTTAATTTACTCTTAATGAAGAGTTAATATTATTAGCCTGATCAAGAGATAGTGGGTATATGCCAATTTTAAAGAGCGAACTGGCTACTTTAGCAGATATTGATGAGAATGTCAAGGTTGACAAAAATATGAAAAATTGTTAAAGTCGTGTGTTAATTGAGGGTAAATTTTCTCTCTAAATTAGATTCATATTTATAATTATTATGAATATGGGCATGCGTTAGGGAGGAAAAATTCGTTCTTTGAAAATGAATTCCTTAGACAATTTTGCGGGGAATTTTTTGTCCATAAAATTGTCTAAGGAATTCGAAATATCAACCCATCCACCCCTTTTGGAGGAAGCCATGTTTAAGAATTTTTGTCGGCAATTGACAGTCGCGTTCGCCGTGTTTTTTTGCGGTTTGAGCGTGACAGTGGCCGCCCTTGCGGCCGATCCGTCAACCTCAGCCCCCGGCCAGTTTGGCTGGGGCGCGGCCATAATGCTCGTGTACACCGTAGTTGTTTTAATCCCTCTGGTCGGTTGCATTTTGTACCGGCTCTGGAGGGATTGGCCTCGGGGCGCGCCTGCCCCGAAGGCCGAAACGGCTAAAGAGAAGCCAGCCTGCACCTTTCGGGCGTGGGCCATGGCTTTGGCGGCGCTGTTCCTATCGACCGCCTGTGCAGGGAACCCCTACCGGATGCCTGTCCGGGAGTGGGCATACGCCCCTCCGTCGCAGGAAGTGGCATCCGCCCCGAAGTCGTCCCAGCAGGCGGCCAGTAGCAAACCGAAAGGCTACTATTTGGTCGTTTTTGACCGCTGGGACTCGCCTTGGCCCGAAGCGGGGGTGTTTTGGTATATTCACTTCGGGCCGAGTCTGTGGCAGGAAAACTACGGCATCATTGCAATGGATGCCGACGGGGACGGACGCTTGGAAGCGCTTGTGCCCGAACAATTCTTTTGTTACAGATTCGTCTTGGTCTCTCATGCCGGCACGTTTTATTCGCCGGCCGGAGAGATTAAAGCACCCGTTGGTTCAGACGGGTGCCGCAGGGACCTCAAAATCCCTGAAGATCTGAACCAGCTGGCGCCGTTGGTGTCACCTACGTCTTGTCGGTTCATCTCTTTTGGGAGCGAACTGGACAAGCAGGTGCAACAGCGGTGGGTCGCGGCGCTTCAGAGATTGGGGTTGTGCAAGCAACTCACCCCGTCTCAAATTGAGGCACTGCGGCGGACGGATCCGGAAATGGCCCACCGGATCCTGAACGTGGCCGGGAACTTGAGCGCCATTGCGGGGCTCTGGTTCCCGGCTCTTTGGGCCATGGATCCGTTTAGAGCCCTTCGGACTCTAATTGAGTTAAATTACGCGGCTCAAAGCGTGCCTAAAAAGCACGTTGACAAGTCCATGTATTTTGACTCAACGGTGTCGCGGTTTGATTACCGCGACCTGCGCCGGAAGGAGATCTTTCTCCAGAAGGCTCAGGAGTCCGAAGACAGCGGACACCTCGGGTTTTTTTACCGGGTGTTCACCGGCGGAAACGGGTCCGCACCGAAGTAGAGGAGAAGTGGGGTGGGTCGGCCGACCAGTAGGCAAGACCGCATAGTGCATGACGCCAGAGACATCGGCGCCTGCCCCGAGCAACACGAACCGCCCGATGCCGCGAGAGGCACGGGCAAGTCACAAAAAGGAGTCAGAAATGAAAAGGTTGTTGGTAGTTCTGGTGGCCATCTTGGCCGCCGTGGCAATGGCACCCGCCGATCTTTTGGCGGGGAATTCGGTAACCTGTGCCGGTGGAAAGGTTTCGTATACCGTGGAGTTGCAGTTCATTAGCAACACCCCGGGAAAACGGAACATGGATCCGGCAACCTGGGAAGGAAAAACCGTTTCATCATTCTCCGCGTCGTTTGACGATCCGGTTGCAACCGGAACAGTCAAGAGTGGGCGCGTCTCCTTCACGGAGAACGCCACCAACGACCGCGAACGTCGGTTTTTCCGGATTCAGGGCATCCCGGGCTTTGAATGGGCTATCCCAGCCGACGACGGCTGGATGGTGGCTCGGCAGAGCCAGGGGCGAGTTGATAGTTCCGCGCCTATCAACTGGAGGAAAATCGGGCTGGAATGGATGCCCGGTTGCAAGGAGGTGCCTGACGGCGCGGAATGGAACCCCTGGGACAACGGGGCTGTGAAATAGCCCTCCGATCCAGGTCTTTTGGAGTAAACCTTTTGGGCGGCGGCGCGTATGAGTATGTTTGGATAACTACTCTCGCGCCCCGCCCTCATCAATTTTCAATTGTCTAAACCACTGACCTGCCTGCCGGTAGGCAGGTTATCACTGAAGACACTGATTTCACTGATTCTTATTAGCGTTAATTTTTAAAATTTTAGTTTAATACAAAAAATCAAAAAAATAGCGTTTCTGTTTTATGAAAACTTTGACTTTAGAAAAAAATCAAATTTTATATATACTTTTGGCTTTGGCTATGTGTTTTTTATTGCTTTTAGCTTTAGCGCCGGCGGGGATCAGCGTTTCGGTTGCGGCTTTTTTAATACTTGGAATGCTGGCTTTCAAAAACACGGAAATATTTTTATTTTTTCTTACTATCTATATTCCGCTGGAGCCGTTTCTTTTAAAATTCACGAGCGATGAGATTTATCCTTATTTAAGATTATTGAGCGAGGGATTGGTTTTAATTTTGTTTTTAACCGCGATTTTAAAGCATATTAATACTAACGGCTTTAAATATATCCGGACGCCGATTGATTTGCCGCTCGCCGTTTTTATCGTTATTACAGCCATATCCGCTCTGGTGAATTTTGAAAATCCGTCATTCTGGGTTATAGGGCTAAGGCAGATTTTCCGTTATGCGCTTTTATATTACGCCATAATCTATTCCGGCATTTCCCGGGCTGCCGCGAAAAAACTGGTTACGGTTTTAGCGGCGCTTCTCGCCCTGGAAACGATAATCGGTTTAAGTCAGGCGATAATCGGGTCAACGGCCGACGCTTTACTCTTGCCCGGCGAACGCCGGGAATTCGGCAACTTAGTCACTCCGGATTATGTCCGCCAATTCTTATTTTCCGGCGAGAGGATTTTTGCCACCATGGGCCGCTACGACCGGCTGGGGACTTTCCTTAGCTTTGGGCTGATTTTAATCGCCGGACTCGCCTATGAATTAAAGAATGAAAGATTAAAAAGAATTTTAAAAACGATTTTTCTTTATTCGCTCTCGGCCTTGGTTTTGACTTATTCGCGGATGTCCTGGCTCGGACTGGCTTTGGGAATCGGCATAATCGGAATTTTGATAAAAAAAGATAAAAAACTTATATTCGGATTGACCTTGGCTTCAGTCGCTGTCGCCGGTTATCTTGGCTTGTATTTATTTTTAAACGGCGGAAACGTAAATAATATTTCCAATAAGGCTGACATGCCTCTGGCCGAACGGGCGCTCGCGCTTTTTTCCGCGAGAGAACTCCGCGACAGCTATTATGGCTATGGCCGGTTATATTTTATAGCCAATACCCCTAAAAAAATCGTCAAAAATAACCCGTTATTCGGGGTGGGGCTAGGGCAATACGGCGGCGGAGTGGCCGCGGCTCTGGGAAATAACATTGAATACAGGAAGGCCGGACTGCCTTTCGGCATCGGCGGAGAAGCCGGCCAGATTGATAATAACTGGTTTTCTATTTGGGGGGAATCGGGAACGCTCGGAGTTTTAGCTTTTGGCTGGATTATTGTAAGTTTGTTTATCTTTAGCTATAGGACGTATAAAAGCGAAAATAACGATTCGTTTAAGAGGGGGCTGTCCTTGGCTATGCTGGGGATTATTCCGGTCATAAGTTTCCAATCATTTTTGGGTCCTTATTTTGAGGTACGGCCGCTTTCTTATAATTTTTGGCTTTTGGCCGGATTGATGGCCGGATTGGCGTTAAACGAAAGGAACAGAAATATTGAAGAATTAACTGTCAACCGATTAACAATGGCTGATAAATTCGCTCATGACAAACAATAAAGTAAACAAAATAAAAGAAGCAATAATCGCCGTTACTTATCGGTGCAATTCGCGATGCCGGATGTGTAATATCTGGCAAAGTAAAGAATGGAATGAAATTTCCCCGGAATTGCTCGCGAATTTGCCGAAAAATATTAAAGACGTGAATCTAACCGGCGGGGAGCCATTTTTGTATTCTGATCTTCCAGGAGCGGTTCGCGCTATTTCCGGCCGCCTGCCAAAGGCGAGGATTATTATTTCCACTAACGGATTCTTAACCGGCCGGATTACCGAGGCGATGAAAAAAATTATTAAGATTAAGCCCGATATCGGCGCAGCAGTCTCTCTTGACGGCATTGGCCGGGCTCATGACGAAATCCGGGGAATTCCTGGAGGATTTGAAATGGCGTTGACCACCATAAAGGAATTAAAAAAAATCGGGGTTAAACATTTAAAAATCGGATTTACTATCGGCGATTATAATTATAAAGAACTGCCGAAAGTGTACGCGCTTTCCAAAGAACTGGGAACCGAATTTACTATCGCTTTGGTTCATTCAAGTGAAAGCTATTTTCAAAAAGAAAACGCAACCCATAAAAAGAATGAAATCAGGGAAATACTAGAATGGCTGAAGCATGAAGAACTGAGAAGCTGGTACCCAAAGCGCTGGGCTCGGGCGTATTTTACTCACGGGTTAATTGAGTTTTTGGATTATGAAAAAAGAATCTTGCCCGATTATTCCGGCCAGCTGAATATTTTCATTGATCCGGCGGGAAAAATTTTTCCTTGCGATGTTTCCGGCGAAGATTTGGGAAGCCTGGCTGATAATCCCTTAAAATGGCGGTCCATCGGCGTCTGCACGGCCGGAGAAAAGAGCTGGATGATCTGCACGGCCCGGCAGTCTATGAAAAAACACTGGGTTAAGGCCGGGAGTTGGATAATTTTTAATAAATTCAGGAGTTTAACGGGCGTGAATCCGGTTTAATAAATTTTTAATGATTACGAAATAAGCTGAACAATTAAAATGAAAATACTGCAAGTAAATAAATTCCATTATTTAAAAGGCGGGGCCGAGCGCTACTATCTTGAACTTGCCCGGATGTTGCGCCGGAACGCACACCAAGTCTCGGAATTTTCCATGGAAGATCCGGCCAATTTGACGAGCGCTTATTCTAGGTATTTTGTTTCCAATTTAAGCAAAGAGCCAGGATTAAAAAATTGGTTTTTTTATCCCTTTAGGGTTATCTACGGTATTGAGGCAAAAAAGAAATTTGAAAAGCTGATAATAGAATTCCGTCCGGATGTGATCCATATCCATAATATTTATCATCAGATTTCGCCGTCAATACTTGGGGCGGCCAAGAAGCACGGAGTTCCGGTTATAATGCATTTGCACGACTACAAGCTGGTCTGTCCGAACGCCAAGATGTTTTGTAAAGGAAAAGTATGTGAAAAGTGTAAAGGCGGGAAATTTTATAACTGTTTTTTAAACCGCTGCATTGATAATTCAGCGGCTAAAAGCCTTATCGCGACCATAGAGATGTATTTTCACCGCTTGGCCGGTTTGTATGAGAAAAATGTTAATTTATATATCGCTCCTTCAAATTTTTTAAGAGATAAAATAATTGAGTGGGGAATTGATGCCGAAAAAATCATTTATTTTCCGTATTTCGTTGACGAGATTGAGTCTGGCGATAATGAGAAAGGAAATAATAAAAATAAAGGAAATGATTATTTTTTGTACTATGGAAGATTGAGCGAGGAAAAAGGAGTTGGCGTAATAATTGACGCGCTGGCCTTGATGGACAAAAAACCAAAACTGCTGATAGTAGGAACCGGACCGATGGAATCTCTATTAAGAGATAAAACGAAGGAGCTTGATCTTCGGGATCATGTGGAATTTACAGGCTACAAAAGCGGACAGGAACTCGGTGAAATTATCAAGAAAGCGAAAGCCGTTATTATTCCTTCGGTCTGGTATGAAAATATGCCCTTTACCGTTACTGAAGCCATGCTGGCCGGAAAAATCGTAATCGCCTCCGATATCGGCGGCATAAGCGAGTTGGTTCAGGGCGGAAAATCAGGTAAGTTATTTAAGCCCGGGTCGGCCGGTGATTTGGCCGGAAAAATTTCAGCGGTTTATAATAATGAAGATGCCGCCGAAAAAACAGGTTTTTTCGGATCAGATTATATAAAAAACAGCTTTAACGGGGCTGATCATCTTGCGAGAATAGAAAAAATTTACGCTGAAATTGTTGATATAAAAAACCGAACGGTCGGGAGACGGCCGGGAGAAGGGTTGACAAAACCGCTAAAAATCAGCTAAGATAATAAGCCTTTAAGTAATTAAAACATCTCGTTTATGAAAAGATTCAAACAATGGAGTCAATGGAGTTCAGCCCTTATTTTCGCGTCCTTAATGGGAGTTTTTCTGGTTGCTCCCGCGCCAGCGGCTCTGGCTAAAATTAAGCCTTATTATTCGGGCAAAGCCGCGAGTTATAACGGTAATCTTATAATCGGAACCGCCGATATGGGAGAAATTGAGATTTTCAGGCTGGACAGCGGCGAACTTGTAAAAACCGCGACCATCCAGCCGGAATGGGATCGCTATTCGCGAACCGCGATTTTGTATGATTTGGCATTTTCCGAGGAAAACGGAAAATTGTATCTTTACGCGGTAACCGGAAACGAGCTTTTAAAATACGATATTACCGAAGTCCGCCTGCCGATTTTGACTAAACGTTCGGCCAATACTTCCTGGGACTGGTTTACCGGCGTTGGAACGTTAGGGGATAAAATATATACCGTGGGAAAATTCGGAATAAAAATTTGGACTCCGGACATGGTTGTTATCAATAGCTATGCCATAAACAATCCTGCTCCAGCCAATCTATCCTTTGATCAAGGCGGCAATTACATTTTTAGCATCTTGAATAAAGAAGGAAAAATTGACATTTATGATACCAATACCCGGCAGGTGGTTTCTTCCATCCCTTTCCGAGCCGATAACATTTATAACCGCGGATTATACACCAGCGGCGGTTATGTATATTTTATTGACGACTCGGCCGTTAAAAAAACCGATTTTTCCGGAAAGTCCGGCGCCAATTTCGTTTTTAAAAGTAAGAATGGCTATGATGTCCGGCCTTCGGCTGATCCGGCTTATTTCTACTTTACCGACGGTGTCGGAGTGGTAAAAGCGAGAACGAGCGACCTTGAGCCGGTTAAATGGGCCTGGACTACGAATATCGGTCAAAACTGCTGGGCGATGGGATTGAGAATTGTGAAAGCCGGCGCGAGCGAGTACGCGGTTGTATTTAATAACAGCAATATTCTTGTCTTAGACGGCGATCTTAAGCTGGTTACTTCATACGAAAGCCAGGAAGACTTGATGCAGTTGGGCGAATCTTTAGCGCTTTCGGTAGATAAAGCTCGGGCGCCGTCCGGAGCAATGATCTCTCTTCACGGCCAGGGGTACGGATTTAACGAACCTCTGGATATTTTTTGGGCTGACACAAAATACGAAATCAGGGCGGATGACCAGGGAAGATTCCGGGTATTTTTGGAAGTACCGAAGGCTAAGCCCGGGGGGCGCGATATCACCGTGACCGGAAAATTCACCGGAGCTAAATACAGTCTGGGCTTTCAGGTTGAATAATCGGGTTTAGATATTCTTGTCGGCGAGGCATAGACAGACCTAGTCAAAAATATGAAAATAGTTTTTATCGGGCAAAAAGGAATACCGGCCGTTTCCGGAGGAGTGGAAAAGCATGTGGAAGAATTATCCGTCCGCTTGGTTAAGCTTGGCCATGAAGTTTCGGTTTACGTCCGGCCGAATTATACCGATCCTGGTATAAAGGATTTTAAAGGGGTAAATCTTATCTCACTGCCGAGCGTTCCGACCAAACGTCTGGACGCGATTACCCATACTTTTTTTTCCTGCCTGCACTTGATTTTTTTCAAGCGGAGAACCGATATTGTCCATTTCCATTCTATCGGCCCGTCGTCGCTCATTGGCCTTGTAAAAATTTTTCTGCCCAGGACAAAGGTGATTACTACATTTCATACCCAGTGCTATTTCCATAAAAAATGGAGCCGGCTTGACGGCGCTTACCTTAAATTCGGCGAATGGGCCTGCCATAAATTCGCTGACGAGGTTATTGTTGTGTCAAAAAATCTGAAAAATTATTCTGAAAAAAAATACGGCCGAAAAGTAACCTATATACCCAACGGAGCTGAAATAAAAGAGAATTCGCCGGTCACGGAAATTACTAGCCTCGGCCTCCAAAAAGAAGGTTATATCCTTGCGGTTTCCCGTCTTATCCGTCATAAAGGAGTTCATCATCTGATCAGAGCCTATGGCCGAATCAGCACGGACGTGAAGTTGGTGATTGTCGGCGATGGATTTTATACTGATAATTATGTGAGCGAACTGAAAAAACAGGCCGCCGGAAACCCGAATATTATTTTCACCGGCCGGCAATCAGGCGCGGTTTTAGATGAACTTTTCTCTAATGCCTTGTTTTTTGTCCAGCCATCCGAGTCCGAGGGTCTTTCAATCGCTCTTTTGGAAGCCATGTCTTTCGGCTTGCCGGTTCTTACTTCGGACATTGCCGAGAACCTGGAGGCGGCTGAAGGAGCGGGTTATGCCTTTAAAAATAGAGATGCCGAAGATTTAGAAAAAAAACTTGAGTTTTTACTGAACCCGGCTAACCGGAAAGCCATGAAAGCGCGCGGAGAAAAAAATCGGGAAAGAATAAGGGATCATTACAGTTGGGATAAAATCGCCGAGACTACTGATGAATTATACGCGACTACCGGAGGGCGCAGGGAATTAAAGAATTTTTTTCCGTTGAGGATCGCGAGAAAGCTATTGTTTTTTTACCGGTAGTAGCTGTTCTTTTTAAATAACTTGAATATCGGGTTGCGGCCGTAAAATTTATGGCCATGGCCCGGTGTTCAAGGTTTTTTGCATAGGTACCGGAAAGGTCGGTTGCCAGCCAACGAGTTGGTTTGGCGAGGCACCCGAGATGTCAATCGTTTAAAGGAGGTTCTTAGATGTTACGGAAAGTGTTTTTTGCTTTTTTGGCAATCGTTGGCCTGAGCGTTCTTTGCTCGGTCTATGTTGGCTCGGTAATTTTGGAGACGGCATGGGCCGACGAGCGGCCCATAAAGATCGAGCCAGTTGACACAACCGGCGCCGATGTTTATCTTTTGGTTGGTCAAATGTGCAAATACGGGGATGGCCTGTGGTATAAGCAGGTCATATTGCTAAATGGGACACCTGCCCCGCCGGTAAACCACCCGATATATGCATACTTGGCCACACTGACCCTGCCGGCGGACGGGCAGGGAACAATCGGGGAGATCCGCTCCCCGAAAACGTTCGCTTTCACAAAAAACCAAACTGCTCTCATTCCCCGGTGCCAGATCATCGGCACCGAAGCCCGGGTCAATTTCGCTCAACAGTGGTTCCAAGGGAGGAAACTTCCTCTGAAAATCACGACCCGGGCAACGGAAGTGAAAGGGCGAGGAACGGTGGGTATCCTGGTCTACCCGCCGCATTCGTTTGACTACGCTTTTGTTCCAATTTCTGACCAGGAAATTGAGGCGAACGACTTTCGAATGTTTGACAACATCTGGAACTTGATCGCCTCTGAGCACCTCAAGGCCGCGACTGGTAACTAGGTCAAGGCTTTGAGGCTGCCCCGTCGGCAAGCGCATCTGTTTGCCACGCTGACGCCCGGCTCACCCGGCCGCGGCTCAACCCGACTTTGCCGTCGGGGCGGAAATGTTTTTTCAAAGTCAATTAGTTGCCCTCGTCCGTTTTGGCGGCCGTGGCGTCCAGCGAGGACGTCCTACAGCCAAGCCCCAGCCGAAGCGGACAGGGCTTACCAAACCCTCCTTTAGCCAGTCAGCGAATCTCGGAGCCCCGGATTCAAAGACAATTTTTACGGCTTTTAGGAGGGTGTTTTATTTTTGGGAGGTTTTATGAGGTTGTTTTTTCTCTTAAATATGCTATAATTTTATTATGTATAATTGGTCAGTTAATACAACTGAATTAAAAAAAGACAAGAAAAAATATGCTGTTTGGCGCTTGGAGCAAATGGTTAATTTTGGTTTGGGCGGAAAGAAAATCAACCGGGAAGAAATAAAAAAATATTGGAAGATACTTAAAATGGACCATAATAAAAAGCGGTATTTAAAGATGATTTTATGGCCCAAACAATCCTGAGCGCTAATCAAGTTAAAGTTTTGGAGGCAATCAGCAAAGACGCGGAAATTTGCCGAATTTTTTATTTGACCGGCGGAACGGCTTTGGCGGAGTATTATCTGCAACATCGCTTATCCGAAGACCTGGATTTTTTTTCGGAAAAAGAATTCGATATTATGGCGATAAATGTTTTTTTTGCGAAGAATAGAAAAGCATTGGGAATAAAAAAGATTGATTTTCAAAAAAGCTTTAACCGCAATTTGATTTTTCTGCATTTAAAAGATGAGATAATTAAAACTGAGTTTACCTATTTTCCTTTTCCGAGGATTGAAAAAAAAGCTAAGATGAATAAGCTGTTTGTGGACAGCCTCGGAGATATTGCTGTGAATAAATTGTTTACCATATATCAAAAACCGCGTTCCCGGGATTTTATTGATTTATATTTGATAATAAAGAAAACCGGCTGGAAGATGAATGACTTGATTAAAAAAACAAAAATTAAGTTTGACTGGCATATTGATTATTTGCAATTAGGCAGCCAATTTATATTGGCTAAAGAAGTTAAAGATTATCCGCGGATGATCTTTAAACTTGAAAATAAAAAGTGGCAAAATTTTTTTATTAATGAAGCTAAAGTTTTCAGCGGAAAGATTATTGATTAGATTATTCCAGTCAACCAGCTCCCTCGCGGGCGTTTTTTTGCGTTTTATTTTCGGGAGTTTTTTAAAATTGAGGACTGACATGATGTAGTTATGTCAGATTTTGGTTAAAAATAACTAAAAAAAGAAATAAACAGAAGTTAAAAGCATGATCCTCCGTATTAATACAATAAAAAACAATTCCACCGAAATTGAAATCGGATTGCGCGACAAGGCGGGGAAGTGGATTGTAAAAAAATATGTTAAGGCGGACCGCAAACAGGCGGAGAAGCTCCTGCCCTTGATTGAGAAGGTTGTGGCTGGCGCAGGCGGAAAGAAGGGCAAGACGGATCTAAAACAGAAGTTTAAAGTTAAAAGTATCCCGTCTCAATCTCGGCGAGCCGAGGCGGAAAAGTTAAAAGTTTTTGATTTTATTGAATCCATTGAAGTCGTGAATCAGGGCGGGACATTCACCTCTCTGCGCATCGGCGTAGCGACCGCGAACGCGCTGGGGTATGCGCTAAATGTTCCAGTTGTTGGAGTTAGTGAATTTGAAAAAGTGGGTATAAAGTCCAGGCCGGATGATGCGCATTGTGAAAAGTTCAAAGTTACCTTGCCTGCCGACAGGCAGGAAAGTCCAAAGTCCAAAGTTAATTTTGATATCGTCGCGCCGGAATACGACAAAGAACCGAATATTACGCTCAAAGTTCATAACCCGTAACTCGTAATTTGAGCTTGTGTGAATTAAAGGGTGATAATTAAGATTTGAGATACGAGTTACGCGGTTCTGTGCATTACCTGTTGATAACTCTGTGGATAAACTCGTCTGTTAACTGAAAAAAATAAAATAAGTTATTTATTCCTTCTGTGGAAAACGCGGAAGGATTTTTTTATTGGTCATGATTTGTTTAATATTAGTAAAAATATTTGCGTAAAAATCGTGGCAGGAAATAATTGACCGGAGGCATTTAATGGTGTATAGTAAAATCATGTTGGTGAAAAGTGGGGAAGTGTGGAGAATTATATGTTCATAGGTGAATACAGCCACAACATAGACGAAAAAGGCCGGATGGCTATCCCGGCTAAGTTCAGGGCGCTTTTAAAAAAAGGCGCGGTCGTTACCCGGGGGTTGGATAATTCGCTTTCCCTTTATCCGAAAGAAGCCTGGGCCGAGCTCGCGAAAAAATTGGCGGCTCTCCCGATCGGGCAGGCCAAAGCCCGGGCTTTCGCGCGCCTCATGCTCGCCGGCGCCATGGATGTTGATTTTGATTCGCAGGGCCGGATCGTCCTGCCGGAATATTTAAGGAAATACGCGAGCCTCAGAAAGAAAGCCGTAGTGGCCGGATTATACGACCGGCTGGAAATCTGGGACGAAGAGTCTTGGGAGAAGTTTAAAAAGGGAACTGAAGCAGCCTCAAATGATATAGCAGAGGCGATGGGAGAACTGGGAGTTTAGAACAATTTTCAATTATAAATTTATCCCCAATAATGGAATATAATCACATACCGGTAATGCTCAACGAGGCTTTGGAATATCTAAACCCGAAGCCCGGCGGTTACTATATTGACTGCACTTTGGGAGGAGGAGGATATACCCGGGCGATAGCTGAACGAATCGGTGAAGCGGGAAAAGTATTAGCCATTGATGCCGATGAGCTGGCGATAGAAAATTCAAAGTTAAAAGTTCAAAGTTTAAAGTTAGAGAATATTATTTTATCCCATGCGAATTTCAGGAATTTATCAACAATTATCAAGGAAAATTTCCCTGAGCCAGGCGTTAAGTTTGACGGCGTTGTATTTGATCTTGGTCTATCAAGCGCTCAGCTCTCGCGTGAAACCGGAGGTTTTTCTTTTAAAATGGCTGAAGCTGGATTAGACATGGCTTTTGGAATGCCGAATGGCGGATGCCGAATGGCGGATGATGGAAGCCGGAGGCCGGAAAACGGTTGCCGAAGCACGGAAGAAATTGTTAATTCGTGGCCGAAAGATGATCTGGCTGGGATATTTATGGAATTCGGCGAAGAAAGGTTTGCCTGGCGGATTGCCGAAAAGATTGCCGAAAAAAGGAAAAAGAAAAAAATAAAAACCGTCGGTGAGCTGGTTGAGATAATAAACATGGCGGTGCCGGCCTTTTACAAGAGAGGAAAAATTCATCCGGCGACGAAAGTTTTTCAGGCGTTAAGAATTGCCACTAATGACGAACTCGGGGCTTTAAGCGAAGTCCTGCCGCGGGCGGCGGATTCCTTAAAAGAAGGAGGCAGGCTGGTTATTGTTTCTTACCACAGTCTTGAGGACCGGATAGTAAAAAAGTTTTTTAAAGATAACTCGCTGAAAAACGTAAAACAATCAAAATACGGCGAAAAAGAGGATAGCAGAAAAGCCGATTTAAAAATTTTAACGAAAAAAGTCATTATCCCCTCCTACGAAGAAATAAAAAATAATCCGCGGTCGCGAAGCGCGAAGCTAAGAGCGGCGGAGAAATTATAATTTTCAATGATTTAATAATCTTCATGCAGAAATTAATTCATTAAAGATTGGAAGTTGTTTAAAAATTAAAAATTTGAAATTATTGTTATGTCCTCATTCAAAGAAAAAAAAGACCTGCTCATAAAAATGAAAGAAGGTTTGAGCCTGAGAATTATAAACCGGATTATTTTTTCCATTATTTTTATGGCTTTCGGCGTGTTTCTTTTTGGCGCGAATTCGCTTTCAGTCAAAGGTTTTGAGCTCGGGGAAATAAACAAGAAAATTAATGACCTTAACGCCGAGAACACTGAGCTGGAATTAAAGATCATGAAGCTTCAATCGTATTCAAAAATTAATGAGGAAGTAAAAAAACTGGGATTAGTTAAAGCTGATGCGATTGATTACATTACCCCGTCAATGGGAGTGGCGAAAAGATAGTTGCTTGTCGTGCTAACATAAAAGCTAAAACAAAATGAGAACATGAAACCCTGGAAGAAAAATAAAAATTCACGAATGAACCGGCCGGGTAAGAGCGGAAGGGCGGAAAAAAATAATCGCGCGAATTTTCTTCTGGCGATTATTTTTTTATTGGCCGCCGGCCTTTTGTACAAGCTTTTTTATCTTCAGGTAATAAGGAAAGATTATTATTCGGCGCTGGCGGCCGGCCAACATGAAGTTTTCCGCGAACTGGAACCCGACCGGGGAAGGATTTTTATTGAAGATACCGGAGAAAACGACGGCAAAGAACTCTATCCGGTCGCGACTAATAAGGAATTCGCCCTTTTTTACGCCAAACCGGCGGAAATACCGTCCAACAAAACGGAAGACGACGCCAGAATAATATATGATTATTTTGACCGGGCTAAAAATGAAAAAGAGACTGACAAAGAAATAGAAAGGCTCAGGAAGGAATTTTTCCTGCTTCATGAGAAAGAAACCGAAGACAAGGCGGCGCTTGACGAAAAAATAAGGATGAATGAAGATTTTTTAAGAATCAAGCGGGATCTTCTGCTTGAAGAGCGCGAGCAGGCGGGAATCGCCGGTTACGTGAAAATCCTCGGGAAAGAAAATGACCCCTATGAACCGATTAAAACCAAGGTGGACGAAGAGGATTTAAAAAATATTTATCTCGCTTTGGCAAAAAGCGAAGGGCTCGCGATCGGGCGGGATGGAATCAAAATAAAAGGCAATAAAATCTATTTCGCCGGCGACAGCAAGGAGCTGGAATTTGCGTTGCCGGGATTCGGCCACGCCATGGAAACTTTCCGCTATTACCCTGAAGGAAATATGGGCGCGAATATTCTCGGTTTTGTCGGTTATGAGGGAGAAAAAAAGGAAGGCCGCTACGGCCTGGAAGAATATTTTAACGAAGAGCTGGCCGGAAAGCCTGGGTCGCTAAAGACCGAGAGGGACGCGACCGGCGACTTAATTATCATCAATGACCGGCAGTTTACCCGTCCGGAACCGGGCGCGGACATGGTTTTAACTATTGACCGCAATATCCAGTTCGCCGCTTGCCAGAAATTGAACGCCGCCGTTTCCCGCCACGGCGCCGACGGAGGCTCGGTGATAATCTTAGAGCCGGAAAGCGGGCGAGTAATCGCCATGTGTTCCTCGCCGGATTTTGATCCGAATAATTACAAGGAAATTAGCAACATAAAATATTACAACAATTCGGGTATTTTCGGCCTTTACGAGCCGGGATCAATTTTTAAAGTAATTACCATGGCCGCCGGCCTGGACCAGGAAAAAATAACTCCAGAAACGACTTATACCGATTCGGGAGTGGTAAAAATCGCCAACTATGAGATAAAAAATTCGGATTTAAAGGCCCATGGGGAATGCACCATGAATAAAGTACTTGAACAATCCCTGAATACCGGCGTAATATATGTTATGAGGAAAACCGGGCCGGAGGTTTTCGCGGATTACGTTAGAAATTTTGGTTTTGGCGAGCGGACCGGCATTGAACTATCGGCTGAAGGAAAAGGCGATATTGGCAATCTGTCCTTAAAGGAAAATGAAGAGCTTTACGCGGCGACGGCCTCTTTCGGCCAGGGCATTAGCGCTACGCCCCTTCAAATGGTAACGGCCTACGCCGCTATTGCCAACGGCGGCATATTAATGAAGCCTTATATAGTAAAGGAAATAATCCGGCCGAACGGGGAAAAAATAACGGCTGGCGCGAAAGAGATCCGCCGGGTCATTTCCGAACGGGCGGCGGCCCTTCTCGGGGGGATGATGGTGAATGTCGTGGAAAACGGACATGGGAAAATGGCCGGAGTCAAAGGCTACTTTGTAGCCGGAAAAACCGGAACCGCCCAGGTTCCCCGAAGCGACGGGCGGGGATATGAAACTAATTCGCATGTCGGCTCTTTCGCCGGATTCGCCCCGGCTGATGAACCGAAGTTCGTCATGATCGTGAAAATTGATCATCCCCGCGACGTGGAATGGGCGGAGTCGTCGGCCGCGCCGCTGTTTGGGGAAATCGCCGATTATGTTTTGCATTATTATAAAGTGCCGGCGGAGAGGGAAGTGAAGTGATAAAAAGATAAATGCAGCATTTTATGAAATTAATTATTCAATACATATTAAAAATCATTGCCAGACGGATATATCGGAAATATAATCCCGAGGTAATTGGCATTACCGGAAGCGTAGGGAAAACGAGCGCTCGAGAAGCGGTTTACGCGATCCTGAAAGGAAAATATGACGTCCGGCGAAGCAGGAAAAATTACAACAACGAAATCGGCCTGCCCCTAACCTTGATCGGAGAAGAGGCAAGGGGCAAGGATTTATTCGGCTGGATAGAAGTATTTTTAAAAGGCCTTAGGCTCATTTTTAAACATGACCCGAACTATCCGAAGATTCTTATTCTGGAAATGGGCGCCGACAAGCCGGGCGACATCGCGTATCTTTTGGGGATTGTTGACTGCAAGATCGGGATCATCACCAGGATCGGTGAAGCGCATCTCGCGGCTTTTAAAACGGTTGAAAAGATTAAAAAAGAAAAAGCCCTGCTGATAAAAGGTCTTTCCGAATCCGGCTGGGCGATCATGAATTTTGACGACGAGCGGATAAGAGAGACGGCAAAAGATTTAAAAATAAACTATATTTCTTACGGCTTGGAACATGGCGGAACAAAAGCCGATCTTGAAGCGTCGGATGCCGGGATCGTTAAGATGGATGGCGGCTGGGGCATGAGCTTTAAGATGCGCTATAAAGGCGCGGCGGTTCCGGTAACGCTTCCCGGAGCAATAAGCCTGTCTTCGGTTTACGCCAGCCTCGCCGGAGCGGCAGTCGGGATTATTTACGGAATGAACCTGATTGAAATTTCTGGCGCCCTAAAATTATTTAAAAACCAGAGAGGCAGGCTGAATTTTATTGCCGGAGTCAAAGGGACTTTAATTATTGATGACACTTACAATTCATCGCCGCAGGCTTGCCTTATCGCGCTGGATGTACTAAAAAGTCTTGAGCAGGAGAGCGGGAAAAAGTGGGCGGTTTTCGGCGACATGCTTGAGCTCGGGAGCTATACTTCGGCCGGACACAGGGAGGTAGGCGCGCGAGCGGCGGAGATCGGAATTGACTATCTTGTAACGGTCGGCGAAAGGGCGCGGGATATCGCCCGCGGCGCTAAAGAGGGGGGTATGGACGAAGGCCGGATTTATTATTTTGACGAAAACCCGGTCGCGGGAAAATTCATTGAAGACCGGATAAAAAAAGGGGACATGATCCTAATCAAAGGCTCGCAGGGCGCAAGGATGGAAAAGGTGGTTAAGGAAATTATGGCCGAACCGCTCCGGGCGGGAGAACTGCTCGTCAGACAGGGAGAGGAGTGGGAATAAACAAATTGAACGAAAAATAAAAAATCCCCGTCTCGCTCTCGGCGAGCCGAGGCGGAAAAATGGAGAATGACAGAGATAAAATGAAAAATAAAAAATCAAAAATTATCGTCGCCATGTCGGGAGGAGTGGATTCATCGGTTTCCGCTCTTCTTTTAAAAAAGGCCGGTTTTAACGTGGAGGGGCTTTATATGAAACTGCCGGGCGCTGATTCGGGTTCGCTCCGGGCGGCCAAAGAAGTGGCGAAAAAACTGGGCATAAAATTCCATGCCATTAGCATGGAAAAAAAATTCAGGAGAGAAATCATCGGATATTTTCTTAAAAGCTATAAGCGCGGCATTACCCCAAACCCGTGCGTCCGATGCAACCAGCGGATTAAATTCGGCGAACTGTTAAAAACCGCGGAAAAATTGGGTGGTGATTATCTCGCGACCGGACACTATATTCAATTGGCAATTAATGAATCAAAAGTTCGGCTAAAGAAGCCGATTAAGCTGTTAAAAGCGAAAGATGTTTTAAAGGATCAAAGTTATTTTTTGTATACATTGACCCAGAAGAGACTGAACAGGGTTATGTTTCCTTTGGGCGGGATGTTAAAAGAAGACGTAAAAAAAATCGCTGAAAAAGCCGGCTTGCCGAATATAAAAAAAGAAAGCCAGGATATTTGTTTTTTACATTGCGACGGCAAGGCGGTCCAGCATAACGAGTTTTTAAGAAAAAACCTGAAACTAAAACCCGGGTCAATCATGCTTTTGGAAAAGGAGATTAACGAAAAAACAGGAGAACGGAAATCTGTCCGGCTCACGTCCGGTAAAAATCCTGTGGAGCATCAGGGTCTGCCGCTCTATACTATCGGTCAGCGCCGGGAAATAAGAATCGGCGGAACCGGGCCTTACTACGCCGCCCGGTTTGACGTAAAGAAAAATATTTTATACGTTGTGAAAAATTTTGACGACCCGGTTTTGTACCAAGATGGATTAAATGCCAAAGGCGTAAGCTGGGTCGCCGGCATCGCGCCGAAAATGCCGCTTAAATGCGAAGCTGTAATCCGCTACCGCCACGCGCCTATAAAATGCGAAGTTGTGAAAAAAGGCAGCTCATACATGGTAAAATTTAAAAAACCCCAGCGCGCCGTAACTCCCGGACAAAGCGTAGTGTTTTACCAAGGTCGGGAGGTTTTGGGCGGGGGCGAGATAACCTTGTCAAAACAGAAAATCTTCGCTACAATTAAGTAAATTTAAAACAAAATAATTACTTAATATGACCTCAAAAGAAATACGCCAAAAATACCTGGATTTTTTTAAAGCCCGGGAGCATGCCATAATTCCTTCGGCTTCCATTATGCCGGATAATGATCCGACAACGCTTTTCACGAGCTCGGGCATGCAGCCTCTTGTGCCATACCTTCTCGGCGAAAAGCACCCGGAAGGCAAAAGGCTCGCCAACTCGCAAAAATCATTCCGGGCCGAAGATATTGAAGAGGTCGGCGACAACCGGCATACGACTTTTTTTGAAATGCTCGGCAACTGGTCTTTGGGCGACTATTTTAAAAAAGAGCAGTTAAGATGGTATTTTACTTTTATTACGGAGGAACTCGGGATTGACCCTAGCCGCCTTTACTCAACCGTATTCCGCGGCAATAAGGAAATCGGCATTGATAAGGACAGCGAAGCGGTCGGAATCTGGAAAGAACTTTTTAAAGAAAAAGGCATTGACGCTAAAGACGTTGATTTTGCCGAGCGGGACGGGATGCGAGCGGGGAGGATTTTTTATTATGACGAGCGGAAAAACTGGTGGTCAAGATCGGGAATCCCGGCCAACATGCCGGTCGGCGAACCGGGCGGGCCGGACTCAGAACTGTTTTACGACCTTGGCGCGGATTTAGGCCGCCACGAAAATTCCCAATGGAAAGATGAACCTTGCCACGTAAATTGCGATTGCGGCCGGTTTATTGAAATCGGCAACAGCGTGTTTATGGAATTCAAAAGGACTGAGAACGGCTTTGAAAAACTCGCCCAGCAGAACGTTGATTTCGGCGGCGGGCTGGAGCGGACGACCATGGTTGTCCAGAATCTTGACAATATTTTTGAAACTGACCTTTTTAGTAATATCCTTAATAAAATCAGCGAGCTCTCAGGCGGAAAAAAATATCGGGAGCATATGAAAGAATTTGAAGTGATTGCCGAGCATCTGCGAGCCGCTACCTTTATTATCGGCGACGACAAAGGCGTTGGCCCGGGGAATACCGGCCAGGGTTATATCGTTAGGAGGCTTATAAGAAGAGCGATTCGCTACGGCCGGCTCTTAGGCATTAGCGAAGAATCATGGACCAAAGAAATCGCCAAGATTGTCGCCCATGATTATGGCGAAGCTTACCCGGAACTCCGACGGAACATTGATTTTGTTATTGGCCAGTTAAAGGAAGAAGAAGATAAGTTTAGCAGGACCCTTGAGAAAGGATTAAAAATTTTTGAAGAAAGATTTAGAGAAATAGGGGAATATGAAACCCCTCCGGCAAATAACATGATTAGCGGTGAAGAGGCGTTTAATTTGTATCAGACTTATGGCTTTCCGATTGAGATGACCCGGGAGCTGGCGGCGGAACACGGCCTGAAAATTGACGAGCAAGGCTATAAGAAGGAAGCGGAAAAACACCAGGCTCTTTCCCGCACCGCTTCAGCCGGAATGTTTAAAGGCGGTTTGGCTGACGCAAGCGAGGAAACAAAAAAACTCCATACAGCAGCTCATCTCCTTCTCGCGGCCCTGCGAAAAGTCTTAGGCGATCATGTTACGCAAAAGGGCAGTAATATAACGAGCGAAAGGATGCGCTTTGATTTTTCCC
Source organism: Patescibacteria group bacterium (assembly GCA_041661405.1). Lineage (GTDB taxonomy): Bacteria > Patescibacteriota > Patescibacteriia > Patescibacteriales > JBAZCA01 > JBAZCA01. Next base: position 39,843 of record JBAZUL010000004.1, read on the forward strand.
ATCCGGAAAAGATGACTAAAGAGCAAATTAACGAAGTGGAAAAATTAGTAAACAGCGCTATTGAAAAAAAGCTTCCGGTGGCTTCTGAAGAAATTCCTCTTGAAGATGCAAAGAAAAAAGGCGCCATGGGTGTTTTTGAATCAAAGTACGGGGAAAAGGTAAAAGTTTACAAGGTTGGCGAAGGAAATAACGTTTTTTCTTATGAAATCTGCGGCGGTCCGCACGCGGAAAATACCGGCGAACTCGGGCATTTTAAGATAACCAAAGAAGAAAGCTCCAGCTCCGGTGTTCGGAGAATTAAAGCGGTTTTGGAGTAATAGAGGAAAGGTGTTGACAGGTTCTAAGTTTTTCTATATAATTATCGTGCAATCAAAAAACGTAATTTAAACTGAATTTTGTCCCGAGCTCTCGGGACTGAGTTTTTGCGTTTCCCCAGCATTAATGTCTGACGAAAACAAACCATTGGATTCAAAGGAATTTATAGAGATGAGAGGTGAAGTGGTCGAGGCCATGCCTTCGGCCACTTTTAAAGTTATATTGGAAAACGGCCATGAAATAATGGCTTACCTGTCCGGCAGGATGAGAATGCATAAAATCAGGCTTCTTCCTGGCGACCGGGTTAAGGTTCAGATCAGTCCTTATGACCTTACCAAAGGAAGAATCACTTACCGGCTCTGATGAGCATTAGATCGGAAATAGTTTTATAAAATTCATTAGTAAAACATTTAAAGAAATCCGTGACATTGTCTTGTTAAAAGCGGAATTAAAATATATGAAAGTGAGGTCTTCGGTAAAAATTGTATGCAAAGATTGCAAGATTGTCCGGCGCAAAGGCCGGCTTTGGGTAACCTGCAAAAATCCGAAGCATAAGCAGAGGCAGGGATAGTGATTAGTTAATTAGGAAATTAGTTAATTAGTTAATTAGGAAATTTATCTATTCCCAAATTAACCGATTAACTAATCAACCAATCCATGGCATTAAGAATAGCGGGGGTTACGCTCCCTAACGAAAAAAGAATAGAAATCGCTTTGACCTATATTTTTGGCATTGGGAAAAAAAAATCCAATGATATTTTAACGGCGGCCAAAGTAAATCCTGACACGAGGGTTAAAGATATAAACGAAGAAGACGCCAATCGGGTTCGTGAAATTGTTGAAAAGAATAACAAGGTTGAAGGGGAGTTAAAACGGGACATCATAAGCAATATTAAAAGGCTTAAAGAAATAGGCAGTTACCGGGGTAGCCGCCATATCAAAGGACTGCCCTCAAGAGGGCAACACACCAAAACCAATACCCGGACCGTCCGCGGCAACATAAGAAAAACCATGGGATCGGGAAGAAAGCCGGCCGGACAAAAAACATAAATCAATCTTCAATTTTTAAATCTTCAATCTGCAACTATTGAATTTGTGATTCACTTGACTGATTAAAAATACTGAATTTTAGATAATTGAAGATTGAAGATTGAAAAATTGAATAAATTATGACTGAAGAAAAAAATATAAAAACCGAAGATAAAAACGCAGGAGAAGCGGCTGAAGAGTTAACTTCCGCGGTCGCTAATGATTCCGCGCCTTTGTCTGATCCGGAAGAAGAAAAAGAAAGCCGCCGGCCCATGAGCGGCCTTGTTGAACTGCCTGACAGCGTGAAAGAGAAGCTGGAAAAAAGAAAAGAGAAGGGGCCGAGCCGGTCAAAGAAAAAGAAAGGCAAGAAAAAAGACCGGAGGGTTCCGGCGGGCAAAGCTTTTATCAAATCCAGCTATAACAATACGATTGTAACTTTGACCGATTTGGGAGGTAATGTAATTTCCTGGGCTTCGGCTGGAATTGCCGGATTCAAGGGACCGAAAAAAGCCACCCCTTACGCCGCGCAGATTATTACCCGCATTGCCTGCACGAAAGCGAAAGAGGATTACGGTTTGAAAGAAGTGAGCGTGTTTGTCCGGGGAGTGGGCATCGGCCGCGACGCCGCGGTTCGGGCTTTGAACGCCAACGGACTGTTAATAACTTCCATTAAGGATATTACGCCCATCCCGCATAACGGATGCAGGCCGAAGAAGCCAAGAAGAGTGTAAAAAATGAGTTAAAAGTTCAAAGTGTAATGTTAAAAGTTGCGATTCCTTAACTTTCAACTTTGAACTTTTAACTTGAGCGAAGCGATTATGGCCAGAAATTTAGATCCAAAATGTAAACAGTGCCGGAGGGCCGGCGAAAAATTGTTTTTAAAAGGCGAACGTTGCGGTACGCCGCGTTGCGGTATCGTAAAGAGGAATTTTCCTCCCGGACCCCATAGCGCCAAAGGCCGTCCGCCGCGGGTGAGTGAATACGGAATTCAGCTTAAAGAGAAACAGAAAGCCAGAAAAACGTACCATCTCTTAGAAAAGCAGTTTGTCTTAACTTTTGAAAAAGCCGGAAAAGAAAAGGGCGACAAAGGAAAAAATTTCATAAAATTGCTTGAGACCCGGATGGATAACGCGGTTTACCGGATGGGATTCGCCCCTTCAAGGGATTTGTCCCGCCAGCTTGTAAACCATGGCCACTTTACCGTTAACGGCAAGAAAGTTAACATTGCTTCATTTAATCTTAAATCCGGCGATACGGTTAAGGTAAAAGAGTCATCCAGACGCCAAAAGTATTTTCGCGAGCTTCAGGAAAAGAAAGCCGATGGGAATCTCCCGAGCTGGCTTAATGTTGACCGGAAAACGCTGGAAGCCAAAGTCGTTTCCGTGCCGTCAGACGATGATATTCCGGGAAACATTAACACGGCCATGATCGTGGAATTTTATTCAAGATAGTAATTCTAAATAACACTATGGAAACCATAGCTTTACCCCAGAACGTGGAATTTAACAAAGGCGCCGGACCCCATGAATCTCTGGCGTCCATTTATCCCTGCTACCCAGGCTACGGAATTACTCTCGGCAATTCGCTTCGCCGGGTGCTTCTTTCCAGTCTGCCGGGAGCGGCTGTAATCGGTGTAAAAATAAAAGGAGCGGACCATGAATTCATGTCGCTTCCGCACGTCAAAGAAGATGTTCTGGAAATAATTTTGAATTTAAAAAAATTGAGACTGAAAGTTTTTTCCGACGAACCAATAATACTTAAACTTAGCGCTCATGGCGAGAAAAAAGTAAAAGCCGGGGATATCGCCAAATCCAGCCAGATTGAGATAATTAACCCGGAGCTTGTTATCGCCGGAATCACCGACATGGCCGGCAATCTGGAGATGGAAATTCACGTCGCCCAGGGCAAAGGCTATGAGCCGGTTGAAGCCAGGGAAAAGAAAAATTCTGAAATCGGCTATATTGAGATAGATTCCATTTTTACGCCGGTGCTCAAGGTCGGAATTGACATTGAAAACATCCGCGTCGGCAAGATGACTAACTGGGAAAAGCTTAAACTGGACATAAAAACCGACGGGACCATGGAACCCGAAGAAGCTTTTGAAAAAGCGGCTAAAATATTGATTGAACAGTTTAAAGCTTTAGTCGGAAAAGAAAAAGCGACGGACGAAGCCGGGGAAGCGAAAGAAGTTTTGGAAAGCGAGGCCGGCGACGGCGACGCGTCCGAGGCTGAAGAAGGAGTTAAAGAATCCGGAAAGAAGCGGGGAAGGCCGAAGAAAGGATAATTAGTTGATTAGTTAATTGGTTAATTAGGATTGCGTTAATAACTAATTAACCAAGGAGCCAGTCCGCAATTTAAATAAATACGTATGAGACACAGGAACAAAAATAAAATACTGGACAGAAAAAAAGCGCCACGGGAGCTCATGCTCCGCAATCTGGCTTCAAGTATTTTGATTTACGAAAAAGTAAAAACCACCAAAGCCAAGGCCCAGGCAGTAAGGCCGCTTCTTGAGCGGGTGATTACTTACGCCAGAAAAAATGACCTGGCTTCTAAAAAAAGGATTATGTCAATTCTGCCGCAAAAAATGGCGGCTAAAAAGGTCATTGAGGTTATCGGCGGCCGCTATAAGGACCAAAATGGCGGCTACTGCCGGATCGTGAAGCTCGGAGAGAGACAGGGAGACGGCGCCGAAGTGGTGCAGATTGAATTGGTATAACCGGAAACCTGGAATAAGAAATATAAAAATAAGAAATATTATGTCGGTTAAAATAGAAAGAAAACATTATAAAATTGACGCGGAAGGCAAGTCTGTCGGCCGGCTGGCGACCCAAATCGCCCTGGTTTTGCGCGGAAAAAATAAGCCGGAATACACCCCGAACATTGACGCCGGGGATATTGTTGAAGTGGGCAACATCGCCAGATTGAAGTTTACCGGCAAGAAACTGGAGCAAAAAAAATATTTCCGCTATTCAGGCTACCCGGGCGGCTTAAAAACCGTAAAAATGAGGGACGTAATGCAAAATAAACCGGCTGAAATTTTAGTCCGGGCGGTGCGGGAAATGCTTCCTCCTAACCGGCTCCGGAACGGCATGATGAAGAGACTGATAATCAGATAAGCGTTTAGGGTTTAGCGTATAGAGTACAAGAACTAAACTCTGTACGCTGAACCCTATACCCTATAAAACATTATGGCAGAAACAAAAAATACAACTAAAAGCGCCGTAGCGGAAGAAAAAGCTAAAAACGACATTTTTAAAGGCCGCTATATCGCGGCGATCGGCCGGCGAAAAAGAGCCATCGCCCAGACCCGGCTCTACGAAAAAGGCAAGGGCGTTATCATTATAAACGGAATGAAAGCGACCGATTATTTTCCAGCCGGACTCATGATGACCGTCAACCAGGCCATAAAATTAACCGGCCGCAACAAAGATTTTGATTTTTCAATCATGGTTTCCGGCGGAGGCAAATCCGGTCAGTCCGAAGCGGTCCGCCTCGGAATTTCCCGGGCTCTCATAAAATTTGATCCGGAGCTTCGCCCGGCTTTAAAAGCCAAGGGCTATCTGACCCGCGACTCCAGGGAAGTGGAACGGAAAAAACCGGGTTTGAAAAAAGCCAGAAGGGCTCCCCAGTGGTCAAAGAGATAGTCTCTTTGCGCTATTCTTCATATATCTTTGAGATATCAAAAATCCCGCCTCTTCGGGGTTTTTGCTTTTTGGCGGCTTGTAGTATAATGTATTAAGGCTTTGCCAGCCTTTTATTTTTTTATTATTATGCCGGGAAAAGTCGCCAATATCGCCAAAAACACCTCTTACTTTACTGTCGCCCTTATCTTGCAGAAGGTGATATCTTTCAGTTATTTCATAATCCTGGCGCGCTACCTGGGGCCGGAAGACCTTGGGAAATATTATTTTGCCATTTCTTTTACCACGATTTTTTCCATAATCATTGACCTTGGTTTTGCCGGGGTTTTAATCCGGGAGGTGGCCAAAGACAACGCTAAAGCGGAAAAATTTTTAGGAAGCATTCTGGCCATGAAAATCCCTTTGACAGCCGTATCTTTCGCGGCGGCGGCGATTTTGATAAACGCGCTCGGCTATCCGGACATAACTAAATACCTCGTTTACCTGTCAATGCTTTGCATGGCCATGGACTCGTTCACTTTATCATTTTTTTCCACCATCCGCGGATTCCATAACCTCGCGTACGAAAGCGCCGGGTCAGTTATTTTTCAGTTGATCGTAATCGGCGCTGGAGCGGCACTCGTTAAAGCCGGCGCCGGATTAAAATGGATGTTTCTGCCGTTAATCGCCGCGAGCGCCTTTAACTTTTTTTATTCCATGTATCTTGTCGCGATAAAGTGGAAGATAAAAATCAGGCCGGACTGGGATTTTTCGCGCATAAAATATATCGTCGGCATTTCCATTGCCTTTACTTTGTACGGCGTCTTAAACCGGGTTTATACTTTTCTTGATTCAGTGCTTTTATCGCTTTTGTCGGGCGACCGGGCGGTAGGAATTTATCAGGTGGCCTTTAAGATGATTATCGCCCTGCAGTTTCTGCCAATGGCTTTCGCCGCTTCTCTTTACCCGGCGCTTTCTCTTTATTGGATAAAAAATAAATCGCAGTTATCCGTCACTTTTGAGCGGGCGATGAATTATTTAATAATCATTTCCGTACCGATAAGCGCGGGCATTATCATGATTGCCGATAAGATTGTTTTGATTTTTAAATCCGGTTATTCGGAAGCCATATTGCCTTTGCAAATTACTATCGCCCAACTGCTCTTTACTTTCGTAAACTTTCCGATCGGTTCTTTGCTGAATGCCTGCGACCGGCAAAAGCAAAATACCTATATTATGGGAGTTGTCGCCTTGACGAGCGCTGTTTTAAACCTGATTTTAATTCCCCGAATCGGGGTAATCGGCGCGAGTATCGCCTCGTCGGTTTCGGGGGTCATTCAAGTTTCGCTGGGAATGATCATGGTAAAAAAAATTATAGATTACCGGCTCAGGAAGAATCTAATAATTCTCGCTAAGTCGCTTTTCTCGGCCGGAATGATGGCCTTGGCAGTATATTATTTTAAGGTCGACCTGAATATATTTATCGTTTCAGCGCTGGGCGCGGCGGTTTATTTCGCCGTTCTCTTCCTGCTCGGCGGATTAAAGAAAGAAGATGTTATGAGCATACTGGAGTCGTTTAGAAAAAAAGCGGAGATTGAAAGTGAAAATCATTTATAAAATTTAATTTATGCGTTTTCTTTTATTTACCCTTGAATACCCGCCATTCAAAGGCGGGGTAGCTGATTATTACGAAAAAATCGCTGAACACTGGCCGGAAAAGGAAAATATTTTTGTTCTCAATAATAACAAAGGCCGGCTTATTTCGCGGGCTCTGCCTTTTTTTAAATGGCTTCCATCGCTCTGGCGGCTGGCGATTTTCTGCAAGGCGAAAAAAATCAACCACGTGCTGGTCGGGAACATCCTGCCGCTCGGCATACCGGCTTATGTCCTCCATAAAATATTTTCCCTTAAATATTCGGTTATTCTTCACGGTCTAGATTACAATTTCGCTTTTAAGACCGAGCGGAAATCTTTTATCACCCGGAGGATTCTTGCCTCAGCGGAAAAAATAATCTGCGCCAACAGCTATGTGGCCGGCCTGGTATTGGAAGAAAACGGCGGACCGCTTAAAGAAAAAATTATAGTGTCTAACCCGGGAATAATCGTTACCGGCTTTAACCCGCTAGAAATCGGTCCGGATCCGGCGGAAAAAATTCGCGAAGAATATAATCTCAAAGGAAAAACCGTTATGCTTTCGCTTGGACGGCTGGTAAAAAGAAAAGGGGTGGACTATGTATTAAAAATTTTTCCCAAAGCCCTTGAGGCGGCGCCGGATCTGGTTTATATTATAGCGGGCGTCGGTCCTGACGAGAGTTATTTAAAAGATAAATGGCTGGCTTTGCCGGATAAAGTGAGAGACAGGATTGTATTCGCGGGCAAACTATCGAATGAAGAAAAATTGACCTGGCTCTCCCTCTGCGATTTTTTTATCATGCCTTCAAGAAAAATAAACGGCGATGTTGAAGGTTTTGGCATAGTTTATCTTGAAGCGAGCCTGGCGGGTAAGCCGGTTATCGCCGGCGATTCGGGAGGAGTGCGGGACGCAGTGGCTGACGGTGTGAGCGGACTGCTCGTTAACCCGGATGAAAAAAGGGAAATTTTGGCGGCGGTAATTAAGCTGGCAAAAGACGGCGAATTCCGGAAAGAACTTGGCGAGGCCGGAAAAAGGCGGGTGCTGGACGAATTTGACGCCAGGAAGCTGGTTTATAAGCTTTACGAGGCGTTAAAGTGAGAAAATAAAAGGCGGGCTTGGCCGTGGTAATAATCGCTCCGGATGGCTTTGACGGAGATATTTCACTGTGTTATCATAATTGTATAAGTAAAATTTATCCAATAAAGTTTATTGCGCCGGTAAACGCGTTATTGACAAAAATTAGCGTTTCCGGCTTGTATTTTTAATTTGAAATTAAATAGCCATATGATATCTGAAAACGCGCCAAAGAGGAAAATTTGGAAAAAAATAAGCATTGGCTTTATTATACTGATTCTTTTAGCCGCTTCTTTCGGGGCGGGCGGTTATTTTTCACAGAAGAATGAAGTTATAAAAGAACTGGCTAAAAAGGAAGTGGTTTATCTTGGCAAGCTTACCGGAAAGTATTCGGCCGCCGAATCGGGAAAACTATCCCAGGACGTTGATTTCAGCCTCTATTGGAAAGTTTGGGATCTTCTTCATGAACAGTACGTTGATCGCGATAAGCTGAATGAGAAAGAACTTTTTTATGGATCATTAAAAGGACTCGTGGCCGCCGCCGGGGATCCTTATACGGTTTTCATGGATCCCAAAATTTCTGAGGATTTTTCCAATGATTTGGCCGGAACTTTTGAAGGTATTGGAGCGGAAATCGGCATGAAGGACGAAATAATAACCATTGTCGCGCCGCTTCCGGAGATGCCGGCCGAAAAAGCCGGACTTAAGGCCGGGGACAAGATTTACGCCATTGACGGGAAAACCACATCCGGCATGTCGGTTGACGAGGCGGTTTCAAAAATTCGCGGCCCCAAGGGAGCTGAAGTGACTTTGACTATTTTTCGCGAAGGGTTTTCCGAAACTAAGGATTTTAAATTAAAGAGGGATAAAATTGTCGTAAAAAGCGTAAGGACGGAAACGCGCGAAAACGGAGTTTTTGTGATAAAAGTAACTAATTTTAATGACGACACCAAGGAACTGTTTGATAAAGCCGCGGCAGAAGCCGTAAAAAATAACCCCAAGGGCATTATTCTTGATTTAAGAAATAATCCGGGCGGTTATCTTGAAACGGCCATAGAAATGGCGAGCGAATGGATTGAGGAAGGCGTGGTCGTGACCGAAAAATTTTCCGAAGATAAGAAGAATGAATATCTTTCCCGGGGGCGCGCCAGATTAAATAATTTTTCCACGGTTGTGCTTGTTAACCAGGGAAGCGCCTCGGCTTCGGAAATCGTTTCCGGCGCCCTGCAGGATACGGGCGAAGCGGCGATTATCGGCCAGCAAACATTTGGCAAGGGATCGGTGCAGGCGATGGAAGACCTGCCGGACGGATCATCGGTAAAAATTACGGTTGCTAAATGGCTTACGCCCAAGGGTAATAATATAACCGAAAAGGGCGTTACTCCGGATGTTTTAGTTGATTTGACGCCGGAGGATTTTGATAAGGGTAAAGACCCGCAGATGGACATGGCGGTGAACATTTTAACGGGTAAAACTACTGTGGACGCGGAAAAAGCCAAACAAAAGGAAGCGGAGCCTAAGAAGTAGCTTGCTTTTAGCGCGAAAATAAAATAAAATTACAGATATGGCCAACCCAAAAGCAAAAAAGAAAATTTCCACCAAATACATCTTCGTCGTCGGCGGAGTAATGAGCGGCGTAGGAAAAGGCATTACCTGCGCTTCGGTCGGCCGGGTTTTAGAAGGCAAAGGATATGACGTGAGCGCCATTAAAATTGACCCCTACATTAACGTTGACGCGGGAACCATGAATCCGGTTGAACACGGCGAAGTTTTCGTTACTGAAGACGGCGACGAAACCGATCAGGACGTGGGTAATTATGAAAGATTTTTAAACAAGAATATTTACCGGGAAAACTATATGACCACCGGCCGGGTGTATATGTCGGTGATTCAAAGGGAAAGAAACCTTGAATACGCGGGCAAATGCGTTGAAGTCGTGCCGCATATTCCAATGGAAGTTCTCCGAAGAATCAATGAGGCGGTGAAAAAAAGCCAGTGCGAAATAATGATCATAGAAATCGGCGGTACGGTCGGCGAATACCAGAACCTGCTGTTTTTGGAAGCCGCCCGGATGCTGAAGCTCCAAAAACCCAAAGACGTTTTGTTCGTCATGGTGAGCTACCTGCCGATTCCGGACAAGGTAGGTGAAATGAAAACCAAACCGACCCAGTACGCGATAAGAACCCTGAACGCCGCCGGCATCCAGCCGGATTACGTGGTCGGCCGTTCCAGCCATCCGGTGGATGAGCCGCGCCGTAAAAAAATCGCGGTAATCGGCAACATTTCCTCGGACGACATAATTTCCGCGCCTGACGTGGATTCGGTTTATGATGTGCCTCTTAATTTTGAAAAAGACAGGCTGGGAGAAAATATTTTAAAAAAATTCGGCCTGAAGCCGCGAAGAAAAGACCTGGCTGACTGGAGAAAAATGGTGGATAGTTATAAAAATGCCGGCCGTGAAGTAAATATCGGCATTGTTGGCAAATATTTTACCACCGGCGATTTTTGTCTTGGCGATTCCTATATTTCGGTGATAGAAGCGATAAAGCACGGCTGTATGGCTAATAAATGCCGGCCGAAAATTCACTGGGTCAATACCGATGAAATAGAAAAAAACGGTATTAGCGAACTGAAAAAGTACGACGGCATTATAGTTCCGCAAGGCTGGGGTTCGCGCGGCTCGGAAGGAAAGATTAAAACTATTGAGTATTGCCGAAAAAATAAAGTTCCGTATTTCGGCCTTTGCTACGGCATGCAAATGGCGGTGATTGAGTTCGCGAGGAACGTTTTAGGCTATAAAGACGCCAACTCGGAAGAAGTCAACCCGAGAACAACGCATCCGGTTATCCATATCATGCCGGAGCAGAAAGAACTGATCGCGAAAAAACAGTACGGCGGAACAATCCGCTTAGGTGGCTGGCCGTGTAAAATTATTTCCGGTACGCATTTAGAAAAGGCTTACCGCCGATCCGGAGTGAAAGATGATATTATTTCCGAACGACACCGCCATCGCTATGAATTTAATAACGCTTTTCGCGAGGAAATGGAAAAAGCCGGGCTAAAAATCGCCGGCACCTCGCCGGACGGGTTGATCGTTGAAGCGGTGGAAATAAAAGATCATCCGTTCTTCATCGGCACCCAGTTCCATCCCGAATATATTTCCCGGCCGCTTAATCCGCATCCTTTGTTCGTTGAATTTGTCCGGGCGTGCTTGGTAACAGTTAAGAAAAATTAGTGTTTAATTCATGGAACAGAAAAACATCCCGCCGAATTGGCGGGGTGTTTTGGCTTTTAAATGATTTCAGCTCTATTTTACCCCATACTTAAACACGTAATCCTGTCCGTTGCAAAAGGCCTTAAAAGAATCAGCCGAGAGTTTAGCCTCGTCTAAAACTTTGGGAAATTCAAACCAGTATTTGTTTAAGACAAAATAGCCGGTTTTAACGTCCGCCAGGTTCATGGCCTTATTTATCCTTACGGCCGTCGGCTTATCGTAAACCATGGCTAAATAATACTGGTAAAGCGCGCCGCCGGTCGGAATCGGGTAATTAAAAATTTCTTCGCCGGTTTTCGTTTTTACGTAATTAGTAAAGCCGAATTCGTAAAGAGCCCCGGCCGAAACCTGCTGGTTGGCAAGGACAATATATTTTTCTCCGGCCGCGTCCGCGTTAATCCACTTTATCGCTTCTAAATCACAGGCTCCGGTTGAATAGCCCCGGGAATTAAAATAAGCGTCATAGCGCGGGTAAGAAATATAGAGCGAGGCAATGATAAGAACCGCGAAAAATATCAGGTTGGAATAAAGGACAAGTCCCGCGGAAGTGGTGATTTTTTTGACATACCAGCCAAAGATTAGAAAAATGAACGGTAGGAGAAACATGAAAGAAAGAAATAAAATCCGGTCCGAATAAGCTGAGCGTTCGTAATTTATAAGAAAGCTGAAAGAAAGGGCTTCGGTCAAAAGATAGGAAAAAAAGAGCGAGATTGCCATGAAAAAATATGCCTGGTATTTTTTAAATCGCTTTTGGTAAATCGCGAAACCGATCCCGGTTAGCGCGATAAGCAGAAAAATTTTTGCTCCGTTTTGGGTGATCAAATAGGCAAAATTAAGAAAAATGTTCTCGCGGTTGGGAAAGCTTAAAAAAAGATTAGCCGCGATTGAAGTAAAAATTTCCGAAAGACCGGCAAGGGGGGTTTCGCGCGGCCCGGCGGTCTGCTTTTCAAAAATATAAAAAGCGGCCGGGAGCGACAAAGCGGACGAGGAGTAAATTAAGAGATAGATATATTTTCTAAACAACGGCATTAAAATTTTTAATTTTTGCCCGTCTTTCGCGAGATACGCGTGAAGCAGACCAGCCAATGAAAAAAATATGAGCGGCAGACCGGCCAGCGGATGGATTATAAAGGCGGCCAGCGATAAAAGAAGGAGAAGGAAAAAATCCGCCGGTTTTTTCGCCCGAAGCCCGAGGAGAATGACGATGAGGGCAATAAGGAAAGCCAGGTTCTGCGGCGTGGTTTGGATTAAAAAAGAAAAGGGAAAGATCAGAAGCAGAGCCGCGGAAAAAACCGGGTTTTCATGGCCTTCGGAGCGGAAAGTTTTTACGGCCAGGGCGGGTAAGACAAGGGCGGCGAGCGCCGGAACCAGGAAAGTATTTATCCAGCCAAGCGGAATGAAAAATAGTTTATGGAGAATTATGGCCAGTCCGTAATAGCCTGAGTAGTAGATGGTTTTCGGCGCGATAAAGCCGGCCGCGCCAATCACTTTCAGGGCGGCGGCGTGGATGAAAGGATCAAACCCGTAGCCTATTTTGTAAATTATGACGGCGACAGCGAATGAAAGGAAAAAGTGAAAGAAAATAAGTATTATGTATTTTGTATTATGTATTTTGTATTTGAAAAATTGAGAAGTCAAGTATATAAGTAATAACGAGGCGAGAAAATAAAATACGAAAAAGTAAGCCGGTATAACCTGCCAGGGCGAGATTATGGCCTGATTCGTGCGGCTAATAAATAAAGAATAGAAAGCCATTCCCGAAAAGATTAAATAGAGGCTGGCCGGTAAAATGGCTGTGAGCCAGTTTTTCAGGCTGATTTTTTTTTCAGCCGGTTCATACAAAGCCGCGAGTTTTTCTTCCCCGAGGACAAAATAGGGAAGAAACTTCCAGCCAAAAGCAATAGTAATGGCGGCGCTAAGAAAGATTCCGATAGAATCAAGCCGGTAAAAATAATAAACCAGTCCGCTGGAAAGCGATAAAATTGAGACAAAAGCCAGGACTATGTTTAGCATAAAGATTTGCTAAAATTAGTATAAAATGATAAAATAGTTTTGTCCGCGAGCTGGCGGACAATATTGGAATTTTATCAGTAAAGTTGGTGATTTTTAAGGGTTATGAAATATAAGCTAGGGAACGGAATAATACTTCTTGCTTTGGCCGTCGGTTTTTTTATTTCCACTGGCGCCTACATCCATCTCTCTCAAAAAGGGGGCTTTTTAAAATGGGGGTCGCCGGATGAAACCGCCAATTATTATTTTTCCCGCCTTTACGCCCGGGAAGGGAAGTTGTCGGTTTTTGAAAAATATAACCCAAGAGCCGGGGAAATAATTCATCCCCGGAGTTTCCGGAGCGATTCAGGCGAGCTAAAACCGGTGAGCTTCCTCGGCCTGCCTTTAGTTTACGGCATAATCGGCTCCTTTACAACCGAAAAAATCATCGGCTATCTTACCCCGTTTTTCGCGGCAATCGGGATAATTTATTATTACTTTTTTTTAAAAATATTTTTTTCCTGCCGCGTTGCCCTGCTTTCAGCCTCTATTCTTTCGGTTTTTCCGGTGTATTTTTATTACAGCGCCCGGAGCATGTTCCATAATGTTTTATTCATGGTGTTTTTAATTGTCGGCTCATATTACGCCGTAATTTCCGTTATTTCGAAAAATACGAAAGGCGCGAAAGAAAACGAAAGGCGCGAAGAGACCAGGGAGGAAAAAAATAAAACCGGCAATGGCGCTGAAAAAAATGAAAGGCGCGAAGCGGAAAAGGCGGAAATCGCCGATAACGCTAATAGCGAAGAGCCGAAAATCAAGAAAGGGATTTGGCCTCTGGTTAAAGGATTGATTTTTGCCGCTTTGGGCGGGCTTTTTATCGGCCTGGCAATTGCCGTCCGGTCTTCGGAACTTTTATGGCTCGGTCCGGCGCTGTTTATCGCCTGGGCGTTAAACTTTTGGCGTTTCGGATTGGCGCGGCTGGTTATTTTTATATCATTTTTCGCTTTGGCTCTGCTCCCGGTATTTTACTGGAACAATATTCTTTACGGTTCGCCGACGAGCGGCGGCTATCCGGCCATGAATGAATCAATCGTCGCTGTAGCCGGGGGCGGCAAAGATTTCGTTAAATCAATTCCTGGCCTGGCGAGCGGGGGAACAGGACGAGTCAGAGAGCTCGCCATGACAATTGAAAAAGCTATTTTCAGCTTTGGAATTAATGTTCCCCGGTCAATAAAAATTTTCCAGCTTTATTTCATAAAAATGTTTTACTGGATTTTTTGGCCAGCGCTCGCGGGCTTACTGCTTTTTGTTCTCAATTTTAAGAAATTTAAGAAAAAGCATTTTATCTATATCCTTACTTGGATTTTTTTCTCGGCAATATTGGTTTTATATTACGGAAGCTGGGAATTTTACGATAATCCGGATAAAAACGCCGCGACCATCGGCAATTCCTACACCCGCTACTGGCTGCCGGTTTATCTCGGCGCCATTCCGTTCGCTTCATACCTGATTTTTAAAATTATTGATTTACCAGCGCTGTTAACAGGCCTTTTGGGGAGAATCCATATTTTTAAATCATTAATAGAAGATACCCGGCGGCTCCAAAAAATTTTTCAGGGCTTCCTTTTGGGACTCGTGATTCTGTCGCTCTTTTACGTGAGCGCTAATTTCACATTGTTCGGCTCGGAAGAGGGTCTCGCGTTCTCTTATTACAAGGGAGTTGCCGCCAGGCTGGAATACGAAAAAGTCCTCGGACTTACGGAAGCTAACGCGGTAATTCTTACCCGCTACCACGACAAGATATTTTTTCCCGAAAGAAAGGTAATAGTCGGACTGTTTGACGACCCAAACATGATCGCCGCTTACGCCCGCGTCGCTGAAAATCTTCCCCTGTATTATTATAATTTTACTTACCCGGAGTCCACTGTTAATTACCTTAATAGCGGCCCTTTGGGAAAAGTGAATTTGAAAATGGAAAAAGTAGAAATGATCACTGATGATTTTACTTTATACAGGTTCAAGCTTACAAATCAGAAATAATATTCCAGAACATACTATGCGAAGAATATTTTTAAAAATAAAAGAAAAGTTGGGCGCGGCTTTTTATTTAAAGCCGCAAGAATACGCGGTTAGCTATAGCGTTCGGCTGAATAATCTGTCCGCCGAGTCAAATATGATTACTTTGGTTTTACCGGTGCCGGAAAATTTAAGCAATCAGAAAATTTTAAAAGCTCCGGAATTCGATATCAAGCCGGACGATTTTGGAATTGAAAAGGAGTACGGCAATAATTACGCGGCCTGGAAGTTCGCGATGCAAGCCGGTGAAGAAAAAGAAATCAAGATGGATTTTTCCGTTAATGTCAAACCGCTTACATCTGAGCCGAAAAAAAAGTTTGGCATTAACGATTATGCCGGAGATGAAATTTATAAGCTTTATACCCGGCCGAACAGCCTGATCCATCCGGAGGACGAAAAAATAAAAAGCCTGGCTAAAAAAATAAGAGGGACTCAGGATGATGTAAAAGAAATTTTGGCGGCCATAAACGCGTACGTTGTATTCAACCTGAAATATGGCGCTCCGATTAAGGGGCTTTATTCGGATATTGACGCTTTGGAAAAGGATGAAGTGGATTGCGGCGGTTTTGCCGCGCTTTACTCGTCATTGGCGATAGCCTCCGGCGTCCCATCGCGCGTAGTATCCGGTTTTTGGGCCGGTTATGAAAATAATACCATGCACGCCTGGGCAGAGTCGCTTATGCCTGATAAAACCTGGCTTTCGGCTGATCCGGCTACCGAACAGCTTCGTAGAAATGGCCGGACGAAAAAATTCGGTCGGCTGGGTAAAACCGGAAGCGACCGGATTATTTTATCCAAAGGCTGTGATTTGGAATTGGTTGTCGGTGATGATATGATAAAAACAGAGATTCTGCAGAATCCGATCGTGATTGCGGAAAAGGGGAGAGAATCAATAGAGTGTTTATGGGAATTTAAAACATTATCATGATAAATTTATGCGGGAGGGAAACAATCAAATCATAATCTACAATAGTGAAGACGGAGAAACTAAGATTGAGGTCAAGATGGAGAATGAGACAGTTTGGCTTAGCCAGAAACAGATGGCCGAGCTTTTTGATAAAGATGTCAAAACTGTCAATGAGCACATAAAAAATGTGTTTTTTGAGGGAGAATTAGCGGAAAATTCAGTTATCCGGAAATTCCGGATAACTGCTTCGGACGGGAAAAGTTATGAAACGATGTTTTATAATCTTGACGTTATTATATCTGTCGGTTACCGCGTTAAATCGCATCGCGGCACGCAATTCCGCATCTGGGCGACGCAAAAATTGCGGGAGTATATAATTAAAGGGTTTGCTATGGACGACGAGCGATTAGCCGGTGGCGGAATAAAGAAGACTTATTTTAATGAATGGGAAGAACGGATCAGGAAAATCCGTACTTCGGAAGCTAATTTTTACCAGAAAGTCAGGGACGTATTCGCGACCAGCGTTGACTATAATCCGAAGCTAGATTACGCCAGGCGATTCTTCGCGACAGTGCAGAATAAATTCCATTACGCGATTACTGGTTTGACGGCGGCCGAAATTGTCAGCAATCGGATTGATAGCCAAAAAGAAAATATGGGATTAACGAACTGGAAAGGGGAAATTATTGTCCGCGAGCAGGCGGAAATCGCCAAGAATTACCTTAAAGAGCTGGAACTGAAAAGACTGAATTTATTGGTTGAGCAATTTTTATCTTTTGCTGAATTGCAAAGCGTGGAGCAGAGAGTGATGTATATGAAAGACTGGAAAATAAAATAGTCCAACTCTAACAGATAATTTTATGCAATTTTTAGTTATTGGTAAAGACGGAAAAGATAAAAATGCCATGAAGAGAAGAATGTCTTCAAGAGAAGCGCATATTAAATTCGGGGACGAAATGGAAGCTTTAGGTAATAGATGGTATGGTTGTGTAATGCTGGATGACAATAGTAAAATGATTGGATCTATGGCGGTAATGGATTTTCCCACGGAGAGAGAGTTTAAAAAATGGTTAAAAAAAGAGCCGTATGTTACTGGTAAGGCATGGAAAAAGATTGAAGTTTTTAAGTGTAATGTTAAAAGGCCTTGGAAATTCAATAGGCCTGAATCATTTTTTGAAAATAGAAATAAAGTATGATCTTTACCGGATTTTCGCCAAATTTAACAGGAAGGGACGCGCTTAAAGCTTTGGGCTGGCTTTTTTTGCCATGGAACTGGAAAAAGCTGGCCAAAGGCGGAAACGTGGAAAAAGCGGAAAGAGAATTGGAAAAATATTTTGGCGTAAAAAATGCCCTGGCTTTTGACAGCGGGCGGACAGCCTTGTATTTTGCTTTGAAGGCGCTGGATGTGAAACAAGGCGACGAAGTCTTGGTTCAGGCGTTTACCTGTGTGGTCGTGGCGAACGCCATAAGATGGACGAGAGCCAAACCGGTGTATGTTGACGCAAGGGATGACTTTAATATGGATCCGGAAGATCTCCAAAAGAAAATTTCACCTAAAGCCAAAGTTATAATTATTCAACACACTTTTGGTTTGCCGGCGGACATGGAAAAAATTATGGCTTTGGCGGATAAATATGGCTTGCGCGTGGTTGAAGACTGCGCTCATAGCTTTGGGGCAAGACATGGCGGGCGGTTAACCGGAACCATCGGCGATATCGGCATGTTTTCTTTCGGTAGCGACAAAATTTTATCCTGCGGCCGGGGTGGGGCGCTCATAACCGACAACGCGGAACTTTATCAAAAGCTAAAACAATATCAGTCCGGACTGGAACCGCTCACAGGGAAAGACATAACCCGGCATCTTTTGCATTTTCCGGTTTTTTATATCGGCAAACCTTTATATGGGTTATTTATCGGCAAAGCTGTATTGTGGCTTGCGAAAAAAATGTATTTCGTGAACCGGATTATCACACAGAAGGAAAAAACTGGCGAAAAAGATGAATTATTCGGTCGGCTTTTGCCGAACGCATTGGCCGGCATATTGCTCGGCCAGCTTAAAGATGTTGACAGTATGAATAAACAAAGAAGAAAGACCGCCGCTTTGTATGACACTGAAATTTCGGAAAAGATTGAAAGACCGCTCGTTAAAGCCGCGAATAAGGATGAATGCGTTTATCTGCGTTATCCGATTTTAACTGACCGGCCGAAAGAATTGATGAAGGACGCGAAAAGGCATAAAATAATTCTAGGGGACTGGTATGATTCGGTTATCGCGCCGCGGGATTTAAGAATGGATAAGACCGGATATGAAAAGGGTAGCTGTCCAAGAGCCGAATTACTGTCAGAGCGAATCGTAAATTTACCTACTGACAGGAATGTGAACGAGAAAAAAGCGCGGAGAGTGGCGGAAGTTGTTAATAGATGGGTTAATGGGTGAGTATTTTGGTATTCGTTTTTACATTAATTGAATTCATGCCTATAAAAATAAAACCAATCACTGACGAAAAATCCTGGCAAGATTTTGAGAAGATTCGCGCGCCGCATACTTTTCTGCAAACCTGGGAATGGGGAGCCGCGCAGGAGCTTCTTGGCAATAAAATTTTTCGGCTGGGGATTTACGGCAACGGCAAAATTCAGGGAACCGCTTTTGCTTATAAAATCAGCGCCCGGCGGGGATCGTTTTTGTTCTGTCCGCACGGCCCGTCAATTGACTGGAAATGCTCTGAATTTCCGCAAAATACGAAAAAAACAAAATACGAAAATTTTGATAATTTTCGGGCGCTGGCCGGTTATTTGCGCGAACTGGGAAAAAGCGAGAGAGTGGGATTCGTTCGGATTAGTTCGCTGGCTCCGGATAATGATGACATGAAAAAACTTTTTCGGGATTCCGGTTTTATTTCGGCGCCGGTTCATATGATGCATCCGGAAAACGCCTGGATCCTTGATATTGACCGGCCGGAAGAAGAAATAATCGGCGCCATGAAAAAAAGAACCCGCTATTCAATCCGCAAAGCGGAAAAAGACGGCATAAAAATTACGACATCAGCCAATCCGGCCGACGTGAGGCTATTTTATGAAATGTATCTTGAAACCGCCAGACGGCAGAAATTCGTCCCGTTTTCGGAGAGCTATATCCGGCGCGAATTTGAAATATTCCGGAAAAATAATAAAGCCCTGATGTTTTTTGCTTATTTTAAAGGGAAACTCATTTCCGCGGCTGTAATTATTTTTTCTTCTAAAATGGCTTTTTATCATCACGGCGCTTCAATCCGGTCGGATAATTCCGGCCTCACGGCCTCGGAATTACTGCAATGGAACGTCATCCTTGAAGCCCGGCACCGGGGACTCGCTAGCTATAATTTTTGGGGCATCGCGCCGGAGAATTGCCCGAAACATCCTTGGCACGGTTTGACAACTTTTAAAAAAGGTTTTGGAGGACATCCGGAAAATTATCTGCACGCCCAAGACCTTGTAATTTCGCCGAAATATTGGTTAAATTACATAGTGGAAACGGTAAGACGGTGGAAGAGGGGATATTAGTTGATTAGTTGATTGGTTAATTAGGAAAAATATATTAACCAACCAACTAATTAACTAATCAACCAATTAACCAATTAACTATGTTTGAGCGAACAAAAGATCTAAAACTCTCGGTAATCAAGCAGATGGAATTAAAGGCGGCGAAAATCCCCGACGTGATATCACTCGCTCAGGGCGTGCCGAGCTTTGACACTCCGCAGTTCATAAAAAGGCGGGTGGAAAAAGAATTGAAAAATCAGGTAATTTCAAAATATTCGCTCTCGCCCGGGATGATGGAACTGCGGGAGCTTTTTGAGGCGCATCTGGCTAAGGAAAACATGCATTACGACTGGGAAACGGAGATTCTTGTTACGGTCGGAGCGATTGAAGCGCTAACCGCGACTATCCTGGCGCTTACCATGCCCGGCGATGAAATTCTCGTTCCTGAGCCGGCTTATACTTCCTATCGCGAAGTGATTACCCTTGCCGGATGCAATCCGGTTTACGCGCCGTTAAACGAAGAAAAAGACTGGGGGCTTGAGATGGCTGAAATTGAAAATGCCATCACCCCGAAAACCAAAGCCATAATCTATTCCAACCCTTCCAATCCGACCGGGACGATTTTCTCCAAATCTCAACTTTTAGAACTCGTGGAATTCGTAAAAAAACACGATATTTTCCTTATTACCGACGAGCTTTACAAGGATTTTGTTTTTGATCCTTCCTACCTTGAAAACGGCCGGCTCTTTTCGGTCGCCGAGATTCCTGAGATCCGGGAAAAGGTAATCCGAATTTTTAGCCTCTCAAAATTATTCGCCATGACTGGCTGGCGGGTCGGCTTTCTCCATAGCGACGCCAAAAACGTCAAGGAGATTTTAAAAGTCCATGACTGCCTTGTTACTTGCGCGCCGGTAATTTCCCAGGTCGCGGCTATGGGCGCACTTGAGGGTTGCGAGGAAAATATTACTAATTTTAACGTTGAATTCCAGAAACGTCGGGATCTGATCTGCGCGCGACTTGATAAGCTCGCCAAATATTTCAGTTACGCCAAGCCTCAGGGAGCCTATTATATTTTCCCGAAAATTAAACCTGAGGCTTTTCCAAAAATGAAAAAGGCCGTAAATTCAAAAGGCGCGGAAGTGATTGATTCATGGGAATTTTGCGTTGATCTCCTGGAAAAAGCCAAAGTCGGCACTGTTCCCGGGTTTGCTTTTGGGCCATCAGGCGAAGGGCATTTCCGAATGAATTTTGCCAAGAGCGAGGAAAACATCAATGACGCTTTTGACCGGATAGAAAAATACTGTGAGAATCAATAAATCAATCTACAATTTGCAACGGCTTATTAATTGATAATTGTAGATTGAAGATTGACTTATTGATCCAAGGGCTTGTAGTACAGTGGTAGTACGCCGCATTCGCATTGCGGAGACGGGAGTCCGATTCTCCCCAAGTCCACCATTTATAAGAATCTTCTAAATATCGCAAACCAGGTTGCCGAGCTCTTCGGAAAAAACTTCAAAATTTAAAGAGTAGTCAACCGGAACGTCAATCACGGTTAATTTGTTTGACAAAAGCGCTTCGCGGAGCAGTCCGTCAAATTCTCCGGCTTTGGTTACTTTCATGCCGACGGCGCCGTAGCTTTCGGCGTATTTTTTAAAATCAGGGTTGCCGAGATCCATGCCGAAATCCGCGAGTTTCATATTTTTTTGCTTCCATTTTATAAAGCCGTAAGCGTCGTCGCGGATTATGACAACCACGACCGAAATCTTATTGCGCAGGGCGGTTTCCAGTTCCTGCGAATTCATCATAAACCCGCCGTCGCCGACCACGGCGACGACTTTTTTTTCAGGATAAACCAATTTGGCGGCAATGGCGGCGGGCAGTCCGGCGCCCATGGTCGCGAGCGCGTTATCAAGAATCAGGGTGTTCCGCCCGTAAGTTTTATACATCCGGGAAAACCAAAGTTTATAAATCCCGTTATCAAGCGTAACAATATCTTCCTTTCTAAGGGCGTTTCGCGCGGATTGGACGATCTCGGGAGGAGTGAGCGGGAATTTTTTTTCCGCTAAGGCCATAGTTTTTTCTTCAATGAGCGCGCGGGTTTTTCTAAAACGGGGAAAATCCCTTTTGGGGATAAGGGATGAAAGTTCATGGAGCGCGCCCGAAACATCGCCGATAATTTCAACATCCGGGTTGAAATATTTATCCGGTTCAGCCGGGGAAAAATCAATATTGATTATTTTTTTTTGAAGTTCCCGGTTCCAGACAAAAGGCGGATATTCCACTATGTTGTAGCCGATAGTGATGATGAGATCAGCCGCGTCAATGCCGCAATTAACATAATCCCGGCGGTGCATGCCGGTGGAAAACAGACTAAAAGGAGAATCATCGGAAAGGACGCCTTTGCCCATCTGGGTATGCACGGCGTAGATGCCGGTTTTTTCCGTAAAAGATGATAAATTCGGCGTGATATTTTTCCGGTTGGCGCCGGAGGAGAGGATGATGAGGGGATTTTTCGCCCAATTAATCATTTCCGCCGCCTGCCGGAGCGCCTCCGTGTCCGGAGCTGGTTGCCTTGGCTCATGCCTTGTCTGGATCAGCGCGCCGGTTTCTTCTTCAGCGACATCTTCAGGCAGTTCAATGTGGACGGCGCCGGGCCGTTCGTCTTCGGCCAGTTTAAAAGCGGTCCGCAGTCCGGTCGGTATGGCGCCGGGATCAATGATGGAAAAAGATTTTTTGGTTATCGGCCGCATCAGCGAAACAACGTCAACCATCTGGAATTTTGCCTGCCAGTTTTCTTTTATCGCTTTTTGGCCGGAAATCGTTATAAGCGGCGCGCCGGTAAGCTGGGCGTGGGCTACCCCGGTTACGAGATTCGCGGCGCCCGGCCCGAGAGTGGAAAGCGCTACTCCGGCCCGGCCGGTAAGCCGGCCGTAAGTCGCGGCCATGAAAGCGGCGGCCTGTTCATGCCGGGTAACAATGAACTTAATTTTTGAATTCCTTATGGCTTCCATGAGCGCCAGGTTTTCTTCGCCCGGCAGACCGAAAATATATTCCACCCCTTCTTCTTCCAGTTGTTTTACGAATAATTCTGAAGCCTTCATGAGTTAATTTTTTACATTTTTAATTATTCACAACAATTGTTTTAACATTAACGAATTCCTTTAATCCGTAATGGGACAGTTCCCGTCCGACGCCGGAATTTTTTACTCCGCCAAAAGGCAGGCGCGGGTCGGATTTTACCATATCATTAATAGAGATGAATCCGGCATCAATTTTAGCGGCGATTCTTTCCGCTTTCTCAATATTTTCGCTCCAGACTGAAGCCCCGAGACCGTATTCAGTCGCATTGGCGATCTGTATGGCTTCTACTTCGGTTTTTACGATTATAACCGGAGCGATTGGCCCGAAAACCTCTTCGTTCATTATTCTCATCCGGCTGTCGGCGCCGGCGACAATGACCGGGCGAAAAAAGAAACCCTTGGCAGATTTTATTTCCGGACCCCAAAAAGCCTTTCCGCCCAAAGCGAGCGAATCGTTAAGCTGCCTCTCTAAAAGTTCAACAAAGCGCTCTTGGGCGAGCGGCCCGATGTCGGTCGCCGGATCCATGGGGTCGCCGGTGTTCAATTTCAAAAGATTTTCCCTGAATTTTTCCAGGAAGCCGACCGCCGCTTTTTCCATGACAATAAATCTTTTAGCGGCGATACAGCTTTGCCCGGCGTTAACAAATCTTGATTTAACAGCGAATTTGGCGGCGCGGGAAATGTCCGCGTCTTCCAAAACCAGAAAGGGGTCTGACCCGCCGAGTTCAAGCACGGCTTTAATTATTTTCTTACCGGCCAGCGCGCCGATTTGGGAGCCGGCGCGGTTTGATCCGGTGAGCGACACGCCGTCAACTTTATTGTCTTCAATAAGCTTCATGGCCGCGGCTTCGTCTATAAGCAGGGCGCGGAAAGCATGTTCCGGGAGTCCGGCTTCTCTCATAAGTTTTTCAATGGCCAGGGCGGAGATTGGAACGCTTGGGGCGTGTTTTAATAAAACCGTATTGCCGACGGCTAAAGCGGGTATTGCAAAACGGAAAACCTGCCAGAAAGGGAAGTTCCAGGGCATGATAGCGAGTATTACTCCAAGAGGCTCAAAGGAAGCGTAAGATTTTTTCGCTTCGGTCGGAATTATTTCCGGCTGGAGGAATTTTTCCGCGTTGTCACCGTAATAATCGCAGACCAGCGCGCATTTTTCTATTTCCGCGGCAGACTCTTTTATCGGTTTTCCCATTTCCTTCGTGATTAGGGCGGAAAAATGATTTTTGTTTTTTATTAGCAGGCGGCCGATATTTTTAATAATCGCAACCCTTTGACCCTGGGTTGTTAATTTCCAGCGGACGAATTCTTTTCTTGATTCAGTGACAATAGTCTCAATTTCCCGGCCAGAGTAATTTTCAAACTCAGCGTTAATTTCTTCGGTAAAAGGATTAATAGAAGTCATTTTCATAATAGAAGTGAGTGAACCCCGCGTTATGCGGGACGAGCGAGCATAGTATTGGATTAAAATTGCGCGAAAAAATAAACATTTATAAAGATTATTTAAAGTATGTCAAAGCGCGATTAAGCAATGATTAAGGAGCTTTGCCGGATTGCTGATAATAGCGCGTATCTGCTATTTACCGGCAGAAGAGGGAAAAAATAGAGTAAAACGGCTACCAAACATAGCTCATGATTGACAAAATCATGCATTTATGCTAGAATGATTAGTCTAGTGCTAAAAATATCAATTTTATGCAAAATTATTTAAAGTTAGCCAAAAAATATTCACGAAAAAGAAGCGCCAGTTTGCTTGAATGGCACAGTAATGCGCTTGCGGTCATTTTTAAGCTAGCTTTCTTCGCTTTAACCCTGGGGTTGTCATTTAATGCTTTTTCTTTTGACGTTTCAGCCTCAAGCGGACTTAGCGCTGATATAAAGCAGGTAAAAACCGCAAATAGCGCGACTGTTTATTATCTTGACCACGCGCGCGCCCTGAAAAAAGCTTATGTTTCAGCTGAGTCATATTTGTCCTACGGAAACCGTTGGTCAGATATTAAGATTATATCCCCAGAAAAATTGGCTTTATGGAAGGACGCCGAATTAATTAAAGCCGCGGGCAATGCCGGAGTTTATTACATCCGCGACGGAAAAAAAGCGCTTATCAGGTCTGAGAAAGAATTTATCGGACTGGGCTTTAACTGGAATGATATTATTACGCTTTCCGCGATTGATTTCAATTCTTATAAAGAAACCGGCTTGAGCGAGCTTTACACTTCTTCCGTCAACAAAATTTCGGCTGAGGAATCTCGGACGGATTATTCCGGACTTGGAGTTTATCTTGATTCAATGAGTCCTAAAGAAGGCTATGCCGTGATTAACACCAGGGATAACCTGGCGGCGGTTTTTGATCTAATTTCCCGTTCAGAAAAAACCATAACAATAAAAAGTTTTTCTTTTGACCTCAAAGGCGTGTATTCGGACGACCTCGTAAAAGATATTTACCTTGCCAATGACGCTGGCGTAAAATACGAAAATTTCATCGCCAACCGGATTGGGCACAAAGTAACATTCAGTTTTAGGAACCCCGGCTTGGCGCTTGCTCCCGGAGAAGTAAAAAAAATATCCGTCTATATTGACCTCGGCGGTTCAAAAACCAACGAAGGCCAGGCTTACCAGGTTGCCATGGAAAATACCGGCTATGTTTTTGCTGATTGTCCGGTAGCCGGAGGATTTCCCCTTGTCTCAGCGCGCCAAAAAATTCTTATCGGCGATGGTGTATTGGGAAAACTTCGGGCTGACGAAGAAAGCCTCAGCGGCTATAACAAGCGGGCGGTTATCGGGTCAACCGACCAGCCGATAATTAAGTTCAGCCTGAAAGAACTGACTAAAAATGAAGATCTGGCCGTAAAAAAAATAACTTTCACCAGCTTCGGTTCAACCGGGCCGGACATGATAAAGAATTTTAAGCTGAAAAACAGTTCTGGCAAAATTATCGCGCAGACCGCGGCGCTTAATGAGGATAATAAGCTATATTTCAACGTCAGCGATTACATAATCAGCAAAGACTCAAAAGAAACGTTTTTGGTGACGGCCGATATTGTTGACGGCGAAGAAAAAACTTTTGATTTTAATATCCTTGAAGTTAAAGTCTCAGACAGAAATACCGGCCTCGGTCTTTCGGCCGATATTTATAATATTGACGAGAGCCAGACCATAAAAAGAGAATATATCGGAGTAATCGCCAAGGATTTAAAAACCAATACCAAGGTTTTTTCAAAACAAAAAGGCGTGATTGTCGGCAATTTTGAGATAAGGAATAATAATAAAAAAATCACCCTGCAGAGCCTTGAATTTGAACTGCAAAAAAATTCATCTGCTCCGCGGATTGAGGCCACGGTTTACCTCGTTAATTACGCCACGGGCGAAATTTACGGACACGCCGAAGGGATAGAGCTTAGCGCCGGACCGGCTGTCATAAACATGGTTCCGGTCAAGATGGAAGCGAAAAAAAGCCTAACCGTAACGCTAATTACTGATATTCCAAAGGATACATCGGCCGGAGATTATTACCTGGCCATTCTGAACAAAATAAATTACGAATCAGAAAACGGCGCTCATTACAGCGATTCGGTGAAGGCGCCGGGCGCAAAATTGAATGTAACGAGTTCCGGGCTGTATGTTTACCCGAACCACGAACTGGAAGGGCTTACTTATATTAAGGGCGAAGGCGGAGTAACTGTCGCGAATTTTATTCTTGAAGCCTCGTCCGGCGAGGATATTGTCATTAACGGGATTACTGTCGCGCAGGGCGAGACTTCGGGAGCGATAACTTACGATAACGGTTTTTCAGGACTCCGGGCGTATATCAACGGAAAACGGGCAGGCCAGGTTATTTACGAGCCGACCGGAGCCACTTTCGCTTTAAGCGGTTTCAACTATGTCCTTAAAAACGGCAGCCGGGTTAAGCTCATTATCGTCGCTGACACGACGCGCGACTTAAGGGTATCGGAAACCCAAATGGCTTTAAGCGAACTGATCGCCGTTGGCTATAAGTCGGGAATTCCGACCAGCGCCGCGGGGCTTCCCAGCCAAAGCTATCCGGTATTCTTTGACATCACCGCGCTGGATGTTGCTGCGGTGAATGGCGGAGCCGCTATACTGGATTCGGACAATAACCTTGTCGCCAGCTTCAGCGTTGCTAACTTAGGGATTGAAGATATCAGGTTAAGACAAATTGAAATAACCACCTCTGACGCCGGATTCACCTCAAGTTTAGGGTTTTATAACTTGAGAATCGCTGAAAAAGCGTCCGGCCGCAAGCTGGGAAGCGTTAGCCGTCCGGTCGCCGGAGCCAACGTGGTTTCCATGGGAAATATCACCGTTAAAGCCGGAGAAAAATTATACTTTGACGTTTATGTTGATACTGACGGCCGGGTTTTAGCCGGAAGTTTCCAAGTGTATTTTAACGTCCTCAGGGCTGAGGGCGCGGTATCGCGGCTATCGCCCGACATAACCGGCGACCCGACCGATCCGGTCACGGTAACGGTGAATTAAAACACTCTACAAAATACGAAAAGAACAAAATACGAAAATTAATTAAAACGTCCCGTAAGTACGGGACGTTTTAATTTTAGTAGTTGGTTCCGAGAACTCGGGATTTGTATTTTGTGGATTTCTATTTAACATTCACAAGCACTTCGTTTTTGGCGCCAAGATCAATCGTCACTTTGTCGCCTTCTTTTATTTTACCTTCAATGATTCGCATAGCCAGCTCATCCAGAATCTGGTTTTGGATAACCCGTTTAAGCGGCCGGGCGCCGAAGGTAATATCATAGCCTTTGTCAGCAAGCATCTTCTTTACCTTACCGCCGACTTTAACGGTTATGAGCTTATTCTTCAGGCGCTTTTCCACCTTAGCCAGTTCCAGATCAACGATTTTCATAAGATCCGTTTTGTTAAGGCTCTTGAAGATGACAATTTCATCAATCCGGTTTAAGAATTCCAGCTTGAAATTTTCCCGGAGAATGCCGTCAATTTTTTCTTTCATTTCATTTTCCCGGACATCCTTTACATTTTCCCGGTCAGACTCGTCGATAAAACCGATGGTGTATTCCTTAATAACCTCGTTACCTAAGTTGGAAGTCATTATAATGATGGTATTTTTAAAATTAACTACCCGGCCTTTGGCGTCGGTAAGACGGCCGTCTTCAAGAACCTGTAAAAGGATATTAAAGACTTCCGGGTGGGCTTTTTCAATCTCGTCAAACAATATTACGCTGTAGGGCCGTCGCCTGATTTTTTCCGTGAGTTGTCCGCCTTCTTCGTAGCCGACATAGCCCGGAGGCGATCCGATGAATTTAGCGACCGAGTGCTTTTCCATGAATTCGCTCATGTCCACTCGTATTAAAGAGTTTTCATCATTGAACATGAATTCGGCCAAAGCCTTGGCCAGCTCGGTTTTCCCGACTCCGGTCGGTCCGACAAAAAGGAAAGAGCCGATTGGCCGTTTTTCTTCGGAAATCCCGGCTCGTGAACGCCGGAGGGCGTTGGCGATTACGGTTATGGCTTCGTTCTGGCCGATAACCCGGGATTCCAGCGCTCCTTCGGTTTTAACGAGTTTTTCTTTTTCGCTTTCAAGCATTTTTATTGCCGGGATTCCGGTCCAGCGGGAAATGATTTTAGCGATATCTTCGTCGTCTATTTCCTCCTTTAAAAGCCGGCGTCCGCTTTTCTGCATTTCCACCAGGTCGCTTTCCAGCTTTTTAAGATCATTTTCTTTGGCCGGAATTTCCGCGTAACGAATTTCCGCCACCCGGGCGAGATTATCGCCCCGGCGCTCGGTTATTTCCGCCTGCGACCGGAGGCTTTCAATGTCTTTTTTTACGGAACGCATATTAGAAATTATTTCCTTTTCATTTTTCCAAGCCAGCTCAAGATGATTAGCGCGCTCCCTTAGTTCCTGGAGCTGGCGGTTAATCTCCTTTATTTTCTGTCCGGCCCGTTTTTCGCGCGAAAGTCCGGCTTTTTCAATTTCCAGCCTTCTTATTTCCCGGTGGAGATTGTCCAATTCGGCCGGCGAAGAATCAATTTCCATCCTTAACGCCGAAGCGGCCTCGTCTATTAAGTCAACCGCCTTATCCGGGAGGAATCGGTCGCTGATGTAACGGGAGGAAAGCGATGCCGCTGATATGATAGCGTCGTCGGTTATTTTTACGCCGTGATGGATCTCATATTTTTCCTTGATTCCGCGCAGGATGGCAATCGTATCTTCAACGCTCGGTTCAGTTATGTAAATCGGCTGAAACCTTCTTTCCAGGGCCGCATCGCGCTCTATGTATTTTTGGTATTCTTTTGTAGTCGTGGCGCCGACAGTCCTTATTTCGCCTCTCGCTAACGCCGGTTTAAGCATGTTTGATGCGTCCATGGCTCCTTCGGAAGCGCCGGCGCCGACAAGGGTATGGAGCTCGTCGATAAACAAGACAACTTTTCCGTCCTGGGATTTTACTTCTTTTAAAACTGCTTTTAACCGTTCCTCAAATTCGCCCCGGAATTTTGAACCGGCCAAAAGCGAGCCGAGATCCAGGCTTAAAATTTCTTTATTTTTTATGGTTTCCGGAACGTCGCCTTCAACAATCCGCTGGGCCAGACCTTCAACAATGGCGGTTTTTCCGGTACCGGCTTCGCCGATCAAGACCGGATTGTTTTTTGTCCGGCGCGAAAGAACTTGCATAATCCGCCTTATTTCGTTATCCCGGCCGATTACCGGATCAAGTTTTTTTTCGCGGGCGAGCTTTGTAAGATTGTTGGTGTATTTTTCCAGTACCTGGTATTTTGATTCCGGTTCCGGATCGCTTATGCGCTGGGAACCGCGCAGTTCGGATAATACTTTAAGCACTTTCGCGTATTCAATTCCATGCCGAAGAAGAACTTCCTGGGCGGATGATTTTACGCCGATTAACGAAAGAAAGAGATGTTCGGTGGATATGTATTCGTCTTTAATCTGGTCAGCCTCCTTTTTCGCCCGGTCAAGGACAGCCGCCACTTCCGAGGTGCCCTGCACCATGCCGATTTTTCCGGCCACGCGGGTTTTTGGCAGGCGGAGAAGCTCCCGATTGACGTCTTCGACCGCGTCTTTAACCGAAACCTGAAGTTTTTCAAGAATCGGAATTATAATGCTGTCAGTCTGCTCCAACAGGGCGTCCAAAAGATGGATGGCCTCAATATACTGCTGGCCGTTTTCCTGGGCGATGGTTTGGGCGTTTACGATCGCCTCCTGGGATTTATGGGTGAATTTATCAAACATAAATAAGTTATAAAGTTATAAAGTAAAAAGTTTAAAGTATTATATTTATACTTTTAGCCTTATACTTTATAACTTTAAACTTTATAACTATAAAAACATTATTTAGCACTCTAATACTTTGACTGCTAATTACTATATAGCCTGTTGTTTTTATTGTCAAGACTTGCGATATATATGACGCATCGCCTGTTTATAATTTACCAGAAAAAAAGGGAAAAGGGAAGGTAAATTGCAATATTCATGATATTAAACTACAATTTATTCAGGTGAATTCGGCATCTGGGACAGTAAGGGGGCGATAATCATCCGGCGCAGTCCAGGCGCTTAGCGAAGATGCATTAATTAAGTGTGATCAATCGTATGGAAAAGATTAACATTCTTGGAGTAGGGCTGGCAAAGGCCGGAAAAAAGGCAATCTTAAGGATCATTGAGGGGTTTTTAGCTGACGGAAAAAAGCATATCCTTGCCACGCCTAATCCGGAAATACTCCTCGCCGCGTTAAAAGATGAGGAATTTTTTCGAATTTTAAACAAAGCGGACATGGCCATTCCCGACGGGACGGGCCTTAAATTCGCGGCTCTGGCCATGGGGCAAAGCCTGAAAATCATTGCCGGCTCGGATTTAATCGGCGATATTTTGGAGCTTTCCCGGAAGAAAAAAATGAAAGTCGCGATCATGAACTGGGAAAAATCCCTTTCGCGAAAAGAAGACATTGCCCGGGCGCTTAATAAGAAATATCCGGGATTGTGTTTTGAAGTGCTGGCAGTCCGGCGGTCCGCCGAGGACGCGCCCGCTACGAACGCCGAAATAATTTTTGCCAATCAGGGAGCGCCTTTTCAGGAAAAATTCATTTATTACGGCCTCGCTGGCTGGCCGAACGCGAAACTGGCGATCGGGGTGGGCGGCTCGTTTGATTTTTTAACTGGAAAAATTAAGCGGGCACCCCGGTTTATGCGCGCTTTAGGACTGGAATGGCTCTGGCGCTTTATTCTTGAGCCGAAACGCTATAAGAGGATAATTAACGCGGTGATTGTGTTTCCGGCGAAATTTATCGCCTGGAGATTTTTTAAAGTAAAATAATTAATGTGAAGAAATTAATGCGCGCGAAGAGATCCCGCCCCGCAAGCGGAGCGGGATAATTTGCTCGCACGCAAATTAATTTATGCGAATCGGCGTTGACATCAGGACTTTAATGGACGCAAAATATAGCGGCGTATCACTCCACAATTTTAACCTGATAACGGCCATGACCAAGCTGGATAATGATAACCATTACCGGCTTTACTATAATTCTTTTAAGGGGAGAGGATTAAATCTTCCTGATTTAAGAAAGAATAATATAGAGATAATCCGGAGTAAGTATCCCAACCGACTCCTTAATTACGTCCTGTTTAAAATTTTTAAGCGCCCGTGGATTGACGAAACACTCAAGGCGGACATTTATCTTATGCCGCACATTAATTTTATCGCTCTTTCCGGCCGGGCGAAAAGCATCCTCATTGTTCATGACCTTTCATTTCTCCGCCATAAGGATTTTTTTTCTTTTAGGAAAAATATCTGGCATAAATTCGTAAACGCCAGGAAGCTGGTAAAAAATTTTGACCGCATTGTCGCGGTGAGCGAGAGCACGAAAAACGATATTGCCGAGCTTTGCGGGATTCATGAAACTAAAATAAAAGTTATTTATCCCGGCGTAGGGCGGGAATATCGGCCTTTGGAAAAAAATCACCCCCGGTTGAAGCGTATCAGGGAGAAATACGGCCTGCCGGAAAAATTTATTTTGTCGCTCGGAACCCTAGAACCGAGAAAGAACATTCCCGGACTGATCCGCGCTTTTGACCTCTTAAAAAAGATCGCCTCCGCGGCCGGGCCGGCGACGGACTGCGAATTGGTAATCGCCGGAGGGAAAGGCTGGAAAGCCGGCAAAATTCTCGAAGAATTCAGTCGGGCCGCGCATAAACGAAGTATCCGTTTTCTCGGCTATGTTCCGGAAAATGAAAAAGTTTATCTTTATAACCTTGCCTCGGTTTTCGCCTTTCCTTCATTTTACGAAGGCTTTGGCTTTCCGCCGCTTGAAGCTATGGCTTCCGGGGTTCCGGTAGTGGCCGGGTTTTCTTCCAGCCTGCCGGAAATAACCGGCGGCGCGGCTTTAATGGTTGACCCTTATGATGTTAATGATATAAAAAACGGCCTAAGGGAAGCGCTTTCGAACACCGGTTTAAGGGAAAAACTGATTGTCCGGGGGCTTATTAGGGCGAAATTTTTCAGCTGGGAAAAGTGCGCGCGGGAATATCTTGGGCTATTTGAGGATGATTATCGGACATGACAAAATGTGGTATAATAAATAACGGAAAGCAATTTTTTTAACAACCCGCTCTCCGCTGTCTAAGTTATAACCCACCCCGCCCCGCAAATGCGGGGCGCTCATCCTGAGAGGGGAATTCCTTACTTTCTGTTATCTGTTTTTATTATGCTTGAAAGAGTAAATTTGAATTATTTTAACCTGCAGAAGATGATGGTGATAGTTATGATGATCTGCCTGACGGTCATTTTGTTTTCTTATTTTTCCGATTACCGCTCAAAAGCGAGGGACGTAAAAAGGAAGGCCGACCTTCAAATCCTCATGCAGGCCCTGGATATTTATCACGACAGACACGGAGTTTACCCTCAATCGGACGATGATTACAAAGGCTGGGATTTAAGCTACGTCGGCGGTAAAGAAAGAGTTTTTCTGCCAGCGTTGGAAAAGGAAGGCATTATTGACCGAGGAGTTTTAGATCCCCTAAATAACGATAAGACTTTTTATCGCTACCAGAAATTCACCAAAGGAGGTTATGGTTGTTCCAAGCCATTTTATATTCTTCAGATAATGAGTTTTGAGACACTTACTTCGGACAAAGGCATGGGTAAATGCAAGGATTTTGACTGGACAAAACTGGCGCCGTACGGCTATACCTTGCAGGGATATGATTGAATCAATTATCAATTTTCAATTAATGTTTTTTCAGATAGATGTAAGATTAGTAATCTGTTATGACCCTTGAGGTCTTTTTTTATTTCCAGCCGCGCGTCCGGCAGATATTTTTTTATTATTTTTTTTAATATTATGGTCTGCCGGGGGTCAAACTCAAAAAAGCAGGTAATGTTTTTTTTGTAGCTTGATGCAAGAACAGTAATTTGTTTTAACAACTTTTCGTAAAGTTGTAAGCCGTTTTTTCCAGTGTAAAGGGCGACAGGAGGCTCAAATTTTAAACCGATAGAGTCCTGGGAGCAGTTATTTTTCCAGGCCTTCCAGCCGTAGGGAAGATTGGCAGTGATTATTATTTTTGATTTTAGATTTAAGATTTTAGATTTAAGAATCGGTTCCAGCAGGTTGCCGCGAAAGAATTTAATTTTTTTTTCAACGCCGTGAAGTTTGGCGTTTTTTTTGGCGACAGAAAGGGCGGGTCTGGAAATGTCAGTGGCGAGGAAAGTGAATACTGAATGATGATTGATGAATAGAGGGTGATCAGCGGAAGACAAAAAAGAGTTGTGATTTATCAGCTTAGCTAGTGTTATTGCAATACAGCCTGAGCCTGTTCCGACATCAATAATTATGGTGTTATTATTAGTTTTAGGTTTTTGATTGCGAGTTATGGGTTGCGAGTTATGAATCGTGAGATTTAGAACTTCATCCACCATTAATTCTGTTTCCGGGCGGGGAACCAGGACATTATTATTGACTATGATATCCAACCCGTAAAATTCTTTGTGGCCGAGAATGTAGGCCAGAGGTTCGCCTTTTAATCTTCGCTCAATAAAACTATCCAGCTTTCTTTGCCTGGCAGGCGATAATTTTATTTTTGGATAAGTCAAAACCCACTCCCTTGATTTATTGAGAATATGGGCTAATATAAGGTCTTTTTCAAGGGGAGAAATTTTATTCTTTACCCGCATTTGAATGTCTTAATTCAATCCTTTTTTTAGCTCTCCGATCATCTCGTCTAAATCGCCGTCCATCATCCGGGAGATTGAATGCCAGGATATTTTTACGCGATGGTCGGTTACCCGGTCTTGCGGGAAATTGTAGGTGCGGATTTTTTCCGAACGGTCGCCCGAGCCGATCTGGCCTTTTCTTTCGGCGGCTTCGCGGGCGTGCCGGTCTTCTTCCATTTTCTGCAAAATCCTTGAGCGCAGAACCAGCATAGCCTTGTCTCTATTCTGCCTTTGGGATTTTTGATCCTGGCATTGCACAACGACGCCGGTCGGGAGATGAGTAATCCTGACGGCTGAATTAGTCGTATTGACTTTCTGGCCGCCCGGACCGGATGCCGCGTAGGTGTCAATCCTTAAGTCTTCCGCTTTAATTTGGACGTCAATTTCATCAGCTTCGGCGAGGACGGCGACTGTCGCGGCCGAGGTATGGATGCGGCCGGCTTTTTCGGTCTCCGGCACGCGCTGGACTCTATGAGTTCCGGCTTCGTATTTTAAACTGCTGTAAACATTTTTTCCTTCAATGGAAAAAGTTATATCTTTAAATCCGCCGAGTCCGATTTGCGAAGAGTCAAGGATGTTTATTTTCCAGCCTTTTCTTTCGGCAAAGCGCGAATACATTCGGAATAAATCAGCGGCGAACAACGCCGACTCGTCGCCGCCTGTTCCGGCCCGGATTTCCATAATGATGTTTTTTTTATCAAAAGGATGAGCCGGAGTCAGTTCGGATTTAATAAGTTCTTCCAGCTCGGATTTTCGCGTTTCCAGTTCGGTGAGTTCGGCCTGGGCCATTTCGGCCAGCTCTCCGGTCTCGGTTTTTATGATTTCATCATTTTCTATTATTCGTCCGGCTATGGCTTTAAATTCCATGATAAACCCGGCCGCGGTTTTTAAGTCGGAATGTTCCTTTGAAACGGCTTTTAATTTTTCCGGGTTGGATATTACGGCCGGATTGGAAAGTTCGGTTTCAAGGTTTTTGAATTTTTGGAGTATGTCGTCGTACATATTTAGAAAAATGAATTATGATTTATGAATTATACAAATTTTTAAACTCATTACCTGCCTGCCGGTAGGCAGGTTCATAATTCGCAATTCATTATTCAAGTAAAAACAAAAGACTATCTTCCCTTTATATTTTAACAAATATAAAACATGGAAGATAGTCTTTTGAGAGTAGCTACTTTTCGGATTTTTTTTCTGTTGGTTTAACAGCGGTTTTGGCTGTTTTGACGGCTGCGGTTTTTCCAGCCGATACTTTGGCTGAGGCCGGTTTTTTAGCGGCCGATCTCGCGGCGCGCTTTACTCTTTTTCCTTTTTTTCCGGCTGAGGCGGTTCCTTTGGCCGCTACCCGGGCGCGGAATTTTTCTACCCGGCGGGCGGTATCAACGATTTTCTGCTTGCCGGTATAAAAAGGATGGCAGGCCGAACAAACCTCGGTTTTAATTTCAGAGGCGGTTGAGCCGGTCGTAAAAGTGTTGCCGCAAGAACAGGAGACTTTTACGTTGTCGTTGTATTTCGGATGGATTTTGTCTTTCATAATTCTGCTAATTTACGAATCAGCTACGAATTTACGAATCCCGAATTCCCGGGATGTGTTTATATTTATAGCGATCGATGATTTTTTTGTTTATTAAGATAAACAAAATTTAGCATATATTCCGGGAAAATGCAAGAATAAGCCGTAAAAACAATACACCCGTTTTTCGGGTGTATTGTTTGGAATAGAATTTTTTGGTGTTTTTACCTTTTTGCCCTTAAGTAA
Source organism: Patescibacteria group bacterium (assembly GCA_041661405.1). Classification (GTDB taxonomy): domain Bacteria; phylum Patescibacteriota; class Patescibacteriia; order Patescibacteriales; family JBAZCA01; genus JBAZCA01. The sequence continues at coordinate 75,342 of JBAZUL010000004.1, forward strand.
TCTATCACTCTAACAATATCCTCCTACTTCGTCCCGCCTCTCACGAGAGGCGGGACTGCGCAGAACAACCTGCCTGTCGGCTGTGGCAGGGCAAGCTAGCGTTTAGCGCCGCTATAGGCTATAGCGCGAACCACATCCCAAGCGGTAGCGGATTCCGGCGCGTAGCCGTAAATCGCTTTGAATGATTTTATGGCCGCGGCTTCGCTCGCTACGTTTCTTTGAGCCGGCCTTAATCCGTAAGCGATAACGGTTACGGCCGCGTCGTCATTGGGGTTAGTCCGATCAGCCGCTCGCCGGTAAATTTTCCGGAAAGCCAGACTGGCGTTTGCTTCGGTGGTTTTATTAATTTCGGAAGGCCAGCGGCCGTTGGCGATTTTTATCGCGTCGCTCCATTCCGATTCCTTTGCCGGCAGTTTGCCAAAAGCGGATTTATAGGAATTAAGCACTCCAGCCCGTTCGCCGGCGCCGAGTTTTATTGTTGTTTCGGTTCCGTAAGAAATAAAGTTGGTTATTGCGGACTGGTCTTTCGCGGCCACTTTAAGATTCTTTATGAGCATTTTGGTAAACTTATTGGCGATTTTTTGCTCCTCAGTCACGCTGCGTTTTATTCCGAGTTTTTCCAGGAGCGTGGAAACCGAAGCTTTTATGATTTCCGCGGCGTCAGAAGCGATAGTAGCGATCTTATCAGCGTAAGCTTTGGCGGTTTCTTCGGTTTTGGCTTTAACTTCGGCTACTGTTTCTTTGGCTTCACTGACAATTTCCTCGGCTTTTTCCGCTATCGGTGATTCTTCGGCTAAAGACGGGCAGGAACGTTTTCTTTCCGCTTCCTGGCTCGCGCTTAGGGAGCAGCCGGAAGGGGAAAAACTCTTGATGTTCCGGTATTGATAACCGTCGGCGGCGCAGGATGCCTGCCATTCATCAAATACGACCGAGGAGCAATGAGTAGTGTTCCCGGAAGCGGCGGCGGGTCCGCCGGCCGCGTTACAGCTATTGCCGCTTCTCGTATAGTTCGTATTGCAGGAAATGGAGCAATCAGCGGCGACCAGCCCGTTAGAAACAGAATTGGTTGAGCAAACCTGAAGCGCCGAGGAATAAGCTGATTCATTGCCGCCGTCATCAGCCGCGGTAATTTTGTAGTAATAGCTCGTGAAAGCCGCGGTTGTTGAATCAGTGTAAGCGATGCCGGAAACGTCGGAAGCGTTAACCTGAGTATAAGTTGTCCCGTCGGTTGAACGATAAACTTCATATCCCAAAAGATCAGTTATGCCGGACGCGTCAGCGTTGGTTGAAACAGCGGTCCAGCCGAGGACAACTGATGAACCTCCGCCCGAAGTTTGCGCCAGACTGGCCGGAGCGGCCGGAGCGACAGCGTCCGGCGGGTTAATAGCCGAGAATACGGTTAAGTGATTGGTCTTTCCGATAAATACCAGCTTAAAATCATAGTAGCCGCCCGTCCCGTTAGCCGCTAAATCGTCAATAAACTCTTCATAACCGGTTTGGGTCGCGCTGTCGGATTTCATTGTCCATTCGGTCGCGTTGGCGGCCAGCTTGTAATAAGCCTTTCTCGTGGTATTCAAGTTTACCCAGTTATTAGCGGTATTATCCCAATAGCCGAGAGTCTGGGTTTTTAATTTTGAATAATCCACCAGGTTCATGGCCGCGATATCGGCTTTGTAATATACAATTTCAATATCAACGTAATCGCTTAAGTTCGTTATAGCCTGGCCGGAATTATCGGTCGCGGTAACAACTTTTCCGATCCCGCCCAAAGGCTCAAAACTGGTAGTCTCGGTGACGGCTGATGTTTCCTGAATGCCAAGATTGCCGGAGGATTGGCTGGATCCGAGAGCGTTCGGCGGGGCGGTGATCTTTACGCCAGTAGCCGAGGCGGCCGTATCATCAACTGTACCGCCGGAAGACGGGGTAATGGATTTTGATTTGGTTTTCATGGTCCAGCTCGCGTTGGCTTCCAGGATAATATTAATACTGCCGGCCGGAGTCTGAGTAGCGCCGGAGACAGTTACATTGGTCTTGGTATTGCCCGCTTTATAATTACCGTCCTTATAACCGTCAGCGCCGGCCATTATCGCCCAAGCGCCGTTGGTAACTGGCAGGGAATAGTAGCCATTCGCGTCGGCCGGGGTATGGGCCATATTGCCGGTAGTCGCTTCCTTGGCCCAGACATAAGCGTTCGGAATATTGGTACCGCTCTCATTCTTTACATAACCGGTGATGTTCCGGGCGGCCGCGCCTAAAGCCACAGTGTTGTCCTCGCTATTAGTCGTAGCGGAAACTGAAGCCGGAGCAGAAGACATATAGCCGGACTTGTCAGCGCCTAAATTGTAATTGCCGCTTTCTAGCTTGGGCACGGTAATAGAGAAAGTTCCGTTTGAACCGGTTTCCGCGCCAGTATGATAACCGGTATTCGGGCTGCCAATCCAAACCCAGGCGTTAGCGAGACCAGCGGAACCGTCGGTAACGGTGCCGCTAACCGTAATCATTCCAGTGGAAGCGTTTGGCAGGGTAAAGTAAACCGCCCGAGCCGCGTCAGTAACTTTTATACAGTCCTTGTCGTTAGAAAGCGCTTGGCGGCTGGCAGTATCCGGAGAGAAAAAGCCATATCCAGGGACATCCAGTCCGAAGAAATAGTATTTGCCTGCTGAAGCGCCTTTAATTTTAATCGTAGAGGTAGCGTTAAGGCCGTCAATTTTCGTTGAAAAATGATAGCCGGTCGGTTTCGGGTTGGCTCCGTCAAAGGTTACTTCATCAACGTTTAAGAAGCCGGTTTGGGCGGCCGCGCCGTTGTTAAACTGCAGTGAAATGGTCTCTAATTCCGCGGCGGAAACCAGGATATTAGCGGTAGTCGTCGCGGCATTGACGTTAATATTGGCTGAGGAATTAGCGACCTGGTCATAAACCAGCTCCACTTCGCCGTAATTTTGGGTCCAGGTGTCAATCCGGTAATAGCCGGCCGGCAGAGACAGGCTGTAAGTTCCGTTTGAATCCGTGGAAGCGCCGTAGTCGCGTCCCTGGTAATTGCCGTTCGCGTCATAAAGCACGGCTCGGAGGGGGATATAGCTTTGAGCCGAACCGTCAATAGTAATACTGCCGGAAACCGTGTAATAGGTGGCGGTTCCCGAGGGTCTTAAATTAATATTGGACTGGGAGGCGGTTGAAACGGCAACGTCCGGAGAATATTGCATCCAGCCGACGTTCGGAGCGTCAGCTTCAATCCGCCAGGTTCCTGCATCAACGTATAATATGTAATTGCCGGATGAGTCGGTCATGGTGTCGGAATGCCCGGAGCCGGTCGGCTGATACGCCCAGACCGGCGCGTAAGGGACCGCCTGGCCGCCGGAATTTAAGACCTTGCCGGAAATGGTGAATTCGGGCCGTTTTAGTTTTAGCCTTAAGGGGTTGGTTCCGGCATTATTATTGCTCGCGTCGGATATGATCGCGCCGTCAAGATAAATATCAGCCGTTGTATTTCCGTCAGTGCCGACTGAATTATCTTTTACTTCAACGGATTTTTCTTTGGAGCTCGGCATACCCGGCTTAAACGCGCCAATGGTCCAGACTCCGGTAGTGCCGATTTTTAAGGTGAACTTTCCGGCAGTATCAGCCGTGGTATGGGCGCCGCCGAATCCTTGGGGCTGGTAAGCGTACACTTCGGCATTGCCAAGACCGGAGCCGGAAGCGTCCAGCACAAAACCTTTTATTTCCTTAGTTACCTGAGATGAAATACTGAAATGGACTTTTTTGTCATTCGGCCCGGCGGAAGATTCGCGGACAGATGTAATAGTATCATTTATTGCCGGCAGAGTCGTCCAGTTGCCTTGCGGAGTCACAGTAATTGAAGTGTTCACCGCGAGCGAAGTTATCGTGCTGGTAGCCGCGGCCGCGCCGGTAGCGAAAGTTACAACATCGCCGACTTTAAAGAAATTGGTGCTCGCGACGCTTAGTGTTGTTGCCAGCGCGTTGCCTATAACCGCTGGTCCGCTGGTGGCAATTATTGTTTCTATGCCGACTGTTAAGCCGACTTTTTGGGGTTCCATCCAATCCGGCATGGTTGGCGGTCCGGACATCGGACCTTTAGGCATGGCAATGCCGGCGCCCATCATCCATTCGCCTTCGGTTAAGTAAAGCGCGGCATTAGGGTTGGTATTGCCGACATCAGTCAGAGTTTTTACCCGGAAAGCTGAAGGCGAGTTGGCAAAAATATCAACGTCATCAGCCGCGCCGCCGGTAGAAAAATCGCCTAAAAGATAAACCGTGATCGCGGCTTTTCCCGTTCCGGCGCCTTCCTTTTCTATGGTTATATTTTTCTCTGCCGCCCCGGAAACCTGGATAGTTTCAGGCATGGTCTTTCCTAAATAATTCGCGCCGCCGATTGTCAGAAATGGATCAGTAAAGAGCATATACTGGCCGGCTGAAAGACTGGAAAAGGTGGATGTCGCGATGCCGTTGGTAAAAACCGAAGAAATACCTTCCATCGGTCCGGTCATGGGCGAGCCAAGATAAACTGACATGGTTCCAGTATCCTGATCAACATCTCCGCAATTAACTACAACGGTCAGTGTGTTGGAGCCGCCCTGGGTGATAAAGAAGGGCATAGTAGTAACGCTTTCCAAAAGCGAGCCGTCGGCGGACATTGTTTTAATATCGGCCGTATAACCGGAAGTGCCGAAGTCTTTGGCAATGGTGGAATTCTTAATGCCTTTTAAATCAATATGCAGGGAATCATAATAGCCGTCCGGTCCGGCAGTTTGATTGGCTGGCCCGTTAGTTACGTCCAGCTTTAAGGTCGCGACGTTTAGTGTTGTGGATGCCACTCCGCCGACCCCATAAGCCGCGTCAAAGCCGATGGTAGCCGCGCCCCGGTCATTCATGTCATTATTGGCGGGCGAATATGGGTCTTTCGCGACAGCGGAAACATTAAAGCCGGTCGGGAAGGTTATGGTAATAAGCATGCCGTCCTGCAAGGGTTTGGTAACCGGAAGATCAATAAAGTAATTGGAAGTCTGGCCGGTCATGGCGTTCATGGGAAAAGCTCCGGCATTAAACATGCCCATTTTTCCCATATCCATGCCCGACGGTCCGCCTGACGTTCCGCCGGCTCCGCCAGCGCCTCCGCCGGACATCATCACTCCGCCTCCGCCGCCCGGCCCGAGCATGCCGTAAGTTCCGGAACTGGCCTGAATCGGCGCGCGGGCTCCATTATCGTGTCCGGCCGCGTCATCGTAACCCGCGTCGCCCGAGTGCTTAGCGCGAACGCCCGAATCGCCGATGGCATTGCCGGATTTGTCTTTGACATTATCGGCAAAGACCTGGAAATGAGTAACTCCGGAAGAAGGGAAGGCAAAACCTTTTAAGATCGCGGTTTGGGTCGTCTGCTCATAAGTAATGGTAACGGCCGAGAGCCCTGAGATTTGGTTGCCTGTCGCCGAATTATACGGAGCGGTGAGGGTCGGGGTGGAAGCCCAGGTAGCCGGATTATCGGCCGATGTCAAAGCATTGACGTAAAAGTTAGCCGGATTTAAAACCGAATAAGCCCAATTGTCAGTATCGGTTTTTAAAGCCGCGTTCATCGGTTCGGAAAAAGTAAGGGCAATCTGGTAATCATCGCCGTTCGCGAATAGAACCTTTGGCGCGACTGTATCGGCAGAGCCGGTTTTAAAGGTAATGATGTGGTTTGCTAAAAGCGTATTGCCGGACAAATCAGCAACGCCCGACGCGCCGCCAAGGACAGTCAAAGTATAAACTGTATTAGGCGTTAAAGCGTTGGTCGGAGAGAACTTGGCGCTACTCCCCATCGGATCGTAAACCTGCGCGCCGGTAACGCTTGCGGTGCCATTTTTTAAGGTAATGGTCTGCGCGTTGATTGTTCCCGGATTCATGCCTTCGGAAAAGCCGATTTCAATGGCCGGCATGGCAACGTCGGCCGAGGCTGTTCCGGCGGTAATTCCGTCATTATTATTCGGGAAAGTGCCGGTTACGGTCGGCCGGGTCGTATCGGATGAGCTTCCAACCTGGAAACTGGAATTAAAAACATAAGCCGTTGACATGGCCGCGCAGGAAGCCGGATCGCCGGAACAGCCGACTGACATCGGATCAATCATCCAGACCCCGAGTTGGCTTTTAACCGAGCCTTTGACCCGGATTTCATACCAGCCGTTATTAGCGGCGTTCGTGTCCAGGGCGGTATGGCTAACAGTCGCGAATTTTTTTGTCGCGCTGTCAAGGCTCACCGCGACGTTTTTATCCGTTACCTCTACCGCGGTCCAGTTTGATTCGCTCGTAATCTTATATAATTTTATTCCGGTGGAAACCGAAGTCGCGTCCATGGCTTCGGAAAACTCCACGGTTAAAACCGCGGACAGCGGGATGTTATAAGATCCCGGAGAAGGATTAGTTCCTTTGACGTATGGCGGCATGAATTTTCCGCCGTCCCCGAAACTGGAAAAATCAGTTCCGCCGCCGCCCCACATATCCGTATTGTCCGGCATGGTGGTAAAGGAAAATTCATAATTGCCGTTCGGGCGGTTGGACTGGAGCGAGTTGCCGTCCTGATCTTTCGCGTTCGGGGTTATGACTACCGTATAAAAAGTATCGGCCGAAAGGGCGGTGGAAGAATAAAAGCGAGCCTGTTTTAAGGAACTATTATATTTGACTTTTCCCGCCACTTTAGTAAGACCGTCGGCGGTTACATATATGTTGGAGCCGGAGTTGGACGCGTCCGAATCATCAATGGTAGTCGCGTTCATCTCATTAAAGAAAGTTATGAGAATTGGCATTTCAGTCATTGGAATGGTATTGGCCATGCAATCGTTCGCGCAGGAGATATTGGTCGGTGCCCACATCATGCCGTCCATGGGAGCGGTCCAGGCCACTCCGTTTCCGCCGGAAGATCCGCCGGAAGAAGTGTTCATGAATCCAGTGTTAAGGTATAAGTCAACAACCTGCCCTCGGTTCACCGGTTTCATGGCATCCATGTAGCCGGATTTTAAGGCTTTGATATTCTGGCTTCCGGCCGGCATAATATTGTCGGCAATAGCATAAGCTCCGGCCGCGGTGGTCGTCGCGAGGCCGGTAGCGGTTCCTTCGGCCCAGATAAAAGCGTCCTGCAGGGGCGCGCCGGTTGTGTCGAAAATTTTGCCGGATAAATCGGCCTCAGTCCCGGCGTCTTCCCAGTCAGCGGCCGCGATAAAATCAATATTTATAGGATTACTTTTGGCCGTGGTTTCCGAGTCAGTCGGATAAGCGCCCATGTACTGGTAATTGGGAGTCGCGGCCGTATCTTTGGCTTTAATGTAATAATAGAGAACAGTACTCGCGTCCCAGCCGGCGTCCCAGGCTATGGAGCAGGCGTAAAGTCCGGTATTGGCGGACATCGCCGGAGCGGCGCAGGTTGAAGTAGCTGTTCCCCAGGCGCCGTTATTTATTTTATAAGGAATTTCCAGGGTATTAATTCCGCGGTCATCACCGGCGCGCACCACGAACGAAAGATTGGCTTCGGCTTTTGCCTGCCAGACTGACATATGGTCAATCATCGGCGGGATAGTATCATCGCCGCCGGCCTCAGCCGTAAGCGCGGCAGTCGGAGAAGAAACGGCTCCGGAACGGTTGCCGGCAAAATCAACAGCCACGACATAAGCGCGGTAATTGCCGTCAGTAAGCGGATTATTGGCGCTGTCGTATTTCATGTTAAAGTCGCCGTATCCGGTAAATGTATAATTGGCCTGAACCGTACTGCCGATATACTGGTATTGTCCGTAAATGGAGGCGTATTTTTTATGGAGCGCCTGGTCAAGAGTAGTTCCTTCGGGCAGTATGAAAATCTCATAACGATCAAAGGATGAGTCAAATGATGACGCCGGAGTAAATACGACCCGGACGTCATTCCCGTCCAGCGCGTAATTGGTTGTATCAGCGTCGTTAAACGTTACATTGGTAACTGCCGACGGGGCGGAGGAATCTCCGCCGGTATTCGGGTAGCCGGCCGACGGGGCGACCATATGCATCCAATCACCGGAATTATTATAATCATCGCCGGTAGTGCTTCTTCTTGCTATGGACTCATTATAATTGCAGATTTGGATAAAATCGCCGGTTGGCCACTGGCCGGCGGTTACAGCCGCGGACTGGCCGGTTTTTCCCGAGCCGCCGTACTGAATATAATCTTTTATGGCATTGGTATTATCTTTTAAGGTAATATCCCCGCCTAATGTTGACATGGCCGGTTTGGTTCCGGTATAAAAGGCCGCTCTGCCGTCAGAAGCGTCTGTATCATTGGTTCCGGCCAGATTCCAGTTAATTACGGCAAAATTTTGGGAAGGGAGAGTAACCGCGTCGGTTATGGTATATACTTGGGCCGCAGTAGTCGTCGCGATTTCCACTTTCCAGTTTTGGAGGCTGATCGGATTGGCCGAAGCGTTAAAGAGTTCAATCCAGCCGCCGGTTGCGGTTGTATTATAGAGGACCTCGTTAATAACGATGCTCCGGCTCGCGTCGCTTATTTCTCTTGTTTCGGCTGAGGCCGAGCTGTTCTGCGGGCCGGGCAAGTCAGCGGCGGAACGGATAATAAAGTCGGCGCTATTATTATTGGAGTCTTCGGCGTTGCCTTTAGCCGCGTGAATTCCCGAAACCATTGTCGCCGGACTTGAATCAGGAAAGGCTTTGCGCTCAAGCGATCCGCCGGCCGGAGGAGCCGGAGCCGGAGAGCCGCCCTCGGCCAGCGACGCGGTTGTTACGTTTCCGTACCCGATTTTGTCAGCCAGCATGGTATTAGTTCCGTCCGAAAACAGCAAACCGACAAAACCGGCCGTATCGCCCAGGCTGAATTCAGTATAAGTATCATCCGCGCCGGTTACGCCTCCGCCGTCTTTGCCTATTAGGAAAAATTTATTGGCCGCCAAGGTTCCGGTTAAACTGGTCGTCGCGGTCCAGGAATCAAGATTAACCGCGTTGGACGCGCTAAAAGCCAGTTGGATATTAGCGAGATTAACTTCGCCTCCGGATCGGTTATAAATTTCTACGAACTCATAGTTGGCCGCGGTTGAAGAAGCGGTCATGATTTCCGAGATGACGATTGGCGAGCCTTCGCTCATGCCTCCGCCCGAACCTTCGTCCCCGAGAGAAATCATGCCAAAAGACTGGCCGCCTTGCATGGAAGGAAAATCCGCGATCGTTGATCCGGCCGCGACCGATACGTCAATCCCGTTTTGCGGGATTATGGGAAGGAATTTTTTTAAGGGCGAGGCATTTAGATTGCTTTCCGCCCGGACAGCGGCAAAAAGCGTCAGCCCTCCGTAAGCCGTTGGAATGTTTAGATTTAAGCCGGAAAAACTCGTCTGCCACATGGTATTAGTTCCCTGCGGGTCAAAAGGATCCGTAACAACCGACCAGTCGGCCGGAATTGAAGTGTCGGAGATAAGCGAGTCCTCCGTAAGCTCAAAACTTCCGTCGCCGTCATCCTGCCAAAGCGAGATGCCTGAAGTTGTCGCTGAGGAAAGCGATCCCAAGTCGGTTATGGTGAATGAATTTTGGGAGCAGGAACCGCCGGGAACGCAATCCCAAGCCTGGTCAATCCGCAAAGTTATAGAATTAATTTTATTGGTTCCGGCCTGGGTTTCAAAAGCCTTGATTTTTAAAAACGCCTCCGGGGTGGATGTACTGTTTAAAAATACGTCCGGCGTAGCGCCGCCGTCGTTTAAATACATCACTTCAAATCCGCCGGCGGCTTTAGCCGAGGGAAGGAAGAAGGTAAGATTGGCCGGCAATCCGGCGCTCCAGATAACCATGGAAGTCAAAGCCAGCCAGAGGGTAAAAAGTTTTAAAAATTTTTTCGCGCGAAACATAATTTATGAATTTACCGACCCGCAATGCCGCCCCGCGAATGCGGGGTTGCGGGCGGGCGATTTAAATTAAAATAATATCTAAAGTGGTTTGTTAAGGAAAATTGATATCAATCAAAACAATAAAAAATCAAACCCTGGCGGTTTTTGTTTTTGAAGCGGTTTTGTTTTTATTTTTAGCCGCCGCGTTTAAGGCAACAAAAAATTCCCCTTAAAGCGAGTTCAGTTGTTTTCTCCGGCAGGCGCCTGCGTCCGGTAGAGCTGGGCGGACATGCGCATGATGTTTGATTGCAAGCCGTTCATTTTTTCGGAGAGCTCGCCCTGCCGGTTTTCAATGGATGAGGTTTTGAAATTTGTTTGTTCTAAAATATATGAGTATTTGTTTTGATTGCGGAGGATGATAATAACAAAAATAAACTGGATGATGATTATAGAGATTAGGGCGATATAAGTCCAGGGGGAATTCAGGATGAAGTTATTGACCTTTTTTAGTGAAATCATATTTTAAAAAATACTGAGTTATCCACAGCCTTGATGTTATTTTAAATTATAGCAAATTTTGTAAAAGTACGCAAAATGCCGAGCGCGCGAGCGAGGCATCCCGTAGCCGCAGGCGTGCGGGATCTGGCGTGCTAGAAAATTATTGCGCCTGTCCGTCTCCGTCTTGCTGTTCCTGATTTTTCACCGCCAGTTTCTCGGCCGGGCTTTTCGGTTTTTTTAGCGCTTCTTCGTTCCGCCATTTTTCAACATACTGCCCGAGTCCGATTTCGTAAAACTTGTTAATGAGTTTTGTCCGGGAAAAAATAAGGACAAGAAGGGAACGCATTTCAATAAAATAACGCTCGCCGATTATTTTATATTTTATTAGATTATCCTGGACGGCGCGGCGCACAGTTTTCGTATTAGCGCCCATTATTTTTGACGCTTCGGATACCGTAAGCCAAAGCGGGTTTAAGACGACTTTTTGATTTAAGAGCCCAAGCGAATTTTTTCTCTTATTTTTTCTGGGCATATTAAGGACGCTGGTTTAGCGCGATTTGCAACGCGCCAGCCTGCCGGCAGGCTGGGAATTGACCTGATAATGACTTTTATCGTTGGTAATTAAGGGAGTTATGTCCAAGGAATTGTGGACATAACTCATAACTTTGGCTTATATTAAATATTAATTATATTTATGTCCAGGATATAGTGGACATAAGTCTAAATATTTAAACAATATTTTAGTTCTAATTGTCAAGCTACCTGTGGATAAATGAGGGAGTTATGTCCACGGTTCTCTGGACATAACGCATGTTTCATCAAAATCTTCTCATATTGTTTTCAGGAATGCAAGAGATAAAAATTAATGTCCTCGTTTCAAAACAAAAGTCTTGCCAGCCTAACAGGGAGAGGAGGAAAGCAAAAAGTGTAATAATACACCCTCCCTGGAGCGGAGCGATCGGGGAGGGTCGTCCCACTAGAGCGGGACGGGGTGGGTTTTGCTAATTGTCAATTGATTAAAATTATGCTAGATTAATTACATAACCCCTATTGAAAAGCAGATCTCATATATATAGGTTAAAAATGGCTTATTTCAGGCATTTTTACCAGGCGCGAGCATTATTTTCCCGCGTAATTTGCAAGGCGTTTCATTTGGGGTAGTGGTGAAAAAGATTTTTTTAAGGCAGAATTATCCTGCTTTGTTTGCGTATTAATACGCGAATTAATACGCGCCTGCCTGCCGGCAGGCAGGGATTAAAACGCGTCTGCCTAGCTTGCTGGCAGCAGGCGGTCAGGATATAGATTGGGGCAGATAATCAACTGTAATCATTTTGCAAATCCTTCGTATATCTATGTTAGAAAAGCTAAAGGAAAAATTATTGTTTTCGCGGCTGGCCAGGAAGAACAAGGCGGCTTTTGACGAATTCTACTGCCTCTACGCCGACCGGATGTACCAGTACATATATTACAAGATAAATTCAAAAGAGGATGCCGAAGATTTGACCTCCGCGTTTTTTTTAAAAATTTGGGGACTGGCGCAAGAAGGGAAAATTGACGAAGCAAAAACCATCAAGCCATTTCTTTATACCGTCGCGAGAAACATCGTCATAGACCATTACCGGAAACTGAGCCAGCAGAAAACAATTTCTCTTGACATCCAGACCGGACGGGAAATGGAAGCGGAAGCGGAAGCGGCAACGGCCAAAGATTTCCTGGCTGACGAAAAAGTTGATCTTCCGGCCGGGGCTGACAAACTTTTTGAAATTGAACGGATCAGGGAAAAACTTTTTGAACTTAAAGACGAGTATCGGGAAGTGATCGTTTTAAAATATCTTGACGAGCTGGAGCCGAAAGAAATCGCCGTTATCCTCGGCAAGTCAAAAGGCAGCGTGAATGTCCTCGCGCACCGGGCAGTAAAAGCGCTCCGGGAGTTGATGGAGAAGGAGAAATAAATCTACAATCTACAATTTTGAAATATGGCATTAAATAATTGTAGATTAATAATTGAAAATTAAATATCATGACAGATCGCGAATTAATCGCAAAACTGAATACCCTAAAAGTTAAACCCGACGAAGCGTGGAAAAACCGCAGTCGGGAAATTTTGCTGTCGCAGATTTCCGGCGGAAATGAAATCGCGGAGAAAATAAATATCCTGGAACAACTGGATGTCTGGAGCGAAGTTTTTATTCCTTTTGACCTTTTGCATAAGCTGGCCGCCAAACCGGTGATGGTTACCGGCCTTGTTATCGCGTCGCTTCTCGGCGGCGGGATTTTTAGTTTGCAGGCGGCGAAAAATACCAAACCGGGCGACTCATTATATATAGCGAAAATCGTCAGCGAAAAAGCGCGGACAGCCATAACTTTTGATGAAAAGGAAAAAGCCAAACTCGGAGTTGAATTCGCCGGCAACCGGGCAAAGGAAATGGTTCGGGTGATTGAAGAAGAAAAAGATGATAGCGCTAAGAATGAAAAGGTGGAAAAACTGGCGGCTGATTTTAAAAAAGAATTATCCGGCGCCAAAGACCGGCTGGAAAAAATAAATTCCCGCGAATCAGATGAACCGGAGGATAGCGGATCAGGCGGCGCCAACGGCAACAAGGAAGAAGAAAAGACCGGCGAAAATAAACCGGCGGATGAAGTGTTCGGCGCCAACCTGGGAAAAGATAACAACGGGATTCAGGTTTCCGATCCGTCCGGCGCAGGAGCGGCTAAGCCGGGAGCGCCAAAAACGAATTCTGAGATTAAACCGGCCGATAAAGCGACGACAACGGCTGAAAATGAAAAGCCCGTAGAGAAAGTCGGCGCTGAGGTAAAAATTTTAAACGACGCGGAAAAATTATTTGAGAATAAGGATTACGGCGGCGCGGCGGAAAAACTGGAAGAAATAAAAAATATAATTGAAGACAAAGATACGAGCCAAAACGACAGCGCGACAAGCACGGATGAAAAGGTAGAGATGTCAACGAAGTAAATTTATCTATCCCGAGCCTGGCCATAAAGGTCGGCTCCGCGCAATAGAAGCGCGGGGAGTCATGCTCTATAGAATATTAATAAAAAATCGGATTTGCCAAAATGGTTTTTCCCGTTGTCCTGCTTGCAAGCGGGGTCGGGGAGGCCCGGCCCTAAAATTAGGGACATAGGGAGAGACAATCTTTCTGGCAAAGCCAACCTAAACCAATCTATGGAAAGATTTAAAAAATTGTTTGCTGGGATCGTAATGGTGACCACCATTTTGTCCTTGAGCGTTGTTGTAGGCCCGACCGCTAGCGCGGCTGTAGCCGGCGACCTCATTAAAATGGACGGTCTTTCATCGGTCTATTACCTGGCAGGAGACGGCAAACGTTATGTATTCCCGAATGAAGCGACTTTCTTCAGCTGGTATGGTGATTTTTCTTCAGTAAAAACCATCAGCCAGTCTGAGTTGGAAGCTCTTCCTTTAGGAGCTAACGTAACCATCCGCCCGGGAACCAAACTCGTAAAGATCACCACCAACCCGAAAGTTTACGCGGTTGAAACAAATGGCAGTTTAGTTGCCATCCCTGATGAAGCTACCGCTACGACTTTATTCGGAGCTAATTGGGCGAAAAGAGTCGTTGACGTACCTGACGGCTTTTTTAGCAATTACAAAATTTCAACTGAAACCGTAAGCGCTACCGCTTACCCGGAAGGAAGCTTAATTAAAACCGCTTCTGACCCGTCAATTTATTACATCGCTTCAGACGGCAAAGCGAGAAAAGTAGCCACTGAGGCCGCTTTTAACGCCAACCGTTTTGACTGGAATGATGTAATCACCACTACCTTAGCCATCCCGGTCGCTGGTACTGATATTACCGCTGGTGAATCCACTTTGACTGATACGTCAAGCGGAGCCGGAGGAACTATCGGAGCCGGAACCGGTTTGACTGTTGCTTTAGCGAGCGATACTCCGGCGGCGACGACTATCATTGCTGATTCAACAGCCAATGAATATCCGCAGGCCTTGATCCCTTTTGCCAAGGTTAACTTTACCGCCGCTTCTGATGGCGATGTAAAAGTAACCACCGTTAAATTCAACCGCAATGGTATCGCGGTTGATGCTGACCTTGGATCGCTGTATCTTTATGACGGCGATACAAAATTAGCTGAATATACTTCTTTTGCTTCAAAGGTCGTAACTTTCAGCGATTCAGCCGGATTATTTACTGTTACTAAAGGAACAACCAAAACTGTCACTTTAAAAGGCGACTTAGCCAGAGCAAGCACTTCGGTTGGCGCTGGTAAAACTATTGGTTTTAACTTGGTATCCGCTACTGATGTTACTACTAACGGAGCCACTGTTTCCGGCTCATTCCCAATGAGCGGAAATTTGATGAGCACCGCGGCTGTTTCTGATCTCGGCCACATCTATTTTGCCGGAGCTTCGGGTGCTAACGGCAGTATTCCTACTACCGTTAAAGCTGATGAAGCCGGAAAAGAGTTGTGGAGCGTTAATGTTACTGCCGATGGCCAGAACATGGAGATCAGAAAATTGGTCTACACCATGATCGGCACGATCGCTACTACTGACATTGACAACATCTACTTGACTTTAGCCGGCGAAACTATTGCCGGACCGGTTACTATCGCTTCTGATAAGACTGTTGCCTTTGACTTAGCCTCGGCTCCGATTAAGATTAACTCGGGTCAGACAAAGTCTTTAGCCATTAAAGGCGACATGAAAGGCGGTTCTGGAAGAGTGTTTAAATTCACGATCCAGAAATCAGCCGATGTCAGCGTTTATGACTCAAGCTACGGCGTGTTTACTACCCCGAGTGTTAACACTACTGCTACTGCTTTTGGAGTAGTTCAGGCTACAACCGGTAATGGCACTACTGTTGATTCAGGTACTTTAACATTAGGCGTAGCTACTGATTCTCCGACAGGAAATATTCCGCTTGATGCTACCGGACTTGTTTTGTCTAAATTCAATGTTTCCGCCGCCGGTGAAGCCGTTAAAATTGATAACATAACGGTAAAATGTACCAGCAACGATAATGCCGGTAAATTAGACAACTTAAAGTTATTATTGGAAGGCAGTCAGGTTGGAACCACCGACACCGAGATTACCTGCGATGGCGGTACTGATACTACCAACTTCACTTTTG
The DNA here is from genome assembly GCA_041661405.1 of Patescibacteria group bacterium. Taxonomy (GTDB): domain Bacteria; phylum Patescibacteriota; class Patescibacteriia; order Patescibacteriales; family JBAZCA01; genus JBAZCA01. Next base: position 90,802 of record JBAZUL010000004.1, read on the forward strand.
GTAATACTTTTGTCATTCCGGCCGGCACTACTAAGTCATTAACCATCGTCGCTGATACGACTGACGATACTATTATCTCCAACGATACTGTTCATGCCGACTTAGTAACTGGAGCCGCTAATGCCAGCGGACAGGTAACATTCACCTCGCTTGGCACTACCGCTCAGACCGGCAGAACTTTAACCGTTAAATCCGGCGCAGTTGGCGTAGCTGAAAATTCGGCTTTTTCCGACCGTTCATCCGCTAACCCGACCGGAACGGTTAACGCTCAGGAAGTCCAAATCGGTTCATTTATCATCACTGCAGGAAGCGGCGAGGCTATAAAAGTATCGCAGATCGTTTTGGGAGATGATGCCACTTCTCAAGTCGGAGATAACTTCCAGAACTTGAAAATCAAGAATGGCACCACCCAAATCGGCAACACTATTGGTTCATTGAATGCCACCGATAGCACCTATACTTTCAGCCCGAGTACGCCGATCCAGGTTGCCGCCGGAGCCCAGTACGTTGTTGACATCTATGCCGACGTTAAGAGTTCCGTGGGTGATTCAGCTACCGTTCTTTCTCCGATAATTGAGTTTGAAGATCTTACCG
>JBAZUL010000005.1:0-80372 GCA_041661405.1 Patescibacteria group bacterium
TTGTCTATGTAGAGCCGATATTTTTCTATGCCGGATTCAGTGTCGGATGAGGCGTTCCAGGAGAGCGTTGGCCGGGCCTCGGAGTTTACCGTATTATCCGCCGGAGAGGAGAGGGTGAATGAGGAGGGGGTAGTAGTATCTTTTTCCAATGAGAACGTATGGGTGGAGTAGCCGCCCGAGTAGGTGAACTGGATTACTCCGGAGGAGTCAGAGAGGCAGGTCAGGTTGGTTCCGTTGCCATAGCTCGTTTGACAGGTAGTGCTCCCATAGCCGGTGATGGCGGTCGTAGTGGCAATATTGTCTATTTTAAATGTGTAGTAGGTACTGGCGAGGAGATCGCCTATTGTGTGAATGGTTGAGGTGGCATGGGTCTGGCCAACGGCCGTAGCCGAGGAGGTCGCAATCCAGGACTTATTTTTGGCTCCGGTGGTTGACCATTCGGTAATGGAGATGTCCATGTAGGCCGAGGTTGAGGCCGTGTAGTACCCGCCTCCGGCGGGTACTACCGAAAAATTGGACGTGGCAATAGTTTCAGCGGTGGTGGAGGCGACCAGCGCCCGGTATTGGCCGTCCGAGTAAACCCGGATAGAGCCGGTAGCCGGGATGGCATTAGTTCCCACGGTGTAGGGCGGCTGGTATTCATAGGCTCCGATGTCTGGCAGACCGTAGATCGGATTGCCGGCGTAGTCGGTGGTGAGGGAGACGTCGGTGCCGGCGTCTATGGCGGGGGAGGCGGATTGCAAGTTGTAGTTGGAAGAGGAAATAAAGAGAGGGTCTTCAGATACGTCGTTCGCTCCGGATGTTTGCTGAAAGTAGTTGCCTGATGTATTTTTAAAATAATTTGAAAAATTAATTGACTGATTAATATTTGCCTGATTATTTATTCCATATCCGGAGTTGTTTGAGATGATATTATTTGATAAGGTGTGGAAATCTTGATCCAGTGTATTTCTTATAAATATACCGTCATTATGATTATATACGGAAGTATTATTAAAAATAGAATTATCCTCTGCCAACGTTTGATTATTGCCCAAATAAATGCCATATTTATTGCTATAAAAAATATTTCCGTAAACTTGGCATACTTGTGAATCAAGAATCATTATTCCATAGCCCGAATTTACTGCCTCATTACCATGATGATGAGCAGCATAATTATACCTAACAATTGTTCCATAATTTCCGTGATCCAAATCTATGCCACCCCCATCTATTGTTCCAGGTGAATTACTACTTGTCGTATTTCGCTCAACTATTCCATTCTCAAGGTAAAACAAAACCATTCCGCCGTTGTTTCCGACGTTATTGGAAAAAATGTTATTAGAAATATTTGCATCTAACGCATGCGATAACCTAAGACCACCAAGTCCATTTGTTACAGAGTTGTTAGTGATTTGCGGACTCATCAATTGATTTCTTCTTGGTCTTTCAATATCATTATCCTGCGGACCAATCGTAAAAGATGGTTGCATCGCATCGCCGTCAACGACATTATGATCAATTGTTAATCCGGATATTGTTGAAGTTGTATCAGAATTAGCAATAGTCATTCTGAATGAACTCCTCCCTGAAGTATTTGAAGTATTAATATTTGTAAATGTATTGTTTGAGATATTCCAATTATTGAAAGTCAACCCACCAGTTGATACGTCAATAAGATTTATTCCTCCTTCTGCAATATTGGTAAAATCCGTCTGTGTTACTGAGAAATTATTCGCACCTGTCGTTTGACCGAATGTTATTCCCCTCAGAGAATCATGAATATTTCCATTTTCTATAGAAATATTGTCCGAACCATAAATAGCAAAGGCAGAGGCTGCGGACACTTGCATATTTGGATTTCTAAACTCTATATAATCCGCGTCTTCTTGCAAAGTTAACCCAGCTGCTGCCGAAACAGATCCTGGATCAGATGGGCAATTAAAATCATACACCAAAGAATATTCAGCAGAGCCTCCGACTGATAGTGTTGCTCCCGCCGTTATTGTACCGCAAACATAAATCAATTTATCGGCTGCAGGAACGCAATCCGCATCAGTAAAACGACCACAGCAGTTCGCGTATGACGAACCATCACCCGTGCCAATTGCCGCATTACAAACATATTGCGTCGTCGCCGCATCCGCCCTCCCCGCCCCAAAAACAAAAAAACTTCCCAATACCATTGAGAAGACTACCAAAAAACGAAGTATCCCTAAATTTTGAATTCTTCTAAATCCCCCCCCCCTGAGTCTGCCTCATCGGCAGGCAAGCTATTTCAGTTTTTGTATTTTCTCTTTTGTTTAGAAACATTCGTTGGCTCATGTCTTTGGTTTTATTTTTCCCGTCCCTTTCTTGTCTCATCTTCCAGCCAAAGGCGGGGAAATTGGTTATGTATCTTAAAACTTTTTAAGCTCGTTTGGACTTTGAGTATATTATAGCCGATTATTTATTTTTCTTCAACAACAACTTCTTTACTTCCCTGTCAAAATCAGAAATATAATTTTTATCCTGTTTTTTGCGATATTTTTCAAATTCGTCCAAGGCCAGCGTTTCCGCCACTTCATGGCTGATGCGTCCGGCATTCGTCAAAATCTCATATTCGCTGAATTTAAGGAAAGCATTGAGCTTGACAATCCAATCTTTCATAGTCATCACCCTGCCGCGCGCCGCCTGCAATTCGGCATAATCTAAATACATATTGCCAATGCTGTTGAGGTGAGCCAATTCTTTCTTATCTAAATAATTTTTGGCTATTATTGTGTCGCTTGGCATAATTTTTCCGGCCGGAGATCGTCGCCAAGAAGTCAGTCCCATTTTTTCCTTTTTAGCGCTCACCCGTTCAGAGATAATTTCCGCCGCCGTTTTGCCGGTGATGGCAAAGTGAAGTTTGTTCTGAACGGTCGCGAAAAACTGCTTGCTCTCATGGGTTTTTGGCGAATAGTCAATCGCCGTCGCGTAAATATCCGTGATTTTTTGGTAAATCATCCGCTCGCTCGTGCGGATATCTTTTATTTCTTCATATAGTTCGTCAAAATATCTGGCGCTGAAACGGGAGCCGTATTTCATCCGGTTAACATCCAGCGCGTACCCCTTATGAATATAGTTTTTCAAAATTCCCGTTGCCCACTGACGAAACTCGGTGCCTCGCTCGGAATTGACGCGATAACCGACGGCGATAATCGCTTCCAGGGAATAAAATTTTGTTTTGTAGTTTTTACCATCCGATGCAGTTATTAAGAAATCCTTAATAACTGATTCTTCGTCTATTTCACCCTTTTCAAACAAATTTTTCAAATGCATATTGACATTTGGCACAGTCGTATCAAAAAGCTCCGCCATCCGTTTCTGCGGAAGCCAGATATTTTCCTCCGAATAAAGGACTTCAATATTCACCGATCCGTCCGGCGCTTGATAAAAAGCGATTTGATTGTCGGGAATCTTATTTTTTTTCATGGCATTTTACGCCTTTAAACAACTTTTATCGAAAAATCCGCATTTTTAGGCATTATTATCATTTTGTTGACGTCAACAAAATGGTCAGCTATTTTTTGACCGATTGACTCAAAGTTTTTTGTCAGCGCTTTTATTGTTTCTTTTTCCATAATTCACATTTAATTTTATTTATTCAGCCGGTTATGCTCTTCCGTTGCCCCGTTTTCCTTTCCTCCCGCCCTTTTCTTTAATATAGTCCATGACCCGGCGCATGCCCTCGTTCATCATGACGAAAAAAGCCGCGGCTTCCCGGACTTTGCCGCGGAACGCCCGGATCGTATCTTTGGCTTCATTGACGGTTTCGCGGAGGTCTTTGCTCATTTTAAAAACATTCCGGAAGCTCATGGCCAGGTAATACATAAGCCAGCAAAGAAAAAAGGCCACTGCTCCGATAGAGGCGGCCAATACCAGATTTAAAATGTCGCGGCTGGTAGAAAACATGTTATTGGTTGATTAGTTAATTAGTTAATTTATTTAAGCGAAATTTCCCGATTAACCAATCAATCAGTGAGCTAATCCAGCTTTTCCTCTATCTCTATTTTAATGCCCCCGACTTTTTTGGCGATGAAATTATAGATAGCGGCGAGAACATAGCCGATCATCCAGCCAAAAGCGCCGCAAACAATAAAAGTCAAAACGCCAAAAAGGATTCCGGCGGCAACATGGAAAAAGACGACCGCGACGATTGATCCGGCAAAACTTGACTGGGCTATTATATTACCGCCGACAAAAATAGCGAGCACAATGCTGACAAAAAATCCGATGGTTCCGTAAACCGCGCCGATAATTTTAGCCAGGCTCGTTTTATTGATTTTTTTTATTTCGGTCATAATTTTCTTTTAAAAGTCCCTCACCTTCGCGCCGAACTTATCAGCCAGATGCTTAACCAAAGCGTTTTGCACCTCTTCAACTTCTTCGGATTTCATGGTTCGGCCGGCCTGGTAAATTATATGGAAAGCGAGGCTCTTCTTTCCGGCCGCGAGATTCTTTCCTTCATAAACGTCAAAAACTTCGGCGCTCTTAACCAGTTCGGAAAATTTTTCTATCTCTTCTTTCATGTCATTATACAATATTTTAGCGTCAAGGACAAACGAGAGGTCGCGGATGACTGGCGGATATTTTTCAAACTCGGAATAACCGGTTGGCTGGGGGAAAAACTGCGCGAGCGCGCTAAGGTCAATTTCAGCCAATCCCGCCTCTTTTTTCACTCCGGCGCGCTTCGCGATCCGGGAGTCAAAACCTCCCGCCGTTCCTATCACAACGCCGTTGGTTTCAATTCCAGCCGCCCGAACGCCGTCCATCCAACCCGGCTTTTCGTCCAGGAGTCCGAATTTCGCTTTTAACCCGAGGCTTTCCAGAAGAAAACCGATAATTGATTTCAGCTTTAAAAAAACCTCGTCCGCTTCTCCGCCGGCAACGGCAATGGCGAGCCGCTCGGCCTGCGCCAGAAGTTTATCTTTTCCCGAAGCGTCCTTATTCAGTTCTCCGGGACGGTTAGAATAAACCGTGCCTATCTCAAAAAGGCTGATCCGCTCCCGGCGAGCCTGGTTCTTTTTTATGTTTTCCACAAGGTTGGGGACAAGGGTCGGCGCTAAAAGGTTCATAGTTTCGGCAATCGGGTTTAATAGCCTTATCGCCGATCCGGCATCAATCTGGAGCTTATTAAGCTGTTCCTCGCTGACAAAAGAATAATTATAACTCTCGGTCAGGCGGGCGCCAAAAGCCAGGATCTGCCTGATTTTCTTTTTTAGTTCCCGCGCTTTCTCGCGCGGCGCCTGGTTCAGGCTGATTTCCGGCATGGCCGGCGTTATTTTATTGTAGCCGTAAATCCGCGCCACTTCTTCAACAATATCTTCCCTTATCGCGATATCTTTGCCCGCCCGCCAGGTCGGGATTGTAATAATTAGCCCGCTGCTTTTCTTCGCGACCGCGAAACCGAGGCTTTTTAATATCCGCGAAACTTCAGCTTCCGGAATTGCTTCCCCGATCCGCTCTTCAATCCAGCTTAATTTTATTTCCAGCGGCCCGGTATTTTGCGAAAAATTTCTCTCATCAACCGCTTCGCTAATTACCCTTGCTGAAGGGCAGATTTCCTTAATCAACTGAACAACGCGGTAAAGGGCGATCGCGGCCAGGCTGGGGTCAAGGGATTTTTCAAAACGCATTGATGATTCGCTCCGGACACCGAAAAAACGCGAAGTTTTTCTTATGGTAGCAAAATCAAAATTAGCTGATTCAAGGACAATGGAATCAGTCTCTTCCGAAATTTCCGAAAAAGCGCCGCCCATTACTCCGGCGATTGCGATTGGTTTTTCTTTATCGGCGATGACAAGCGTTTCATCGTTTAATTCGCGCTCTTTGCCGTCCAGCGTAGTTATGGTCTCGCCTTTTTTCGCTTTTCTTACGTTTATATAACATTCAAAAATCTCTTTTTTATTTAGATCCGGCTCGAGCTTGGCGAGATCAAAAGCGTGCATGGGCTGGCCGATGTCAAGCATGACATAATTAGTGGCGTCAACGATATTATTTATCGGCCGGACTCCGGCGGCTACAAGTCTTTGGCTTAACCAGTCTGGCGAAGTTCCAATTTTTATTCCGCCCATGGCGAGCGCCATGTACCTCGGCGCTAATTTTTTATCTTCAACCGCCACTTTAATAACCGCGAGCTTGTCGTCAGTTTTTATTTTCAGTTTGCCGGATTTCTGCCCCGATAGCGCGCTGTTAATTTCTTCGGCTTTTTTCGTCAGCCTGGCGTTTAAAAAAGCGGCGATTTCCCGAGCCACTCCGACGTGCGACCAAAGATCCGGCCGGTTGGTTATGGATTTATTATCCACTTCAAAAAGGACATCGCTTAAGCCGAGGACTTCGGAAAGCGGCTTTCCGGTTTTGGCGTTTTTATCTAAAATCAGGATGCCTGAGTGGTCGTCGCCGAGTCCGAGTTCATCAGGCGCGCATAACATGCCGTTTGATTTTACTCCCCGGACTTCCACCTCTTTGATTTCAAGGCCGTTAGGCAGAATCGCGCCAATCAAAGCCAAAGGAACCATCTGGCCGGCTTCTATGTTCGGCGCGCCGCAGACGATTTCCAACTTTTCTTTTCCGGTATCAACCAAAGCCAGCCGCAAACGGTCGGCGTCAGGATGCTTTTTTACCTCTATAATCTTCGCGGCAATGACATTCTTAAACTTATCCGCCTGGCTTAATACGCCCTCAATTTCCACGGTGTGCAAAGTTAAAAGCCGCGCCAGTTCTTCGGGCGTTATATTTTTCGGAATTTCCACGTAATCCTTTAGCCAGTTGAGTGATAAATACATATTCTTGATTCGTTAAATTCGTTTCTTATTCGCGTCAATTCGTGATTCTTAGAATTGCTCCAAAAACCTTAAATCTCCGCTGTTAAACAGCCTTATGTCTTCAATGCCGTATTTTAACTGGACAATTCGGTTTAAGCCAAAGCCAAAAGCAAAACCGGTGTATTTTTCCGAATCAATTTTTCCGGCTTTTAGCACGTTCGGATGAACCAGCCCGGCGCCGAAAATTTCCAGCCAGCCGGTTTGTTTACAGAGCCTGCAACCCTGGCCATGACATAAAAAGCAGGTTACTTCCCCGTTAAAACCGGGCTCCACGAACGGGTAAAACTTCGGCCGCAGGCGCACTTCCGTTTCCGGGCCGTATAAATGCCTGGCCATAGCCACCAGCACGCCTTTTAAATGCCGGATATTTATATTCTTATCAATCATCAGGCCTTCCAGCTGGTAAAAAGTGTGCTCGTGCCGGACATCGGTCGCTTCCGAACGGAAACATCTGCCGGGAACGACGCACCGGAGCGGAGCGCCGTATTTCAGCATTGACCGAACCTGCATGGGCGAGGTATGGGTGCGCATGACAAGATCGGGCTGGCCGTCTTCTTCGCCTTTGACATTAAGGCCTTTCGGGTCAATGTAAAAAGTGTCCTGCATATCCCGAGCCGGATGCCACTTCGGGATGTTTAACGCCTCAAAGCAAAAATAATCGCTTTCCAGTTCCGGCCCTTCCAAAACCATGAAATTAAGGCTCTGAAAAAAGTCTTCTAAATCTTCGCGCACGATCGTTATCGGATGGAGATGGCCGCGGGCGATTTTTTTTCCCGGCAGGGTCGCGTCAGTAAACCCTCGCTTTTTCGCGGCGTTTTCAAAAACTTCTTTAGCTTCTTCAAATTTTTCCCTTATCGCGATTTTCAATTCATTAGCGAGCTGACCCGCCTCTTTCTTTTCCTCGTCTGTGAGCTTAGCGACATCTTTTAAAACTCCGGCCAGCTCGCCTTTCCGCCCGAGAATTTTTATTTCCAGCTCGCGCAAAGCTTCCGCGTCTTTTACTTCTGACAGCTTGCTTAATATTTCAGTTTTTAATTTTTCAATTTTATCTTTCATAACATTTTTTCAGTCCTTTTATAACTCACCAGAAAAAATTCCAGAATACTTAAACCTAAAACTAAAAACCCCAGGTTCGCCCAATTAAACAAATCTTCGGACAGAAGGATTAGCGCGACAATAACCAGGGCGGCGAATAAAAACGACTGGCGGAAAGCTTCAATGACCGAACGCGCCGCGAGCTGGCGTTTAAAAGCGATAAAGCGGATTACAAAACCGAAGATGGCGGCCGCGCCGGTTATGGCAATAAAAAGCGAGGAATAAAAAAGGGTAAAGCCGACCCAATTAGTAATCTCCGGATTGACAGTCCAGGCGACGTAAGAAAAAACCGCGAAGCAGGCGGCCGTCGCCAGAGTCATGATAAATAGATACAATTTCAGACCCATGGGTATCGTGGATGGCGATTTACGAATTATAAAAATTTCCGCGCATCCATAAATCAATCTTTAATAATATGCTATCACTTTACCGCCAATTTTTCAATCACCCGGGAGTCGGTGTGGCCTGTCCGGTAAAACGGCTACCGGCTCACCTTCCTAAACTCGCATATCCCTTTAAAGTCGCACCAGTCGCAGGCAAAACCCGGCTTAGGGGTAAAGTCGCAGGAGCGGATGCCTTCAATTAAAGAAAAAGTAATTTCTTCAAATTTTAAAACGTCCTTTTCCTTGGCTGAAAAAGAAACCGCCGTCCCGTTATCAAGATAATAATAAGCAAGTTCGGAAACTTTATGGTTAAAAAGGCTTTCCACGGCGATCTTATACAAAATCAATTGCTTCTTTTCGTCAAAAGAAAGTTTCTCTTTGGCTGATCCGGTTTTATAATCAAGGATGCGGACGGTTCCGTCAGCGAGGCGGTCAACCCGGTCAATAATTCCGCGGAACATGTAATCGCCTAACCGGACGGCGAAACTTTTTTCAAGATACAAAGGATCGGGCCAGCCGTTTTCTTCAAGGCTTTGATAAAACATTTTAAGCGATTCCCGGCCTTTCTTTTTATAGCCCTCTCTCTGCTCTTTATTATCATAGCCGTCGTTTTCCCAGCGGTTTTCAAAAATTTCCATGAGTCTTTTCTGATCCGGTTTTTTTACCGCCTTTTCTCCGGCGCCGAAAAGCCCTTGCTGGGCAGTATCGCCTTTCATCAGAGTGAAAAGGAAATCCCTTAGAATGCCGTGCATGACCCGGCCGTAAGTAAATACCGGTTTGCCGGGCGTCGGAATTTTTAAGATATAGCTAAATTTATATTGCAATGGGCAGGTCGCGTAAGTTTCGGTCTGGGAAAAAGAAAATTTCTGGGGGAGAAAATATTTTTCAACGCAACCCGGAGCTTTTTCCGGCGCGCCGGCGAGATCTCTTAAAAATTCGCTTGCGGCGCTCTTTGCCGCCGGAGATGCCGGTCGCGCGGAAATATCATCCATTCCGGCTTCGGCTAAAAAGCGGGAAATTTTTTTCTTTTTCGCTCCGCCATAATCTTCGGCGCTCGTAAAAAATAATTTTTCTTTGGCCCGGGTCATGGCGACGTAAAAAAGCCGGCGCTCTTCTTCTAAATGCGCGTCTCCGCTCTCGGGCAATTTTTCCCGGACTAAAGCGTCGGGAATGGAAATTTTTTCACCCCTCCCGATAGTCGGAAATTTTTTATCAACGACGTTAGCGATGAAAACGTATTTGAATTCTTTGCCTTTGGCGGCGTGCACAGTCATCACCTTAACCGTATCGGCGTCGTCCGCGAGCGTATTTAAGGAGCCGGTTTCGCCCGATTCCATTTCCAAAGCCAAAAGTTCCATAAATTCCCTTAACCGCAAATCCGGGTCGTTATCTTCGTAAAACTTTATCCTTTTAAAAAACTGGCCGATCTGGTTAAAAATTTCCTTGTCGCGGTCAAAATCATAGTCCTTAATAAGTCCTGATTCGTTAATGAAATTTAAAAAAATCCGCGAAGGCTTTTCCCGGCGCGATAATTCCGAGTGCCTGCCGATCATGGCGACTAATTTTCCGGCGCGCGCGGCCGATTCCGAACTTATCTTCGGAACAGCGGCGATATTTAAGATTCCCTCGTACATGGACCAGCCTTTAGCGCGGACGAAATAATTAATTGCGATAATATCAGCGTGGCTCGCGCGGAAAGCCGGTATATTTAAAACCCGATAGAGAGCCGATGATTCATGGTAATTATCCAGCAGTTTAAAATACGCGATAATATCTAAAATCGCCGGCTTATAGTAAAGCCCTCTCTGCGAAACAAAATCCACTGGAATATCGCGCCGCTTCAGCTCGGCGATAAATTTTCCGGCCGTATCGTTGGCGCGGGTGAGGATCGCGAAATCAAACCAGGCCGCCTCTTTGTTGGAATTTTTCAGAGCTACAATTTTTTCAACTGTTCCGCGGGTTTCATCCGCTTCATCCGCGAAACGCAAATGATCCACTTCGCCTTTTTCCTTTTTATTCGCTTTTAAATCCTTGCTAATCTTTAATTTTACTTCCAGCCGGTTCGGGTCGTTATGCTTGATAAATTCATAAGCCTTATCCAGTATCGCCTGTCCGGAGCGGTAATTGACGCTTAATACCACTGCCCGGGCTTTGGGAAAATCGTCTTTAAACTGCATGATATTGCTCATGGACGCGCCCCTGAAGCGGTAAACGCTTTGGTCGTCATCCCCGACCACGACCAAATTTTTCTTTTCTCCGGCGAGGATTTTTATCATCTCATACTGCGCCCAGTTAGTGTCCTGAAATTCGTCCACCATGATATACTTAAACTTTTTCCGGTAAAAATCAAGGATGTTGGGACGCTCTTTAAACAATTTAAGCGTATAATAAATCAGGTCGCCAAAATCAAGATAGCCGTTATCCAAAAGCAGTTTATTGTAAACATGATAGGCGTTCGCGAGCTCAATGATTCTCGCCGCTTCCATGCCGTCAATTTTATTTTCATCTTCATCTTCGGTTTTGGTCTTAGGTTTAGATTCGGGTTTTGATGCGGATTTAGAATTTTTCGTTTTGGAATTTGAAATTTTATTGGAAATTGGAAATTGGAAATTGGAAATTTTTTTTGTCTTACTTCCCGACAGCATCGCGTCGCCGTCCTGCTCCAGTCCGCTCGCGTATTCTAAGTATTCGGCCGGAGTTATATCTTCGTCTTTTAAACGGGAAAAATGTTTTAAGAGTTCATGGATAAATTTGGTAGGATTGCCGAGCGGCCGGTAATAATCAAGATTAAATTCATTTAAATTCTTTTTAACCATTACCCAAGCCTCGGTTTCGGTAATCACCTTAAAATCGCCGGGCAGGCCGATGTCTAAAGCGTGCTCGCGCAAAATCCGGGCGCAAAAATCATGAAAAGTTGAAATCCAGCGGTCAACATAACCGTAAGGCAATAACTTATCGGCCCGTTCGTCCATTTCCTCGGCCGCTTTGCGCGTAAAAGTGATGAGTAAAATATCTTCCTGCTTAGCTAATTTCTTTTCAATTAAAAAAGCCAGCCGGTTAATAAGAACGGTAGTCTTTCCGGTTCCGGCGCCGGCCACGATTAAAAGCGGCCCGTCCGTATGCGTCGCCGCTTTCAGCTGTTCGGGGTTTAATTTTTTTAACGAAGCATCCATATTTTTCTTATGCCATTATCCCGACATTTTCTTTCCCTTTCCGCTCGCCGAATTTGCCAACTTTACTCAATCGGGTCTATAATATAGCCAAACCTTAATATCCGTATTTTATTTAATTTTAGGAGTATAGTCAAATAAACTCGCATATTAAGAAGTCAGACGAGATATAGTAAAAGCGAAGGCGGGCTGAATCACTAAAGTTATAAACCTGAAAAATAATTTCAATTTATAATTACTCAACTTAACCCAACAATCCAACAAATTTATCAAATACTTGAGGGAATCAATTTTCCAGAATGTGACGGCTGTTCAAAATGTTGTTATTTACCTTGGATTCTGAAAGAAGAATATAATTATCATCTTAATAATTTTAGCAAGACTACTAAGAAAATAGCTTCTGTTGCTTTTATTAATCTTTCCAGATGTAAATATGCCAAAGGAAATAAATGCCATCTTTATGAAGACAGACCCTTGGATTGCAGATTGTTTCCGCTTGACATAATAGAAGAAGATAAAAAATATTGGTGGTGTATATTTACTTTTTGCTCCAAACACAATGAAATTAAGAAAAAATTTATTCCACTGATTCCTAAACTTGAAAAAGTTTTTACTTCGGGAATATTTAAACAATACAAAAACCAAATTGCTATTACAAAAAAAATCTATCCTCCATATCGGTTAAAGCAATATAAAAAAATCAGAGAATTCAAAAACCACCTCAGTTGAGATGGTTTGTGAAGTGGAGCCAAGGGCCCTCTATCCGAATGTTAAGTGCGGATTCCTCGCCATGAGGTGGCCCCTTGAACTCCACGAAAATATTATACCAATTTTTATGCAAACAAAAAAGCCCGATTCCCGTTAGGGTTTCGGACTTTGGGAGTTCAATAGAATCCGCACTTAACATTTTTAGTATAGCAAATCTATACCTTGTGTCAATACCTTAAAATAACCCTAATTATTAAATAAATTTTTTAAATAAACTTAAAACCTCAATAACTTCCCAAACTTCTTCTCTTCATCCTTATACGGCCCGATAATCGCGAGGTTAAGGTTTTGGGTTTTAAAAATCTCCCGCGCCAAATCGCGGATCTCTCCGGCTCGCACCCCGTCCACTTTGCGGAAAAATTCTTTCGGGGTGAGTATTTCTTTTTTATAATCCGGCGCGCCTCCCGAGGCTTCGGCTTTTTCCAAGGCCAAAACCGCCTGCCGGCCGTACCAGGAAGCGATGGAGTCGGATGATTCAAGATGGATAGCCATCCGGCCCTTTACGAGATCCTTAACTCTTCTTAACTCCGCCGTTTTTACCGGCTCCCGGGCGATTCTTTTTAATTCCCGGAGGATTATTTCAATTGATTCTTCAATTTTTTCCACGCGCAATCCGGCCTGAGCCGCGAAATATCCGCTATCGCTGTAAAACTCGCTCTGGGCCCGGACGTAATATGCGAGGCCGCGGCGCTCCCGCAATTCAGTAAAAAGCCGGGAGCCCATGGAGCCGCCTAAAATCACGCCGAGCATCTTCTCAGCCATCTCGGTTTCAGCGCCGTAAGGAAAAGACCGTACGCCGAGCATGAGATGAGCCTGGTCGGTTTTTTTATAACTCACTTTTACCCGGGGATTTTTTTGCGCTTCAATAACCGCGGCTTTTTTAATCCTCCGCGCTTTACCTAATCCGGAAAAATATTTTAGAAGAAGATTATGGATTTTTTTCTCGTTAATATTCCCGGCCGCGGCAATTATCATGTTCCCGGCGCCGTACTGCGATGAAACATAGCTTAAAAAATTTTCGCGCCGCAAACCCGTAATAGTTTTTTTCGTTCCGATAATTTCCCAGCCGGCCGGAGAGTCGCCGTAAAGGCATTCTTCAAAAACATCATCAATATGCATGATCGGATTATCTTCGTACATGTTTAGCTCTTCAATTATAACGCCTTTTTCCCGTTCAATTTCCCGGGCGTCAAACTTTGAATTCTTCATCATGTCGCTTATGATCTCAACGCCTTTTTCCAGGTTTTTTACGCCGACTTTGACCCAGAAACCGGTAAATTCTTTAGTGGTAAAAGCGTTGTTTTCCGAACCGATGGAATCAAAAGCATTGGCAATCGCCTGGGCGGTCGGCCGCTTCCGGGTGCCTTTGAAAAACATGTGTTCTAAAAAATGGGATACCCCGTTATTTTCCCGGTTTTCAAATTTTGAGCCGGTCGCAACCATGATTAAAACCGTCGCCGTCTCGGTTCCTTTTACGGGCGCGGTTATAATCTGCAGGCCGTTTTTCAGGGTGCTTAATTTATAATTCATATTTTAGCTAACTTTAAATAATAAATTCCATAACCCGCGTATTCCGCCAAAATAACACACCTTGGCTATTAAATTCAGATAATAATAAATCTACCAGATTTTCCCGGAAATTTCAAGGTAACATCGCTTGAGAAACCGGTTATTAAAACCCAATAAATCCGCCTTGGGGACGGATCAAGCTTTCACGTTTAAAAGCAATACTCCGGTTTCCGCGATAATAACAATAGACAAACCCGGATATTTTATTTTGAAGCGCCGGAGTACGCGATTGCCCGGACAATGTCCCAGTCGGAAGAACCGTCCGGCGCGCGCTTAAAAACATTTTTAAAGGTAAGCAAAGCGGCGGCCTCTTTCAATATTGAACGGCTGGCCGGACGAAGCCCATAAGCCATGATCATTATGGCGTTCTGATCAATATTATTTGTTGAAGCATTCCTTGAAAAAATCTTCATAAAATTGTCTTTGGCTTTTTTTTCGGCTTGCGCGCTTTTTTTATCCGGCCAGCGGCCGCCGGCGATTTTAATTATATCCTGCCAATCATAAATTGTTCGGGGCAAATTTCCGCCATTAGCGGAAATAAATGAGCCTATTACTCCGGCCCGCTCGCCGGAGCCCAGCCTTCTGGTCGTCGGCGTTCCGTAATAAATGAAATAGGCTAAAGCGTATTTTTCCGACTGGCTCACTGTTTCTTTACTTTTTCCCTTTTCCATCAGATTCGCGTATAATCCTTTGCCTTTATCATCCAGTGGAACCAGTTGATCAAAGCTGGTGACTGAAATAGCCTCGGACAAACTGATTTCTCCGGCCAGACTGGAGTTAAGCCCATAAAGGCTCGAGTAGCCGGGATAATTAAAAATTTTATCTCCTAAAACCTCTTTGGAAAAATTATTAGCATTAATGATATTTTCTAAATTGACGGCCGTATTCGCGTCCGTAAATCTTCCGGCCGATCCGCCGCTTGCAGAATCGCCTCCGGTCCATCCTCCGCCGCCTCCGCCGGAATTTGTTTGATAAACGCAGGATTCGGTTAAAACCGGATCCCCCCCGCTGCAACCTTCAGGCAATCCGGAAAGCGCTGTTCTTTGCCTGGTGTTGTCCGGTTGGCAGGCTGACCAGTCGGAATAAGCGAAACTTTCACAAACAACTACATTCCCTGCCAAGCAAGAACCGTCAGTCTGGCAGGTTCTGTTCGCGGGACAGCCGCACCGTGAGCAGTCGTTCTTTAAAATGCCCTGGTCGCAAAATTGGGGTTTAACGGCGGAGCATTGATTATAAGGGGTGGAGTCGGAGCAGACTTGGCTTGGTAGTATTAAATCAACAAATTGCTTCTTTATTTCCGCGACTTGATTAATGCCCATATTTGGATTTAATGACCACCCGTAAAATCCGACATTGTCCGTTATGTCTGAATTTTTGATAAAAAAATCATATTGTTTCTGAAGGCTATTTTCAGCGTTCATATCCGGAATTGGATCCTTGTCCGGATCTCTTCTGTTAAAAGCCCGTAGCGTGATGATTACCGGAAAATTACTTTTTTTATTCGCCTTAAAAAATTTAATCAGGTCTTCTTGCGATTTTTCAATTTTTCCACGGACGTAATGATGGATATCTAAAATATCAAATGCTTTTTCGGTATAATAATTGTCATAACCCTCTTGAGTATTTATGTTCGTGTTTAAAAAAATTGGATGGACAGGATCAATATTTTTTATGAAGCGGTATGTGTATTCCTGGGATGATTTATTGACTTTTTTTATCTTTGGCTCGTCAAATGTCATCCAGGCTAAAACTGCATCATTATTTTTCCATTTATTTATAAAGTCGGAGATGGATATGTCTTGACCGCTGTCCGACTTTATGATTTTGGTAGGCCGCCAGCTACCCTCGCCTGTTTTACAAATGCCATCGCTCGTACAGTCCGACCTGTCGTCGCAAGAGCATTTATTGAAAATAACGACTGAAACCATTACTTTCATGGAATGCTTTTTAGCTAAGTCCAAATATTTACTTATTTCTTCATCTTTCCATTTAGCAATATTACTGTCTTGGATGGTGTTAATGCCGGCTTCTTGAAAAAATTTTAACTCTTCATCAGACGTGTCCCTTTTTACCTGCCACATCACCTTGATCGGAGCAGAAAGAGAAAATGAACAGTTGCCGTTGTTCTGGCAAGAAAAATTTTCGGGACAGCCGCACCGTGAGCAGTCGTTCTTTAAAATGCCTTGGCTGCAGAATTGGGGTTTGGCGGCGGAACATTGATTATAAGGGGTGGAGTCGGAGCAGACTTGTCCCCGGTTTTTACAAATTTCAAACACGGGCGAAGCATCAAGCTTAAAGGAACCGGATGTTATCTTATTACCCTGATAATCATACCGTTCGCAACCGGCGTCAATACCCCCTATTGCCGCGGATTCCGGTTTTGCCGACCACAATACGGTTGTCTTCTTGTCCTTAAACTCAAAGCTAAACTTGAATATATCCGGACTGGAAAGATTTTTTTTATAAATTACCCTGTCATCAAAAAAATTCATTAAAGCGGCGAAAGCTTTGAGGTTCCTTTCGATAGGCTGTCCATTGTCTTCGATTAATGCGCCGTCATTACTGCCTTCGCCGACTCCGTTATTGGAAAACCATATAATAGGACTGACATCCATCATAAGCAATTGCGAAACTTTTTTCACCATTTCACGGCCGCTCTCCTGCCCTTCCCTGGATCCGATCTCGTTGGAAAAAACCGGCTTAGTGTCTTTGCTTTTATCCTTTATGTAGTTGATTATTCTGGCGATGTTAGACGAATCCTGGTAATGATGGAAATTGATCAAATCCCCGATACCGAAGATTTCCGCCTCAACCAGCGCTTTGCCATTCGTAAAAGCTATGCCTTGACCCTCGGTATTCCGGGATAAATTATCAAGGACATATCCCTGCAGGCCGCCATCCGCGACTTTAATTTCCGGATCAATATCATGCACGGCTTTTACCGCGGTCTTAAATAAACGAATATACTGGTCCGGCGTACCGCACCAGAAAAAAGGAGAATTCATCTCATTCTCTATCACGACAGTTTCAAAATTAACGCCCTTATCTTTGAAATGTTTTATGGTTGATTTAACGAAGGTGTAATAATTCTTGCTGTAAGCATGTTCCGCGTTGTATTCCGGACTCAGATCTTTAGGCAGCGCGGAGGCTTTGTAATTCGCTTCGGTTTCTTTTTTGCATACGATTTTCGGGGTAATCGGCTTTCCCCTGTCGTTTCGCACTCCCCCCGCAACGGGATATAGCGCCCAACTGCCTTCTCCTGTTTTCGCGTTTGCCAAACCGGTCCGGATTGAAGGAATAACTTTTTTCCCGGCTCCGTTAAGATTCACTATCTGTTTTTCCTGCGCGTTGCTCCATTTAAAATTGTTCACATTTCCATCCCCGTCGTATTCCGGAGCTTTGGGCTGGAAAACAGCCCAGGAAATAGCTGTTCTTACGTAGGAGGCTTTAATATTAAACCGCGGATCATCATATTCTTTAAAGTAGAAAAATCCAAAGTTAATATTCCGCTCTTTCGGCTCTTCAGCTCTGGATTTCATAACAAAATTAATATCCGCGCCAGGGCTTTTAACTAAAAAATATCCGGCGGCCAGAAACAGAACAGTCGCGGCTAAAGAAGGGATTATCCTTTTCGTTGTTCTCGTCTCCATATTTTTCCCGGGTTGCGCTTTCGCATTTTCCCTTTCGCGATGATCACAAACCCGAATAAATAATCAACTTGGAACTTTCCTCCTTAATATTCATGAACTCAATCTTAAAAACCCTTCATTAAGGATTCATTAAAGCAAATCTAGCCTGAATTTTAAAAAAAATCAAGTTCGCTAGTCTGCTAGTTTCTTCATCATTCTCACTTCCAAAAATTTTCCCTTATCTCACTTATATCCTTTTTCACCCGCCCGGTAAGCTCTTCTTCGTTTTTAAATTTTATCGCTTCCCTCATTTTCTCCCCGATTTCCACGCTGATTTCTTTCCCGTACAAGTCTCCGGAAAAATCTAAAATATGCGCTTCCAGCGTTTCCCCGCCCGGCAGGATAAACAAAGCCGCCCGATAGTCCGCCCCGCCGAATCTAACGCGGCCGAAATAAACCCCGCTTTCAATTTTTTCTTTTAAAAAAATATTAGCCGTCGGAAACCCAAACTCCGCCCCCTTGCCCTTGCCTTTAATGACTATGCCTTTAACTGTTTTCATACATAACAAGAGGGCGAATTCACCCTCTAATAAACAATATTTATCCATATTCTTCTATGCGGAACGATTTATTTCATTTTCGAAGCGAGGCTTGTGTCGCGCTGACAAAGCGACTCCTAATTCGTGAAGAAACCATATAGTATTACAAAATTATCAGAAAGTCTGCTTAGACTTCCGGAGCGAGAAAATGAAATAAATCGTTCCGCATACTTCCTCATTTCTCGTACTCCAAAATCGCCCCGAGCACTTTTGAGTCCTCTCCGAGCGGTTCCATGTAGATGACCTGCGAGCGGACGACATTCATACTGCCGGTCGGGCCGTGCGTTTCTTTTCCGCGTTTTACGAGCTTCAGGCTGGCGGTCTCGTCAACTTCTTTTTTATCGTCCCGGGTCTGCTCGTAATTATAGTAAACATTTTCAATCACAATCGGGTCGGCTTTAGTGTCTTTAACCTGGCCGTAAAAAATTTCTCCGTCCACCATCTTAACCGCGTACCAGCCGCTGGCCGCGGCAAAATTATTTTCCGGCATGCCGGCTGTCGGCGCTCCGCGGAAAAATATCCACCAAGCCCCAAAACCGGCTAAAGCGAAAACCGCGAGGACGAATAAAATCCTCCAAACCGAACCGCCCGAGTTTTTTTCAACCGGCCGGGATATTTTCTGAAGATCCTTTTTATTTTCTTCTCTTTCCTGCCCGTAAATATTTTCTATCGGATCTTCTTTGGGTTTTTTGAAAAATTTCTTTTTCCGCTCCATCTCTTTCCGCTCCATCTCCTCTTTTAAATTTACGGTTTGGGAAAAATTGTCAGCCATATCATTAGTTCAAAGTTCTCCGCCCATGGCGGATCCGCCTTTGGCGGAAAAGTTAAAAATATTTTTTCCGGCTTTCCATGTTTAACCGGAATTATAAATTATTACTGGTTGCCATTTTCGGCCACCGGAGCTTGAACAGGGTCGGACTCAGAAGCCGGCGCCGGATTACCCGGTAATTCCATAATCTTAACATCTTCCGGCTCGCTCTGTCCGGTCTGGGCGTTTTCCCCGGTTTCGGAATTATTATTGCCAGAGCCGGCGTTATCACCGGACGGCAACGGAGTTTCCGCGCCTTCACCAGCATTAACATCTTGAGTCTCCGCGCCATCCGCCGCCGCTGAATTTTCCCCGTTGGCGCTCCCTTCCCCTGAATCACAGGCATCGCCAATACCGTCGGCGTCAGTATCTTCCTGCCCCGAATTGGCAGAGTTCGGACAATTATCGTTCGCGCCAAAAATATTATCAGAATCCGGGTCATTCTCGGCGATATAACTATTGTAAATTTCAGTCAGGCTATCTGAGTCCGAACCGTTGCTCCCGTCGGTTGAATTCGTTCCGCTGGGAACGGCGGCGGTTAATGCCGCAATATCCGCCGTAGCCGGCAGTTCAATTTTTTTAACCGGGCTATAGCCGGGAAAAACCGCGCCGGCCAAATCAAGGGTCTTTCCAATCAGTCCCGAATATTCGGTTACTTCCTCCCTTTTCTTCAGTCCTTCAGCCAAAGCTTTTTCTTTTTCCGCCGATAAGTTTTTTATTCTGGCGCCGCGGATGTCTTTAAATTCGTCCGCCAGCCAGACCCCCAAATCTCCTTCCAGGTCGCGGGAAACTTTTATGGTTTTTTCGCGGATCCCGTATTGCCAGGCGTTATTGACGGCGGAGATGTCAAGATATGTAAAAGTAACAAAAAAATATTTTTCGTCGCTCTCAATTTTCTCAATTTTAAAATCCATGTCATGGCTTTCCAAATCAACCGTCAGAAGAAGCGAATTATCCACCCCTTCAACGCGCGTTTGTTTTTGGCCGATGGCATCCGGCTCGGCCGCGAAAACTCCGGCTCCGAATATAAAAATTACGGCAAAAATAATCATTGTCGCGTTATTATACTTAATGAAATCAATGATTTTAGAGGCGGATTTTGGCATATTTAATGTTTTGCTTTTATCCCTTTCATTATACTATTTTTTACTTTTCCCGGCAACTCTCTCTCGTTTAGTTGCGCGCTCAGCATCAGACTTCTCCGCCCTCATTCGCGGCTTTCTTCTTTGGTAAATTTTACTTTCACCAGCCTGCCGACGAGATTTTTTCCGCGGGCCGCTCTACTGTTTTCGTTCCCCTGATCAGCCGCGCCGCCCATGATCCGCGATTTATGGAAACAAACGTCAAAGTAATGTTCCGATTTGCCGATAAGTTTATCGCCCGACTTTTTCCCACTCACGACTACTATAAGACCGCGGCCGATAAATCTCTTTTCATACTCGCGAGACAATCTATCACCGAGCGCTTTAAGCTTTTTTACCCGTTCGCGTTTTATTTCATCGCTAACGGCTCCCGGCATTTTCGCGGCCGGAGTTTTTTCGTGCGCTGAAAATGGAAAAACATGCAAACGGCTGAACTTCATTTCTTTTATAAAATTATAAGTGTCCATGAAATCAGCTCCTGTTTCACCGGGGAATCCGATGATCACGTCCGTAGTAAGCGCCACATCCGGCGCGGCCTTTCTTATTTTTTCCACCCGCTCGCGGAAAAATTCACGATCATACGGCCGGTTCATGAGCTTTAAAATCTTGTCCGAACCCGACTGCAAAGGAATATGCAGATGCTTGCACATTTTCTTGTCCTCGGCCATCAAGCCGATCAGTTCCCCGCTCACTTCGGTAATTTCAATAGAGCTCAGCCTGATCCGTCCTAAATTTTTTATTTTAAAAATTTTTTTAAGCAAACCTCCCAGATTTATTTTTCCCTCGGATCCGCTGATTCCGCATTTTTTCCCCGCCTTGATATCAGACAGGTTTTTAAAATCTTTTCCGTAAAGCCCGAGATGGATTCCGCACAAAACAATCTCCCGGTAGCCGCTCCCGGTCGCCTCGCCGATTTCCTTAAGTATTTCATCCATGCCCCGACTTTTTAGTTTTCCCCGGGCGTAGGGAATTACGCAGTACGAGCAATACTGTTCGCACCCGTCCTGGACTTTAATAAAATATCTTGATTTGTCATTAAGCGCGAGACTCCCGCCGGAACCATGGCTTAAAAACAGCTCCGGATTCTCGCCGGAACTTTGAACTTTCTTGTCCTCCGTAGCTTTCTTGTCCGCCATAGCTTCAGCGAAGGAGGATAACTTTAAATTTTGAACTTTGAACTTTGCGATAACAGCATCCATTTCCCGGTCATCCTTAACGATTATCAAGCCGTCCTTTCTGTGTTCATGCGCCTCATAAACCTTTGGCCAACAGCCCATTACCGCGATTTTGGCCTTTGGGTTTTCCTTCCGCGCCCGATTAATCGTCCGCCTTCCCTTTTGGATAGCTGTTTTGGTTACGGCGCAAGTATTGATAATTGCCAGGTCAGCGTTTTTTTTAACCAGGCTAAAACCGGCCGCCCCCAGTTTGCCGGCCAAGGATCGCGAGTCATACTGGTTAACTTTACAGCCGAGTGTGTAGATTTTATAGCTATTACCCTGAGCCATCTTATTTTTAAAATGCTCCTGCCAAAAAGCAAGAGCATCAACGTATTCTGGATAAATTGACAATTGGAAATTGACAATTGGAAATTCTGGAGCCGTCTGTCGGACTCGAACCGACAACCTACCGCTTACAAGGCGGTTGCTCTACCATTGAGCTAAGACGGCAAAAAAATGACGAATAACAATTGCCGAATTACGAACACATCTCAGCTTACTCATTTCATTCGACAATCATCATTCGCCATTCGGTAATTTCCATGTGGGTCGTATCCCGCCATTCGGGCGGGATGACCTTCTGTCTTTGTGGGTCGTACTGGATTCGAACCAGTGACCTTCTCCTTAAAAGGGAGCTGCTCTACCAGCTGAGCTAACGACCCGCAAAACTAAAAATCTGCCCGGAGCAGATGTTATTATATTAACAAAATAATTAAAATTATGCAAATCCACGCTGATTTGTTTGTTTTCACGACTTCCCTGGACGCGGACGACGCATAACCTGAGGAAAAACATGCAAAAAGAATGAAAAAACGGGGCTTGTTAAAGAAAGAAAAAACCTGTAACATGTAGCTATAATTTTAACTCTTTTTTCCATGGCCATCCCAAGTGTAATTGAAAAAATGCCGCCGCAGAATGTTGAGGCCGAAGAATCGCTTCTCGGATGTCTTTTAATTGATAAAGACGCGATTATCAGGGTTGCGGACATTGTCTTTGAAAAAGATTTCTATAAAGAAAGCCACGAGCTTATCTACAGGGCAATGAAAGAGTTGTATACCCGGCGCGAACCGATTGATATCCTGAGCCTCACCAACCGCCTTGAAGAAAGAAACGAGCTTAGCCAGGTCGGCGGCCGGACTTACTTCGCCCACCTTTCCACCGCCGTCGCCACTTCCTCGCACATCGTCCACTACGCGCAGATTGTTCATCGGAAGTCCACGTTAAGGAGACTCATTGAAACCGCCGCCCAAATCGGCGAAATGGGCTACCGCGAGGATGAAGACCTGGAAAAAATCCTTGACGAAGCCGAGCAGAAAATATTCGCCGTTTCCCAAAAATACGTAAAAAATATTTTTATCCCGATTGACAGCCTTTTAACCGAAGCCTTTGACCGGATTGACGAACTCCATAAGCAGTCGGGAAAGCTCAGAGGCATTCCGACCGGCTATTATGAACTGGACGACATGCTCGCCGGATTGCAAAAATCCGATTTAGTGATTTTAGCCGCCCGGCCGAGCGTCGGGAAAACTTCGCTCGCCCTTGATATCGCCCGCCAGTCGGCAATAAAATCCAAAGCTTCGGTCGGGCTTTTTTCCCTGGAAATGTCAAAAGAACAGCTCGTTGACCGGATGCTCTGCGCTCAGGCCGGCGTGAGTCTTTGGAAAATGCGGACCGGAAAACTCTCGGATCGCGAAGAAGACAATGATTTTGCCCGCATCGGCGAAGCTATGGGCCGGCTTTCCGAAGCGCCGATCTATATAGACGACAGCGCCAACACGTCAGTCATGGAAATAAGAACAAAGGCCCGGCGCCTGCAGATGGAACGGGGCCTGGATATGATCATTATTGACTACCTCCAACTCATGGAAGGCCGGGGAAAATATTCGGATAACCGTACGCAGGAAGTCTCGGAAATCACCAGGGGATTAAAAGGCATTGCCCGCGAACTCGGCATCCCGGTTGTCGCCCTTTCCCAGCTTTCGCGCGTAGTTGAGCAGAGCAAACCGGCCATCCCGAAACTCTCGCACCTCCGCGAATCCGGCTCCATTGAACAGGACGCCGACATCGTCATGTTTATTTACCGCAAAGCTTCGGACCGGAATTACCGGCTAGAAGACCTCTCGGACGAAGACCGCTACAAGGCCGAAATCCATATCGCCAAACACCGGAACGGACCGACCGGACGGGTGGATTTGTATTTTGACGAACAGACCACCAGCTTTAAAAACCTGGATTCAAAGTCCAAAACCGACATCCCGCAATTTTAAGCTAATTCAATAATTAAATAAGCGAGCAAATTTATAGCAATTTTTTACGAGGACTTAGCCAGCTCAGAAAAATAAAATTGATAAAAGAATACTTAGGTCATCACACGCGCTATAATGGGAAGCATTCACGCGCTTCCGCAGTAAAAATTGCGATAAATTTGCGAGCGACTCTCCACATGTTCAACAAACTAAAACAGCTAAAAGATTTAAGAAGCCAGGCCAAAACCATCCAAAACGTCCTTGCCGAAGAAACCATTGAAGCGGAAAAAAGCGGAATAAAAATCATCATGAACGGCAACATGGAAGTCCAATCCATCGTTATCAACGACGGCATCGCCAAAGAAAGCCTTGAGGGAATACTGAAAAGCCTCATAAACGACGCCATAAAAAAGACCCAGAAAGTCATGGCCAAAAAAATGCAGGAAATGGGCGGACTCCCCGGATTTTAATTACACAACCGTAACTTGAAACGCGTAACGGGTTTGACTTTTCGCATTTTTTTCTTCAATCAAACAACAATTCGCTAAATACAAATGCGTTATGCGTTATGCGTTATGCGTTATGCGTTATGCGTTATGCGTTATGCGACGATGAAGTATCCCAAAAGCATTGAAAATCTCATAAGACATTTTTCCACTCTGCCGACTGTCGGTCCAAAAACCGCCGAGCGGTATGTTTTTTATTTGCTTAGCCGGCCGGCCGAAGAATTAAAAATTTTTGGCGAAGCGGTCGCTGGCCTAAAAAGCAATATCAGCGCCTGCCCCGGTTGTTTGACATTAGTTGAAAACGGCGGTTGTCTGGTCTGCTCGGACGCGAAGCGCGACCCTGGCCAGCTTTGCATTGTAGCTGACCCAAGAGATCTCGCAGCCATTGAAAGCACAAAAAACTTCAAGGGTTATTACCTGGTCCTGGGCGGGGAAATAAACGCCATTGAAGGCGTTCGGCCGGACAGCCTGAATATTAATGAACTCCTGAAAAAACTAAAATCCGGCCGGGTCAAAGAAACGATTCTCGGCCTAAACCCGACGCTGGAAGGCGAAACTACGGCCATGTATTTGTCCCGGCTGATTAAAAATTCTTTTCCTTATGTTAAAATCACCCGGCTGGCTCGCGGCCTCCCGATGGGCGCGGACATTGAATACGCCGACGAAATGACTTTGTCAAACTCGTTGAAATACAGAAGCGAAATTTAAGATTAAAAAAACCGCCCAATGTTTTTCGGGGCGGAATTTTTTTTGAAAATTTTTTTACGCGGCTATTTTCGTAATTTCCACTTTGGTGTAAGCCTGCCGGTGGCCCTTGGTCCGTAGATAGCGGATCTTATTTTTGTATTTTACCACGGTAATTTTTTTGCCCTTAGCGGTTTCAACGATTTTTCCGGTTACTTTTTCGCCGAGGCTCGGAGCGCCCAAATCCAACTTTTCACCGTCGTCCGAGGCGATCATCAAGGTATCAAATATCACGGAAGCGTCTTTTTCGCCGTCCAATTTTTCAATCCTTAAAGACTGCCCTTCTTTGACTTTATATTGTTTTCCTCCGGTTTTTATTACTGCGATAGACATATCGGATCAATTTTCAATTTTCAATTTTCCCGCCTGCGCCAAGGCTTCGGCGGGCAGGCAATTTCCAATTCCGATAATTCGGAATTAAAAACTTAATGTAAACTGATTATTGTAAGTTTTAAATTAAAAAATAAGCTTTTGGAAGCTTTTCTATATTATACAGATTTTCTCTTGCTTGTCAACCGCCGCCATGCCATTTGTCCGGACACGGCGGCTTAGTCGTTAGAGCCTGCCGCTAGTGGTGATGATGACAGCAACAGCAACCATCCTCTTTTTTATCCCAGAAAGCCTCAGCCTCTTTTTCCATCTTTTCCAGCCGTTCGTAGTAATCGGGAAACTCTTTCATGTGCGCCAAAGCGATTTTTCCGGTCATGATTTCATTATCATCGGTTACGTTAGTGACCGGATCAACGGTTCCATGTTCCAGTTCAACATCCATGCCGGCCCGGAACTGCTCAAGGTCGTACTTATTAAAATCAACGCCGATTTTTTCTCCTACCCGCTTCGCGTCTTCAACGCTAAAATGTTTTTTCTCGCTCATAATCGTAAAATTATTAATTACTACTAATGCAATCTTCCCCCGAAAGGGCGGTCGGGATAAAATCCGCCTTATCCGACTCAAGGTTAGTACAGGACCGGTACGCGCTCCCGTCGTCTTTTGTAAGCTCATAATAATAAGCTTTGCTTCCGGCAGGGAGATTAAGCGCGTTATTGCCCGGAGTCGGGTCGTCAAATTCCTTTTTCTCCTCATCCCAGCAGGTTTCCATTTTAAAACGCGCGTCACTACAGGGTCCGAGTTTATTGACCGGATCAACCATGAGCGGTTTTAACCCTAATTCGCCGGCGAAATTTTCCTGCCAGCTCGGCCAGACCGAAATCGTTCGTCCCTTTAAATATGTGCCGGATTCCAGTTTCGGGTAATATCCGCGCCCGTAATAGTTATTCAAGGCGATTTTTATTTCCGCGAGATCGGAAAGCCGGATCGTGTCCCGGACCAAGCGGGCTTTTTTACTCAGGCAGTATCCGCCGACCGGACAGTCTTTGTTAAAAAGGCATTTAATCACGCATTTATTTCCCTCGCAGACTTGTCCGTCCGGACAGGCTCCGGCTGAACAGCTTTTTACTTCGCCGATATTTTCGCATTTATTCGCCGCGCCATTGTCATTCATGAGGTTTACATTGAATTTCCAGTGATCTAAAATCTGCCCGAGAATATCCATAGTCGCCTGATCCGCGTCCTGGTTATAGGAAATTATGTAAATATTGGAATAATAATTTTCATAGATTCCGTCCCCGTTATTGTCAATGACGTTGGCCGCGTTGACGTATACCGTCCGACCGTCGCGCACCGCCTGATAGCCGTCTACGACAAGCGACTGGGGAGCGCCTTTTATGTCAACATTCTCCGAATACCACCTCAGGGGAGATAAATGTCCGGGGTTAGGCATGACCCGGATGGCGATGGCGTCGGACGAAGATCCCTCATCAGCCAAAACAGCGACCGACATTTTGTCCGCTCCGAAAAAATAAAAAACACAGCCGAAAATAACCGCGGCCGAAATCAGCGCCTTTAATTTTAAGCTCCGGCCGGCGAGAACACCGCTCTGCGAAAGCCGAAAAAAGAGACCAATATAAGATATCCGCTTCATGTTCCAATTATAACACAAAGCATAAATATTGAAAACTATATGCGGCTTATTTGTCGGGCTACGCAAAATCCCTGCCTGCCCCGGGCGGGGAACTGCCGACTTCGTTTTAGCTAAGAAGCTCGTTTAATAGAGCGTTCACATATGTCGGGCTGCGCGGAATCGAACCGCGGCTACAAGACCCCCAGCCTCGCGTACTGCCACTATACTACAGCCCGATAGAAATTGGCGATTTTATTGTCTGCGCCAACAACTATTTGTTTTATTCGCATTAACTCGCGGAAATTGGCGTTTTACAAAAAGGCTTCGCCAATAATGCGCTGGTTAAATTTTGGCTTTAATCCAATGGATGCTATCCCGAAAACGGGACAGAGAACCTAAGAATTCATCTCGCAGTGGAATAAGCGAATTGCCGATTCACCGGGGGACAATTCTTGAAGGCGATTTTATCCTTTGAGCCTACCCTTTCCCGCACGCGGAAAAGAGAAACGGCCAGCCAAAATTATACAATTTGATCCAAAATTTATGCCAGCTTGGCGAAGCCTTCTTGGCGCGAAACCCCTTTAAAAGCGAATTTCCCGCCTGATTACATCTTAACACGATTTTTCCAAAAGTAAAGTTAAATACTGCCGTCCAAATACCCGATCACTTCCTCAAAATCCTTAGCCGAAAAATCGGCTTTTTCCATCACGCTTCTTCGGCTCGCATTTTCGGTAAACGCGATAAACTTATTTGCCGCGCCGGACGCTTTCATCTCATAATCCGTCCAGCCGTCGCCGATCGCGCAAATTTCACCATCCAGATTCAGGGCGCGAAGCTGTTTAATTTTCCCCCCGGTTTGGCTCAAAAAATTTGATTTGTCGTATCCGATTATTTTCCCGCCATTGTCAAAAATAAAAGTGTTGGCGCAAACATTTTCAGGGCTTAGGCCTAGCTCTTTGGCGATTGGATCTACGTAATCCTTAAATCCTCCGGAAAAAATATAAATATTTTTAGCATGGTTTTTCAAATACTCGCGGTTGCGCGCGAATGATTCGGTAATATGTCCGCTTAGCATGGAAATGAATTCTTCCAATTCTTTTTTTCCCGCTTTTAGTATAGCCATCCGTCGGAGAAGCGATTCGCCGAAATCCAGTTTCCCTTCCATGCCTAAATTAGTAATCGTTGAAAATTCTTCTACGAGCCGTTCCCGCTCCGGATTATTTTTCAGGGTCAAAAAAAACAGCTCATCCAAACATTCAATCTGAACCAAAGTGCTGTCAAAATCTATTACTAGATATTTATTTTCCATAGCCAGAGCGCCTGATTATATTTATTTTCCCATTTCATCAATCGCGGCGGTCAAAGCCTTAAAATCCTCCAGCGTATGCGTCGGAAAATTCGCCAGCCGGAAATGGGTTTCTTTCATGTCTTTATAGCCTTTCCCGCTTACAATCCCCCGCGCGTTAAGCTGTTTATGAAACTCTTCGCCGGTTACACCTGCCGGAAGTTTAATACAGAGTACAGACAGCGCCCGGTATTTGTCATCCTTGGCATGGACTTCCATGTTTTTACTCTTTGCCCAGTCATACAGGTAAGCGGCCTTTTCCCGGGTTTCCTTTTCAATCTGCTCCATGCCCTTATTTTTAAATCTCTCGGCCTGTTTCGCGAGCAAATAAATCCCTAAAACATTCGGTGTTTCAAAGGTCTGGTCTTTCGCGCCGTATTGCTCAAGGTTGGCGATGGAATGGACCGGCCCGATGTCTTTTCCCTCTTCGGCCATTTTTAGGGCTTTGGCTTTGGCGCGCTCATTAACGATTAACACCCCTAACCCGGCCGGCAGCCCGAACCCCTTCTGCACGGAAAAAAACCAAGCGTCAGCAAGATTAAAATTTATTTTATGCGCTCCGGCCGCGGATACAATATCTATGGCGATTAACATATCCGGATATTTTTTCCTGAAAGCCTCCAGTTCGTCTTCGCGAAGACTAACTCCGGTCGGCGTTTCCGTATAAGTCAAAGCCGCCAGCTCGCAACCTTCCGGTATTTCTTCCTCAGCGTAATTAAACCCCATGCCCGATTCCACTTCTTTAATCACGGCGTCTTTGCCGATTTTTTTCAGGGTATTGGCAAAGCGCTTGGAAAACGAGCCAAAAATAAAATGCTGGCTTTTTTTCGCGACCAGGTTGCGGCCGATGATTTCCATGCATTCGGTCGCCGAAGAAACAAAATAAATCGTAAAACCGTCCGGAATAGCAAGAAACTCTTTAACATTTTCTCGCGCGGCCTGAAACATGGCGAGAAAATCCTTGTGGCGGTGCGAAAGCGACAAAATATTTTTGTCTAAAGCCTCGCGAACATCATTTTTTACGTCCTCTGAAACGGCCGACGGCCCGACATTAAAAGTTAGATACATAAATAATTTTTAATTTTTAATTCATATTAACGCTCCCGGCCTTCCGTCCTTCAGCCATAAACCGGCAGACTTTCTCGCTCGTGGAAATAGCGACATCAACCTGCGCTTCTTCGGTTGAAGCGCCGATATGCGGGGTAAGAATTACGTTCGGCAATCCGGCGAGTTCGCATTCCATTTTTTCGTCATTGGTTTTTGGCTCGTTAGCGTAAACGTCAATTGCCGCTCCGGCGAGATGGCCGGATTTTAAGGCTTCTGCCAGAGCCATTAAATCAACAACGTTCCCGCGGGCGAGATTGATGATGTAGCTTCCCTTTTTCATCAACGCCAGTTTTTCGGCGTTAATAAGATTGGGTGCCGAGGCATGGAGCGATACGACGTCAGCGACGGCCAGAAGCTCTTCCAGAGTCTTCATCTTTTTCGCGTTGCCCATCGGGAGTTTATCAAAAACGTCAAAGAATATAACTTTCATGCCGAGCGCTTCGGCTAAAACCGAAAGTTGGGAGCCGATGTTGCCGTAGCCCACTATGCCTAAAGTTTTTCCCCGGACTTCATAAGAACCTTTGGCTGATTTTTTCCAGTCTCCGGCGTGCATTTCCCGGTTGCGGTCGCCGATTTTTCGCAGTAAGGAAATAATCAGGCCAATACCTAGTTCGGCAACGCTTCGCGTTGAAGAAAAAGGCGCGTTAAAAACGCAGACTCCGGCTTTAGAGCAGGCCGCTAAATCAACCTTATTCAGTCCGATAACATACCCGCCAATGACTTTTAGACTATCGGCGGCGGACAAAATTTCTTCGTCAATTTCAGTCTTTGAGCGGATGCCGAGCGCGTCAACGCCCTTTATTTTTTCCTTTAACTCGTTCTTAGGCAAAGTGCCTTTGATTAATTCCACTTCAAAATCGCGCTCTTCAAAATACTTTTTCGCGAGCTCGCTGATTCCTTCTAACAGTAGTACTTTTGGCATAGGTTTATGTTGATCTAATTAATAACAAATTTGGAAACAGGAGAGGACGTTTCCATGCGAAGGCCAGGTGTAACAAAAGCCTTCTACAAAGAATCGTCCTCTCCGGGGCGCGGGGTCACTCATCCCAGTTTTCATTATCTGGGAGATCGTTATCCCGCGCCTCCTCCTCCAGAGGAGGCGCTTTTTTCTCCTCAACGGTTCCCTCGGACGCCCGAGGAGATTTAGGCGCCCGAATTTCGGTCGGTGCATTCAAGCAGCGAATGCACCGACCGGTGTCCTGATTCAAGTGCCCGCCATCGCCTGACGGGCAAAAAATAAAAGACATCTCTCACCTCCCCGGCGGCCCATCCTTGCGGCCGCCTTTTTGATTATTAATGCCACCGAACAAAAAACCAGAAACCAATTCTTATTGATTTCCACTTTCTTGTCCACTGCTATTTTTAAAAGGAACAAAATTATATAAATTCTGTTATTAGAATTGGAACCCGGAGACGTTCCTGAAAGATAGAACACATCTTCCAAAAGCTTCTCCGGGGCACCGCTATTCGTCAACGAGGCCGAGTACTTCGGCCACGGTCTCGCTGACCGTGGTTGGCCAGTAAACTATCAGAATAGCGGCCTCAACCGGCGTAAAAGCCGGCTGAATTTCTTCGTGACCCCGGTCATCCGGAACCACAATCCCCCCGATTTCCGGGGGTAAGGGGCGTGTTGTTCTCTGCCGGCACCCCTCGCCGGCGGACTCATTATTAAACATCTCCTCTCCTTTCCGGCGCGCCCCTATCCGAGAGGGGGCAACGCCTTTGTTAATTCCAACGAACAGGAAACCGGAAACTAAACGCGTTTACTTTCCGCTTTCCTGTCCGCTGATCATTTTAAAGGAACAAAATTATTGAAAGGGATTAACGCAATCTAATCCATTTTTTATGTAAATAATCCCGTACTCAAATACTTCTCCCCTCTATCCGGAAAAATCGTTACTATGTTCCCTTTATCAATTTTTTCCGCAATTTTTAAGGTCGCGAGCATGGCGGCGCCGGACGACATGCCGACAAAAATCCCTTCTTCGGCAATAATTCTCCGCGCCATCCTAAAAGCCTCTTCCGTGTCAATCATAATAACATCGTCCAATTTTTCGCAGTCATAAATCTCCGGGACAATCGCCTCTTCCATGTTTTTTAATCCCTGGATGTAGTGCTCCTTAACCGGTTCAGCCGAAACGATTTTCACCGCCGGATTTTTCTTTTTTAAATAAGCGCCAATACCCATGAGCGTTCCCGACGTTCCGAGGGCGGCGGTAAAATAATCAATCTTCCCGCCCATGTCGCGCCAGATTTCCCGAGCCGTTGTTTCGTAATGGGCGATCTTATTATATTCGTTGCTAAACTGGTTCGGGTTAAAATATTTATCCGGATTTTCCGCCGCGAGCTCCCTTACTTTCATTATAGCTCCGTCCGTGCCTTTTGTCTTGTCAGTTAAAATTACTTCCGCGCCGAACGCTTTAATCATCTTAATCCGTTCCGGAGAAACCGCCGCGCTCATTACTATTTCAACCCTATAGCCGCGCGCCGCCCCAATCATGGCGAGCGCGATTCCGGTATTGCCGGAAGTCGCTTCAATAATAATTTTTTCCTTATTAAGCTTCCCTTCTTTTTCTCCCTGTTCCAGCATTTTTAAGGCGATCCGGTCTTTTATGCTTCCGCCCGGATTAACACCCTCAATTTTAGCGTAAATATTCACGCCCTTTTTTTTATTCAGTTTATTGATTTTTACCATCGGCGTCCGGCCGATTGTATCAAGGATGTTGTTATAAATCATACAAATAAAATCCGTCCCTTTTGAGGACGGTTTCTTTTTTACAGTCTGCTGTTCATGGGTTTTTTAACTTTCAGACTTAGACTTTTGACTTATGGGAAACCATCCTTAAAACCGGCTTGCTACCCGAGCCGCCGCATCCGCCTGAAAGAGACATTTTAAAGATGGTTATGTTCATAATTATATGCTAAATAATTTTTACTCAACTGTCAATAGCGCCGAGCGCGAGAGAGAGGCGTCCCGTAGCCGCCCCGCATTTTGCGGGGCGGGACTAGGCGCGCGGGGCTGCTTTGGTGATTGATCTGAACAAACTATCAACCGTATAACCCTTTTCCATCTGCGCGTAATAATCAATGGTTATATCCGCGAGCTTTTCATAACGCCCGGTTCGGTATTTTAATAATTCCGGATAGCATCTTTTTAAGGCTAAAACCGGGTCTTCGCCGGGATTAGCATTATACGACTTACCCCAAAGTATCGGTTTTGGATTGTCAAAATATTGTTTAATTTTTTTCTCAATCACCGTTTCCGGCGTATCAAAATAAATTATTTTGGTCAGCTTTTTCATCCTGGCTATCAATTTTTCAGCCAAATAAGCAACGCTTCCGGTCGTGTCAATTACAATATTTTCTCCTGCCCCGTTTTCAACGGCGTCCAGCGCTTTTTGCAGATTCTCCGCTTCCAATTCAAGATAACGACGGCTGTTCTCGGCGCATCTTCCATCATAAGGCTGTCCGAGCCAGCGGCTCATGTCTTTAATCCCCGAATAGCCGAGTTTTTTCAGTTCCGATTCCAGTCCGGCCTCAATCATGTCATCAATACCGAACCTTTTAAATCCTTTTTCTTTTTCCAATTTTCCCGACCAGAACGATTTTCCGACTCCGGACATGCCGATTAAAGAGATAAACATATTTCTAAGCAAACAGTAAATAATAAACAGCGAACAGTATCTTTTAACCACTGCTTACTATTTACTGTTTATTGGTTACTGGTTGCTTAATAATATCTTTTTTACTTCCTCATAATCATTCTTAACGCAAATCTTTCTTTTCTCCAGCTTCGCTAAATTAGCAATCTCTTTAGAGTCGTCAACTTCAATGCCGGTGTGCTTTTTTATTACGTCAGCGAACTTTATTGGCGAGGCCGTGGAAAAAATAACTTTGGTATAATCATTAGAACCTTCTTTTTCCGCTCCGGCAAAAGCCACGGCCGTATGCGGATCAAGCAAGTATCCGTATTTTTCGTAAACTTTTTTTATTATAGCCGCTGTTTCCGCGTCTTCCACCCTTTCGGCTTTAATTACTTTGCGGAATTCTTCCGGGTCATTATTGAATACTTTTTGGATGCGGATAAAATTGCTCGGGTTGCCGATGTCCATGGCGTTGGAAAGGGTCGCGACCGTCGCCCGCGGTTTAAACTCTCCTGTCTCGTAATATTTTTTCGCCGCGTCATTAGCGTTGGTAACGGCTAAAAACCGGCTGAAAGGAAATCCCATTTCCCTAGCGAAAACTCCGGCGCAAAGGTTGCCGTAATTGCCGCAAGGCACGACGAATTCCAGCTTCTGATCAGCCAGTTGGGAATAGACATAAGCGTAATAAACCATTTGCGGGAGGAGCCGGCCGACGCTTATGGAATTAGCCGCCGTAAGGTTTAATTCTGCTAAGTCCGGATCATTAAACGCCCGCTTAGCGAACGCCTGGCAGTCGTCAAAAACGCCTTCAATTTCTATTGTCGTTACATTCGGTTCTACGCGGGTTAACTGCTCTTCCTGCAGTTTGGAAACCATGCCTTTGGGATAAAGGATGATGACTTTCACGTTCGGTACGCCGCCGAAGCCGTGCGCTACAGCGCCGCCCGTATCGCCCGAAGTCGCGACTAAAATCGTCGCGGTCCGGTTTTCTTTTAGAAGGATCCGGCCCATGAACCGCGCGAGAACCCGCGCCGCCACGTCCTTAAACGCGAGCGTCGGACCATGGAACAGCTCAAGCACCTGGTAATCGCCGATCTTTTTCAAAGGCAGGGGAAAATTTAAAGCCTCAGCCATTATTTCCCGGAGTTCGGCTTCGCTAAAATCATCGCTAACCCATTTTAAAAGCGTTTTTGCCGCGGCTTCGGCCAAAGGCTTTCCTTTTAAATTTTCCAGCTCTTTTGCCGTTAATTTTGGAAAAAATTCGGGAAAATAAAGCCCCCCGTCCGGGGCGAGGCTTTTTAGCATGGCTTCCCGGAAGGTTGCTTTTGGCGATTTTCCGTTCAGGCTGTAAAAATTCATAAAATCCTAAAAAATGCAAAAATACTAAATTTCGTATTTCGCATCTTTCGTATTTCGTAGAGTTATTTCTTCTCGTCTTTATTTAATTTATAATTAAAACTCTCAACGAGCGCGATCCAGCTGGCTTCTATAATATTTAACGACACTCCGGCCGTTTCCCAACTGTCTTTTCCGTCGGTTGATTCAATCGCTACCCGGACTTTGGCCGCGGTGCCGTCGTTTGAAGGAAGCACCCGGACTTTGTAATCCGTCAGTTTCATCTTTTTTAAGCCCGGATAAACCCTTTCCAGAGACATTCTTAAAGCGTTATTTAAAGCGTCAACCGGCCCGACCCCGGCCGCCGTATTCCTTTCTTTATCAGCGCCAACTTTTATCCCGACCTCAGCCTCGGCCGTTGGTTCGCCCCAGTCCCGCTCTTTATGGACGCTCACCCGGTAATCCATGAGCTCAAAGAATTTTTTTTCTTTGTTAGGCATATTATTTAGAGTTATTATCCCCTTGTAATATTAATCTAGCACATACTCCTAAAAATTCAATCCTCAACCCTTAACTAATCCGTCTTCCAAATTTTCCCTGTCATGCCTATGGATAAGGTAAAAGTTGAGGAGAAGAGGAAGAGATCGGCTTTTTCGCGTCCGTCTCTTCCTCTTCCCGGGAGGGGCGAGGGCGACTAAAATCCGCCGCCCTCAACCCCGGCTTCCAAACAGATCGCGCGCGCGCCACCCAGTTGGGCGGCGACGTGCTTGTGGCCGCCACAAAGGCAAGCCACAACCTGCTTGGAAGGGGGTTTTCCCTCCCTTTCCAAGTGCTCCCGGAGGAGGCGAATTGCCTCCTCCAAGGATGGTTTTTCTTTGGGGGTCATGTTATCACCTCCTTTCCCCCGAATTTGAAAAAAACAATAAATCTCCTATACAACCCCAGCCTCTTCTAAACTTAATCTTGTCCTCCGTAGCCTTGGCAAAGGAGGAAAAGGCCAAAGTAATATCCGCGATTTTTTTGAAAGAACATTAAACAAAAATACCGCCCCGGTTGCGGGCGGCTTTCAACTTTTCTTCTAACTTTCAGCTTTTAACTTTGAACTTTTAACTTTGTTCTGCCGCCCGCAATTAAAACCCCGGTCATAATAATTCCGGTCATCATCATAATGGTCTTAATTGTGGTGGCAATAAATTTCATCATGCTTATATTTAATCAAACATAGCCAAGGCTGTCAACAATGGCGGGCGTGGCTGACTTTCTTTCTTTGAGCTAAAATTAACTTTACTGTTTCAAGCTCCCCCGTTTTCCATAAGCTCTTATTGCCTCGTCTTTTTCTTCTTCAGTGGTTATTCCTTCATTTTTGCTTTCTTCATTAACCCGCTTTATCCCGCGAGCTTCCATGCACCCAGGATGCATGCAAGCCTCGGTACAGGTGAGCGCCTCTTCTTTTTTCCCAACTTCTCCAGTCATCGGTTGTTCTTCGCCGACAATCTCTTTTGGTTTCTCATTCATATAATTAGTTTATTATTAAATCCCTATCTTATTTTTGATTATAGCTAACAGCCGGACTTTTGAAAAGAGGCGCAAGAAAATCTCCCGCGCGGAATGGGAGAATGAATGGGATAAATGAACGCGTGCTTCAACTATCCATCCGCGCGGATTTGCCTTGCCAAGGCTATTTGGCTTTTTCCTCCTTGATAATTCCGAGTTCAAGATGACGAGCCCGATACATCTCACTTACCGGGTTCACCTCCTGCTCCCGGGCAGTCTTCGCCCGGTCGCAGTCCCTTTCCGAGTGCGCCCTCTCAAAGCGGCGCACCAGTTTTTCTTTTTCGGCCTGACTCAGCATATTGCCGAACTGGCCGATCTCCAGCCCGCACCTACTACAGCAGACTGGAACAAAAAAACTTATTGAAACCATCTCTTCCTCCCCGGCAACCCTCTCACGGGCCGCCCGTTTGTTGTTAACAAATACTTTGCCCTCGCCAACTTTCTGATTTCTATCGCAACGATTCGCGCTTTAATTAGATCCTTCTCCCGAGGACTCGGGATCAGGATGACAAATAAAGGGAAACATAAATAGAAAGCATAAAGCTGGCAAGGACTATGCTGAATTTGAAAGAGCGGACTGATATATTAATTATACTTGATTAAATCAGTATTCCGCGACATTCGTGCCATTCGTTTCTATTCGCGCAAATTCGCTTGCCTCGGCTTGCCAAAGGCAAGACGGGTTAATTCGTGTATTTACAAAAACCGTCTCCCCTTTTCCCTGAGACGGCCTGCGTTGTAATTGGAATATATTATAAATAAAATATAACAATCTGTCAAGCCTGCCGCCGGTAAGACTCATTCATAATCGCCCGATAAACTTCCCTGATCAGTTGCTCGTCCAGCTTGAATTTTTTTATTTTGTCCTTAATTATTTCCTCTTCCCTTTTTTTATCAATAACCGGCAGGCCTTTTTTTCGCTTAATCCGGCCAATGGCTTTTACTTCGGCAAAGCGGTTGCCTAAAAGTCCGAATATCCGGTTGTCAATCTTATTAATCATCCCCCGCCGAAACCCGAGCTCGTCTTTCGCTCCGGCTTTCCTAATCCGGCTATCCATTAATTCGCAGGCAATCATGAACTTAGCGCGCACGGCAGAAGCGTAGGGATTATAATTATGCATGTCGTAGAACAACTGCCAGTTGTCCGAAGTCGTATGCGGGAGGATAGAAAGAAGATCAGTATAGCCGGGAGTAAAAATTTTCTGTTCCCGCGCTCCGGCGCCGAGTAACGCCCGGCCGACAAAATGGACTAAGCCTAAAGTATAGGCGTTTTGGCGGTCATGATCTTCGGGAGTGGTAATAATAACTTCTAGTCCCAGGCCAGTTAAAAATTTTCTCGCCATGCTGAGCCGTCGGCTATCAATCCTTATTGGGCATAAGACAATCTGCAGTCCTTTCAATTTCCAGGCTTGTTTTAAAAAATTGAATTTTGTCGTTACCGGACCGAACTGCGGATGAGTTCCCATGATTAATACATTTTCAGGCAAATATTTCTTAAGCCAGCCGCAAGGATAAACTTTAACTGAACAGGTATCAACG
The DNA here is from genome assembly GCA_041661405.1 of Patescibacteria group bacterium. Classification (GTDB taxonomy): domain Bacteria; phylum Patescibacteriota; class Patescibacteriia; order Patescibacteriales; family JBAZCA01; genus JBAZCA01. The sequence goes on from JBAZUL010000005.1 coordinate 37,192, forward strand.
ATCAAAGCGCCCGGCTTTACGTCTGGCGCGATTTTTTTTATCACCTTTTCGGTCTGCGATATGGGGACAGCGAGAATTATTAAATCGCAGGCGGCCGCTTCTTTTAAGCTTACTATTCCAGCGCTGATTTTTTTCGCTTTAGCAATATCATCTTTGGAAAACCCGCTGTCATAAACCTTAACCTGAGCCTTTCCGGAAAAAACGCTCGCGGCCAACTTTCCAAAACGGCCGAATCCGATAATAGCGACTGTTTTCTTACCGGTCATAATTATTAACCGCCGCGATAAAGGTGGTAAAATTGAATTTCAAATCCTGAATCCCCTCTTCGGAGAGTTCCAATCCGTAAAGTTCAGCGCAGATTTTCGGCGCGATAACGGCCGTGGTTTCGGAAATCACTCCGTCGGCTAAATCTTTGGCCGCCGTTGCCGTATCCGGATATTCGTTTAACTCGGCTTCAGGCCATTTTCTTTTTAAATACATCCGGCATTGTCTTAGCGCCTGCTGGTGCGAAGTGATGGCGTCAATTTTTTTCAGATCCGCGCCTTTTTTTACGAGGAGATTCATCTTTATATCAATCTCAAACATTTTTTCAATCTGAAAAACATGGCGAGCCATGGCGTGCACGGCTTCAATGACGATTCCGCCGTTGGAATTTTCTATGGGAAAAATGCCAATGTTAATTTTCCCCTTATCAAGCGACCGCAAAACGTTTTCCACCGAAGTAAGGTATTCCAGCTCGTAATTTTCCACCTTTTCCAAAGCGCAGTAATGTTTGGCGGCTTCTTCGGTAAAACTTCCCCGGTTCCCCGAAACGCCGATAATGATTTTTTCCGGCATATTATTAAAGTTATTATTAATCTGTCTTTAGCTTACCTATATTAAGCAAATTTTTCAACCCTCGGCCGAATTCCGCAATCCCTTGACACGTCTTTTGAAAATGTGTATTATTTAAAAAGTTGCAAAAATACATTTTTATTATGAAAATCGTCCAATTGTGGTTTAGCTACTTTTACTTTTACTTTACCCTTACTACAAGGCCGGTTTTTTGCATTAGCTAACAGCATACATTAAAAAGATTAAACCCGGCCCAATAGATGGCCGGTTTTTTGTTAATTCGGGACTTCTGTCCTATAATACTTCTAAATAGCAAAACCCTATGCCAAGCAAAAAAGCACTACTGTCAAAAATCATTAACCCGCTATCCGGACGGACGGTTATTGTTCCCATGGATCACGGCGTTACCGACGGACCGATTCCGGGTCTCTTAAAAATGGATGAGACCATTAAAAGGGTAAAGGAAGGCGGCGCTGACGCGATTATTATTCATAAAGGCATTTTTAAATTATATAAAGAAGTAATCGGCGATCTCCCGGCTCTGATCCATATTTCAGCCTCAACCGGCATGGGCGTTTCTTTAAAAAAAGTTTTAGTCGCGACCGCCAAAGAAGTTAAAAATTTAGGCGCGGCCGGAGTTTCGGTGCATCTAAATATCGGCAACCAATACGAGCCGGAAATGCTTCGCGATCTGGGGATAGTGGCGCGCGAATGCGAAGAAGAGGGTTTACCCCTGCTCGCCATGATGTACCCGAGAAACATTATTGACGGAAAAATCATCAATTATAACGACGCGGAAAAGGTCGGCCACGCCGCCCGCTTAGCCGCCGAACTGGGTGCTGATATAGTCAAAGTCCCTTACACCGGCGACGCTAAAAGTTTCGGCGAAGTGGTTCGCGGCTGTCCCATACCGGTTGTAATCGCCGGCGGAGCCAAAGGATCGGAAGAGGCAATGCTTTCTTCAATCCGGGATTGCGTCCTTGCCGGAGCGGCCGGAGTTTCAGTCGGCCGAAATGTTTTCCAATCCGAAGACGTTTCCGGCATGGTTAAAAAAGTCCGGGAAGCGGTATATGACGCCGCGGCTGTATCAGCCAACGCTAAAACATCGCGTAATTAAAATTTAAATTTTTATGTCTAAAACATTCTGGTATCAGCCCCCGGTCTGGGATAAAAAACTGGTTACCGCGGCCATTGAATCGGGCTTTTCAGCAATCTACGTCCGGCCGGAAGACATAGCCCGGACTAAAGAGCTGTCTTTAGCCAAAGTCATTTCAACCGTCGCGCCAGCTGATTTTATTATCGGCGAGAATGTTGACGAAGTGATTATTAAAAACAAGGAATCAGAAAACAGGGCTGTCGCGCATCAGGGGAAAATCCCGGTTATCATCCGCAATGTTGACTGGACCATTATCCCTTTGGAAAATCTCATCTCAAAAACTTCCAACCTGATCCAGCATGTCCGGAGTTGTGATGAAGCAAAACTGGCTTTTGAAACTCTGGAAACCGGCTGTGACGGCATACTGCTTGAAACCAGCGACTTGAATGAAATAAAAAAAACCGCCGGCCTGATAAAAGACGCCCAAAACGAAAAGTTAAAACTTATCCAGGCTGAAATTACTTCCATAGAACAGCTCGGATTGGGCGACCGGGTCGTTGTTGATACTTCTTCTATATTATTTCCCGGCCAGGGCATGCTTATCGGCGACTCTTCCAAAAGTATGTTTTTAGTATATAATGAAAACGTGGAGACTCCCTACTGCGATCCGCGGCCTTTCCGGGTAAACGCCGGCGGCGCCCACGCCTATATCCGCCTGCCCGGCGACAAAACCAAATATCTTGGGGAATTAAAAAGCGGCCTGAAAGCCCTTACCGTTGACCGGGAAGGCAATACCGAAGAAGTTATCATCGGCCGGGTAAAGATTGAAAAACGCCCCATGCTCATTGTCCGGGCCAAAGCCGGAGAACGGGACATGAGCCTTGTCATGCAGAACGCCGAAACCATCCGCCTAACCGGAATTGACGGACAGCCGATTTCAGTTACTAAATTAAAACCGGGCGACCGGGTGCTCGCCTTCCTGCAGGAAGAAGGCGTCGGAAGGCATTTCGGACAAAAAATTAAAGAGACAATCACTGAGAGGTAATACAATTTTTTTCAATAATACATCGCCGCCGTTTGCTTGCTAAACGGCGGCGAAAATGATAACTTGGAAAAATAACAGCTTCTAATTCCGTCATATATGGCAAAAAACGGAAAAATCATCGTTAATAAATTCGGCGGCGGGATCATGATTGAAAAGCATATCCCCTTTACCGATGAAAGATTAAGAGAGCAGATTAAAGCTGGCTTCCGGCCTGTTGTTGTCGTTTCGGCTTTAAAAGGCGTCACCGACCGGATCATCCATTTCCTCGCCGGACTGAAACAGGAAGTCTGCCGCAATCAGCAAATCGGCGGCAATACCGACAAATATTCCCGCCGGCTGGTAAGCCCTTTTGTCGCCGAATTAAAGGAAGAGCATCTTAGACTTCTGGAACAAGTCGGAGTCTTAAGGGAAGAGCGGAAAAAAGCCATGGCCGACATGGATAAAATTTTCTTCCGGCTGGAAAATGATTTAAACGCCCTCCTTCATTTCGGATTCTTAAATGTTTTTGATGATAAGATCTCGGCCTATGGCGAAAAGCTGGCCGGGGTTTTTTTTACCGCCTATCTTAATTCCAAAGGCTTTACGGCCCGGACGATCATGGCCGAAGACATTCCGATCATGACCGACGATTGTTTCCGCGACGCTAATATTGATTACAAAGTTTCGGAGAAAAACGCGAGAAAAAAAATCCTGAAAACCGAAGGCATCCCGGTCATCCCTGGCTTTACCGGAAAAACCGCCAACGGGAATATAACAACGCTCGGCCGCGGCGGAACCGATACGACCGCCTGCTTTTTGGGAGCGGCCTTGAGGGCCGACAAGGTGATTCTTTGGAAAGACGTGGACGGCGTATTGTCCGCCGACCCGAAAATCGTTCCCTCCGCCAAAACCGTCCCTTTTATCAGCTACGCCGAAGCTGAAGAATCCGGTAAAGTCATCCATGATAAAGCTATCCAATATATAAAAATGTTTAAAACTCCGGCCGAAGTGGCGGCCATTTCCGATCCAACGAAAAAAACTCTGGTCGGTCCGGCTAAAGATAAAAAGGAAGGCCCGAAAATCGTCAGCTTTAAAAAAGGGCTCTCGCTTCTCATTATCACCGACGAAAAAATGAACCAACGCGGCTACCTCGCCCATGTTGCCGGGCTCCTGGCCGCCCGTAGAATAAACCTGGACACGATCAGGAATACCCGCGATAAACTACATATTGTCGCCGAAAGCTATAACGGACCGATTGAGGAGGCGATAAAAGATTTAAAAGAAGAAATCGCCAAACTAAAAATCATTCCGGTAAATATGGTTATTTTGATCGGCAGTCTTGACTGGAAAATGGTCAACCGCTTTAACGACGTATTAATAAAACTCTGTCCGGACGCGGAACTCGGCGCTTTTCCCTACCGGAATTGCGTCCGGCTGGAAGCCATAGTCCGAGCCGAAGACACGGAAAAAATGGTTCGGGCTTTGCATGAGGAATTTATAAAATAAAATTTTATGAAAAAATTCAGAGTCGGCATTCTCGGCGCCACCGGCATGGTCGGCCAAAATTACATAAGACTGCTTAATGGCCACCCTTGGTTTAAAGTTACCTACGTCGCGGCATCAGCCAATTCGGCCGGAGTAACTTATTTTGATTCCATAATCGGCCGCTGGCAAATGGCGACCGCCGTCCCCAAAGATGTAAGATCTTTGGTTGTCCAGGATGTCGCTAATATTAAAGAAGCGAAAAAGCATTGCGACTTTGTTTTTTCGGCTTTTGAGATGCCGGACAAAAGCCTGGTTAAGGAAATGGAGGAAAAATACGCGGCCGCGGGAATTCCTGTTGTGTCAAACGCCTCGGCCAACCGGTTTACCGATGACGTGCCGATGCTCATCCCGGAAATAAACCCCCATCACATAGACATCATCCCGGTTCAGAAAAAAAACCGCGGCTGGAAAAAAGGCTTTATTGTTGTCAAACCCAACTGCAGTCTTCAAAGCTATATTACTCCGGTTTTTGCCCTCATACAGGCGGGATATCCGGTTGAAAAAATATTTATCACCACCCTGCAGGCAGTATCCGGCGCCGGCTATCCGGGCGTTCCGTCGCTTGACATGATTGGTAATGTCGTGCCTTTCATTCCGGGCGAAGAAGAAAAGACTGAAGAAGAGCCGCTAAAAATCCTTGGGGAAATAAAAGACGGAATATTCCAAAAAGCCGCCTCGCCGGCGATTTCCGCCCATTGCAACCGGGTGCCGGTGATTGACGGACATTTAGCCTGCGTCAGCCTGAAATTCGCGGAAAAAAAACCGGCTCGGGAAAAAATCCTTAAAGTCTGGAAAGAATTCAGAGCCCTGCCGCAGACCTTGAAACTGCCCATGGCGCCGGAACAGCCGATCCTCTACCGCAACGAGCATAACCGCCCCCAGCCGAGAAAAGACCGCGACCGGGAAAAAGGCATGGCCGTTACTGTTGGGCGGCTCCGGGAATGTAAAATCTTTGATTACAAATTCGCCGCCTTAAGCCATAATACGGTTCGCGGCGCCGCCGGCGGAGGAATATTAAACGCGGAACTCTTGGTAAAGAAAGGATACATAAAATGAATTTTTGATTTTTGATTGCCGATTTTTGGATATAAATTTTTCCAAAATCAAAAATTGAAAATCAAAAATCTTTCTCTGAAAAATTATGTGTTCTTACCAAGTCCATATTTTAAAACGTCCAATAAAAAAAATAATAACTCTGCCCGGTTCCAAGAGTTTTACCAACCGCGCTCTCATCATGGCCGCATTGGCGGACGGGCGTTCCGCGCTAACTGGCGCCTCTCTATCGGATGACAGCCGGGCAATGATTTCTGCTTTGAAAAAGATTGGAATTAGAATTACCAATTCCGGAAAAAATATTACGGTTTACGGAGAAGGCGGCCGATTCCGGTTATTCAACGGAAAAATAAATGTTGGCGCGGCCGGAACCGCCGCCCGTTTTCTTCTCTCATTATGCGCCCTGGTTCCCGGAGAAATTATTCTTGACGGCTCGGAGCGGATGAGGCAAAGGCCGATTAACGAACTGGTGAGCGCCCTGCGTAAAATCGGAGCAAAGATCCAGTACCAAAAAAAGGCCGGTTGTCTGCCGGTTAAAATCAGGGGCGAAAACTTAACCGGCAGAAAAGTAAAAATGCCGGGAAAAATATCAAGCCAATTTTTAACTTCCCTTCTTTTAATCTCCCCGTTTTTAAAAAACGGGATTGAAATAAGCGTAATCGGCAGACAAATTTCCCGATCATACATTGATATGACTTTAGCCGGTTTAATGGAGCATGGAATTAAAGTAAAAAACCATAATTATAAAAAATACGAGATTAAGCCGGGCGCCCGCTATAAACCGGGAAAATACGAAATTGAAAGCGACGCTTCAGGCGCGAGTTATTTTTTCGCTTTAGCCGCTTTAACCGGCTCCGCGATCCGGGTAAAAAATATCTCTCCTGATTCATCCCAGGGCGACGTAAAATTCTGCGACTTGCTCCGAAGAATGGGATGCGAAGTTAAAAAAAACGCGCGCCAAAAATGGATTGAAGTCCGGGGGAAAAAACAATTGCGCGCTATAACCGCGGACATGGAAAATATGCCGGACACGGCGCAGACTCTCGCCGTTGTCGCCGCCTTTGCCAAAGGTAAAACCAAAATCACCAGACTCTCCACGTTAAGGCACAAAGAAACCGACCGGCTAATAGCTTTGAAAACCGAACTTTCTAAAATGGGCATAAAATCGCAAACCACGAAGGATTCCATAGTTATAGCAGGCGGCCAGCCGCGCGGAGCGAAAATTAAAACCTACGATGATCACCGCATGGCCATGGCTTTCGCCGTTGCCGGAGCGCGGATTCCGGATGTAATCATTGAAAACCCGGGCGTTGTTTCAAAGTCGTTTCCGGAGTTTTGGAAAATGCTGAAGAAGGCGGGCGTTAAAATAACCAATAAAAACAAATGAACATAGTTCTGATCGGCTTCATGGGTTCGGGAAAAACCAGCGTCGCGAAAATCCTGGCTAAAAGACTCGGGCGTGAAGCTATTGAAATGGACGATCTGATTTTAAAAAAGAGCCGGAGAAAAAGCATAAACGAAATCTTTGAAAAAGACGGCGAAAAAATGTTTAGGTCGCTGGAAGCGCGCGCGGCCAAAGAATTGTCTTTCGCGGATAATAAAATTATTTCCACGGGCGGCGGAATTGTCATGAATAAAAAAAACATGGCGAGCCTGAAAAAAAACGGCAAAATAATTTATTTAAAAGACAGCTTTGAAAGAATTAAACAAAGGCTTAAAAAAGACCAGACCCGTCCGCTCATGGTCAGCCGGGAAAAAGCCAAAACTCTTTTTCAAAAAAGACAGCCCCTGTATTCGCGATACGCCGATGAAATCATTGACTGCGTCCGCGATTCTGATCTTAATCATATCAGCCGGGAAATCATTAAGCAATTAAAAACTGATATTAAAATAACTTGCTTAAGCATCGGCGACCCGATAAGACAATCGCTTTCGCCGGCCATGCATAACGCCGGCTACCGGGCTTTAAAAATCGATCATCTTTATATTTACCTCTCGGCCAGGGTTCGTCCCAAGGAACTGAAAAACACCGTAAAAGCCTTTCGATCGCTTGGGATCCGCGGCGTATCAGTAACTATTCCGCACAAAATTGAGGTAATGAAATATTTGGATAAAATTGACAAAATTGCCAAAGCTATCGGGGCGGTAAATACGATCGTGAATGACAACGGACGGTTAACCGGATATAATACCGACTGGCTCGGAGCGATAATTCCCCTGGAAAAAGCCGCCGGGAAAAAAGGTCTTAAAAATAAAAAGACGGCTATTATCGGCGCCGGGGGAGCGGCTCGGGCTATCGCCTACGGCGTTGCGAAAAAAGGCGCCAAGCTAAAAATCTTCGCCCGCGATTTGGTCAAGGCAAAAAAACTCGCCCGCGAATTTAAGGCTGAATCCGGCGATTTTTCGCGCCTCCATGAAGTAAGAAATTATGATATAATTATAAACGCCACTCCAATCGGCATGGCTCCGCGCGAAAAAGAATCGCCCGTGCCGGAAGAACTATTGCATAAAGGACAAATCGTTTTTGACGCGGTGCATACGCCTTATAAAACCAAACTTTTAACACAGGCCGAAAAAAAAGGCGCGAAAATTATTCCCGGGGTTGAAATGGTATTATGCCAGGGCGCGGCCCAGTTTGAATTATATACCGGAAAAAAAGCGCCGGTTAGCGCTATGAAAAAAGCTTTAACCGACTCGCGATTTTTACGCCACTTTTTCTAAAAAAGTAGCAAAGTGCAAACTAATAAATACTCCTATGAATCTCCGTATATGCGCGGTTGTCACCGGAAAAAACTTAAAAGAATTTCTTGCAAACCTGAAAAAAGCCCAAAAGCAAACCGATTGGGTTGAGTTAAGGGCGGATTATATAAAAAATTTCAATGTTCATGATATTGCGAAAATAAAAGCGGCGGTCAGCAAACACGCGATATTCACCTGCCGAAAACCGGGCGAGGGAGGAAATTTCAGGAGCTCGGAAAAAGAACGGCTCGCCATCCTAAACGCCGCGCTAAAATCCGGTTTTGATTTCGTGGACATTGAACTGTCAGCCATCTCAAAAGTTAAAATTCCGGCCGCGCCAATCAGTTCCAAAATAATCTGTTCATTCCATGATTTTAATAAAACTTCGAGCCTTAGCCAGCTTAAAAAAATCGCCGAAAAAATGGAAAAAACTAAAGCTCAAGTCATTAAAATTGTCACCATGGTAAAAACCGAATCTGACAACCAAAAACTTTTTGAACTTCTGGCCGGGAAAAAAAGCGGCATGGAAATGATTGTTTTGGGCATGGGCGAAAAAGGAAAAATCACCCGCCTTTTATCCCCGCTCAGGGGCGGCTACCTCACTTTTGCTTCAGCGAGTGTTGCCACGGCGCCTGGACAGATAAGCGTCAAAGAATTAAAATCAATATATAAAAAAATGGGATTAAAATAATCTATATGAACACATTCGGAAAACTATTCACAATCACCACTTTCGGCGAATCGCACGGATTGGGCGTAGGAGTCGTTGTTGACGGCTGTCCGGCCGGTTTAAAAATCACCGAAGCTGACATCCAAAAAGAACTTAACCGGAGAAAACCGGGACAATCAAGCATTACCACCTCCCGAAAAGAAGATGATAAAATCCGGATCATGTCCGGGGTGACCGATGGAAAAACCACCGGCGCTCCGATAATGATGCTCGCGGAAAACCGCGACGCCCGATCCGAAGATTATGGCCAGCTGAAAGAAGTTTACCGGCCGGGTCACGCGGATTTTACTTATGAGGCTAAATACGGCCACCGTGAATGGCGCGGCGGCGGACGGGCTTCGGCGCGGACCACGCTCGCGCAAGTCGCGGCTGGCGCGATCGCTAAAAAATATTTAAAAGAAAAACTTAACGTGGAAATTCTCGGCTTTGTTGACCAGGTCGGTGAAATCAAAGCCGCTATTGATTACAACAAACTGAGTTTAAAAAAAGTTGAAGCTAACCCGGTTCGCTGTCCGGATGAAAAAATTGCCAAGGAAATGATTAAATTCATTACCGCCTTAAAATCCGGGGGCGATTCAACCGGCGGAGCTGTTTTTGCGATTATTAAAAATGTTCCTTTAGGCCTCGGCAGTCCGGTTTTTGATAAACTGCCGGCTGACTTAGCTAAGGCGATGATGGGCATTAACGCGGCCAAAGGCTTTGAAATCGGTTCGGGATTCAGGGCGGCGGAAATGCGCGGGAGCGAACATAATGACCGGTTTTATACTACTAAAGGCAAAGTAAGAACTAAAACTAACTTTGCCGGCGGCGTTTTAGGCGGAATTTCAACGGGCGAAGACATTTATTTCCGCGTCGCTTTTAAGCCGACTTCAACGATTGCCAAAGCGCAAGACACAATAGACCGCCGCGGCAAGCAGGTTGTCCTGAAAGCCGCCGGGCGGCACGACCCCTGTATCGTCCCCCGCGCCGTCCCCATAGTAGAAGCCATGGCGGCGCTCGTGATTATGGATCATTATTTACAATGGAAGGCGTATAAATGAATCTAGCCGCTTGACACCAATTACCCTTTTTGCTATAAATAAAATAGAACATTTACAGAAATAATATCCACAGCCAGATCCCGGTCTTTCCGGGAATGGGTCTGGCTTTTCTCCCGCTAATCCGGGAGAAGGATGGCTTTTGCATGAGTGAAAGCCCGGCTTCCTCCGTAACCAAAGGATAACTGAATTCCACGCGGACTCGTTCTGAGCCTGCCGAAGGAGTCAGTGAAAGCGTCCCGCCCGAGGCGGGAAAAAAAGGTGGCACCGCGGGATAACCTCTCGTCCTTTTATCCAAGTATTTTATTTGGGTAAAAAGATGAGAGGTTTTTTTATTGCCTAACTGCAATATTATGGCTTTGCCGAAAATAACCCTAAAAAACAAAAAACCGACTTATATCAAATTCGCCGAGGATTTAGATTTCTTCGGGCTGTTCAAAAAAATTGAACAGGAGTTTGATAATTGTTTTATCCTTGAATCTCTCGGCGACGGAGGCGACCGGGCGCGTTATCATGTCATCGGTTTTGGACCGGAAATAATTTTATCGGCTCGCGGCCATGAATTAAAAATAACCGATTGCCATGAAAATAAGGCCAACGCCAAAAAAACAAACACTAAAATTAAATCAAAAACTTATCCATCTAATAACCCTTATTACGCCCTGCGGGAAATTGTTCCGCGCGACATAATCTCGCGCCAATATTCCGGCGGCCTCATCGGCTATATCGCTTACGAGGGCATGAATTATTTTGAACCGGCCATTGATTTAAAACTTCATCCTGATTTTCAACAGTTTAAATTCGGGGTTTATACCGACGGACTCGTTTACGATAAAATGACCGGCGAAGCGTCTTATTTTTATTATGACAACGACCGCTCGGCGTTAATCAGGGAAATCGCTTTCACGAAAAAATCCAGCACCAAAACTTCCCCCGGCGCCCGCCAAAACGGAGTTAAAGTAAAATTCATCCGGGACACAAAAACCGAAAAAGCGCACGCGGCCATGGTAAAAAGGATAAAAAAAGATATCGTGGACGGAAAAATTTTCCAGTGCGTCGCCGGGTTTAAAAGCGAATTTAAGATAAGCGGCTCGGACATTTTAATTTACGAAAGGCTCCGGGAGGTCAATCCGTCGCCGCACATGTTTTACATAAAATTCGGCCGGGAAAAAGTAATCGGCGCTTCGCCCGAGCTTTTATTCCGCTTGCGCGAAGGGGAAATGGAGACTTTTCCACTGGCCGGGACAGCGGCCCGGGGAGGCAATCTCTCCGAGGACAAAAAACTGGCCCGCCAGTTATTATCCGATCCGAAAGAAATCGCCGAGCATTCCATGCTCATAGACTTGCACAGGAACGACATCGGCCGGGTGGCTAAATTCGGGACAGTTAAAGTGAAAAACGCGATGGCCATAAAAAAATTCAGCCATGTCCAGCATATCTCTTCCGAAGTGTCCGGCGTAATCAAAGAGAGCGAGGACATGTTCTCCGCCCTGGCCGCCAATTTCCCGGCCGGCACTCTTACTGGCGCGCCGAAAATTGAGGCCATGAAAATAATCGCCCGCGAAGAAAAGGAACCGCGCGGCCCCTACGGCGGAGCCGTCGGCCATTTCGGCTTTTCGGGCGAATGCACCTTTGCCATCCCCATCCGCACGCTTTTCATCTCCGGCAATCGCGGTTTTACCCAGACTGGCGGCGGGATTGTTTATGACTCAAAACCGGAAAATGAGTACCGGGAAATAATAAACAAGCTTGCGGCTATGAAAAAAGTTTTAAAGGAATTTAAATAAGCCATGAACGCGGAGCGACAATCACCATGAAAATTCTAATAATTGACAACTACGACTCTTTCACCTATAACCTCCATCAGCACATCGGGGAAATTTTGGCTTCAACCGGCCGGCCTTTTGAGTTAATCGTAAAACGCAATGACGAAATATCGGCCAAAGAAATAAAAAAAGCCGGTTTTGATAAAATTGTTATTTCTCCGGGACCGGGCGATCCGGCTGATCCGGCCTATTTCGGCGTATGCGCGGATATAATTACGGATATCGGAAAGAAGACGCCGGTCTTAGGGGTTTGCCTCGGCATGCAGGGCATCGCCCATTATTTTGGCGGAAAAGTCGTTAAAGCCGGATTGCCTATGCACGGAAAAACCAGTAAAATTAAGCATAATGGAAAAGGGTTATTTAAAAACCTCCCCGAGAACCTGGAAGTCATGCGCTACCACTCACTTATTGCCGAAGAATCAACACTGCCCGATTGCCTTGAAATTACCGCACGGACGGCTGACACAGGAGAAATCATGGGGCTCGCGCATAAAAAATATCCAATAGCCGGCATCCAATTCCATCCCGAATCGTTCGCAACCGAGGGAGGAAAAATATTATTAAAGAATTTTCTTTTCAAGAGCCAATAATATGATTAACCAGCTAATTGAAAAACTGAAAAGTAAAAACGGCCTTGATAAAGAAGAAGCTTATGCTCTGCAAAACGAGATTATCGGCGGTAAAACCGGCAAGGAAAAAATAATCAAAATTTTTCAACTTTTGGATGAAAAAGGCCTTTCCGAGGAAGAACTGTCGGGAATCCTCGCGGCTACCCGAGACAATATGATCCGGGTAAACATAAATTTTGACTGCCTGGATAACTGTGGCACCGGCGGCGACGGTTTTAATACTTTTAACATTTCCACAGTTTCAGCCGTCGTTCTGGCCGCCGCCGGCATTCCGGTCGCGAAGCACGGCAACCGGGCGGCGACGAGCAAATGCGGCTCGGCTGATGTCCTTGAAAAACTCGGAATAAAAATTAACCTTAACGCAGGGCAGGCGAAAATCTGCCTGGAAAAATCCGGCATAGTATTTATGTTCGCCCCGAATTTTCACCCGGCTTTAAAGTTTGTCAAAGAAGCGCGGTCAGAATATGGCAAAAAAACCTACTTTAATATCCTCGGGCCGATGCTAAATCCGGCCGGCGCCTCGCATCAGCTTATCGGAGTGGCTGACGCCGGAAAAATAAATTTGATTGGCAAAGCGCTTATCGCCGCCGGATCAAAAAGAGCGATAATCGTCCGCGGCGAAGAAGGATTGGATGAGATTAGCGTTGAAAATGATACGCTGATCAGCGATTTTAAAGCTGGTCCTGAATTAAATAGCGCGTCCGCTTTTGAGTTCAACCAATATAAAATTAACCCCTCCGATTTCGGCCTGAACGCCCATAAACTGGAAGAAATTAAAGGAGGAGACGCTGATGAAAGCGCGAAAATATTTTTAGATATTTTAAAAAATAAAGCTACGGAAGACCAAACTGACGCCGTGCTGTTAAACGCTTCCGCCGGTATGCTCGCGTTCGGCCGGGTAAAAGATTTAAAGGAAGGAATCGGGCTGGCCAGGGAAATAATCACTTCGGGCAAAGCCTTGAGAAAACTGGAAAAATTCATAAAAACATCAAACAGCTTATGAATACAACCTACCGAAAAACCAAAACGATTTTAGATAAAATCTGCGATAACAAAGTTTTGGAAGTGGAAAAAAGGATGAACGCGGACACCCTTGAGGTTCTTAAAGAAAAAATTAAAACTAATGGTTTTGAAAAACGGGATTTTTACGCGGCGCTTGCCAATCCCGGCCTTTCGCTGATTGCTGAAATTAAATTTTCCTCCCCTTCGGCCGAAGGCCGGATTTTTAGCTCCGTTAAACCGGAAGAAATAGTAAAAACTTACGAAAAACACGGAGCCAGGGCAATATCCGTTTTAACCGATGAAAAATTTTTTCTTGGCAAGCTTGAATTTATTTCCCGGGTCAGGGCGGCCTGCAACCTGCCGATTCTAAGGAAAGATTTTATCATTCATCCTTACCAGCTTTACGAGGCCAAAGCTTGCGGCGCCGACGCGGTTCTTTTGATAGCCTCAATCCTGGAAAAAGCGCGATTAAAGGAACTATATAGTCTGGCCGGCGAATTAGGATTGGATGTATTAATGGAAATCCATGACGCGCATGAACTTAAAACAGCTCTGGAACGCGCCCCAAAAATAATCGGCATCAATAACCGGGATTTAAAAACCATGAAAATAGATTTAAATACATTTTCCCGATTATCAAAGCTTATTCCGGCGAACATAATCAAAGTCGCTGAATCCGGAATTAAAACCCGCGAAAACGCTGAACAAATGAGAAAATCCGGAGCCGATGCCATCCTTGTCGGCGCAACGCTCATGCAAGCGAAAGACATCGGAAAAATGATTGACACGCTAATATGAAAATCAAGTTCTGCGGAATAACCAATATAGAAGACGCGAAAAACGCCATTAATCTGGGTGCTGATTATCTTGGGTTTATTATTGATTTTCCTCAAAGCCCGAGAAGCATAACCCTAGAACAGTTTATGGCATTATCCGCAAAAGTACAAAATTGCGACTCTGGAATACTGTCTGAGGCTAACCAGATTCCAAATTCCCAGCCTCGCCGGCAGGCAGGCAAATTCCAAATTCCAAAAATCGTTGCCGTCACTGTCGACATGGCTGAAAACAAACTAAATAAATTTCTTGACTCTAACCTGATAGACATTCTCCAGTTTCATGGCAATGAAACCCCGGAATTATGCGGACGTTTTAAAAACAGGGCGGAAGTTTGGCGATTATTTAAAATCAGTCCTGACGATAATTTAGAAAAAACTATATCGGATCTTAAAAGATTTAAAGGAAAAATTGACCGGTTTTTAATTGACTCCGCGAGCGCTGACGATAAAGCCAAAGGCGCGGCTAAAAAATTTGATAATTTTTCCCTGTTCAAAAATTTTGAACAGGCGGGTTATCCTCTTGTACTCGCTGGCGGAATCAACCCGGATAATGTAAAATTATATATAGAAAAATTAAACCCGGAAATAATTGATGTTGCGAGCGGAATTGAAGATCGCCCGGGGAAAAAAAGTTTAAAAAAAATGAAAGAATTAATTAAAATAGTAAATAAATACAACCGTAAAAAAGCTAATTAAAAATCCGCGTTATTCGCGTCATTATTATGAACATCTTTATTAAAACCAAATACGATGCCGACCGGACCGGGCATTTCGGCCGGCTGGGCGGACGCTACGTTCCGGAAATGCTCATTCCCGCTTTGGAAGAACTGGAAAAAGCTTATGAGGATGCTAAGCGCGATCCGAGGTTTTTAGCCGATCTCATGGATCTTTATGAGAATTACGATGGCCGACCCACTCCGCTCTATTTCGCCGCGAACCTTACCAAGCGTTTGGGCGGGGCAAAAATTTTCATAAAAAACGAAGGACAGAATCTGACCGGCGCCCATAAAATAAATCACTCTCTCGGCCAGGCCCTGCTCGCGAAACGGATGGGTAAAAAACGCCTTATTGCCGAGACCGGAGCCGGACAGCACGGCCTCGCCACCGCGACCGTCGCCGCCAAATTCGGCTTAAAATGCGCGGTTTACATGGGCAAAGTGGACTATCACCGCCAGCGGCCGAATGTTTTTTGGATGGAGCAGTTAGGCGCTGAAGTTATTCCGGTTCTGCACGGCACGCAAAGATTAAAAGACGCGGTAACCGCGACGCTCCAGGACTGGATAGAAAATGTGGATGACACTTACTATTTGCTCGGCTCGGCTTTGGGTCCTCACCCCTACCCTTCCATGGTCCGGGATTTCCAGACCATTGTAGGACTGGAAGTAAAGAAACAGCTGAAAGAAAACTATAACATAAAAAAACCGGATTACATTGTCGCCTGCGTCGGCGGCGGATCCAACGCCATCGGCATATTTAATCCTTATCTGGACGACAAAGATGTTAAACTCATCGGCGTAGAAGCCGGCGGCCGGGGCATAAAAAATGTCGGCGATCACGCAACGCGCTTGCAAAAAAACCAAAAGCTCGGCGTGGTTGAAGGCTATAAGTCATTTTTTATCCAGGACGAAGACGGCCAGATCCAGAATACCCATAGCATTTCCGCCGGACTGGATTACTCCGGAATCGGCCCGGAACACGGCCTCCTTTATTTAAAAGGCCGGGTTGAATACAAATACGCCACTGACAAAGAAGTTATCGCCACTTTTAAACTGCTCGCCCGGACCGAAGGCATAATTCCCGCCCTGGAATCGGCTCACGCCGCCGCTTACGCGATAAAACTCGCCCCCAAGCTCAGTAAAAATAAAACCGTTGTCATAAACCTTTCCGGCCGCGGCGACAAGGATATTTTTATCGTGGCCGAAGCCTTGGGCGACAAAAAATGGAAAGAATATTTAAAAAGTAAAATATGAACAAAATCAATTCACAACTCAATAAAATTAAACGTGAAAATCGTCTTGGCCTAATGACCCACATCGTCATCGGCTATCCGAGTCTTAAAGAAAGCCTTGGACTTGCCAAGCTCATGGCTCGTTTGGGTGTTGATTTTATTGAACTTCAGCTTCCCTTTTCCGACCCCATGGCTGACGGCCCGACAATCATGGCCGCCAATAAGGCCGCGCTGGATAATGGCACGAAAGTAAAAGACTGTTTTAAAGTCATGAAAGAGTTGTCGCGCCAAGTTGATATTCCCCTGATTTTTATGGGTTATTTTAATACTGTCCATAGCTACGGCGCGGAAAAATTCTGCTGCGACGCGCGACAGGCCGGAGCGAGCGGCCTTATTTTTCCCGACATTCCATTAGAAGAAGAAAAAGAAGAGCACTTTATTAAGAGCGCAAAAATGAACAATCTAATTCCCATCCGCCTCCTTTCTCCGGCTTCCACTCCTCTGCGAATGAAAAAAAACGCCGAAGTAGCCGACGGCTTCCTTTACTTTGTCGGCCGCAAAGGCACGACTGGCGCTAAAGCCAGACTGGACAGCGAACTTAATTTTCATCTCAAAAAATTAAAAAAATACTTCAATATTCCGATCGCGGTCGGATTCGGCATTTCCAAACCCGAACACATCCGCGCTTTAAAAGGCCGCGCGGAAATTGCCGTAATCGGTTCGGCCTGCTTAAACGCCTACGATTCGTCGCCCAAAGGACAGGGGCTAAAGGCAATGGAAAAATTTTTAAAACCCCTTATCCGAGAAGCTGGAAAATAATAAGAAGCCGGGCGCTCCTAGTCTTATTTTCGCAAAATTAATCATGGGACAAGCGGATTTTACGAATAACGCATCCATCTTGTCCCATATACGATGAGGCTCATGTCTGGACAGTCTGTCCGGTTTTTGCCTCGTTAACGTTTTGAGTCCGGTCTCCGCTTTGGCAGAAAAGGCATTCGCCTTTTACCGCTTTCGGAAGTCCGGGATTCCCCACGAAATATGTGTAAGCTTTATCTTTTTTCATTATCTTCCTCCGTAAGCTGTCGGGCGGCCACGGCATAAGCCTGATCCGCCCGTCTAGCGCTAGCATAATGCCAGTTGCCATTTTCATCTTTCACCCGGACATTCTGTCCGGGTTCTGGCGACCAATATACTTCAATCGGGTCGCCTTTCATGCTCACCGAATACCAATCCTTTTCATATCTGTCTCTCATCTCGCCCTCCATATTTCTTCGGCGCCGCCTGGCTCCGGTAAATCGGAACTTTCGCGGACAACCGATTTAGTATATAACGAAAAAATAAAAAATATTTTACATACGCTCTCAACCATAACGCGGCAACAAAAAACCGTCTCAATTATTCTGAGACGATTTTTTTTAATATATCCGCTGATTGTTTACCATCTGCAGGCTATCCGGACAAGCTCTGTTCCGCGATCTCGGCTACTGTTTCTATTTCAATCATAGCGCCTTTGGGAAGACCAGCGACCTGGATCGTAACCCGAGCCGGATAAGGCTCGGAAAAATATTCCCCGTAAATTTCGTTCGCTTTAGCAAAATCATTAAGGTCAATTAAGTACATAGTGGAACGAACCACGGCGCCAAAATCCAAACCAACTTCGGCCAAAATAGCTTTTATGTTTTCCAAAACCTGCCGGGCTTCGGCCTCAATTCCGCCGGAAACCATCTCGCCGTCCGGCCGCAAAGGAATCTGGCCGGAAATAAATAACAGGTTCCCGGTTCTTACAGCCTGGGAATAAGGGCCGATAGCTTTTGGAGCGTTTGATGTAGTAATTACTTGTTTCATATTATTTCTGCCGCTCCGGCCTTAACGCTCTGACCGCCGCTCCGGCCTGCCACATCTCGGATTCGCGCATTTCTTTTAATTCATTATCCAGTTTTGCCCGGTAATCCGGATCGCTATTGGCTTTTAGAACCACGTCGGTTTGTTCTCCGCTTTTTACCCGGGCGTACAAATCTTCAAAAACCGGCTCCACCGCCTTGCGGAATTCATGGCGCCAGTCCAGCGCGCCGCGCTGGGCGGTCGTTGAGCAGTTAGCGTACATCCAGTCCATGCCGTTTTCGGCGACTAACGGAATTAAGCTCTGGGTCGCTTCTTCAACTGTCTCGTTAAAAGCTTCACTCGGCGAATGACCCATCTTCCGCAAAAGGTTATATTGGGCTTCCATGATGCCGGCCAAAGCGCCCATTAAAACTCCGCGTTCGCCGGTTAAATCGCTATAAACCTCCTTCTGGAAAGTGGTCGGAAACAGGAATCCGGAACCGACCGCGATTCCGAGAGCCTTTGCCCGGTCTTCAGCCTTGCCGGTCGCGTCCTGAAAAACCGCGTAGCTTGAGTTAAGCCCTTTGCCTGCGACGAAAAGGCGGCGGAGCGAAGTGCCCGATCCTTTAGGCGCGACTAAAATCACGTCCACGTCGGACGGCGGGATTATTCCGGTCTTATCTTTATAAGTAATGCCGAAACCATGGGAAAAATATAAAGCTTTGCCTTTGGTTAAATGTTTTTTTACTGTCGGCCAAAGGGTAATCTGCCCGGCATCGGATAATAAATAGCAGATAATCGTTCCTTTTTCCAGCGCTTCTTCAATCTCAAATAAATCTTTGCCCGGCTTAAAACCGTCCGCTACAGCCTTGTCATAAGACGCCGAGGGTTTTCTTTGGCCGACAATTACGTTAATCCCGTTGTCCTTCAGGTTCAGAGACTGTCCGGGACCCTGCACCCCGTAGCCGATAACAGCCACCACCTCGTCTTTTAAAACTTCCCGCGCTTTTTCCAGAGGAAACTCTTCCCTGGTTACCACTTCCTCCATCACCCCTCCAAAATTTATTTGCGCCATAATTTTTAATCTTAATTGATTAAACTTTATAAAAAACTAATATTATTTGCAAATCAACGTGTCCTTCAGAGCCTGTCCCGGCGGCACCATGGGAAAAACGTTCGCCTCGGGTTCAACCATAAATTCAAGAAATATTGAATCTTTGCTTAGAGCCGCTTTTTTAATCATCGGTTCAACCTGATCCAGCCTGGCAATCCGGTAAGCTTCAATCCCGTAGCTCTCGGCGATTTTAACAAAATCCGGATTTTGAAGGGGCGTGCACATGTAGTTTTTCTTAAAAAACAGTTCTTGCCATTGCCTGACCATTCCTAAAAATCCGTTATTGACCATTATTATTTTAACCGGCAGTTTGTACTCCATTACCGCGCCGAGTTCCTGCATGTTCATCTGAAATCCGCCGTCGCCCATAATAGACCAAACCTGTTTTTCCGGCCTGGCGATTTGCGCCCCGACTGCCGCCGGAAGGCTATAGCCCATGCACCCGAGTCCTCCGGAAGACAGAAACTGGCCGGGATAATTAAAATTAAAATAATGAGCCGTCCACATCTGGTTCTGGCCGACATCAGACACGACTATTGAATCTTTGGCCGCCTGCCGCGAAATCTCTTCAATCACTTCAAAAACGAACATGTGATTGGTTCTTTTCAGCCTGGCTTCGGTTTTTATCTTATCAAGGCAGGTTTTTTCTTCCATTTCGCAAATCTTGTCAATCCAGCCTTTTCTCCTTTCAGCGCCCGCTTTCCCGGCCGTCTTTGAATTTAACATCCTGATCGTATCTTTGCAATTACCCAGAAGCGCCGCGTCAGCCGGAACGTTTTTTCCGATTTCCCGCGGATCAATTTCCAGATGGATAATTTTCGCCCGCTTAGCGTAATGTTCAAGGTTGCCGGTTATCCGGTCGGAAAATCTCGTTCCGATAGCGATTATCAGGTCGGCGTTATGGACGGCTAAATTAGCGTAAGCCATGCCATGCATGCCCACCATGCCGAAATTTAACGGATGACTATCCGGCAAAACGGAAAGTCCGAGCAATGTCGTAACAAAAGGCAAATCGTTTGACTCAACGAATTCTTTAAACTCCTCCGAAGCGCCGGATAAAATTATTCCGTGGCCGGCGATTACTACCGGCTTTTTTGACCCGTCAATAAGCGCCAGGGCTTTTTCCATTTCTTTATTAAAATCCTTCACGATCTTTTTATCCGCGCCGTCATCCGGAGCTGTTTTGTCGTCTTTAGGATAAACAAAATCTTTTACTTCAGCCTTAATTACGTCCACCGGCAAATCAATATGCACCGGCCGTGGCCGTCCGGATCGGGCGAGATAAAAGGCTTCCTTCACAATTCCCGGCAGGTCTTTCACGTCTTTGACAAAATAATTTTTTTTCGTGATCGGGCGGGTAACTTCGGTCATTTTTATTTCCTGAAAAGCGTCAGTGCCGTAAATTTTCGTTGAAACCTGCGCCGTAATCGCCACCATGCCGATTGAGTCCATGTAAGCGTTCGCTATGCCTGAGATAAGGTTGGTCGCGCCGGGTCCGGATGTGCTTAAACACACCCCTGGTTTTCCGGTAACGCGAAAATAAGCATCAGCCGCCATGGCCGCGCCCTGCTCGTTTCTCGGAAGGACATGCTTAATTTGCGGATAGCTGGATAACCGGTCATGGAGAGGGATAGTCACTCCTCCCGGATAGCCGAAAATCACCTCCACCCCTTCCTCCAGTAATGACTTTATTAATATGTCAGCGCCGATCATAAATTTCTCATAACTCGTAACGCGTAGCTCATAACAAATAAATTAACTTTCCGCGCTTTATCTATTATCAACCGCGTTTTTTCTATATGCCTCCAGCATCCTCGTCATCTTTCTCGCTGGGATCTTTACCGTTTTTAGTCTTTTCTTAATTTCGTTCTTTGATAATTTTACATTCAGCCTCCGTTTCGGGATATCAATCTCAATCATATCGCCGTCCCGGATTACGCCGATTACGCCGCCGAGGTACGCTTCGGGTTCAATATGCCCGATGGCCGCTCCGCGGGTTCCGCCGGAAAATCTTCCGTCAGTTATCAGGGCGCATTTTAACCCGGCGCCGGTTATCGCCGCGGTCGGAGTAAGCATCTCGGGCATGCCCGGCGCGCCAGCCAGCCCCATGAAATTTATAACAATCACATCGTTGTTTTTTATTTTTTTATCGCGCACGGCTTTTAACACCGCTTCTTCGTTATCAAACACCTTGGCCGGTCCGGTTATTTTCATCATGTCCGGCTCCACGGCTGTTTGTTTAACCACTGACGAGCGCGCCAAATTGCCTTTTAAAACCGCGATCCCGCCTTCTTTATAAAAAGGATTACTAAGCGGCCTTATCACTTTATCGTTTTTCACTTTAGCCGACTTGGCAATCTGCTTAATTTTTTTTCCATTAATAGTCTTGGCTTCCAGTAAATATTTTTCCAAACGATTTAACACCGCCGGAATGCCTCCGGCCTTATCTAGTTCTTCCATAACATAAGGCCCAGCCGGCCGGATATGGCAGATATTAGAGGTTGTCCGCGCCAAATCGTCAAATACATGGAGCGGTAAATCTATTCCGCATTCTTTGGCAATGGCCGGTAAATGCAAGGCCGTATTGGTTGAACCGCCGATGGCCATATCCACCCGCACGGCGTTTAAAAAGGCGTTTTTCGTCATGATGTCTTTTGGCCGGACATTCTTTTTCACCAGTTCCACGATTCGCCTGCCAGTCGCGTAAGCCTGTTTTTTCTTTTTAGGATCCACGGCTAAGGTCGTAGCGCATCCGGTTACGCTCATTCCAAGCACTTCGGTCATGGCCGCCATGGAATTGGCGGTAAAAAGCCCGGCGCAGGATCCGGCTCCGGGGCAGGAATTACATTCTATTTCCATGGCGTCTTTTTTCGTCAATTTTCCGGCTTCGTATTGCCCGACCGCTTCAAAATCGGAAATTACATCCATTTTTTTTCCGTTCACAATGCCGGCTTTCATCGGACCGCCGGTTAAAATCGCCGTTGGCAGGTTCAGCCGCCCGGCCGCCATAAGCATGCCCGGCGTTATCTTATCGCAATTCGTCACTCCAACCCAGCCGTCCAAAGAATGGGACAGGGCCATGATTTCAATATTATCGGCAATATGTTCCCGGCTCGGCAGGCTAAGGCGCATTTCAACATACATGGCAATGCCGTCGCAGACTCCCGGCACGCCCCATTCAAAAGGAACGCCTCCGGCAGAGCGAATACCCCGCTTCACTTCTTCAGCCAGTTCGCGCAAATGGATATGCCCGGGAATTATGTCATTAAAAGAGTTAGCCACGCCGATAAAAGGCTTTTTAAAATCTTCGCCTTTTAACCCGCTCGCCCGGAGCAAAGCCCGGTGCGGCATGGTAGCGATACCTGTTTTTAGTTTTTGCGATGGAAGCATAATTTTATACGTAAGTTAACCACTTTTTATATTTATCATTTTCCCCCGACACAATCCGCATAAATTTTTCATTCAGTTTCGCGGTTATCGACCCCATTTTCCCGTCGGCAATCCGGCAATCATTTATTGATCCGATCGGCGTTACTTCGGCCGCCGTGCCGGTAAAAAAGCACTCATCGGCTGACAAAGCTTCGTCCATGGTAATTGTTTTTTCTTCGGTTTCATATCCAAGCTCCCTGGCCAGTTCAATAATGGATTTTCTCGTAATCCCGGCGAGGATTGTCCCGAGTTTGGGCGTAATTAGTTTTCCATCTTTTACCAGGAAAAAATTTTCTCCCGGCCCTTCGGCGATATTTCCGTTAAAATCCAGAAGCAAAGCCTCGTCATAGCCTTCGCCGTTGACCTGTAAAAAAGACAGGATGGAATTGACGTAATGGCCGCAGATTTTCGCGTCAGCCACGGACGATTGCGGATGGATCCGGATATAATCGGCTACTTTCACTTTTATCGGATCAGCGCTTAAATATTTGCCCCAAGGCCAGGCGGCGATAATCCCTTCCACCGGACAGCCTAACGGGCTGATGCGCAGTTCGCCATAACCGTAATAAATTAGCGGCCGGATGTAGCCTTGCTTTAATCCGTTGATTTTTACGGTTTCAATTATCGCGTTTTTAAACTCTTCTTTAGTCCACGGCATTTTCATTTTTATGGCGTTAGCCGAATAGTAAAGCCGGTCAATATGCTCGTCCAGGCGGAAAATAGCCCCGCCCCGCGAAGCCTCGTAAACGCGGATGCCTTCAAAAACTCCGGAGCCGTAATGGAGCGAGTGGGACAGGACGTGGACTTTAACGTCCTCCCAGAGCTTCATCTCCCCGTTTTGCCAGATGTATTTAGTCGTTTGCATATCATTTTCTCTTATTACACAAAATATTATATCCCCGCTCAAACGCCTCAATTGACGCGACGATGATATCCGGCGAGGTGGCGGTGGCGATGACTTTATTTTCAAATTCATCTTTTAAATTCATGGTTACCTCAACCGACGCGTCAGTTCCCTTGCGGTCAATTTTCACGTCATAATCAATGAGCCAGTAATTCGGCAGTTTTTCGCTCTTTATCACTTCCCGCGCGGCTTTCATTATCGCGTCCACCGGACCGACGCCTAAAGTTTTCGCTTTGCAGATATGTTTTTCGTTAATCCTGACGCAAACTTCAGCCTCGGCCTTACCGGATTTGGAAGTCGTCACCTTAAAATCTTCCACTTTAATAATTTTCTTCGCGCCCGGGTCGGTCTTTAAGATGGCTTCTATGACATGCTGTAAATCCGATTTCCGCATCTTGTCTTCTTTCTTAAAAAAATTCTCCACTTCTTCCTGGATGGCTTCCAAATATTTTTTCGTCAAATCAACTCCGAATTTTTCTTTTACTGTTTTATTGGTCTGTTTCAGATTCGGCATTCTAGCGAATAGCACTTCTGTTTTATCTTTTTCCGCCGAAGCCTGGATTTTATAAAGCTTCATTTTCAGATAACGGTCAACTTCCGAAAGCTTCGGCTCTATGGATGGCGGCGAAGGCAAGATTCGGAGCATAGTCAAAGGATCTTTTAAGCCATGCCCCGTAAGCGAGCATACCACGACATCATTCTCCTTTATCCGGCGCTCGTTAACCATCTTTTTTAAGGCCGCCAAAGGCAGGGCTGAAGACGGCTCAACAAAAATGGATTCTTCGCCCGCGAGCTCTTTTTCCGCTTCAAGAATCTCTTCATCGGAAATTTCCAAAGCCATTCCTTTGGTTTCATAAATCGCTTTTAATACTTTTACGCCGTCAAAGGGATTATTTACCGCTACGGCCGAAGCTATCGTATTAAGTTTAGTTAAGGGCGTGATGTCTTTTTTTCCTTTTTTAAACGCCTCCACCACGGCGTTAGATCCCCGGGGCTGGACAGCTATCACCTTAGGCAGTTTATCAATTAATCCGAGATTGTAGTATTCTTTCATGCCTTTGTAAATCGCCGCCAGGTTGGTTCCGACTCCGACCGGACCGATTAAATAGTCCGGAGCGTTCCAGTTTAACTGCTCTACTATTTCATATCCTTGGGATTTTTGCCCTTCGGCCCGAAAGGCGTAATCACCGGCCAGATAAAAACCATATTTTCTCGCGATCTCTTCCGCCAATTTAGCGCAAATACTGTAAGGCGCCCGGACCTGAATCATTCTCGCGCCATACGCCAGAGTCTGAGTCAATTTCCCCAAAGGCGTTCCTTCGGGGATAACAATATAGGCCGGCAAACCCGCCTGAGCCGCGTAGGCGGAAACCGAAGCCGCCATATTCCCGGTTGAGGCGACAACAATCGCTTTGGCTCCGATTTCAAGCGCCTTGGTTATTTCAACCATGGTGCCGCGATCTTTAAAAACTCCGGTCGGGTTGGTGGTCTCGTCTTTAAAATAAATATTTTTAATTCCGAGCTTTTTGGCGATTCTTTTTGATTTTTTCAGCGGCGTTCCTCCCTCGTTCAGGCTCACCAGCTTGCTTAAATCAAGAATAGGGTAAAAATTCAGGTATTTGGTCGCGGAAATCGGCGCGCTTCTCAGGTTATATAAATTAAGCCGGGCTCCGATAAATTTCCAGTCATAAGAAACATCCAAAGGACCGCCGCACTTAAGACAGGTCGTGGATGTTTCTTTTTCATCCCAAACCGCGCCGCATTTTACGCATTTCAGCTGGTAGAATTTATTGTTGTTAGCGCTGGCTTTCATAAAAATGGCTGTTAGTTTTTAATTTATCCCTTCTATAAAAAATACCACCTATGTTGGTGGCAGTTTTTTCTTTTTTGTTCAATCGTGAAACTGCCACTAGGTGGGTATAATCAAGCTTACTACTACTACAATATCCAGAATTTTTGGCAGTTTTTCGGTCATGTGTATATTCTAAATCTTTCCCATAAAGGTGTCAAGGGATCCGTCCGCTGGAAATGGTCCGGACAGCGATTCATATCCCGGCCAATATTTTTTCTCCCATCGCGCGGGTTCCGAGGAGTTTTTTCGGATTATCCCCGGCCGAAAATAAATCCCCGGTTCGGTAGCCCTTGACAAGGGTTTGTTCCACCGCCTTTTCAATGGCTTTTGCCCCTTTTTTGGCGCCGATATGGCGAAGCATTAACGCTCCGGTCAAAATCCGACCTAAGGGATTGGCCTTGTCTTTGCCCGCGAGAGTCGGCGCTGTCCCGGCTCCGGATTCAAACATGGCCGCTTGCGTTTCCGGGTTAACGGCCGAAGAGCACATTAACCCCATGCTCCCGAGCGCCGCGGCCGCCCCGTCGGATAATATGTCGCCGTGCTCGTTGCCGCAGGCAATCACTCCGCTTAATTTCGCCGGAGTAAAAAGCATGGAGTTGGCCGAATCCACCAATTGATGAATCAGTTTGACATCGGGAAATTCATCAGCGCCGATTTTAGTTACAATTTTCCTCCATAAATCATAACGGGCCATGACATTGGCCTTATCCACGGAGATGAGCGGCAATTTTAATTCCCGGGCGTAATTAAAACAGGCGCGGATATATTTTTCCACCGTGGATTTCCTGTAATAAGCCATGTCAACGATAATCTCGTCATCCGAAGAAACATCCTGCTTTAATTTTAAGCCGATTTTATTTTTTATCTCTTCCGGAATTTCATGCCTTAAATCAAGATTGCCAAAATAGCTGTCTTCAAGAAGAAACCTGACCCAAAATTGAGTTACGCCTTCTTCGGGAATATTTTCCGGCTTTACCATTGAAAGATAATC
This sequence comes from Patescibacteria group bacterium, assembly GCA_041661405.1. Taxonomy (GTDB): domain Bacteria; phylum Patescibacteriota; class Patescibacteriia; order Patescibacteriales; family JBAZCA01; genus JBAZCA01. The sequence goes on from JBAZUL010000005.1 coordinate 63,602, forward strand.
CAGGGATTTGTAATAAATCATCGGCCGGAAATTTAAGAGGAGTCCCATTTCTTTTCTTAAAGTTAAAAGCGCCCGGGCTTCAGGCATCATTTCCGGTTTTTCTTTGCCAATAGTTTTGTCAAATTTCGGGTCGCCGACTCCGCCGAAAAAAATCGTCCCGATTTCCACGGCCTTTTTAAAAGACTCTTCAGGCATTGTATCGCCGAATTCCTCATAAGCGTTCCAGCCCATGGGAGTTTTTATAAATTCAATTTCCAGGTTGTCCAGTTTCGCCGCCGCGATAACAATCCGGCAGGCTTCGGCCATCATCTCCGGACCGGCGCCATCGCCGGGAACAAGAGCGATTATTTTTTTTGTCATAATATTTCCGTTGCCAGCCGGAGCATCACTCCGGTACTGCCGTTGTTCTTAATTAGCTCTTTTTGATGTTCTGACAACTTAAAACCGTATTCTTTCCCGCCATTGCTTTTAACTATTCCATTCTTCCAATCCGCTTCCAGACGATCCGGTCTGGCTTTAAACAGTTCGTCAATTTCTTCCGGTTTAAGCTCAACGCATAAAAGGCCGTTGTTAAACATGTTTTCGTAAAAAATCCGGGCGAAAGAAGGGGCGAGGACGCATTTTATGCCGGCTGATTCAAGCGCCCAGGGCGCGTGCTCCCGGCTTGACCCGCAACCGAAGTTTTCGCCGGCGACGATGATTCGTGATTCAAATATTTTTTTTCTTTCCTCGGCGGGTATTGACGCGTCTTCAAGGCAATGTTTCGCGAGTTCCGCCTTGTCGGTTTCAGTTAAATAACGCGCCGGGATGATCTGGTCGGTATCAACGTTCTTTTCCGGTAAATAAAAAACCGCTCCCGAAAAAATGGACTCTTTCCCGCTGATAGCGGCTTTGAGTAAAATCCCGTAATCCGGCAGCCTATATTTTTTTTCTTTCCAGCCGGTTAATGACATGGGCTTATTTTCAGCGTTCAGAGAATCTATAAACTCTTTCACTTTTTTCCCCAGCTCCAAATCCGGTTCAGTTATCTCGCCGCGCGCAGCCGCGAGCGCCGCGGTAAGGGGCGAAGCTAAATGAACCATTCCGCCTTTTCCCATCCGGCCGGGAAAATTCCGGTTGGTCGTAGAAACGCAAACCTCGCCGGGAGCGATAACGCCATTGCTCATTCCGAGGCAGGCGCCGCAGGTCGGAGCGGAAACAAGACAGCCGGCTTCCAGAAAAATTTCAACCAGCCCTTCGCGCGCGGCTTTGGCGTAAATATGCTGGCTGGCTGGCACGATAATACAGCGGACATTCTCATGAACGCCTTTCGCTAAAATTTTAAAAACTCCGGCCGCGATCCTTAAATCTTCTATCCGGCCGTTGGTGCAGGAGCCGATATAGACCTGATCTATCTTTTTACCCGAAAGTTTTTTTACGCTCACCACGTCTTCGGGCGAATAATTATCAGTAATCGCCGGTGTCAGTTTCTGCGCGTCAATCTCAATCACCCGATCATATTCAGCTCCCTTGTCGCTGTTCCATTTTTTTAGGTCATTTAAAGCCTCTTCTTTTGAACTATGATTTTTTTCCAGCGCCGGCCAAAGATATTCAACGGTTTTTTCGTCAATGGGCATCATACCCGAACTGGCTCCGGCTTCAACCGCCATGTTTGATATTGTCATCCGGCCTTCCATGCTCATATTTTTAATTGCCGCTCCGCCGAATTCCAAAACCGCGTTAGCCGCCCCTTTAACTCCGATTTCTTTTATGAGATATAAAACTAAGTCTTTAGCAAAAACGTTGATTGATAGTTCTCCGTTAAAATTCACCCGAATGACTTTTTGCGGAGGGCAAACCCATAAGCCGGTTACGAGCGCGTTTTCCAGATCAGTCGTCCCGACCCCGGCGGTAAAAGCGCCGAAAGCGCCGTGGGTTGAAGTATGCGAGTCGCCCATGATGCCAATTTGGCCCGGCCGAATCCAGCCTTTTTCTGGAATAACAGCGTGGCAAATCCCGTTCCGACCGACTTCTAAAAATTCAATGCCCATCTCCCGCGCCCAGTCTCTTATAATTTTCGCTTGTATGGCCGAAGCCGTATCCTTTGCCGGATTAACATGGTCAACCATAAGCTTAATCCGGTTGGGATTAAAAACCGAATTAATGCCGCGGGCTTTCATGTCCAGAATCGCGTTCGGGGTGGTAATTTCATGCCCCCAAACCCAGTCCAAAGCTAAAACCAGCCTGCCGCCTGGCAGAATTTTTTTTGCATGAGCGTCAATAATTTTTTGATAAGCGGTTTTTGACATATTTAATGCGCCAAACGCCAAAGCCTATAAACTAGCCAGGTACCAGCTAAGACAATTAGCAAAAGCCTGAGCCGAAGCCTGATTAGTGTCAATATGCACGGCCCGGCCGGAAAACGTGCGGTTCGCGTCATCATTAATTCTGATCCGGCCGTAAACATCGGCCAAAGCGTCCGACCCGGAGCTAACCGCCACCGGCCGCCAGTCGTCAAGATCTATCTTAACATCTTTTAAGCGGGGATAAAAATCTTCGGCCGCCCGGACGACCGAGCGCATGATAGCGTCAAAAGGTCCGACCCCGACCGAAGCGCTAATCCCTTCTTTGCCGCCGATTTCAACGATAACGGTCGCGGTCGGAAGCGTCCCTTCTCCGCCAATAGCCTGACAGCGCTTAATTTTAATCGGAAACGGAATCACGTCAATAGTTTCGTGGACAATCGCCGCCAATTCCCGATCCGAGAGAGGTTTGCCGGCCATGGCCTCGGAAATTTTTGTTGATTGTTCGTAGGTCTTTTGCAGTTCGTCTTTCCCCAGCGCGTAGCCCATCTCTTCTAATCTTTTCCTGAGCCCTTCGCGGCCGGACGACTGGTTGATTACGGTTTCCACGTTTTTATGCCCGTAAATTTCCGGGCGCCAGCTGTAATAAGCGCTGTCCATTCCCTGTTCGCGGGCCCGGGCTTCAATGGCCTGATGGGTGCCGGACGAACAGATAGAATTTTGCGAGCCAATTACGACCCAATGCCGCGGAACAGTCATACCGACGGCGTTGGCGGTGAAATTAACGATTTTAACGCAAAGCTCCGGCTTAAAATCAATCTTAAAATTTTTAAAAACATCCTGCCTGGTATTCAGGTTCATAATCACAGCTTCAAATTTTGTCATGCCCGAACGTTCGCCCAAGCCGAAGAATGTCCCTTCAATTATGTCCGCGCCGTTTACGATTGCCGCGAGGGCGTTATGCGTAGAGTGATCAGAATCATTATGGCAATGCACGGAGATAAGGGCATTTTTCCGGTTAGAAACATTTTTTTCTATGTCCGCAATTAAATCCCCGAATTCCGAACCAACGCGCAGTCCGGTCGTGTCCGGAATATTTACGACATCCGCTCCGGCATTAATCACGGCTTCTACCAGGCGGAATAAAAATTTCCGACTGGTCCGTCCCGCGTCTTCGGGCGAATATTCCACGCTCTTAAAACCGAGGCTCTTGGCGTAGCGAACCATGGCCGTCGCCTGATCAATGGTCCAGTTTTGTTTTCCTTCGGTCGTATCGCCATACTTATCAGCCGCGAACATGGCTTTGACAAAATCAGCCGAGGCCGGAATATAAATATGGCATAAATCGCACCCGGCCGATTTTATCGCGTCAATGTCTTCTTTTTTCGCCCGCCCCAGGCCGCCTAAAAGCGGCCTTTTGCCTTTGGCGTTAGCGTTAACGAATTCAACGATCCGCCCGCAGTTTTCCAGCTGTACCGGCGACGAACCCGGGAAGCCGATTTCAATCCGGTCAATCCCGCCTTCTAAAAGATATTTTATATAGGTGAGCTGATCGCCCGGACTCATGGCTCCGCCCGAAACCTGAGCCGATTCCCGGAGACAGACATCGTTTAATTGGATGTGCTTAATCATAAAAATTTTAAATTGAAAATTAAACCTGTGTTAAATAAAAAATCCACCTTCTTCGGGTGGCTTTCTTTCCGTCTTCATCCAGTCAACTACGAAAAAACCGCCACCCGTCTTAAAGGCAACAAGAGTAGCAAGTTAAACAGTTTGACAGTTAATTTTATTAACATCTTAAACATATAATTTCGGAAAAGGCTCCATGGATAAAATATTTTTCTTATCGTCTTCACTGATTACTTTCTTCTCCGCCAAGGTTTCCACTGTAGCTCCCAGTTTTTTATCTTCATCCCTGATCATTAATACCAAGTCGCCTTTCACATCCGCCATTTTCCTGTCCAGATAATCCTTGGTCACCATAGTAGCCTCAATTTTATCCAAACGCCGGTCAGTATTGGTCGCGTAATCGTTAACCGCTTCAACTAACTCATTAACAATCTCATTGGTATTATTGGTTATTCCTTTCAATTCTTCAATCTCTTTCCTTAATCCGCCTTCAAAACCTTTAATCGCCGCTATAATCTCCCGATTAGTCGGCTCTTTTTCTTCGGCAATTATATTGTTTTGGTTCAAATTATTGTCCTCCATATTTTTTTCACGCTTATAAATACATAATACTCCGCCAAAATCCGGCTGTCAAACAAAAGCGGCTAAACTTTTCGCTTAAGCCACCCTTATCCCGGTTTCTTTTATTTCCGCCACCATGGGATCGCGATCATCCTTAAAATCCTCAACCGTAAAGCCTATCGGTTCAATCATGGAATCAATTTTTCTTCTTAGCTTCCAAAGGATTAATTCTTTTTCCGGACGATTTCTCTTAAAAATTTCCGAAATCACCGCGACATCAATATCGCTCCATTTGCGAGCCCTATCGCGCGCGTAGGAACCAAACAGATATACCGCCTTAAAAGGAAAATTATTCTTCTTCAATTCTTCGCTGAATTTCTTCACTTTTCTCTTGGCCTCTGATTTATTTAAATTTTTTTGCATAACTTTTCGTATAATTTATTTATTCTTACGAATTCATAATCATGCGCGGCGGTTTTTTTTCCAATATTCAATTATTTCTTTAGCCTTAATCATAGTTTCAGAATAGAAGATCAGTGGCGTTGTGTCAAACGCCGAACGCCTTTTGTCTGAACCACTGATTTTCACATGATTATAATGATTTCACTGATTAAAATATACAAACGGAAATATTTCTGTGTAATCAGGGAAATCAGTGATAATCAGTGGTTCAGGCAAAAAGGTGGGGAGAGGGCTAAGAAGTCTCAACCGGTCAGATGTAAATCGACCAGGAAACTTCTTAGCCCTCGTGTTACGCGGCTGGGTCTGGAAATTCGTCCCGCAGGAGATGCGGGACTACTCAAGCGTCAAAGACCGACGCTTGTTGCGGCAAAGAACTGCCGCAAATTCCGAAACCCGGATGGCTCGGTGTGGATTAGAGGTAAGGAGTCCTCCGCTTTTCAGGTACTGCGAAGTACCCGTAGGTCATCGGACCTAGATCCTCTTCCTGCTTTTCCTTGGTTTCCTCTTCCTTTCGCCAAGGATCCAGCAGACAGAGAATCTCCTTACCCTCAAACACAACCACGTTTCTCATACCACCGAGCTCGCTCATCTCAAACCCTCCTAAAATCTGTGCCCCAGACCTCAAACTGCAAAAAGAGGTCACCGCAGGGGCAAATCCAAAAATAAAAAAACAAATACTGGCCGCGTGCGGCCGTCCGGGTCCTTTTAGGACACGGTCAGAACTTTAAGCGTTAATAACCGGCAAAACGCGCCAGTTGCTTAAAGTCCAGCCAAACGGACCGCCCCGCCTTCCTTAAAAAATAATTAAGGAAACGGGGCGATCCGCTCGGTAGCCGCAATTGTTAAAGAGCCTGCAATTTTTATTTCTTTCAAACGATGCGAGCATTGAAAAACCCATTCTTACAAAAAACCCGCACTCCTTTTTGGGTCCGGGCCTTGATTTTTATCTTAAACCTCTTACTGCTTTTATTATGCTTTGCCGGGCCCGGGCGCTGGTACGTAAAACCATACCATGAAAATGGTCTTCAAAATGCCCTTAAAGCCGTAATTAGTTTTTATTGCTGAATATTTCATACTCTCTTTGCTTTTATTCTCCGGCCGCCGATTTGGTCGCCAGCCTCCGGTCAATTTCCCTGAATTTTATCGGGTAAATCTCGTCCACTTTGAGCTTTACTTTCTTTAAATCTTCTTCCATGTTCTGCAATTGGTGTTTTACAGTCCAATAATTATCTTTAACCTCCCCGATATTCTTCTTCACTTCCAGCAAATGATCATCCATCCGGTTAAAATCCGTTTTGATCGCCCTCGCGAAATCTTCAAAATCTTTTTCCACGCCCTTAAAACCTTTTTCCACTTTCTTTTCCAGTCCGCTAACTTTAGCGTCCAGCTCTTTAATTTCTTTCTTAAGTTCGCCAAAACCGCTTTTCATCATCCCAGCCAAATCTTCAATTGTTATTTTCTTCGGCATAAAAAGGACTTTGAATTTCTCTGCAATATTTCCAGTATCATAGCACAAACCCCTAAAACTCGTCAATAGCTGAATTTTTACCTAAAATTAAATGAAAATTTAAAATTGATTCAATAAAAATTCATTGATAATTTATTCTAAAATTCCGTCAATATTAACGTCATAAAGGATCTTTTCCTGAATATGGGTGTATTTGACGATTTCGTCTTCTTTAAACCAGTTAGGAATTTCTTTTTCCGCTTCTTCCACCGTTCCTGAAGCGTGAATAAGATTCCGCACCGAGCGGCTGTCCCGGTCGGCCATGGCGTAAGAGTCCAAAGTAAAATCGCCGCGGATCGTTCCGACGTCTGATGATAAAGGTTCGGTGGCGCCGGTTATTTTCCGGACTAATCCGACCGCGTGCGCTCCCTGCCAGATCATGGCGATAACCGGTCCGGACGCTAAATACTTGGCGTTTGATTTTAAAACCGCCATGCCGTTTTCCCGGTTGGTTTTATAGGGCGATTTAAGACCTTTTTTTTCATAAGCGGCTCGGGCTTTTCTCCCGACTTCTTCAAGCCACTCTTCCCCGCCGACGTCATAATAATGCTTTTCCGCCATTTCCAAACCAGCCACGGTAATTTTCATGGCAATGAGTTTCAACCCAACCCGTTCGTAGCGGCGGATAATTTCGCCAATCAAAGATCTCTGCACTCCGTCGGGTTTAATGATTACCAAAGTCCGTTCGTTTTTTGGATGATTATTCATAAATTTAAAAATTACAAAATTAAAAATTCTATTTAATGTATTTTTCCGCTTTTTCAACGATTTGCGCCGGCGTCAGGTCGGCTTTGACAATATAGTCCGACGCGCCCATTTTTTTCCCTTTATCTTTGTCCTCGGTCGTGCCGAGGTTGGTCATAATAATTACCGGCGTATTTTTCATCCCGGGAGCGGCCTTGATTTCGGCTAAAACCGAGAAGCCGTCCACCATCGGCATCATGATATCCAATAAAATCAAATCCGGTTTTTCTTTTATCGCGAGCTCCAGGCCGACTTTGCCGTCGCCCGCCGTAAGGGCGACGTAGCCATGGTCTTCAAGCTTCATCTTATACATTCCCGAAATCATTTTGTCGTCTTCAATGATCAGAATTTTTTTCTTGCCTCCGGCGCTTTTTTTTACCGGAACCGCTTTTTTGTTTTGAACCATAGATAAATTAGTTAAAAGTGCGAAGTGCGAAGTTAATAGTTATAAAACTTTGAACTGATTATACCAGCCTCATCTCAAAATTTCAACCCCGCGCCGACCCCGCATTTGCGGGGGAGGCGTCCCGCCGCCACAAGGCAAGCGGGGTTCATTTTTTGATTTCAACCGTCGCCCCGTCGCTCGCCATTCTTACAGTTCCCTTTTCATCCGTCCGGAAAATCTTCGCCCCGATCCGTTTAAGCTTCATTAATGTCCGGAGGCTGGGGTGACCGAAGTCGTTATCTTTGCCAACCGAAATTACGGCTATATCCGGTTTAATAGCGGCCAGAAATTCTTCGGACGACGACGTATCCGATCCGTGATGCCCGACCTTTAGAACATTAGCTTTTCCTAACCCCTTGACAGAATTTTTCAACGTGTTATTATTAAATTGGTTATCAGTCAGTGGAACTCCGTCCTTGAGCGGACCTGCAAAAACGTTTCCATTTTTAATGGGGGCGTTTTTATTTTGTTCAAACTCATTAATCTCCTTCTCAACTTCTTCTTCGGCGTCTCCCATAAACAAAAAACTCGTCTCTCCGTAAGCCAGCTTTATAACGATTGAAGTGTTATTTAAATTTTCCACGGTCTTACCGAGAAAACTCTCTAACGGATACAATATTTCCAGTTCACAGCCCCCGCCCAAATTAATAGTCTGCGGCCCGTCAATTATGGTCAAAGGAATTTTTTTCTCTTTCACTTTAGCGAGCCAGGCGATATAATTCGGCGAATCATGCGACACGCCGGTATAAAGAATCCGCCCCACATCAAAGCGTTCAATGATATTTACGAGTCCTGATACATGATCATCGTGCGGATGGGTTAAAATCATCAAATCAATTCGCTTGTCCCAGGGCGGCGTTACATCCGACAGCCGTTCCACTACCCGCGAATTAGGCCCGCCATCAATTAAAATATTCTGCCCGTCCGGGGCTTTAATCAGTATCGCGTCGCCCTGCCCGACGTCCAAAAAATCCACCTCCAGCTTTTTCGCCGGGTGGTAAAAAAACCAAAACAAAAAAACCGCCCCTAAAACCGTTGCCGCGCCCGAAAGAATAATTAACAGTTTTGTCCTGTGGCTCATTCTCCTTAATTAGCCGATAACTACGCCGCGGAGGCGAGACAGCGCCTCGCCTCCGCTTTATTATAATTATCTTATCTCTATATTTTTTCTCAACTCCACATTTTTTCTCAACTCCACCGGCGAAACGTCCATAGTGGTAATAGAAGTTACCCAGGAGCCGTAACCAGTTCCTTGAGAGTTAGTCGCGTAAGCTCGGATATAATAAGGGGTATTAGAGGTAAGTCCGGACAAAGGCAAAGAAAAGGCTCCTGTTGAAAACGATCCTGTTTCATGCGTCTCCCAGGTACCGGTTTCAGTAAGCCCGTATTCAAAGCCGCGCGCGGTAACGGCTGAACCGCCGATGCTGGTAATATTGGCATTGGCTGTCGCGCCGGTGTCGGTTATGGAAGAAACGGCGCTGGTGGTTATGTCCGGCGTCGGGTCTATATAACCTCTATCCGCGGTTGAAGTCTGGTTGACTGAACCGGTAGCGCTTAAGACACAATGGAAATACCGCCCGCTCCCGTTGGCCGGCGCGCCGGTGTCATTATAGGGATCAGTGATTCCTCCGCTGATATCAGAATAACTGGCATCCGAATCGCCGGCGGATATTTGCCACTGATAAGTAAGGGTTTGCGCTCCCCGATAACCCGTATCCGTAAGACTGTCGGGACTGTCGCCGCTTGCGTTAAAAGCGACAACCTTATAAGTATGAGTCGTTCCGTTGGCCGCGCTTTCGCCGGAAAGAGACAGCGTGACATATCCCTTATTCGTTCCGTCCGTGGCGCTAGCCGTTCCCGGCGTAATCACCGGCGGATCAGCGCCGCTGTCATTATATGTCGCGACGTCGCCCAAATCTCCCGAGACATTAACATTATCCCGATAGACCCGGTAACCGGTGGCTCCGCTGGATTTAGTCCAGGTAACAACGACTTTATCGCCGTATGTCCCGTCAGTAGCCGCGACATCCGAGGGCAAATCAGGAACAGACACATAATCTATGCTAACCATGGAAAGGTAGGGTGTCACATTAGTGTCGCTGGAAGATAAAACGGCGCGATATTGGATATAGCGATTGTCCGCACTGGTGATGTTGGTTGAAGCCGCCGGAGCGGTAAGATAATTGGAAACAGATTCAAAATCATCCAAGTATACATTTCGGCCTTCATTTCCATTGGAAAAACGAAGAGTAAGATTTGTGGATGCGTTTAATTGGTCATCCATTGCTCCGGTTAAATCCCAATATTCCCTTTGCCATTTGAAGACCGTGGCATTTACCGTAAATCCGCCGGAAGGAAAAGTGGAACCGCTGTCCCAAGCAGTTACCGTCACCGCGCCGGTGGAGGCCGTGACGTTTGTCACTGTTCCCTGGGCGATATATTCCGTGCCGTCGTAATTTTCTTTAATGATGACCTTGTCACCGGCAAAAAGGTTATCGCCTTTGTTGGCGGCGCCGTATGTTTGGGAATTGACGCTGAAAGAAAGATCGCTTGAATTGGCAATCAAATTTCCGCTGTCCAGCGAGGCGGAAAAATCAATGGTAATAGGATGAGTACGCTTTCCAATCTCGTAAGCCTGGCGGATTTCGGCGGCAGTATGAGCAATGCCTTTTGATATTCTAAACTCATCCAATCTTCCATCAAGATAATATTCATTATTATACTTCCCGATTATCAAAGAAGCGGCTATATTATCAACTGAAACGCTACTTGTGCTTGTTCCTGTAAGAGCGCCATTTTGGTAAAGCATCCAGCTATTCCCCGATCTTACTAACGCGACATGATACCATGTATTCGTTGAAATAGAAGTTGGAAAATCAATAACTGTTGCATCAGCAATAAACCTCCACGTATAAACACCTGAATTATTATAAAGCGAAAAGGTTTGACGATCAGAATCACTGACTAGTTGCGTATAAATCATTTGATATGAACTGGCGCTTGGCAGGGTATCAAACTTCAAGAAAAAATCTTCTGTAAAATCACCTGTGCTAAAATACCAATTATCAGAATCCGCCACTGTTATAATATCACTGCTTCCATTAAAATCTCTCGCCTTTCCTATTTTCCCTTGCGTAAAAGTCGTTCCGGTCGGCGTACCGTTATTTCCATTGCCTGATGAATCTTTAATATACGCCCCGGATCCGGACTGCTCTTCCATATGCCACAACCCGACTGTATTGGCGTCCGGCTGATAATTGGCATAGGCCGATTCGCCGACTGTCGCTTCAAAATATGTACCCGGCCGGTCGGCCGCGATGTAAAATGGCAATTTGGATTTTCCCGATAAATCGGTTGAGCTGATTGTCCGGCTCAGGCGATGATCCCGTCCGGCGCGGTAGGCTTCGGCAATCTCTTCGGCAGTGCGGGCGGCATTGGAAAGCTTAACTTCATCCATAGAACCGTGGAAAAGATTTCCTCCGTCTTTATCTTTTCCCATCAGAAGCGTAGTGCTAACGCCGCCATTAGTCCAGGATTTTGCCACGGAACCTTCTAATAATCCATCAACATAAATATCAAGAGAAGTGCCGTTATATTGGCCGACAACGAGATGCCACTTGCCATCCGCAATGTTGGTAGTTCCCACAGTAGATGATTCAACAGTAGTGGAATACATATACACTGCCGCTTTCCCGGTTGTTTGTTCAATATAGGTCGTAAAACCTTGAGCGGCACCCACTCGGTTATCCAAAAGAATCTGAGCGCCCGCGGTGTATGTTGTTTTTATCCACGTTGATGCTGAAAAATTCCCCGCGCCTATTGCCGGAATAGTAGCGGAAATAAAATCACTTGTTCCGTTAAAAGTCCTTGCCTTGCCGGCGAATCCGTCCACAACCGTTGTTCCGGTCGGCGTGCCGTGATTGGCGTTGCCTGAAGAATCCTTAATATACGCTCCACTCCCGCCGGTTTCATCCAGATGCCAAAGTCCAACGGTAGCAGAATCAACTTGCGGAGCTCCGGTTCCAATTTGCATCGCGCCAGAACCTTCTTGCTTGGCTTGCGATTGCAACTTTTTAGTATAAGCAACCGGGGTGGTGGCACCAGAAAGAGAGGATGTGTAATAGATAGCAACACGTCCGCTTCCTCCATTTGCACCTGCTTCATCAGGAAAGCCAGCATCGCCAGTTGCGGCTCCGGTTCCACCGGTAGCCACTACTAAGCCGGTTCCTAAAGTGACAGTGTTAGCCATTAAGCGCATCGATCCTCCGCTTCCGCCACCACCACTCCCATGGTATGCGCAACCAGCGCTTGATCCATTACCCCCCACGCTGGTAATGGTATTGTTGAATGTCAGTGTGCTAGCCGCAATTACAATCAGACCTCCTCCATTCCCTCCTGCCCCCGAGGTATTAGTTCCGCAAGTCGTATCATCAGTACCTCCGCTGCCAGCGCCAGAGCCAAGAAAAATCACATCTGAATTATTTACCCCATATAAAGTTCCAGCCGTGTTAGTTCCCTGCTGACCAGTTCTTACTCCTCCTGAAGTTCCATAACTTCCGCCAGCGCCTCCTCCAGGTCTGTTTGTACTTGTACTATTAGGACCGCCGCCGCCGCCGCCATTATTATTAACCATTGATTGCGATTGAGGGTTGCCAGTTATTGACTCGCCTTGTTTGCCTGTCTGCCCAAGCGAAGATATAGAAGCACCACCTACAAAACCCTTTCCGCTCGCATTAATCAATCCACCTGAATTCACAACAGTTGTTCCCGCAGACCGGAAAAACAGGACTCCGTTTTTCGTTCCGTTCCAAGCCGTAATAGTGAGCGTTGCCGCCGCAGTGCAACCTCCGCCGGTATTTCCTCCGCAAACAGTAACGCTCCCAAAATTGGGAACTCTTTGCACCATAATTTTTTGCGTCGTGCCGTCATAGGAATTTCTTAGCGGATAATCGGTAAAGTTCAGATCATTAGTAGAAATAGAAGAGATAACATGAGTCTCATACTGGCCGACAGAACTATAGTTAGTACTTGTTCCTTGAAGATTGATGATGAGAATTTCATCACCCGCTAAAAGTCCCGTAGGAGTGGCGGAAACCGTAACGGATGTCTCTCCCGCTTTTTCCAAAGTGGTGTCAGAAAAATTCACCGCATAAGCGGTGGATCTGGCGCTGCTATTACAAACAACTGAACCGGCGTCGGAATCCAATGTTTTTGTACCATTGTCAATGATACAATCTCCGTCATTGCCAGTACCGATGTCTGCCGCGCTTATTTTACTGATAGTTGAATCGGAATTTTGGTAAGAATCGGTCTGCCAGGCGGTTGATTCCGTATCCATTGACGCGATCTGCGTTTCCGTTCCGGTTGAACTCGGTTTCCAGGCTTCCCATGTCCCATCATTCGAATCCGATGTAGCACCGGTTCTGGTTTGGATTTCAATATTCCCGGCGTTATAATTAGCGAGGATTTCTTCAGCAGACAGGGCGCGAGAATAAAGAGCCGCTGAATCAATCACTCCACTAAACCTATTTCCCGCTCCATGATTATAGTATCTTCCAAATTCCAACTGCGTTCCCGTATACAATATCGCATCTTGGGAATTAGATCCTCTTAATTCGCCATTTACATATAGCTTTACCGTTGTTCCGTCCCATGTTCCAACAGCATTAATCCAGGTTCCCAAAGGTAAGTTCGCCATACTTACACTTGACCAAGTACCGTCTCCAATGGCAAAGGTTAAAACATTGGTACTTAGATCAAAATCATAACCGCGAGCATATCCGCTAAGAGTATTTCCGGCAATAGCATAATACGTTGAGGTATATTTTGCATTTATCCAAATGGAAAAAGTGAGAGCTGACGCCGGTTGTAACGCGGCATTGCTACCCATATTCACATAATCATCCGTCCCGTCGAAATTAAGCGCTCCCGCCCCCCATCTCCGGTTATCCGCCGTCCAACCGGTTCCGGCGGCGGCATCGCGCGATCCGGTGGACGCGAAACTGGTGAGTGTTCCATCGCAATTGGCCGGCGTCCCGCCACAAGAAGTTCCTTCCGCGTCATTGTTGGCCGCCGTTCCGCTGGCTTCGTTGAAATTCCATTGCGCCACCAGGTTGGTGGAAGAAGATAGCGTTTCCCCGTCTCCGGTTTGATTGCCGTTCTCCGTCCATTGGATCGTCTGCCAATCGGTGCCGGACACGCCGGAATCGATGATCGGAGAAGTATAAATTCCATAAGGCAATCTTTGCGCGTCAGCTTTGATTTCTTCGGGAGAGCGAGCGATATTGGAAATGCGGACCTCGTCAATAACACCATCAAATCTGTTGGTACCGTTATATAATTCCCCGATATATAGAGTTGCGACAGACTGAGTGGACGCGGAAATAGTAATGGCAGTTGATCCCTCCAAAACACCATTGATGTATAAATAGGTTCTTGATCCGTCGCTTACTCCGGCGATATGATACCATTTCCCCACGCTTATAGTTTGAGTGCTGGTAATATCGTTAGCCGCCACATTCTGCTTAAATACGCTGAAACCGAGCTTGCTGTTGCTGTCTAAACCAAGGCCATAGCCAAATTCGTTCGTAACATTTTCCTGCTTGCCGATTATGGCTTTTGAAGCGGCAACATCTGCATAAAACCAAGTCTCAATGGTAAAGGAATTGGATTGATTGAAATCCAAAGAGGTGCTGTGCGCCACTGTCGCGTAATCGTTGGTTCCGTCAAAACCTCTCGCCGCCGCTCCCAATCTTTGGCTAGTTGTTTCAATTGTTGTTCCGGATTCAGTCGCATGATTAGCATTCCCTGAACTATCGCAAGCGTCCTGCCCTCCGGAGCAGGAATCATTGGCGGCTTCATTCATATGCCACAACCCGACCGTATATTTGTCCGCCGGCAGTTCGTGATAGTAGCTTTCCAGCTTGGGCGAAGCGCCGGAACCGGAATCAAATATCCTATTTTTCACGCCGGAAAACTCGCTTGATTCGTCATGCACCACGCTCGGATCAATGCGAATGGGAAATTTCCTGGCCGGATCATTAAGCCACTTGGCGGAAGGACGGATAATAACGGAATATTTTGTTTCCAGGTTGGTATCAGCTAAGGCGGTTTTCCCTAAAGCACTAAATCCAAAATCCCAAGCTCCAAATAAATTCCAATTTTCAAAATCCAAAAAACTAAACTGTTTTGAATTTAGAATTTGAGATTTTGAATTTATTTGGGATTTGTAATTTTGAATTTGTGATTTATCTTCCATCCCCACTTTCTCCTCTTTGACCTCCTTTATCTGCATCACGATCTCATCCGATTCTTCACCATCCGCGTCAATCATCACCGGACGCAAAAAATGAAAAGCATACTTTCCGGTGGTTTTATCCTGAAACGCCGGCGAATAAATTCCTTCGGCCACTTTGATTGGTTCCACATTTTTCCCTTCAATCTCAAATTCCCAAGCCGGCCCGACGAATTCTTTTGTTTTTTGAGACGCAAAATTTTGCGTCTCTACGGCTTTTTTGTCTTTGAGAACGATCTCTTCTTTCACGCCATGATCAATAATTTCATAGGTCAGATCGGTACCGGGAAGGACGTCGGACATTATTAACCGATCTTTTTTTACATTGTCATTTTGATTTTTTCCGCCAGAGGCGGATTCGCCTTGGGTGGAGATTTTTGATTTTTGCATTTCCACGCCGCTCAATGCCATTTTTACCTCGTTACTTCCGACAGTAAAATTCACCCACGGCCTGGATTGGTCTTCCTTATCCAAAAATCCGACTTGAAAATCCCGGTTGACGTTTTGGTAGCGATAGGCTCCGCCGAAATAGTTTTGGGAGATATCGTAATTTATCTTCACCTGCCGGTCCTTGAGCCAATGCAAGGCAAACGGCGAACCGACTATGACGGCCAAAAGAAAAAGCGTCGCCCCGATCCGGCGGAAACGAAGATCTGCCCCGCCTCCGCGCCGGCGATCCGCGAAAAGAAAAAAGAAACGACAGGCTAATTTATTCATTTTTAAAATCATCTTTTTCATGTATTTCTCAATTAAACAAAATTATTTGGCGCACCTGAATCCGGCTCCTTCCGGGGTCTCATTCGGCGCGTAGCTTAAATCCAGGCTGTAAATTCCGTCAAACCCGCGCATAAATCCTCTTATTCCCTTTCCCGAATCAGCCAGGCCGGTTTTAATCCTGCCGATCCCGTTATCCGAGCTTAAGTAATAAGGCGGAGCGATATTCAGGCCTTTATAATCGGAGACAAGGCCGTACTCCAGCCATTCGTCCGCTTCCGGCTGGATATTTCCGGCCGCGGTAACCGTCTGATTCGTCCACTCCCCCATTCCGGTCAAATCATATATCTCATTCCCATTGCTCAGCGCATATCCCGTGCTGCTAGCAATTCGTGATTCGTTATTATTCGTTTCTAATTCGTAAGTATTCGCTATAGTACTGGTCGCCAACTGCAATCCCTCTAAATCTTTATTAATATCATTCGCCTCCGCTCTTACAATATTTTCCGCGATAGTCATCCATTCCGGATCGCTCATTAAATGATAGCCTTGGCCTAAACTCTGGCATCTTAAATCCGCCTCGCCCTGTGATATTCCCGTCCAAACCGGATAATTTTCATCAGCAATGTTCGTCAGATTCATTTCTGCTTCGCTTCCATCAGCAATCAGGCGGGCGGAGCGAGCCTGAAGACAGAATCCCGGCAATGTCCCGTACTTCGCGCTCCCCGGAACCCATGCGAATCCTTCTTCGCAATAGCCTTCGTAGGCTCCGGCGACGACTTTTCCTTCAACGCCTAAGTCGCCAAGAGTATCATCCACTTTTTCATCCAGCCGGGATGAGCAGGCGCCGGAGGAGCAGACCATAATCCGGCCGTCTACTTCAAGTTCTCCGACGATTACGACTTTTCCGGCGGATGAGACGTTCATAATGGAAACGTCGCCGGATTTAAAGTCGGCAACGTCGCCGGTTCCGGCCTGATTAACGACAAAAGCGGTTTGAGTTGTCGTACTCGCGGTCTCAATATCCATAACGGCGACAGAAGTTGAGGCTTCGGCAATGTCGGTGATAATACTCACTATCGGGCCGCCTTGTCCGCCGACAGTGATGTTAGCCGGAGCGGTTGAGGAGGCGG